>WIAG01000080.1 GCA_014055495.1 Nitrospira sp. CR1.2
TGGTGCAACAGGCGGAACACCATGGTATCGCCCGTGTACGCCCGCAGAAGCGGAGTGCCCGGATCACCGTGGACCGCGCTGCTGAACAGCTTGGAGGTGTCCGGATTGTTGGACAGGCGTTGTGCAAACGGCGCCGCGCGGAAGTTGAAGCCGCTGCCGGTCGTATGCGTTCCGCCGTTGATGTACTTGTTCGGCGCGTTCAAGATCTTATCAGGCATCTGGAACGACACCGTCTTGCCCGCTTCCAACGCCACTTCGATCGGCTGTCCCGGAGGATTGCCGGCTTCGATGACGTTGACCGTGTGCGGCACCGTGTCGTGGATGGAGACCATCAACTCACGGAAGCTGCCGCTGACACCGGCTCCGATCGGCTCATTGCTGTGAATGTCCGCAATCGGCCCGCTGTAGACCAGCTTGCCGTTCTTCGGATCATGGTAGGTGGATCCGTACGGCTCCACGATCGTCACGCCGAACCCGCCATGGGGCCAGGTCGTCGCGCCGAATGCGTGGTCATGCCAGAACACCGTTCCCATGTCCACGTCCACCCACCACCGATAGCGCACGAACTCCGGCGACACGAGATCGCCCGCCGGGTGGTTGTGCTTCAGCGGCTTGAAGAACGTGATGACATCGCCCTTGATTTCTTTGACACGTGCGACTTCCTGACAGCTCTTATCCCGCGGCAGTGACGCCGCCGGATCGTTGCCCTTCTCCAAACAGTCCATCCCGACCATCAACTCGGTGTTGACGTGGAACGGCGTGGCGCCAGGCGCCATCTGGAACTTAATGGAGGTGGCCCCGGCTTTGGCTTCGCCGGTGAGCTTCGCAACCATCGGTGCCGGCAGACCATGTTTGGTCTTCTTGCCCCACATGGTGAACGGCCGGACCGACATCTCATACTCCATTCCTGAGATCACACCGTCCGAATTCCCGGTGTCGAACTGGAAGAAGTGAGGATGGATGTTGATCTTGGACGACTGGAAGTTCGTGTAATCGTCGTCGTCCCACTCGCTGGTCAACAACAGGTCCACGCAGTCATACACGTTGGCGCGGATGACGGCGGGAAGCTTCAGATCGTCATTGGCTCTGGTCAACCGCTCTTCTTCGTGAAGAAGGTAGATCAGACCGTCTTTATCCACCATGGCCGGCTCTTTCCCCTGCTTCTTGGCGAGGGTGATCGGCATGCGGACAAAGTGAATGTTGTAATGCTTCCGATTGGCGTTGTCAGGGCAGAGGCTCCAACGACCCTGTTCGCCCGGCTTCGCCGGCTCGGAGGTCCGCTCACCGTTTTCATCCTGGTGAATCGGCTCCAACCATGGCGCACCGCTGTGGTTCGCTGAGAACGGAACGCGCTTGCCGAAGTGCGGCTTGAACAACGGCCAGGCCATTTTTCCCGTCGTTGGATCGAACAGGATTGCCGGTCTGGTGCTGTCGTCCCACTTGGCTGCCGCGGGATACTTGGGATTCAGCGCCGTGCTCTCCCGCTCGCCGCGGGCGATGTTGCCGTCCCACTTCCAATCCCACACCGTCGCATCGTAGGCCATGATCTGGCCCTTCTCATCCCCGGTGTGGCCGGGTTGACCCTGGGCCGGGACGAACATTTCCACCCAATCCTTGATGTTCACGATCACCGGATCGGACTTCCAGTTCGTCTTCTGGCCTTTGTCGACGATCTTGAAGGTCTTCCCGAACCAATCGACGGTCGTCCCGATCAATTTATCGGACGACACACCCTGCTTCATGCGGCCCAGCCGATCCGGCAGCTCACGCATATCCGGCATCGTGTCGGTATGGGCATTGCCGACCTGCAAGGTATTGTAGAACCGGCCGTACCCCCACATGCCCGCCACATAGTGGTGCGCGACGTGGCAGTGATAGAGGAATTCGCCGGCCAAATGCTGGCAGCCACCGCCGCCGCATTCCGGTTCCAGGTCGAGCGACTCGGACGGACCCACGACTTCCACATCCACCCGATCAGACTTCGTCCGGACCACCGGATACTTCACCGGTCCATCCTGACCCGCCGCCCAGAGGGTGTTCAGCTCTGTGCCGGGGCTCCGCTGCCAGCGGATGGTTCCGCTGTGCGGATGGTGGGAGTGGAACACTTCGGATCCACCATGCACGAGACGCCACTTGACCGGGTCACCGAGGTAACCGCGGGCCACCGTGGTGGGTGGGTCGCCGAAGGTATACGCGCTGTAGGCCAGCGATTCATCTTCAAACCCGAAATACTCGTGCTGCAAATGCATCTGGTCGATACCGAACGGCTCGCTGCGATAGTTGATCGCGCGGCCACCCGGACGATAGGCATCGGTCAGCGGATCGCGCTGCGGCAAGAAGTCACCCTTCTTGTTCAGCGGACGGAACGCTTCGTCGCCGATCTCGTGATAGAACAGCACGAACTCGCGGAAGTCCGGTCCCGTACCGTTATCGATCATGACCTGCCATCCACTGTTCGCATCGGGCGCGGCGCCCGTGCCGAGCGGATCGAGATACTTGGAGCCCTTCGGTTCGACGATGAAAGCTCCGAACAGCCCCAACACCGTCAACTCACGATCATGGCTCCACGAATGGAACTGACGCACACCTTCCTGCATGTTCGGATGGATGTACCATTCGAACTCTTGGGACTTGCCCGGCGACACCACCGTATCCGGGTTGGTCGTCGTGGCAGGCTTTCCGGTCGCGCTGACGATCATGCTGGACGCCTGGATGACCAAGCTGCCATCCTCACCTTCCATTTGATTGCGCAGCGTCATTTTCACGCAGTCGCCCTGGTTGGCACGAAGGACCAGGGGCTGAATGGCGTCGCCCTGGTTTCCGGTTGTCACCGCTCCAGGATCAAAGCCTTCCTTCTCACGCGCTTCTTTATTCTTGGCCTCTTCAGCGCGAACCTTGTCGATCTCTCCGGTATGGACGTACATATATCCGGGATAGTAATCAAGCCACCGGTTCAAGCTGATTTCGATGTTGATCATCGACACGTCATACTTCTTCACCGGTGCATTCGCCGGACATTTCCCGCCGGACGTCATGACCGGTTCGCCCTTCGACGAATCGGTCGCGAGCAGGAAGCTGCTGCCGTCCTGCCCCATGTACTGGTGCATCATCGACATCTCGTTGAATGCACCGGAGGTCTGCTGCGCCTTGGCATCGTTGCCCGCCTGCTGCTCCAACTTCTCCATCAGGCGGTGGTGCTGCATCTCCATCTTTTCTGCATTCCCGGCACGGCCCTCCATGGCGTTCTCCACCACGGTTTGACCCTTGAGGGTCTGGGTCCAACCAGGCATGGCGACCGGCGTCGCATGACGGTCATGCGACTGATCGCCCGGCCCAGCCGCGAACACCCACGGCGCGGCAAGCAAACTGCCCGAGAGCAGCGCCGCCTGCAGGCTCAGCATCGCCTTGCGACTGATGCGCCTGCGTTTTGACTGCACTGAAGACCTCATATGTCGGCCTCCCTCCTTGATAATCCCGCGCCCTTCCGCGGGAGTGAATAAAAAGCGTGGTCGTGTGACCGGCCTCCGTCAGGCAGGACCCCGGCTGCTCCGGCCTCTCCTTCCCCCCTCCACGAAACGCTCCAAAAGAGAAAAGGGCTGGTGAAGGGTGTCCTCAATGTTTGAGGGAGCAGGTCATTCGGAGGCCGGTCCTAATCACCCGCACCTTCACCAGCACCCCGGCACAACGCAATTGATGTGCCTACTCACCCGCGTGAATGATCACAGAATTTCATCAGCACTATCAATTAGTTATGAATCGATACTACAACAACGAGGAAGAACAACCTACCGGCTGTTTTCCACGCCTTTAGACAGACTACGGGGACGTGAATGGCAAGCGTGCAAATACAACTACTTAGACTGTCCATGCCAGTGGACACTACGGATTCTATTTTGTGGCAATAAGGGGCAAGCTGAGGCGTGATCGAGCACGCGAGATGCTCCCAATCAGGCTGATTTTGAAGGGGATTTGATGGCACGCCGAGATATTGGCCCGTGAGGAGATCAGACAGGGAGTAGTCTAGCGGATACCGAGCTCGTTGAGCTTGTTATAGAGACTTGCGCGGCTGATTTTCAGGAGACGTGCCGCCTTCACCCGATTCCCCGAAGTCTGCTGCAGCGCCTGGAGTATCCGAACCCGCTCAGCCTGCATCGCCGCAAATCGCCCGACCGTTCGAAGATCGGCGGGCTCGACTTGGGACCCGGCGGCCACCAGATCAGCACAGGTCAACTCCGCATGGGTGGTGGTCACCACAGCCCGCTCGATGTAATGCTGCAACTCCCGAACGTTGCCGGGCCACGGCGCGGCAGTCAATGCCCGCATCGCCTCCTCGCTCACGTGCCGCAGCTCTTGACGGTGCCGCTGGCAGGAGTCCGCAATGAACTTTGTCACTAGCAAGGGAATATCAGCCCTCCGCTCACGCAATGGAGGCAAATGAACAGGCAGCACGGCCAGCCGATAATAGAGGTCCTGCCGAAAGGCCTTCGCCTTCACCAAATCGGCCAGATCCTTGTTGGTAGCCGACACGACACGCACATCGATCTTGATCGGTTGTGTACCGCCGACCCGCTTGATCTCCCCTTCCTGCAACACCCGCAGCAGCTTGGCCTGGAAGGTCGGCGAGGTATCGGCAATTTCGTCCAAGAAGATCGTCCCCCCGTCCGCTTCTTCAAACAAACCGGGCTTGGCCCCAGCGGCACCGGTGAAGGCACCTTTGACATGGCCGAACAGCTCACTCTCCAGCAACGTCTCCGGAAGCGCTCCACAATCTACGACCACAAAGGGTTTTTCGCGTCGATAACTGGTCTGGTGAATCGTCCGAGCGACCAGTTCTTTGCCCGTTCCGCTTTCGCCCTGGATCAGCACTGTCGCCGCACTGTCGGCTACCAATCGGATCATTTCAAACAGCTGATTCATCGCCGGACTTGCGCCGACCAAGTCTCCCAATCGTGACTCGGTCCGTTCCGGTCGTACTGAGCCCGACTTGTGCTGCGGGAGGGATGCCGGCAGCCTCTGCGTCCCCGGCCTCTTGTGGAACAAGACGAGAATCGACGCCACTTCTCCCGCGGAAGACACAAGCGGAAACGCCTGGCGCATCCCACAGGCGGTCCCATCACCGGATGTCGTACAGGAGACGGTAAGCACTTCACCCGTCGCGAAGACAGCCTCAGCAGGACAGGTCCCGCAAGGATCTTTCATCTGAACGAACGATTCGTAACACTTGGCCGGCTTGGTTCCCGCAGGCGGCTTGCCCGACTTCCCCCAGGCTGCATCATTGGCATAGACGACATTGAGCTCGCGATCCATGACGGCCACGCGATCGGTCAGTCCGTCGGCCAGTTGCCGAAGAGCTTCCAAACGAGCGGCGAGAATGGGATCGGCGAACGGGGAAAGGGGTGCTGCTGGTGGTGCGTGAGATCCGGCCATCTCATCACTCCTCATCTCAGAAGATGCCAAGAAAGGGCCTTTCTTCACTGCAAAGGCCCTATATGTACTACGCCTCGAACCTCGAACACAACCCTCTCTCACCAAGGGGGGCCATCGTCCCGCCCAACCATCCCGCGCAGGAATTAATGGACGGCGCGATCGGGCGGCAAGCCGCCGGGCGGCAGGAGAAGTCGTTTGACTGTTGCCTTTAACTCCGACAGGCGTAGCGGCTTGTCGAAGTAGGCGGTGGCGCCGTTTTTTAGCGCGTCCTCCTTGGTTTTGGCGTCGCCGAACGCCGTCATGACGATGATTGGGCACGCAGGCGCACACATTCTCAGTCGATGCACATAGTCGAAGCCGCCGGACGGCATTTTCAGATCCGTTACAATCAGGTCCGGCGCGGCCCGCATCACGGCATCCAAACCCTCCGCCCCGTTGCTGGCTTCCCGCAATTGGTACCCTTCCCCCCACAGTTCATCACACAGCAGACTACGCATGTCCTTATCATCTTCCACCACCAACAACACGGCTGGGATCCTTCCTGCCACGATACAACTCCAATAGCCGGTATCCATGACACAGCAGCCAACGCAAACCATGTGCCACTTCTCCCATGACTTTGAACAACGTAACGTATTGCGTTCATTGACGAATCAGCAGTGAAGGATTTTTCAAACAATACCGGTGCCCCGGCGGCGTTGGCGAGAAAGACCCCACAGTGGAAGGACGGGTTGCCCCGAAGCGCTACAGCGGGACAAGCAGAGCGGATTGCGAATAGCTGATGACGTAGATACGAACGACGAAAAGAGACCACCCGCTTCCCGAGGAGCGTTCAATCTCGGGCGTAAGCGAGAGATCACACACTCAGATCTTGTCTCTCGGCAGGCAGATTGTAAACACCGTCCCGTCCCCCGGCTGGCTCTCGACCTGAATCGTCCCGGCGTGCTCCTCGATGATCCCCTTGACGACCGTCAACCCCAATCCGGTTCCCTTGCCGAATTCCTTCGTCGTATAGAAGGGATCGAAGATCTTGGTCATGACGTCCTTCGACATACCATGGCCGGTATCGCCGATGACCAGCATGACCATGCCGCGATCCGTGGCGGGGGCCAATGCGACCTTCAGCACACCGCCATCGGGCATCGCATGAATCGCATTCATGATCAGGTTGATCAGCACCTGACTCATCTGATCCGCGTCGGCGCGTACGAGCGGGCACCCCTCCGCAAACGACGTGTCCACGGTGACGTTGCTGTGGGAGAGCCGTTCCTGAAAAATTTCAAGATTGTCCTTGATGACCTGCCGGAGGTCCAGTGCCCGGTGATCGACCGGACGCCGGCGGGCAAATGCCAGCAGTTGATTCATCACCCGCGTGATCCGTTCCACCTGGCTGATGATGGTCTGCAGCCCCTTCCTGACCGGCTCCTCTTTGGTCCGCTCCATCAAGTATTCCGCGCGGCCCAGGATGACGTTCATGGGCGTCCCGATCTCGTGGGCCATGCCGGAAGCCACCGTGCCGAGTTCGGCGACGCGCTCGGTTCGACGCAGCTGCGACTGTAGCCGCTTCCGCTCCGTGATGTCGCTGGTGATGCCATCTATACGCAAGGGATGGCCTGCGCCGTCCTTGATGACTCGCCCACGATCATGCAGCCATCGCACTTCACCGTCATGCCGGACGATCCGATACTCGACATCGAATTCCTCCACACGCTGCAGATCCAACAGCGCCTGGTCGACCACGGCTCGATCCTCTTCATGCACAACCGACCAGCGTAACGCCGGCCCGGCCAGAAACGCTTCGGTCGAGCGGCCATAGACCTCCGCCACGGACGGACTGACGTAATACAGTGTGGTCCAATCGAGAGACGCAGACCAAATCACATCCTCCATCGCCCCCAGCAGACTCTGCAGCCGTTCTTCGCTTTCCCGCAATCGTTGCTCCGACACCTTGCGCATCGACAGATCACGCAGCACGACCAGAATGCCGACACCCGCCTCGTCCTGGAACCGGGCGGCCCTGACCGCCACATCGACGATCGTCCCGTCCAGACGAACGGCTTTCTCCTCGACTTCGGGGACCGTACTGCCGGATTCCAGCAGGTGCCGAATCCGCTCCCGCACCAGATCATGAAAATCGGCATGCACCAGTTCGTAGAGCGACCGGCCGAGAATGTCTTCCGGTTGGCTCGCTCCGAACAGCTGCAATCCCTGCTCGTTGATGAACACGATCCGCCCCCCGCGATTGACGAGCATGGCATCCGGCAACACGGCCAGCAGCCGCCGATAGCGTTCTTCGCTTTGACGCAGCAACTGTTCGGTCTTCTTCCACTCCGTCACGTCCCGGGTCACTCCCAGCACGGCGGACACGCTGCCATCGGCGGCGCGCAGCGGCACCACATGGGTATCCAACCATCGTGGGGTCCCCAGCAATCCCACGATCTGAAATTCCAACCGGCCCGCCTCCCCCTGCGCGGCCTTCCGCACCAAATCGCGAAATACCGGTTGAAACTCATCGGTCGCCAGCCGGCACAAATCCTGGCCGATGACCTGTGTGGGATTTGTCGCCTCAACCATCGCCAAACCCGCGGCATTCATCGTCCGAACCGTGCCATCCACCGCGAGCACCTTCACACACTCCGGTTCCGTCTCGATGATCGCCCGCAGCAGCGCCTCACGCTCCGCCAGATCCTGTTCGAGCCGCCTACGCTCGGTGATATCGCGGAGGACGACGGTGTAGTACCGTGTCCCTTCGATGCCGATCTGCGAGATGGCCGCCTCGATAGGAAACTCTTCGCCGCTGGAGCGTACTCCCACGATCACGCCCAGCGATCCCACCCGCCGGCTCGTGACGCCCGACCGGCCGAACTCCCTGATGTGTTCGCCATGGACGCTGCGAAATCGCTCCGGGATCAGCCGGTCCAACGGCCGCCCCAACATGTCTTGCGCGCTCCATTGGAACATGTCCTCCGCGGCCTGATTGAACAACACAATCCTGTGGGCGTCATCGACGGTGATGATGGCATCCATCGCCGACTGGACAATCCCCTCGAAACGTAGTTTGTCGCGGTGGAGTTCCGCGTCGGCCCGGCTATGCCCGGCTCCGGCCGCCGTGTCGGCACCCAGCTCCGACTCTGTCACCACTGGGCCGAGCGGCCTTGAAACCGGCTCCGGCTGTGCGTCATGAACACGTGGCGGCATCGCATTCATCCGGTGGCCTGCCGCAAGCGCCACAACGAGGCCCATCACTCCAAGGCCCAACAGGCGATTCAGCCATGAAGAAAACGGGGGAAATCCAGCGGGTGAGACGAGCAGACCGGCTACCACCAAACAGGCGACCAGCCCCATCACCGCGAACAGCGTACGCGGCCGGGAGTTTCCGGCGGTCAGCGCGACAGGAATCGCATACAGTAACCAGGCGGCGACCTCCGCCGGCACCGACAGGTCCAAGACGAAGATGCCGACGGCCAACAGCGCCGGGCCGCCATATTCACGGACGAAAGGGTTTTGTGAGAGGGGCTGCACGACCATGGCTCTCCGCACGACGGTGAGACGTGGAATCTACGCGTCCGCGTGTGGCTTGCCCTCGATCTCAGCCAATTTACGGTAGAGGGTCTTTCGATCGATGCCTAAGACGTGCGCGGCCTGATATTTATTGCCACCCGTCTTCTCCAGGATTTTCACGATATATTCTTTCTCCACTTCATGGAGCGGCAAGGTGCGTTCGGCCGCCTCGTCGAGAATCCGGCGGTCCCCGCGAGCGCCCTGAACCTGAATGGGCAAATCCTCCGAGCCGATGACGTCGCCGTGACTCAACGTCACCGCCCGCTCAATGACATTTTCCAATTCCCGGACATTGCCCGGCCAGGCGTAGTCGGCCAGCATCGCCAGGGCCGGTTCACTCAGCCCCTTCACCTGCCTACCGCGGGTGGTGGCGCATTTTTTCAGAAAGGCATCCACCAGGATCGGAATATCCTCCCGCCGTTCGCGTAACGGCGGCAACCGTAGCTCAATGACATTGAGGCGGTAGTAAAAGTCTTCGCGGAATCGCTTATTCTTGACTTCATCGACGAGATTCAAATTCGTCGCGGCGATGATCCGTACATCCACCGGAATGGACTTGGTGGCGCCCACACGCCGAATTTCGCGCTCCTGAATGGCGCGCAGCAATTTGGCCTGCAACATGAGCGGCAACTCGCTGATCTCATCCAGAAACAGGGTACCCTTCTGCGCCTCCTCGAACAACCCGCGCTTATCCGTTTTCGCATCCGTGAACGAGCCCCGCATGTGGCCGAACAGTTCGCTTTCCAGCAACTGCTCGGGAATCGCCGCGCAATTCACGGGGACAAACGGCGCATCACGCCGGTCGCTGTTGTAGTGAATAGCCTTGGCCACCAATTCTTTCCCGGTACCGCTCTCGCCCGTGATCAGCACATTGGTCGGACTGTCGGCCACCCGCCGAATCAAATCGAAGACAGCCTGCATCGGCTTGCTCTTCCCGAGAATCTGATGAAAGCTATATTCCTTGTGCACTTCCTTGCGCAGACGACTCACCTCGCGCCGGAGGGCCGCTTCGCGGATCGCGCGTTCCACCACCCGCACCAACTCTTCGGTCTTCACCGGCTTGGTGAGGTAATCGCTGGCCCCATGCCGCATCGCATCGACCGCCGTCTCCACCGTGCCGAACGCCGTCATGAGAATCACCCCGATATCGGGATACCGATGCTTCACTTCCGCCAGCAGTTCGGTGCCCAACATGCCCTTCATCCGGAGATCGGTGAGCACGACGGCATAGTCTTCCTCGCTCAACTGTTGAAGCGCCTCTTCTCCGCTGCCGACCCCCATGCATTGGTGTCCGCGGCCCTGCAAGACGTCACAGAGCAAACTCCGCATGTCGGCGTCATCGTCGACCACCAGTACTGCGCCCCATTCCTCTGTCATACAGCCTTCCTCTCTGGACCAGACAGGCACATCAGCGTCCGCCGAGCATGCGCGCACAGACTAATCGGCCGACTCCTGAGCGGTCAAGGGGCGTCCTGCCGCAACCGAGACCAGGCAACTGTCCCAAAATGCCCCATCGTTCCCGGCAAGCCCACACTCCCACAGACATGACACTGCGGGCTGCTCACCGTTCCACCGTCTGTTCGGCTCAATGAGAACGGCACCCCTCTTGCGTTATCCTGGGTGATGACGGAGTGAGCGTATGAGCATGAGGCCATCTGCACAGGACCCACAAGAGCCCAGTCACGCCACATCGCTCGTGCCGGCCTCGGGACCGGTAGTGCAAGGTCAGGGCCACCTTGCCGTCCCGGCCGCTCTCAACCGCAAGGCGACTCCGGTCAAGCCCAGGCAGACAATGCTTGTGATGGTGATGGTGGGCCTGCTCATGGTCCTTGCCATAGTCCTCTGGCGCTGGTGGGCGAACGACCCGGTCGCCGCTCACTATAAAACCCTCCCCATCGAACGTGGACCGATCACGTCACTGGTCACCGCCACAGGCGCCGTGAATCCCGTGATCTCCGTCCAGGTCGGCAGTCAGGTATCGGGAAAGATCGCAAAACTCTATGCCGATTTTAATTCGGTCGTACGGGAGGGGCAAATCCTGGCCTCCATCGACCAGAAGCCGTACCAAGCCAAGGTCCGTCAGGCCACAGCGGCGCTGAAAAGCGCGCAAGCCAGCCTCGCCAAAGCTCGGATCATGCTCGCCCAACGCACACTGGAATTTACGCGGATGACGGCGTTGCGCGAGCAGCAATTCGTCGCCCAATCGGAGCTGGACCTCGCGACCACCAACCGTCACGACGCGGAAGCCCAACTCGATCTGGCCCAGGCGCAGGTCGACCAGGCCAAGGCCACGCTCGCCTCGGCTGAACTCGATCTGGGCTACACCACAATCTACTCCCCGGTGAACGGCACCGTCGTCTCCCGCAATGTCGAGGAAGGGCAAACTGTGGTGGCCAGCTTTCAAACACCCACGTTGTTTGTCCTGGCCCAGGACTTGACCCGCATGCAGGTCATTGCCAACGTCAGCGAATCGGATATCGGAGGGGTGACCGAAGGGAAGTCTGCGGATTTTCGAGTAGACGCCTACCCCAGAGAATTCTTTCACGGCGTCGTCACGCAGGTCAGAAATGCGCCGGTCAGCATTCAAAACGTCGTGACGTATGATGTCATCATCTCGGTCGACAACCCCGACCTCAAACTCAAACCCGGGATGACCGCCAATATATCGATCGTCACCGCCCGCAACGAAGAGGCCCTGCGCGCGCCCAACGCCGCATTGCGATTCCGTATGCCGGGTGTGCCGGTGGATCGCAAGACTCCTCAACTCTGGATCCTCGACACGACAGGGCACGTGCGAGCGGTGCCGGTGACGCTCGGCATTGCGGACTCCCTGTTCACGGACATCACGTCCGGCGAGGTCCACGACGGCGAGGCTGCCATTGTGGGCCTCGCGACGGCGGAAGACACCGCCCGGGAAAAACTGCCGCCCGGTTTTGAGTTCGGGCCGAAGATGCGGTGATGCCACTCTCATGAGCTTTCTCTGGTTGACGATCCTCTCCGCCCTCCGCATCCTCCGACGGAATCCTCTCCGCGCCGGCCTGACCATGCTCGGCATCGTCATCGGTGTCGGCGCCGTGGTCGGGATGGTCAGTCTCGGGCAGGGCGCGACCGCCTCGGTGCAACGCGAAATTTCCAGCCTCGGCACAAACGTCCTCATCATCATCCCCGGCGCAACCACCACCGGCGGCGTGCGTGGCGGACTCGGCAGCGTGTCCACCTTGACCGTCGACGATGCGCGCGACATCGAAAAACGCGTCGGCGACATCAGCCTCGTCACCTATGCGTCCCGCTCGGTCCTGCAGGCCATTCATGAACATAAGAATTGGAATACCGTCGCGCTCGGCACCACCACCACCTTCACCGAGCTGCGCAACTGGCCGGTGGCCGACGGGAG
>WIAG01000081.1 GCA_014055495.1 Nitrospira sp. CR1.2
TGGTGGCGTGGCTTTCGTTCGATGTCCCGAGGATCGAGCGCGTCCCGGAGGCCGAACGCGCCCTCAGTCATATGGTCGGACGTCTGATGGATCAGGCCGAAGGACTGAAGACGCTGCCGGTGTGGGAACAGGTACTGTACGACCTCACGATGGGGAGCGACGCGAACGATCGCGAGCAGGCCATGGAATGGTACCGGGAACTGGCCGAAGAATCGTCCGATCCGTTCGTCGACCTGCACCTGGCGATCCTGGAAGGGGAGTCAGGGCATCTCTCGGACATCAAACAACACATCCTGCGATGGAGCCGACAAGGTGAGCCGTACCCGTCGTTTGCCCGATTACTCCAAGCAGCCTATCTGGATGGAACGGTGTCGCCGCCGGTCGCGTTTAATTTGCAAGCCTACCTGGCGGAGCAACCGGTCGCCGGGTGGTTCTATACCCGGCTTGCCACCCGCATTGCCGAAGGGGCAGGGGACCGTCCCTTACTGCTGACGATCGAACACTCGTCGCAGCTACGGGTTGAGGCGTTGGTGTGGCGATCACGGGCATTTGCCTGGCTTGAGCTGGCGCTGATGTGCACAGGGTTGGTGGTGCTGATGATTTGGGTTCGGCGGGGGAAGGGGGCCACGATGTGTCGCGTGGGGTCGGCCGAACTACCGCCCTTATGGGCCGGTCGACTGGGTGCCGGCGTGCTGCTCCGCGGCGGCGCCGTCGGGGCGCTCCTGACCGTGGGATTTCTGTTTGCCGCGGGTGATATTCCCTCGTTGCGGGTCGTGGCCGTCCCGCTGTCGAACCTGCCCTTGCTGGCGTTGGCCTACTATCATCTCCTCCGGCCCCAGCGTCAAACCTTCTGGCGGGGTTTCGGTCTCAGTATCCAGCCGCGCCACCTCGGACAGCTCGCGCTTGCGGTCCTGGCGGTCGTCGCAGCCGGGCTGGTGGGTGAGTGGGTGCTGGGAAGGATTGCGGAGCCGCTCAGGCTGATCAGTCATTGGACGGAATGGTTCGATGCGGACCTCGTCTGGGGATCCTCGCCGACCCTGGTGGTCAGCCTCCTGGAATATGTGTGTTTCGCTCCGCTCTTCGAGGAGTTGGCGTTCCGAGGATTGTTGTTCGGTGTATTCCGTCGACGCTTCCAGTGGGGGATTGCCGCTATGTTGAGCGCAGCCTTGTTTGCCCTTGCCCATGGGTATGGGCTCATCGGGTTTCTCAGCGTCTTTTGGAGCGGGCTGATCTGGGCCTGGGCCTATGAACGGACGGGGAGCCTCTGGCCCGGGGTGCTCGGACATGCCGTCAACAATCTGCTGGTGTGTGTAAGCGTCATGGCCTTGCTGCGATCCTGACCCGACGCGAGTCCTGCGTCCCGGAGGTACGGGCTGGAACTATTCGATGGTCGGTCGAGGCTGAAGGGGCTGACGTGCCGGATATGTCTTGGTGGGTCCTGTCCCGCGCAGATCTCCACGTGCCGTCCTCATAAGCCGGTGCTCGTGAAACGTCGTTCGTCTCTCGTGACAGCCCGGTTGCGGATCCTGACGAGACAGGCTTCACGATTCACGGATGTAGGGAATGCCGCCGGCGGAGTCTTCCGCATTCGGCTAGGGAGACTGGTGCGCGGTCACGAGCAGCATCTGCGCGGGCTTCCGGCCTGCGTTCCGCCAACAGTGGCGGCTGCCTGCAGGGATTCCGACGGCGTCTCCCCGCTTGAGCAGATGAATCTCACCCTCCAGAGTCAATTCGAGCGAGCCCTGCAGCACCATGGCCAATTGTTCGGCTTCTCGGGCATAGGGTTTGTGGCCGCTCGCGCCGCCCGGCTGAATGGTGATGACCATGGGCTCGAACCGACTGTCTTTGGTGAAGGGCCCGAGGGTTTCAATCCGTGCGCGCGACCATTGGCTCTGGACGACGGGGCGGGCGTTGGAGCGAATGATGGCCGGCAGAACGGGGTCTGCCGTGCGAAAGAACTCTCCCAGAGTCACGCCCAGTGCGGAAGCGATCCGTTCGGTGGATGCAATGGACGGCGAGGCCTGACGGAGTTCGACCTGAGAGATGAAGCTGGGAGAAAACCCGCACTTATCGGCGAGCATTCGTACGGAGAGATGGCGGGATTTTCGCAACCGTCGAACGATGTCCCCGACGTGTACCTCCGGTTTCGGCGCACTGTTTGGGCGGACTGTTCGAGTCATGTCTCTCCTCGCGGTCCTGCCCTGGCGTGATCCCGCGTTCCGAATGAGTGGGGGAGTGTACACGTTTCACCCGGGGGGTACAAGGTTTTCAGGCAGTTCCGGCTCCGGCGACTGGGCTCATCCGGCAGCGTCTGTTGCCGGCAGTGCCATGCGGAAACGGCTCCGCTCAGCCGGACGGATGCTGGTCTTGTGCCGGAGCTGTTGCAGGATGACCACTCATCGCCTGGAGGGCCTGGTACAAATCAGGATAGCGCAGGGTGTACCGGAGCTGTGTAAGCGACCTGTGGTTGAGAATCCGTTTCCCGGTCTCGTCCGCATTGTCCTGGCGTGGACTCACCACGCCCCATCGAGCGGATACTTCATGGCAGATCTCGGCCCAGCGCCGCGGATGGCCATCACTGATGTTGTAGCATGTTCCCGGCAGGCCGTATTGCAGGGCTTGCAGGCACAGGTGGGCCAAGTCTTCCACGTGAATGAGGTTGACGAACTTGTTCGTCGGACCGACACGTCCCCACCTGATCCATTCCACCGGGTTGCGATGTGGACCGTAAATCCCTGCAACGCGCAGAATGATGGCGCCATGGTGCGTTCGGAGATACTCTTCCCCTTGGACGCGGGGCAAGGCGCTATCGATGGGGCTCGCTTCATCAATCCATGGAGGCAGTGTTGCCGGAGGGTGGTCTTGCCGGTCATAGGCTGAGGTGCTCCCGAGCACCACCAGTTTCCGCCCCTCGCGGCAAAGGTGGCGTGCGAAGGCCTGGACCTGGTCCAGTGGTGTGGCGGGAAAAGTCCAGATGAGGTCTGCGTCTTGGGGGAGGGCGGGCCAACTACTCTCGTCCGTGAGCTCAAATCGAAGGCGATCGGGCGGAGGGATGTCGGTCAGGTGATGGTCGGGCCGGCGACTGCTCGCGAGGATGCGGCGCGATGGTGAGTGAGCGAGTCGGTAGATCCACCGTCCTGTATAACCGAATCCGAGAATGACAAGAGGGGCCATCGCGGTCATTGCTCCATCATACTCGAAGTGCCGGCCGGTTTCCTGTGCGCCGGTTCCCGGGCATGCTGGTTCTGGTCTCCTGGCCGACCTGCATGCTAGAATCCCGCCCCGATGGCGCCTTGTAACCAACGGCGGGACGAGCGGATGGATCACGTCGACCGGTCAGCCGATTCCATGGACCAGCGGCGACAGCATGTGATGGTCGGGTTGGCCGGCCTGCTCGCCTGCCTCTTTTTTGTCCTGGACCTTCAGTTGCCGCTGGGGGTGGCGAACGCGGTGTTATACAGCGCCGTCGTGTTGCTGTCTTCCGCCAGTCAGCATCGCTGGTTGCCGATGGCTACCGCCGGCGCCTGTTCCCTCATGACCCTCGGCGCCGCTCCGTTCAGTCCTCGCATTCCAGGCCTTCCACCCTGGTTTGAGTGGGGCAATCATCTCTTCAGCCTCTTCGGGATTTGGACTCCGGTGCTGTTCGTATACCAGCGCCGCCGCACGGAGTCCCTCTTGAAGAAAATTAATGAGCGGTTGGAGCAGGGCGTCGAGGCACGGACCGCGGACTTAGCCGCCAGTCGCGTGGCATTGGAGCGGAATGAGGAGCAACTGCATGTCCTGGCCGGACGTATTCTGACCGCACAGGAAGAGGAGCGTCGACGAATCGCGCGGGACTTACATGACGATGTCAATCAGCGGCTGGCTCTGTTGTTGTTGGAGTTACAAGAGGTTGATCGGCACCTGGCGGGGGCTCCCGGCGACGCGCAGCTCGGGGTGCGCCATGTACTGAAGGGGCTCGAGGAATTGTCCGACGACGTGCGCTACATGGCCTATCGATTCCATCCCTCTATCCTGGACGATTTGGGACTCAAGGCTGCGCTGCAACGGTTGTTGGATGACTTTTCCAGCCGGACCGGCGTGAAAATTCTCTTTGTGCATCAGCCGCTCGACCATCAACTGGATAAGGCGGCGTCGACGGCCTTGTACCGAGTCGTGCAGGAGAGTTTGTCCAACATTGCCCGGCATGCGAGAGCGACCCGGGTGGAGGTGGAGGTCACCGTGGAAGACGAAGGTGTGGTGGTGGTGGTGCGTGATGACGGCCAAGGGTTCGATCAGCTGCTGCTGGACAAGGGGGAAGGCGGACTGGGCCTGTTGAATATGCGCGAGCGCCTCTTGTCGGTTCAGGGTACGTGTGAAATAGAATCGATTCCAGGAAAGGGCACGACGGTGTCGATGTATGTGCCCCTGGTGAGGGTGGCGATATGACGTTGCCCCGTATCTTGCTGGCCGATGATCATACCTTGGTGCTGGAGGGGTTTCGGCGCCTCCTGGACGATCAGTGCGAATTGGTCGGTACGGTCGGAGACGGACGAGCCTTGTTGGATGCCGTCCCGCAACTGAATCCGGATATCGTGATTCTCGACATCTCAATGCCGGTGCTCAACGGGATCGACGCGGCGCGCGTGCTGAAGGTCAAGTACCCCCAGATTAAAGTCGTATTTATCACGATGCATGCCGACCCGGCCTATGTGCGGGCGGCATTTGAAGCCGGTGCCTCCGCCTATTTACTGAAACGCTGTGTGGGGGAGGAGCTGGCCCAGGCGATACGGGCCGTCCGGGGCGGGAACTTTTACGTCACGCCGCTGGTCACGAAGGAAGTTGTCGAAAGCATGCTACGTGGTGTCGATGGCGGAGCACCGTCCGGTCCCGAACTTACGACCCGTCAACGTGAGGTGCTGCAACTGCTGGCCGAGGGACATACGGTCAAAGACATTGCGGCTACCTTGAAGATTTCTCCTCGCACCGTGGAATTCCACAAAGGGCAGATTATGGAACAGTTGAATCTGCACACGACCGTCGAACTCGTCAAATATGCCCTGGCCCAGGGGCTCACCAGTCAGACCTAGTTCCTCCCGCCCTTGTGCGCCATGCTGCTGAGTGGTCGATCAGGGCTCTACCAGTTTTCGCGCCAGTACATTTTCAATCCATCGCCCCCGTGGTATTACGCGTGTGGTTTTCCCTTCACTTGCCTACTATGCGCCATCTTTTTGACTACGAAGTCAATCGTAGGAATATGGGAAGCAAGATGTCGCGTCCACGTGTCCTCATCGGCGATTCCTCCCAAGCCATGCTGGCGTTTCTTGAGATTCTGCTGGAACCGCAGTTCGAGGTCGTTTCTTCAGAAACTGAAGCAGAAGCCCTTGTCTTGACGGCTAAAAAACTCGCTCCCGACTTGGTCATTCTCGATTTCTCCCTCTCGTTTCTCGAAGGCCTTGGGGCGGCTCGGCAACTATATGAAACGATGCCGAAGAGCAAAGTCGTCTTTTTCTCCTTTCATGAAGACCCTGTCTACGTCAGGGCAGCGTTCGAGGCGGGAGCTCAGGCGTATCTGGTCAAACATCTCACGGTGGATCTCGGGCATTATCTCGTTCGGGTATTGCAGGGTGAACGGGTCTGTTGGCCGGATGGTCTGGAGACGCGGGTGTCTCGCATCGGGGACAATTGAGGGCTTGTCTATCCGGCCATATGATGGATTCGCGCAAAAGGAGACCGACGATGGTCCGAGTCGTACCGATGTGTGAGTTGTGCCGGCGGGTTCGTGATGACGGGTTCCCGGTAAGGGGAACACATGGCTGGGTCGATTTTCCCAGTTACCTCGCGCGGCATGTCGTGGCCCCCTCCCAGGTCCGGTTTTCGAGAAACTACTGCAGTGAGTGCCGGTTGTCGTACGATATTTTGAGGACCTATGGCGACGCGATACGGTAAGATCCTTGGCCCATCCTGGACACTGCGCCTGTCACTCGGATGAGTGTTCCTGCCGTCCATTTTTTGGCGTTGGTGGTTGTGCTACGATCAGCCGATGACCCCCGCCCTGCCGTTTCACCCCATCATCGCGAACTGGTTTACGGGACGGTTCGACTCCGCGACGGACGTGCAGTTGCGGGCCTGGCCCGCTATTCAATCCGGGCATGACCTCTTGATCTCCGCGCCGACCGGGTCCGGGAAGACACTGGCGGCTTTCCTCTCCTGCATCGACGGGCTGTTTCGCCAGGCCCTGCACTGCGAGCTCCGCGATGAAACCCAGATCCTCTATGTTTCCCCGCTGAAAGCGCTCAGCAACGACGTACAGAAGAACCTGCAGCAGCCGCTGAGCGAGATCGGTCAGGCCGCCTGGGCTGCCGGGCTGCTGCTGCCTGACCTGCGGGTCGTCGTGCGCACCGGCGACACGCCGATGACCGAGCGCCAGCAGATGCTCCGGCGACCGCCGCATATCCTGATCACGACCCCTGAATCGCTGTTCATTCTGCTCACCGCGGAAAAAAGCCGCGCGATGCTGAGGACGGTACGCACGGTCATTGTGGACGAAATCCATGCCGTGGCGCCGAATAAGCGGGGCGCACATCTGGCCCTGTCCCTGGAGCGGGTCGCGGCGCTGGCCGGTGGGGCTGTCCAACGGATCGGCCTGTCCGCCACCCAGCGGCCGATCGAGACCGTGGCAGAATTTCTGGTGGGAAATAGACACTCGTCTATCGTCAACGGTCACATGTTAGGCGAAACCATCAGCCATCAGCCATCAGCCATCAGCTCTGTGCCGTGCACGATCATCGATGTGGGACACCGTCGCGACATGGATCTCGCCGTCGAGGTGCCGAAGGACGAGCTGGGTGCCGTCGCCACCAATGCAATTTGGAGCGACGTGTACGACCGTGTGGCCTCCCTAGTCGAAGCGCATCGTTCCACCCTGGTGTTTGTGAATACCCGACGCCTGGCCGAGAGGGTCTCCCACTACCTCGAAGAGCGGTTGCGACATCTGGGAGAGGATGTGGTGGCCGCGCACCACGGGAGTCTGTCGCGTGAGATTCGTTTGTCGGCGGAGGATCGCCTGAAGACGGGGGCTGTCCGAGTGGTGGTGGCCACGGCATCGTTGGAGCTCGGCATCGACGTCGGAACCGTCGACCTTGTGTGCCAGATCGGTTCGCCCCGCTCCATCGCGATCTGTCTCCAACGCATCGGCAGGGCCGGCCATTGGGTCCATGCGATCCCCAAAGGTCGCCTCTTTGCCACCACACGCGACGAGCTGATCGAATGTGCCGCGTTGATCCGGGCGATCAGAACCGGGGTGCTGGATCGTATCGAGGTGCCGCCGGCGCCATTGGATGTCTTGGCGCAACAGATCGTGGCGGCGGCTGCGACGCAGTCCTGGGAGGAGACGGAGTTGTTCGAACTCTGTCGGCGGGCCATGCCGTATCGCGAGCTCACCCGCGCCTCGTTCGATGCGGTGGTACGCATGTTGGCGGAAGGGTTTGTCACCAGCCGTGGCCGTGGTCGAGCCTATCTCCACCATGATCGGATCAATCATCACATCAGAGGACGTCGGGGCGCCAGATTGGCGGCCATCACTTCCGGCGGCGCGATTCCCGATACGGCCAACTATGTGGTGATTGCCGAGCCGGACGGCACGGTAGTCGGGTCGGTGGATGAGGACTTTGCGGTCGAAAGTCTGGCGGGGGACATCATTCTGCTGGGCAATACATCTTGGCGCATCAAGGGGGTGGAAACCGGCAAGATGCGGGTCGAGGATGCGCAGGGCGCACCTCCGACGATTCCTTTCTGGCGCGGAGAGGCTCCGGCGAGAACCGCGGATCTCTCCGCCGAAGTGGCGAGGCTGAGGGACGAGATCGATCAGCGCCTGGACGCCACCCCCGCAACAGCGGCTTTCTCAACGCCACCCGTGCAGTGGCTGAAGCAGGAGTGCGGGCTGGATCATCGCGGGGCACAGCAGGCGGTCGAATACATACTGGCGGGGAAAGCGGTCCTCGGAGCGGTCCCGACCCAACAGACCATCGTCGCGGAGCGCTTCTTTGACGAAAGCGGCGGCATGCAATTGGTCATCCATGCTCCGTTCGGCGGACGCGTCAATCGCGCTTGGGGCCTGGCCCTGCGCAAACGCTTTTGTGTGACATTTGATTTTGAATTGCAGGCAGCTGCCACGGATGAGGGCATTGTGTTGTCGTTGGGAGAGAAACACAGCTTTCCACTCGACACCGTGTTCGCGTTTCTCAATCCCAGGACGTTGCGCGACGTGTTGACGCAAGCGGTCCTGCAGGCGCCCATGTTCATGACGCGTTGGCGCTGGAATGCCTCGCGCGCTCTGGCCTTGCTGCGATGTGTCGGCGGCAAGCGGGTTCCTCCGCAGATTCAACGGATGCGCGCCGAAGATCTCCTGGCGGCGGTCTTTCCCGACGCGATGGCTTGTCAGGACAATTTTCAAGGCGAACGCACGATCCGCCAGATTCCCGACCACCCCTTGGCCCAGGAAACCATCCGGGATTGTCTGACCGAAGCGATGGATCTCGACGGATTGATTGCGGTGTTGGACCGCATCGAGGATGGGACGATTACCTGCCGTGCCGTCGATACGCCGTTACCCTCGGTGTTGTGCCACGAGATTCTGAATGCCAACCCGTATGCGTTCCTCGACGACGCGCCGCTGGAGGAGCGCCGCGCGCGGGCGGTGGATATGCGGCGCACGCTGCCGCCTGAATTGGCAGGCGAGATGGGCGCGTTGGATCAGACGGCTATCGACCAGGTCATTGCGGAATCGTGGCCGGTGGTGCGCGATGCGGAAGAGTTACACGATGCGTTGCTGTCGCTCGGATGGGTGCCCTGTGAATGTATGCCCGGCTGGGATCTGCTCGTGCCCACACTGTCTGCCGCGGGCCGCCTGGTGACGGTGTGGCAGGGGGCGACAAGGCTGGGGTGGCTGGCCGCGGAGTGCCGGCACTACGGAGATGAACTGTTTCCGGATGCCCGACTCGAACCCTCTCTCGCCGCGGGGCAGGACGCGGATGCGGTCGATCGAGACGAAGTGCTGACCCGCGTGGTGTTGGGATGGATGGAGAGCATCGGCCCGACGACGGCCAGGGAACTGTCACAGACGCTGCATCTGTCCGAGTCGGACATTCAATCCACGTTTCTGCGACTCGAATCCCAGGGCCATCTGCTCCGTGGCCGATTCTCGCTTCACGCTTCACGAACGACGAGCGACGTCGTTGAGTGGTGCCATCGCCGCCTCCTTGCGCGCATCCATCGTCTTACCATCGGGCGGCTGCGCAAGGAGATCGAGCCGGTCACGGCGGCCGAGTTCATGCGGTTCCTGTTTCAATGGCAGCGGGCCGCGCCCGGGGCGCGCCTGCATGGAGAAGTGGGGTTGCTGGAAGTGGTAAAGCAACTCGGGGGATTCGAGGCGGCGGCGTCGGCTTGGGAAAGCCAGATCCTGCGCGTCCGCATGGCCAAGTACCAACCGGAGTGGTTGGATCGACTGTGCCTGAGCGGGGCGCTGATGTGGGGACGGTTGACCCCTCATCCACGGCTGATGCAGGAACTGGCGGCAGTGCCTGGGCGTCGGGTCGTTCCCACAGGCGTGGCGCCGGTGAGCCTGTTCGCGAGGGACGACGCGCCGGTCTTGCTCTCGTCAATAGGTGAAGATCTGGCTCGGCTAGATTTCTCGGCCAGACTCAGTGCGCCGGCGCAGGCGATTCGTCGTTGCCTGCAGGAACGTGGCGCCAGTTTTTTCAGCGAGCTGCTGCATGGAACCAGGTTGTTGGCCTCGGAGGTGGAAGACGGGTTGTGGGAGTTGGTGGCAGCCGGGCTCGTCACGGCCGATGGTTTTGACAATCTCCGCGCCCTCATCGATCCCAAGCGGCGGCGGGCGGAGGCCTCCGATCGCAGCCGTCGGCCTCGCCATGTCGGCGGCCGGTGGTCCCTGCTGAGGACGGCGGAACGCTTTCAGCCTTCGGCCGTTAGCGTGCAGATGACACGATCATCATCGGATCCCGAGCGTGTGGCGAGGCAGCTGTTGCAGCGCTACGGAGTGGTGTTCCGAGACGTGCTGGCGCGCGAATCGATCGTGTCTTCCTGGCGGGACCTGTTGGTGTGTTACCGGCGGCTCGAACTCACCGGGGAAATTCGCGGCGGCCGGTTTGTGAGTGGGTTCACAGGCGAGCAATTTGCCCTGCCGGCGGCATTGGAATCCTTACGGGCGATGAAACGGCGCCCGGGCGGTGTGAATCAACAGGAGATCACGCTGTCGGCTGCCGATCCGCTGAATCTTGCGGGGGTGATATTGCCCGGTCCTCGCATTGCCGCCGTGCCGTCGAACTTTGTGGTGTTTCGCGACGGGGTGGTGGTCCGCACCGTGGCCGGGCGTGAGACGCACGAACGGCAGGAGTCGCCGATCTTCGAAGTCGCGCGGGGAGACGCGCGCTCCTGATCAGATCAGCGGAGCCGGGATCGCGAGCACCGGGCAGCGCGCCCCGCGCAGCACGCGTTCGGTCGTGCTGCCACGCAACATGTCCAGCACGCTGTCCTGTCCCTTCATCGCCATGATGATCAAATCCACATCGAACTCGGCGCCCGCGGCCAGAATCCATTCCACAGGATCGCCTTGCCCGAACAGCTGGTTCCAGGACCAGTCAGGCTTGTCTGGAAGCACCAGTGCGGTCGCGTCCGGTTCCTTTCCTGCATGAACCAATGTCAGCGTCACCGGTGACACGTGCAGTTGAGAGAGCAGCGCGGCCGCTGCATCGATAGCCGGTTGCGCCGGCGGGGTGAGCGAGATCGGTAAGAGGAGCCGGTTGAGGGAGGTCTGTCCGGTTTCCCTGGCCACGAAGCCCTGGACATGCGACGGCACGAACAGCGTTTTCACATGCATGTGCCGCGAGACCGGTTCTGCCAGCGACTGATGCACCCATCGGGCGAACCCCTCGTGTTGATGCGTAGCCAAGACCATGAGGTCGGTGGGGGTGGCCGTCAGGTGGTGGATAATGGCTTGCCTGGCGTCCGAAGCCAGGGCGCGCACCTTTCGGATGTGCAGGCCAAGCCTCGTGACATCGCCTTTTGCACTGGACTCCGGCAGCAGCCCCCATTTGGCCAGCGTGGGGCGAACGCGGGGAAAGTCCTCGAAGCCCTCCGGGGAGACATCGGGGTCGACGTGCATGATCGTCAGTTCGGCCCGATACGCCACGGCCAGCTTCAGGGCATGGGCGAATGCCACCTGACTGTCTTCCGAAAAATCCGTGGGGTGGAAGATGCGGTGAATCACAAGCGGCATACGCGGTGCGTGCATGTCGTTGTCGAACTCCGGTGTGGTGCGGTGCAATGGTCAGCGGCGGCTCGTTCAATGGTCAGCGTGCCGACGTCTGCAGGTCTCTTGCCAGGTCTCCGGCCGAAGGGTTGGGTGATCGGCTCCATCGGCTGAATACGTCTTGCGCAGCCGGTTGAAATGCCTGTCCATCAAAGGTGGCGGTAAGCCGGCCGAGCGAAGTCAGATACTCGCCTTGCCCACGCGCGGCATCGGTTTCGAGATTCTCCGCGTTGTAGGCGGTGAACGCCGCCACCTTGTGGTCCGGTCTCAGCATGCCGTCCTCGTTCCACCAGATGCGTCCGGAGGTCGTGCCGGTGATATTGGAGGTCGTATCCGTGGTTTCCTTGAAGGTGGCTTTGAAGGAGCAGGCCGAAAGTAACATGACGAACAGCGCGCTGAATGCGGCGATCATCGGGCGATAGCCGGTGGTCATGGGTGAGCCCTCCAGGTTGTCTCCAAGCAACGAACCCTGCGCATGGTGCCCGACTATATCATAGTCATCGAGAAAATCAGCCGGGAAGAGTCCTGTTGTTGCAGTGCCGGAAGGAGGCAGCGGTTGACAATGTCTCAGGGCATGAGCACAATCGCCGGGTCCTTGATGGGGCACGAATTCGGGCGAGGCGTCCTGGGAGCATTGTCAGTACCCAGGAGCAGACGCACCCCGGTAAGCCAAGGAGGGTTGAACATGATGCGACGCGTTGGCAGCTATGTGATGGTGAGCCTCATCTGTGCGGCACCGGCAGTGGGGGCGGAGTCGGTGCCTCTGAAGCCGGGGGAGTATCAGGTGACGGCTGTCACGGAAAGCAGTAACGGCGAAGCCGGCAAACCGGACACCCGTAGCCGCTG
>WIAG01000160.1 GCA_014055495.1 Nitrospira sp. CR1.2
CGCGCGACATCCCGCAGATTCTCGGGCTTCACCGTGACGGCGAGGTCCCCGCGCCATTCCACCACTTTCGAGCAGGCGCCGGGAAAGGTGTCCTCGATGCGTTGTGCTAATTGACTCATGAAGTCGGTTTCCGTCCGTCAGACCTTCAAAGCGTCCTTGACTTCCTTCGGCTGCGAGAGGAACACGCGCTTTTGCATGATGCGCTCTTGCAATTTCAGGATGCCGTCGAATAGGGCTTCCGGCGTGGGAGGACATCCCGGCACATAAATATCCACCGGCACGAATCGATCGACCCCCTGCACCACACTATAGCTGTCGTAAATGTTTCCTGATGTGGCACAAGAGCCCATGGCAATGACATACTTGGGTTCGGGCATCTGGTCATAGATTTTTCGGATCACCGGGGCCATCCGTCGACACACCGTCCCCGCGACAATCATGAGGTCGGATTGGCGAGGGGAGGCTCGGAACACCCCTGCTCCATAACGATCCATGTCATACCGGGAGGAGACGGCCGCGATCATTTCGATGGCGCAGCACGCGAGTCCGAAGGTCATGGGCCACAAAGACCCCTTTCTGGCCCAATTTACGGCCTTTTCCACCGTGAGAGTGATCACGTCGGGCGAGCCGTCCTTATCGTGGCCGCCCAGTTGAATTAGTCCCATTCCAACGCTCCTTTTCGCCACGCATAGACATAGGCGACGAGGAAAAGACCGATAAAAATCAGCATTTCGAGCAGACCGATAAGACCGATTTTGTTGAAGACGATCGCCCAGGGATACAAAAAGATCACCTCGACGTCGAAAATCACGAATAGCATCGCAAAGATGTAGTAACGCACGGGAAACGGCATTCTGGCGTCGGAAAAGGGTTCAGATCCGCACTCATACGTCGAGAGTTTCTCCGGCTCCGGGTACTTCGGTTGAACGAAGTAACTGATCAGTAACGTGCCGGCACCAAACGCAAAGGCAACGAACACGAAGACCAATACAGGAAAGTATCGGCTTAAGTACTCTAAGAGGAGCTCGGAACCGGCCATTGACTCGAACCTCAACGGGTTTGAGGACTTATAAGGCTATTGAAGAGGTCGGAATCTTAGCCCCTGGTTATTTTTAATAGCAAGCGCACAAAGGACCTAGGCCTTTAGTCCCGAAAGTCCTAGAAAGTGAATACTGTCCAGCAGTTAGGAGGCAGGGAGGGAGATGATCATCCAAGGTGATTATGCATGGGGTTCCATCGGGACCTGCTCGTCTGATTCAGGGCTATCGCTAGCCGAAGTCTGACCCTTGCCCCTGGTTGCGGTCATTTTATTGGCCGGCGTTCGCAATCCATTCGGTGGGGTTCCGGTACTGATGTCCCACTCCGACTCCATGGGCGTAGCGGGTTGCACTTTTATTCTGCGTGGGACCTGGGTATTGATGCGTCGCATCCCGGTGACCATGTGATGTCCCGCGTAGCTCTGCTCGTGAAGCGGTTCCAGCGGTTCCAACGGAAGACCCACGATAACATCCACAACGCGTTGAATCAAACCGCGCGGCATTGGTCGGTTTCTTGACAACCTCTCGCTCTTTGCTAAGGTTGCTACAGGCAACCCTCCGAAAGTGTGGGAAAAATGAGGACATTACCTATGCGCGTCAGCCTGACCATCCTGTCCTGGAGTCTCATGGCCATCACGGCCCTTCCTGTTCAAGCCCAAGAAGCGCAAAGCGTACGCTTAGGCCAAGCCGCGTTGACGTATGCCGCCGGATCGATTCGACAGGACATGCCCGTGGAGGGCGTGGTCAATGCGATTACTGGTGATAATCAATTGGCGGGCAATCGCATGATGTTGGGCTGGTCGGGCACTGACAGGCTCTATCTCAAATTGAATACGCCCAGCGAAGCGGCCCTTGGGGATCTCTATACGGTGTATCGACGGACTCGCAAAGTGTTTCATCCCATTACCAAGCAGTATCTCGGTTATGTCATCAACCGGGTCGGGGTGGTCAAGGTGGTTCAAGTCGATCCGCTGCTGGTCGGGGTGCAAGTCGTGCGCTCGTACGCGCCCATCTCTACCGGCGATCCGGTCGTGCGGTTTACGCCCCCTGCCGCCGAGGAGATCGTCGAGCCGGCCTCAACCGGCGGGGATGTCGAGGCCATGATCGTTGAATTGCAGTCCGACAAGCACATGTCGCTCGTGGCCCAGGGCAACATCGTCTATTTGGATAAAGGCCAGGCCGACGGTCTGCATGTCGGGGAT
>WIAG01000082.1 GCA_014055495.1 Nitrospira sp. CR1.2
TGGCCGACTTGACCTGAAGAATCTCCTGCTGGTACCGATCACGTTCAGCCAGGATTTTCTTACGTCGCCACCCTCGCAGCGTCCACCACTTTATTGAATCCATGAATGTGACCACGGGGGGAGGAACGCTCCCGGCAGGCCCGTGCTGAAATTCATAGCCCTGATGTGTGCCCTGATTGTCGCGAAACCGCGCATACTGATGGTCGTATAGCCCCTTGCCTTGCTCTGCCATCGTCTCTACCTCTTGCCCTACGAGTCAAAACCGCTCACGAGGTTGGTCGCCCAGCCTGAGTCGGCCGACCTCGTTGACGGTCACATCCTGGAACCGATAGTACATTGAGCACTTTGCTCTCTGCAACGGGCTCTTTCGCTTGTGCTATAGTGACCCAATCACCTTTCGGGCAGGTTCACATCTGGGTGGACGAATGGATCTTCGACAGCAACCGCCTCGACGATGGAGCGACGAGGTGGCAGGGATGCTCTGGTTGCCACGCCTGATCGACAAGGTGCGCGCCTTCCAGGCAGGCACTCTGGGCGCGTACGCCTACCCCTCCGCGTTAGATCAATCCTTCATGCGACATCTCCGATTCACACCTGCCGATATCGAGGCGATCGTTCGTGACCTAGGCTCAGATCAGGCGATCGCCGCGACGCTTCGCCGGCGTATTCCGCTCAGCAATGAGGAAGTTCAAACGCGCTGTGCCGCATTTCGGCAAAAATATCGGTGGGCGTTCCCTGTGCTGGATCGAGATGATGGCTACGTCCGCGGACTGGGCTACCCGCTTCCCCAATTCCTCCAACGACCGCTCTGGCGGTGGTATCAACGTTGGTCGGCTCACAAAGCGAACGCCACCGCTGTGTGATGCGATTCGATCTCACACCAGCAGGCAGGCTGACCGCCGCGCGCGCGTCGAAACGAAGACGCTCTCTCGCCCTGATCGGGCTGATCGCCGGCCTCCTGCTCCCACTTACCGCCCCGCCGGTTTTCGCGGAGAACCTGCCCGAGCCCCAGGCCTTCCTTACCCAAGCCTTGGATCTGATTTCCAGTCATCGCATGGTGGAGGATATCCGGACGCTCAGCGGCCCGACCTACAGCGGCCGCCAGACCGGCACTCCCGACGACCTGGCTTCTGCCGAATTCGTCCGGCAACGATTTCTCGAGATGCTCCGACAACGGTCGGCTGCCCAGACATCTCCGGGCGACGCGACCGCACGCGATCCCAACCACACTCGCCTGCAATCCACCGCCGTGCGCCGCACGATCATCGACCCAGGCACCACATTACAGATGGCCTTCGCGCCAGATGCTCAGCCTGACTACATCGGCACCGACTATCTCCCGGTCCTCGATTCGCCGTCGGCGGACCTGCAGGCGCCGGTGGTGTTTGTCGGGTACGGGATCTCCGACCAGGCTGGTGGATGGGATGAGTATGCCGGTGTCGACGTGCGGGGCAAGATCGTACTTTTCCTACGTGGCAAACCCGAGCGCTACCCCCGCCACATTTCACATGCGGACAAGGTTCACACGGCTCACGCGCACGGCGCGCTCGGCTACCTCACCGCCACCGGCCCGATACTGAACACGTATGAGGCCCGTCGGGGCGTTACCGGGCGACCGAGCGCCTTCTATGGGCTCGCCGATGCCCGCCGCACGATTCCCGGCGCGTGGATCAGCACCGCACGCGCAATGGCCCTCCTCGGCACCGACGGATCGACCGACGATGATCGTCTGCGCAGGCTACAGCAGAGCCTGAATGAGGGCACTACCCGATCGACGATAACGGATTCGACCGTGACGATGCGTTGGCACAGCGCAGAACAGGACGGTCTGCTCCACAATGTGCTCTCCATCCTGCCGGGGAACGGGACAGCACAGGCAGAAGAAGCGATCGTGATCGGCGCCCATCGCGACCATTTCGGGAAACAAGGCGGGCTGCTCTTCGCCGGAGCCGACGACAACGCGTCCGGAACCGCGGTACTCTTAGAGGTAGGGCGTGTGCTCAGCACCATGCCGGCTCCGCCCACACGAACGATTGTATTCGTCTCCTTCAGCGGGGAAGAACAGGGGCTCTTGGGATCGAAGTTTTATGTCAGTGAGCCGGTCGTGCCGCTACGCTCCACCACCGCGATGGTGAACATCGACCACGCAGCCGTGGGAAATGGACGCCTGACGATCGGTCTCACCGGTATCGAGAAGCCCGTGGCACAACAGGCTGGGCAGCAGGCGGGACTGGCGGACCGACTCGATCTCTTCGGATTCTTTCCGGGCGGCGATCACGTTCCGTTCAAGGAAGCCGGTGTGCCCACCGTCACCGTCGTCAGCGGTGGGACTCACACGCACTTCCATCAGCCCACCGATACGGTGGATACCGTCAATCCGGACATCCTGACGGCCGTCGCCCGATTCGTCCTCAGCCTGGTGTGGCAACTCGCCGAAGCCCCGTAGGGGATCAACTACTCTATTCCTGGGGCCCCATCGTTATTTCACCGACACCACTTCGACTTTTCCCACACGACGATTGACGGTAATTCCGACATCCAGGTCGTGGCGGCGCAGAAGAAGATCTACCGAGGCGTTTCCGACTTTCAGATTCTTGATCTGCATCTTGTCGATGAATTCCGGCAGGATGGGGTAGTTGAACACAATTTTGTGCTCGGAAGCGATAATCGACAGCCCCAGACAGGCCTGCAGCGCCATAAAGGCCGAGCCGGCCGCCCAGGCTTGAGGGTTACAGGCCACCGGATACCGCGTGAGCCCCTGACCAGGCCTTCGGACAAAGCCACAGAAGAGCTCCGGCAAGCGATGAAAATCGAGCACGAGACTGACCTCGAACATTCCGGTCATAATTTTTTCGACACCCGACTTGAGCCCGTACCGCGCGAGCCCGACTGCGATCATCGCGTTGTCGTGCGGCCAGATCGAGCCGTTATGGTAGGACATGGGATTGTACCGCCGTTCCGAGTCGGCCAACGTTCTGACGCCCCACCCGCTGAAGAGTTCATCGGACATCAGCGTCTCGGCGACACGTCGCGCATGCTCATCGGTGGCGATGCCCGTGTACAGACAATGGCCCGCGTTCGACGTCTTCACTTGACAGGGCCGTTTCTTGCCGTCCAACGCCAGGGCATAGGTGGAGGATTCTTCACACCAGAACGCATCGTCGAACCGCTCCTTGAGTGATCGCGCCTGCCGCCTGAGTTGGCTGGCACGATCGCCATACCCCAAGGCCTCTGCAAGCTTCGAGGCCTGCACCTTGGCGTCATACACATATCCTTGCACCTCGCACAAGGCGATCGGCCCCTCGGCCAGTGATCCATCCGCATGCGAAATTGAATCGTGCGAGTCTTTCCACCCCTGATTGTCCAATCCGGTGGGGGATTTCCGCACATATTCCACGAATCCGTCGCGGTCAGGATCGCCGAACGTATCCATCCAGGTCAGCGCTGCCTCGAGATTCGGCCAGATGGATTGAATGAAGGCTAAATCTGCCGTGCGTTCATAATAGGCGCCGGCCAACATCACAAACAGCGGGGTGGAATCCACGCTCCCGTAATAGAGCCCGAACGGGATCTCATGGAGGGCGGCCATCTCCCCCTTACGGGTTTCGTGCAGGATTTTTCCCGGTTCGGCATCCTGCGCCGGATTCACTTCCTTGGCTTGGGTCGATGCCAGATAGGCCAACACCCCACGAGACAACTCCGGCCTGATCCATAAACACTCCAGCGCCGTGATGACGCCGTCGCGCCCGAACGGCGTACTAAACCAGGGCACACCGGCGTAGGGATAGGGCCCTTCGTTCGTGTCCGTCACCATCATCCGGACATCCAATACCGAACGATTCCACCACTCATTGAACTGAGCGTTCGAGGTCTGAATGGAACAATCCTCGGACTGCTCTGCGCCAAAAGCCAATCCGGCTTCGGCCATCGCGGAATCATACGACAAGAGCGGCCGGTGGCAGTCGGCAACATCGCAGGCCATCATCACGGCCACGGCAATTTCTCCCTTCGGCTCCAGTTCGATCCCAAAGGTCGCCTGTGAAGCCGAGATTTCCAAGGGCTCAGGGGAAAACTGAATCCGCGCCTCCCGCGTCACTTCATCGAGGCCTTCATACCGCAACACCAGCACATCCTTCCGCAACACATTCGGCAGCATCCGCCCTTTCCGCTCCCGTTTCTTGCCACGAACCTCGAAAATGTCCGCGAAGTCGGCTTCGAACCGGATCGACAACGTCATTTTCACCGGCGACAGGCTATAGTTCGACAGCCGAAATCGCTCGTAGCTCACGCCGTTCCAAAGAAAGCGCGAGCGAAACACGTGGACACTGCCGCGAGGGATGGCGATCCGGCCGTCCCGATAGAGATCCGGATTGGTGAGATCCACAGCCAGGAGCGCGTTATCTTCTTTGACCGTTGAACTCAACAGCATCGGCCGGTCATTGTTCAGGAACACTTCCTGACGCGAAAGAAACCGGGTGCCCTGGTGAAAGACACCCTGAGTCCCCCGGCCTACGGGCTGAATGTCGCCATAACGGTCGAACACCCCGAACGTTTCCCCGTGCTTAAGCACACGGGTGCGATCATCCGCCATTGATGAACTGGCCAGAATATAGAACTGATCATTGACACTGATGATTTCTTCCACGTCGTCCTCCCGTCATCTCCGGCGCAACCCAGCACAGCCACCCACGGTACCACCTGGCATCACCTTCCGTGACGCAGTCGATGGAATCTTCGTCTGACTCGCCCGGAGGGAAGCAGGTTCATGATACGGACGCACTCGAATGGCTTGTCGGCTGCGTCACCCTCACCACCGCCGGCGCCTCGCCCTCAGCAGGAACAGTCGCTTCAGTCCAATTGGTCTGTACCCACCGCCCGACTCGTATGGACACCATTGCGGAGAGGAACAACCCGACACCAATTCCGAAGACACTGGGCCGTTCGCCGAATTCTTGCGTCACCCACCCGAAAATCGTCATCCCGGCAATCGCGGAGGTCATCGCTCCTAGATTGTAGATCGCCAAGACCCGCCCCAATAGGGACGCTGGGGCAATCTCCTGCAAGACCCCCCAGGCCACCGGCGTAAGCGTCCCGGCGCCCATTCCGATGATCACCATCAGTGCCGCCGCCGCCAATCGATTCGAGGTCACGACCAGTCCTAGCAATGCTAGGCCACTGACAAAACTAGACATCCCCATCAATTGAATGCGCTTGGGCAATGACCAGGCCGACAGGGACACGAGGCCCAGCGACACCAGCAGCAGGCCGACGCCGAATGCCGACCACAGATAGCCGACCTCGATGGGCCCGAGATCCAGCAATTTTTTCCCGAACACCGGGAATAGGGTGCTGAAGGCGCTGGTGGAAAATGTATACATCGACGCGGCTCCGATCAGCATCAGGATCACCCGCTGCCGGCGGAGCACATAATGAAAACCGTCCAACACCTCCTGAAACGTTCCGGACAACGAACCGTCCCCGGCCGGCTGCGTCGCCGCTTCGGGAAACCGGATGAAGACAAAACAGGCCGCCGAAATCACATAACTCACCGCATTGACGCACAGCACCTCTTGCGAACTCATGGTCGCAATTCCCACCCCGCTCAACGCCGGTCCGAGAATGATACCGATGCTGGTCGTCGTCTGGAGCAAGGCATTGGCCGCGGTGAACTCGTGGCGCGACACCAATGAAGGAATCGCGGCCGTCAGGGCCGGGCCAAAGACCGCCGAAGCGACCGCATGGACAAACACCATGAGATACAGCCGCTCGATACTGAAGGAATCCACCGGCAGGAGGCAGGGCAACACGCCCAGGACGATCGCGCGGATCAGATCGCTGCTGACCAGCAGCAGCTTCTTGGGAACACGGTCGACGATGACACCGATGAACGGACCGAACAGAATGGGCGGCAGGGTCTGCAGCAACCCAATCATCGTCGTCTTGAGGGGGGAACCGGTGATGGAGTAGACAAACCAGAGCAGCGCGAGTTTCGACACCCCATCGCCGATCTGGGAGACCATCTGGCCCCACCAGACAAGCGTGAAGTCGCGCGTCAATAGATGCGGCGACCACTTCACGTTTGGGCGTTCCGGCCCTATTCCGTTTGTGCGCGTTGCCGCTATGGTGTCAGCAGACTGCGTGTCGAACCTCCTATGCTCCCAGCCTCACGACCTCCGGGCTAGTCCCCCGCGACGATCCGTACCGCATCCGTATTCACCGCGCGTACACCGGGAACCTGACGAGCGGCCTGAGCCGCCTCCAGCACGATGATTTGAAAACGTGTCGACCCGGTGAGCGTGACGATGCCGTCCTCTGTTTTCACATCGAATTTGACCGATTGCAAGGTTTTGCTCTTCTCAAACCGCTCTTTCACCAACTGCGTGATCACCTTGTCACGTTCCCCGACCAAGCCATGCGCCGCATCCGGCTCGATCTTGAGACGATTTTCTACGGCATGTACGCCTTCCAGACAGCGTATGATCTCACTCGCCACGCGCTTGTCCGATTCTTGCGCCACCTTGCCCAGCAACACGAGGTCCTTGTCCTTGGCGTCCACTTCGATGTCGTACGGAAACAGGTGCGGGTCCGCCATGAGCGCAAGCTTAGCGGTCACCATCGCCGATCGCGCCGGCTTCTTGGGTTCCGGTTCGGTAGCCTTGGAACGATCGCCCGACGCAGCGTCCCCTGCAGAAGCGGGAGTTTCAGCCCCCGGTTTGGTATCCGCCGTGTGAGGCACGGACGGGCAAGGACGCTCCGTTACGGCCTCAGTATCTTTTGGTTTCGCTTCTGCCTCTTTCGCCTTGGGTTCAGACTCCTTCGCCTTCGGCTCGGTTTCCTTTGCCTTATGCTCCGGCTCCTTGGCCTTCGCCTTGGGCTCCGACTCTTTGGGTTTGGGCTCTGCCTCTTTGGGCTTAAGCTCAGATTCTTTGGGTTTTGTATCCGCGTCCTTTGGTTTGGATTCCGCGTCTTTCACTTTGCTGTCAGAATCTTTGGCCTTCTGCTCAGCCGGCTTGGTTTCTTGGTCCTTCGGTTTGGCCTCTCCCTCCCGAGGCTTTGTCTCAGCATCCTTCGCCTTCACCTCAGGATCCTTCGCTTTCGGCACTGAGGGAACCTCAGGCTTCCCCTCCGGAGCCTGCTCCGCCCACAGGGCCGAGCTGATTCCCCACAATCCCGATGTCACGACGAGCGTGAACACCCCTACCGCACAAACGGTCTGCATCGTCCGCATAGGCATCTGCCCCTCATGAGTGGAAATAACTCGAGTTCGCGCGACCGGTTACCGGCACCCGCTTCCCCTCGTCCCAAAACACGGCACCTCCCCCGGAAGAAAAGACATACGCGAGGGAGAAACAGAAAGCAACACTGACGAAAGCCAGCGAAGAATTGCCGCGGCATCCTCACGTCAGGCAAGCATGGCCACCGCGAGAAGCTTATAGGGAGATTGTGGAGGGAGGAGATTAGGCGACCGCCGGACTGACCATGAGGCCACGGCGGCTCACCTGCACCGTGACCATGGCAGTAACCAGCAAGAGCAGTCCGATTCCAATCAGGCTCACGGCAGGCCCCAAGGCATCAGCAGCCCACCCGAATCCAGCCATGCCGACCATGGCGGACGCCATACTGCCCACGCTAAACGTGGTGAACACGCGCCCGAGAAGATGCTCAGGCGTCACTTCCTGGAGCATGGCCCACACGACCGGATAGAAGAGCGATGTACTACCGCCAATGATCACAATCAACAGGAACGTGCTGAACAACACCGGCGTTTGGATCAACCCGAGGGTACAGACCGCGACCCCGCCGATGGTCAACGACCGGCCGATCTTGCCGATCCGATCCTGGAAACTGCCTTGCGGAGTGCGGGCCAGCCAGATGGAGGCGGCCAGCATTCCAATTCCGAGCGCGGACCACAACCACCCCAGCTCCATTGGCCCCACCTGCAGCAGTTCTTTGGCGACCACCGGCAGAAGGAAGACAAACGCGCTGATGGCAAGGTTATATAAGACAGCCGTGATCATCAGGGAGAAGACCACCCGATGCTGCAAGAACACGAACCGGAATCCCACCATCATATCCTGCATCACAGGAGTGGACAGCACATCGAGCCCTTTCGCGATACGGGTCTCACGTACCCGGATCGGGAAGAGGAACAACGCTGAGACCAAAAAGGTTGCGGCATCCACGTACAGCACGTTTTGCGCGCCGATCAAGGCGATCCCCAAGCCGCTCATAGCCGGTCCCAGCAGCACACCGATGTTGGTCGTGCTCTGGATAAACGCGTTCGCCGTCGTGAGTTGGGAGCGTTGCACGATGAGAGGCACGGCTGACGCTAAAGCCGGACCAAAGACCGTCGACACGATCGAGATGAGGAACACCAGGACGTACAATCGCTCCAGCGTGAGCATATCGAACGCATAAAACAGCGGTATCAATAAGACCATCAATGTTCGCAGGAGATCGACGACGATCATGACGGTTTTCTTCGGGAGTTGATCGAGATAAACGCCGATGAGCGGGCCGAACACCAGCGGCGGAATGGTCTGCAACAGCCCGATGGCGGTCATCTTGAGCGCCGATCCGGTCAGTTCATACACGAACCACAAGAGCGCGACCTTGTTCAGGCCGTCGCCGATCTGGGAAATGACTTGGCCTGCCCAGAGGCACCCAAAATCCCGGGTGCCCAATAATCGCCATCCGGTGACATTTGATTCAGGAGTGGACTGCGACGCGTCTGCCATGCTGGTCCTTCTGCGAGGTTGAGATCGCGCTGACTAGAGGTTCGAAGCATGCTGCGGCCTCGGTTTCCCCGGGAGCGCAGCGGCATCAGCGATGAGTTGTTGATAGATCTTCACGTAGTCGCTGGTCATGCGTTGAGCGGTGAATCGCTCATCGAACACCTGGCGGCACCGATGCCGGTCGATCGAGCCGAGCTTCTCGACCTGACTTACCATTTCATTCAGATTCTCGCTGATGAAGCCCGTTTCACCATGACTGATGATTTCCGGGATGGATCCCCGGCGGTAGGCGAGGACCGGTGTACCACAAGCCAGGCTCTCGATCAACACGAGGCCGAACGGTTCCGGCCAGTCATAGGGGCAGACTAGCCCGATCGCGTTGCCGATGAACTCGCTCTTTTCGCGGTCCGTGATCTCGCCGACGAACTCGATCAAGGGATGGTCGAGCAACGGCTCCACGACCCGTTCGAAATAGGCGCGGTCCGCTGGATCCACCTTCGCCGCCATCTTCATAGGGATACCCACCCGTTTGGCAAGCTCGATCGCTTGATCCGGGCACTTTTCCGGGGACACACGGCCGAGAAACGCCAGATACTTGCCCGGTTCTGCATTGAATGTGTACAGATCCTTCGGTAAGCCGTGATAGACCGTGTTGGCCCAGTTACACCAGGGCAATGGCTTGCGCTGGGAGTTCGAGATAGAGACCAGGGGCAATTCGGCAAAATCACGGAAGACCGGTACAAGCTCAGGTAAATCCAACCGGCCATGGAGCGTCGTCACGACGGGGACAGGACAGCGGCGGGATAGGGAAAAAGCCAGAAAGTCGAGATGGGAATGAATCAGGTCGAATTGATCGGCAGCGGCAAACACCTGCTCCATCATCTGGATGAGCGGCGCCTCGCGGTTGAAAATGCCGGTGTTCAGCCGGAGGGCCTGCTGACAAGGAGCCTCCAACTTTGCCCGCGTCACGGAATCGCCACTGGCGAACAACGTCACCTCGTGCCCTTGCCGGACCAGTTCTTCCGTCAGGTAGGAGACGATGCGTTCCGTCCCTCCGTACAACTTCGGGGGAACGCTCTCCCAAAGCGGTGATACCTGGGCAATCCTCATACGCGCGATCTCCTTTATGCGAGAACGGTCAGTGCCGAGAGGGCACGGTCTGGAACGGGTATGGTTCCGCGTCGACTACCGTACGATCCGCATTCTTTCCGTTCTGCCTATCTGATTCAATTGACATCTTTGACATGGCCACGATCTTTTTGTCGTCTGGCGTGGGCGAGTCATCCATCAGGCGCACGTTCACAGGGCAAAGCAATCGCCATACCGGTTCCGCTTGACGCAAGAGATCGGGATGCGAAGAACCAGAACAAGACTTATACATCAACAACTTAAAAGCTATTCACCTACCGCACATGCTCGCCCGAAGAGCGGATACGAGCTGTGGACTCTGTTGATAACTATACGTTTGATCACGAGAAGTTGTGACAGAGTTGTCTCGGCACACCAAACCGCCACAGGAAATGGCCCCATCCGACATGAAAAGAAATGCCGCCACGACGGGCCTGGGCCGGCAGGCAGAGCGAACGAAACGTCGATCAGTACGACCACAACGGGAATCGCTCCGACCAACTAGGTGTTAGGGAATGTCGTCGAGAAGACCGGACTGGATTAACGGGAGAGGGCCGACATCGCGCGGCACGGGAGGGAAGACGACAGGAGAGCCGGCCTGGTTGGCCCCCTGGATGAGCCCCACAGATAGCTGCGGCCCCAACGTCATGATGGCGCCGCTCCAAGCTTGGCCCGTCGCAGGACTTCTGAACATGTACGATTCGAAGTTATTTCCGGGCGTGTAGATATACCCCTCCGTCCCTTGGTTGTCGACGTACAGACTTCCCGGGCCTACGAGATTGAATAACGGCGCCACGCCCCCGTTAAACCCACGCACACCGGAGACGGATTGGGCAGACGCCGGTACGTTCCACAGCAGCAACGCCACCGAGACGATGCCCATGAGTTGAATGCCGCGGTGCATATCCCTCCGCGCGTCCGAGCATGGACACTGGTCTCCGTTTGTGATACCACGCCTGCATCGGCACGAATTCAGTATGGCTCAACCCAGACCTCGCATCAAGGAGTTTGTTATGGCGAATTCATTCCTCCGAGGATGCCTGTTCATCGGCAGCGCGGCGGCGCTGGTCCTCTGGACGGCAGGCGCATCGTTCGGCCTGGACGTGACCACACCGGTCCCGACCGAACGCCGTGAAGCCATGTCACTGGCGGACGCCGTCTTGAAAGCGCTGCAGAATAACCTCGACATCCATATCGGTCGCCAAACCAAGGAAAGTCGACTGGCGGATATCATCATCGAGCAAGCGAAGTTCGATCCGACCGTCAGCCTCAACGGCCAATACAACCGGCAGGTGGCGCCGCTGAACCGGCCGATCCTGGGTTTCACCGGCGCCAATCTGCAGGACATTACCAAGTTCGACCAGAACACCTCCACCGTGACCGCCGACATTACCCAAAATCTTCCGACCGGCGCGAATTACGACCTCAACTACAGCCCGCAACGCAGCTATGTGAGCGGCCCTAACACGTTTCTCTTCAACCCGGCGTGGACGGGCGGTCTCGCCCTGACCGTCACGCAACCGTTATTGAAAAACTTCGGCACCGATATCAACAGGACGTTCATCACGATCGCGCAAAACAACGCCACGGTCGAGCAGCATGTGTTTCTTGATCGCGTCCTGACGGTCATTGCCTCCGTCGAACAGACGTTCTGGGAAATGGTGTTTGCGAATGAGAACCTCAAAGTCGCCCGGGCGGCGCTCAAGGCGGCGGAAGAACTGCTGGCCAGCAACCGCGCGAAAGCCAAGGCCGGCGTCATGTCGATCGTCGACGTCCTGCAGGCTGAAGCCGCCGTGGCCTCACGGGTCGAACAGATTCTCGTGGCTGAAAAATCCATTCGCGATCAGGAAGATCAGCTGCGTCGCCTGTTGAACCCGGTTGAAGAAGAACTCCGGCAAGACCTCCGCTTGGTCCCGACCGATCCACCGATCACCTCCCTGGAGCCGATCAGCCTCCAGGAAACCATCGATATCGCCATGGAACGCCG
>WIAG01000083.1 GCA_014055495.1 Nitrospira sp. CR1.2
TCCAGTTGTTGCGCACGATGTGCTCAACCATGATGACCTGAAACACCCAACTGGAGGCCTCATGGAGCAAGGGCAAGGCGGCGACATACGTGAGATTGAACAACGCGATGTGGGGAATGGTCGCGCGTAGGCCCGCCAGCCAGTAGAGGGACGTCGGGGAATGGTGCCATCGATGAACCGGCCAGACCTGGCGGGTATGCATCAATCGATGAGCCCAGTACAGACCGAAATCCTCCACGAGATAAAACAACAGCAGCTTCCCCACAGAGGGCAGATTGCTCAAAGCCACCGGAAGGTATTGCGGAATCGGGATGCGATCGGTGATCTGCACGACCAGCAGAAATGACAAGTTATACAGGCCCAAGGCCAGTAGGTCTTTCCACAAGACAGACCGATAGCGAATAGGACGCGCCGGGTAGAGCCACTCCGCTGCGAAACACAGCAGGCCGATCCCCCAAAAAATGAGATAGGGATACACCGTGTTATTCATCACACCCTGCCGAAGCTTGATGCCCCATCAACCACCACCTCTTGCACCCCGCGCTCCTCGTGCCTTCCGTTCAACAGCCCACCTTTCCGGCGAAAGATCCCGATACCGCCATGCAGGGACACTCCCCCTACCCTACAGAAGGCCTCCTCGCTTGCGAATCAATTTTGCGGTTTCTGCTGCCTGATGCGCAGGGTGCTCGAGCGCCCGTCTGCGGACAAGCGACCCCGCATCGCACCGGCATTCTTTCAAACGCACTCCAACCGAGCCAACGCCAGCCCGGAAAACCAAAAACCGTTTCATTTCACGCAGCCACCGTGTTTCTCAACGGTCAGGACACACCCTTTAAGCACCGCAGAATCGTACTCCCAACAAATCAATACGTTAGCACACGAGTCTCGTCAAATCCTCACGGCATGGGCATTGCTTTTCCTGTGAGTCATGAACGTTGTCGCTGACTGATATGCGTGAACACTTTCAGCCGGTGGCATGACGCCCCGGATACATCTCAAGGAGGAGACTATGACCCGACATCTCACCATCTACTCCACGGCGTTGCTGCTGGGAGTCTGCGCACTCTTTGGCCTCCAACCGGCCCACGCTTTTTCCAGCGTGGTTGAACCGGTCCTGTGGAACAGCCAGCAGAAATCCGCTGCCTGGGCCGAAGAGTTGCTCGGCCAGGTCGTCACTTACCAAACCATGGCCGAAAAAAGCCTGATCCCCGGTGATTTTCAAGCCTACGTCGATCAAACCAGCAAGATCCGCGAATTGCACCGCTCCGGAAACCGTCGGGCGACCTATGAGGGAGTCAACGCCCTGATGGTCATGTTAGAGGCACGAGTGGGCGGGATCGACGAACACAGTGCCGACGCCTTGTGGGACTACTGCTACCGCGTGACGCCCGATGAATTTCATGCCCGCGACCGACACATTCGCGCCAAGGGCGCGGAGACGGTCAAAGAGCACGAAGATTTTATGCGCAACATGGAAGAACGGGCCGGCATGAGTTTCTAAACACCGTTCGCTGCGTTGAACAGCGAATCTCTCGACGGGCCGGTGATCACCGAATGGATCGCCGGCCCACACTTCTCCGCTGAGGAGAAATGAAGGATTCCATGTTCCATGACCACCGATGCGCCATCACATCGCCATGCGGAGCCTGTTTCTGCTGTGCCTCGCCCTGACGCACCATTCCTGGGCCGTTCTCGCCCCTCCCATGGTCTACGCGGACGCCGGGCAGATCGGGTATGGGCCCCCTTCTCCGGTATTTGTTACTTCCGACCAGACGTATCGCAAGGAGACCGGCAGCCTACACACCGACCAGGCTGGATCGCTGTTCGACCTCCAGCGCTTCTGGATGCGTGCGGACCTACGAGTCCGACCCGAATGGCGGAACGGTGTCTGCTTCGGAGGGGGGCCGCCGATCGCCGGTGCCTGCAACAGCCTCAATGCGGCAGGATCCGGTACGTCCGCATTCAGCGGGAATAAGGCAAACGACTCCTTCATCCAGCAGTGGGCGCGCGTGGGCCTCGGATACGATCCCTCCCCAGACGTCAACTTTTACATTGAGCTGCAAGATTCAGCAACGTGGGGAGGCAACGGTAGCCCGACCAACGCACTTCAAGGTGGAGATGCCTCCAATCATCAATGCGCCGTACTGCGTCCAGGACAGTGCCGACTGGGACTACGCGCGGCGTACGGATTGCTTCGCAACCTCGGGGGCATCGACGGGTTGAGCCTTAAAATGGGACGCCAATATCTTGTGTTCGGCAATCAACGGCTGTTCGGGCATTTTGATTGGGCCAATACCGGCTACTCCCACGACGGCATCATGCTCAGCTACGCCACATCGGCTTTTGATACGAAGCTCGGTTGGTTCCGACACTCGGAAACGGATCTGGGACAGGCCGACCCCGGCGGCAGTCTCACGCCCAATCTCCTGACTTGCACGCCGGACCCGTCCACATCACCCTGCAATCCTGCGCTGGCACAACATGCCAGCGACGCGGGCAGTGATGTGGACATGGTGGTGTTCTACAACCAGATCCGCAGCCTCCCGCGCATGGTCGTGGAACCCTATTACGTGCTGTACTCCAATCGACTCCCCGAGCGTGCCAATCCCGGGCAATATCTGGCAAAATCCTCGTCCCAACTCCGACATATGGTCGGCCTCCGCCTCGAAGTCCGTCACGGCAACTGGGACATGCTCCATGAAACGGCTTACCAATTCGGTCAGATGGCCGACGGATTCGGTGTGGACAACCGCCGAGACCTGAGGATCAATGCCTGGGCATCCGGCACCTCTCTGGGCCACACCTGGTATCAACATCAGTGGAAACCTCGTGTGGCGATCGGGTTCGACTTTGCCTCGGGAGACGGCGACAGCAATTGCGTCACGCCGAGCGGGAGCCTCGCGCGAAGCTGCGGCGGCAACGCCAACACCTTCGAGAATTTCTTTCCGACCAACTTTCTCCATGTCGGCTACATGCTGAACGGGGCCTGGCGTAACAGTGTCCAGCCACAGATCAATTTCCAAGCCCGTCCGTCCGCCCGGGACCACATCGAAATCTGGGCGTTGCGCAAGTACTTGGCAAGCGCGCGCGATAATTGGTACCGTGGTTCACAGGGGCCGTTGATTTTCTCCCGCTCCGACAACACCACCACCCACATCGGCGACGAGCTCGATGTCGCATGGAGTCATATGTTCGCCGATGGAAAGATTTCACTGGCGGTCATGTACGGGCATTTCTTCTCCGGGCCCTACATTCGGGAACACCTGGGCACAACCAAAGACCAGGACTGGGGCATTGTGCAACTCTGGACCAATTTCTGAGCACCCATGCAACGCGCCACCCTCAACTTTGAGACGCTGCTGGAAGTGACGAATGCCCTGAACTCGCAACGGGACATCGAAAGCCTCTGGCGCGTGATTGCCGATCAGATTCAAAAGGTCATTCCCTGGGACCGAGCCGGCATTACCCTATATGAACCGAGTACCGATTCCTTCCGATTCTACGCGGTCATTACGAACATGGCCACACCGGCGCTCGCCCACGATAGCGTCATTCCGCGGGAGGGCAGCGCCGTCGGGTGGGTGTATGACCATCGCCGCCCGCACATCAGACAGGATCTCCAACAGGAGCAGGTGTTTTTAGAGGATGGCTACTATGTTCGTGAAGGTTTGGGACGGATGATCAACCTGCCGCTCCTGGTTCGGGAACATTGTCTCGGCACACTCAATATCGGGAGCGTCCAACCGGGAACTCCCGATCCGGACGACTGCAAATTCCTCCAGCAGGTTGCTACCCAAATTGCCTATGCCATCGATCATGTGCTGGCCTATCAGCAAATCCAACAACTCAGCGAACAACTTCGACGGGAGAACGAGTACCTCGCCGCAGAGGTGAAGGCCAGCCGCGACCTTCGCCTCGTCGTGGGGACCTCCCCGTCGTTCACGAAAGTAGTGGACCTGGTCAAAGCTGTGGCGCCTACCGATACGACCGTCTTGTTGCTCGGGGAAACGGGCACCGGGAAAGAGGTCTTGGCCCAGGCGCTGCACGACCTCAGCATTCGGTGCGACAAGCCGTTTATTCGAGTGAACTGCGCCGCGCTCCCCTCCGGTTTGATTGAAAGCGAGCTGTTTGGTCATGAGCGGGGCGCATTTACCGGGGCGCAATTGCGAAGACCCGGACGCTTCGAATTGGCCCACACCGGCACGTTGTTCCTGGATGAAATCGGCGAAATGCCGATGGAGACCCAAGCCAAGCTACTGCGCGTGCTTCAGGATGGCATGGTGGATCGCATCGGCGGCACCCAGCCTCTAGCCGTCGACGTGCGGGTCATTGCCGCCACGAACGCCGACTTGTCGGCTGCGATCCGACAGGGTACCTTCCGGGCGGACTTATACTACCGGCTTCACATTTTTCCAATCGCGGTCCCGCCGCTTCGGGAACGTCGTGAGGACATCCCCCTCCTTGCGCAGCATTTTCTCGCGCAGATCGGCACCAAGCTCAAACGCCCCCATCTCACTTTCGACCCGCAGTCGATGGCCCGCTTGTTGACCTACAACTGGCCGGGGAACGTACGCGAACTCCAGAACGTGATCGAACGAGCCATCATTCTCTCCCACTCATCTCGCGTAACGGTAGAGGAGATGTTGCTTCCGGTTGCAAAGACTCCTCTCGACCAGCATGGCAGCACGCCCGTGAACCTTGGGGACCTTGAACGGCACCATATTACTGAGGTCCTCCAGCGCACAAAGTGGCGAATTTATGGTGATCAAGGGGCCGCTCATCTGCTGGGGCTCAACCCGGAAACGCTTCGAAGCCGCTTAAGAAAACTAGGCATACGGCGACCGTCGAGCAGTGCGCCGCCGCATTCCAGCCCCGAATGATCGAGTCGCACCTGCCACTACGATCGCACGGGCACAACAGTAAGACGAGCCTCTGCCGGGTGAATCCTTCACTCCCCGGATGCGCGTTTGACCGGATTGTCGAAAGCATGATAGGGTGTACAACCGTACGAGCCGCGAGCGAATTCCCCACATTTCGCGATGCTGTGTGATTACCGCGCGAGTGTCTTCTTACTTGTGCGCTCCTCCTACGGTTCATTGTTCCTGTACCGGACCTAGACATCGGCGACCTTGCGGCTCACGGCATCCTTGCCCCCGCACCAGTTGAATGGCCTGGACATCGCCATTCTATCGTTCGTCGAAAGGAGTGTCTGATGAAAATGACGTCCGTCTGGCGCGGCAATAAAACACATCGTAAGCAGAAACGGACCGTGCCTAAGCTGCGAATCCCTTGGACGGAGCTCGGCCTCATCGATCCTTCGGCCATCTCTCAGGAACGCTCGATGGAGCAAATTCGACTCGAGGTGACAGCATTGGCAAGTACCGGATTTGGCGAGGAAACCCGCGCCCGTTCCGAGCAGCCTCCAACGCGCGCCGTACACTCTCGTCCGCGGACCAACAAGGTCCGTACCAGCCGTCGCCCACCGCAGTCGTGACCGAGCCTATCACACCGTTCTGCCAGGAACGGAGAGTCGAACAAGAAGGAGGGCACCATCGCACGAGCAGGCAAGACCACCATCGCCAAGCGCGATCGAGAAAAGGCCAGACAGGCTAAACAGCGGGAAAAAGAAGCCCGTCGTGTGCAACGCAAGGCCGACAAACCTGATCGGCCCGCGACATCGACTGGGGAAGATCCTGATCTGGAAGGATTGCGGTGGGGACCGCAGGAGCCACTGTATTGAACAGCGGCTCCTGGGCAGGCTACGAATCTCAGCTCGGACTACGACGCCTTCACGATGAACCGGTCTTCTCCGAAGACCCCGCGTAGCTGCTTGCTGACAAGCGAGCGGTACTCCCCCTTCTCTTTGGCCATCCGGACCAGTCCCTCGGAATCAGTCAAAATGAGGAGGTCTTCCTCTGCAATCAACACCCGATCCCCCTTCCCGACATTGATCCGATACTGCGTCCGTCCATCGGGATTCCTGCTCGGACCGTTGACGATCTCCGTCAAACCGTCGATATGCCCCTTCTGCCCATCGAGACGATGCTGCACCATCGTCCCGTCCGGAATCCTCACCCATTGACTTGCAGCCCGCGGTCCATCCTGGTTCTGGTCACTCACCTTCGTTCCTCCCTTGCAACGTATGCTGACCCAATTAAGACACCGGTCCGAGATCGCTTCCGTTCCTGATACCCCCGTCAGCCTCTCTGGACCCACCTTCGGCGGTTTGTCGCCATCCTTGAGCGGCGCGACCGCGTCGGCGACGAGGCTGCATGTCACTTCTCGGCGTATGGCCCTCGGAGCGTGGGACACGACTTTGGGACGCCGAGCTTCCTTCCGCATGAGGCACCGCTTGCCCAAGCAGGCGCTCAATGGCCCGCAATTGTTCTTGATCTTCAACCGTGACGAAGGTCGTCGCCCGGCCGGTCGTTCTCATTCGTGCCGTGCGCCCTATCCGATGGACATAGTCTTCCGGGCAGTTCGGCACGTCATAGTTGATCACATGCCCAATATTTGCCACATCGATGCCTCGCGCGGCAATATCCGTCGCCACCAACACCCGATAGGCCCCCCGACGGAACCCCTCCAGAGCCGCCCGACGTTGCGGGAGCGTCCGTCCACCATGGAGCACTGCAACCCGATGCCCTGCGGAACCGAGGAGGTTTCCAAGACGATCCGCCCGATGCTTGGTTCTGGTAAAGACCAGCACCGTATCGTCCTCCGGTTGCAGGAGGGACAGTAGAAGTGCATTTTTCCGGTCGTGCGTCGTGTGGTGCACGGCTTGTGAAACCCCATCGGCCGTTGTAGCTGATTTGGTCACCATCACCCGCACCGGATCTTTCACGCTGGCTTGCGCCAACCGCGCAAGATCCGTCGGCATGGTCGCGGAAAACAGCAACGTCTGCCGCTCCTCGGGCATCGCGTCCAGGATCTGATTGATCTGCGGCGCAAAACCCATGTCCAACATCCGGTCGGCCTCGTCAAGCACCAAGATGGTCATGGCAAGCAGGCTGATCGTGCCATTCCACATATGATCGAGCAATCGACCCGGAGTGGCGACGATAATATCCGGACGCTGTCGTAAACCTCGAACCTGGGCTTGCATGTCAGCCCCGCCGACCACCGTGGTAGCGAACAATTGCAAGTCACGGCCCAAGGCGTCGATCGTTGCTTGAATCTGGATGGCTAACTCACGCGTGGGCGCCAGAATAAGTGCGCGTGGCTGTCCTTTGGGAGTTCCGCTCAACCGCTCCAACATAGGAATCACGAAGGCTGCGGTCTTTCCCGTCCCGGTTTGGGCGCAGCCCAACACATCCCGCCCCGCCAACGCCTGGGGAATGGCTTGGGCTTGGATCGCCGTCGGTTCAACAAATCCTGCTTTCGTCAGATTTCGCAACAGGGTGGGAGACACACCAATAGACTCAAAACTCGTACACGCAGTCGTCTGCACGCAGCTATCCTTTCGTTGTGGATCGCATTAAGACGGGATCAGAGAACCGAGGGGAGGGTGAATCCGGAGGGAGTCAGCTCCAAACTGGACCTGGTCGCGATGCGATCGCGCGGTCCACGTTGAGGAGATACAGCATTGGTGGACCGATACAGTGCCGTACTGTGTTTCACTCTACCCCATGGTGCCATGACTGGTCAACAGGTCCGCGAGTTCCGGCTTGCCCCCCGCTGACCGGTCGACCTTCCGGCAAGGGTTTGCCGAAGGGCCCGAATAGCCTATACTAGACTCTAGCGAGCGAGGTCCCTGATGCGAATGATAGCCATCCTCCTCTTTCTGTTTCTCTGGAGTGACGGGCCGGTACTGACGGCCAATGCCGCTTCGGAATCGTCCGGCACCGGCAAGGCTCGATCCAATCAGGGGTTAACGCTCGACGAAATGGGGCGAGGGTTGAAAAGTGCCGCAAAAAATATTGAGGAGGAGATCCCGAAAATTGGGCCGGCTATCGGCAAAACATTCAAGCAAGTGACCGGCGGCGAAAAAGAAAAATCTCCACCCAAGCCTCCCGCGCAGAACACGAGCAAGGATAAGAAGCAGCGCTGACGCGCAGCAGGAGGCTGCATGAGACGGTTGATCTCTACCCTGCTCCTACTGTCCACACTGATACAGACCGGTGGCTGTCTCTCTGCGCAGGCACCGACCTGCCTACCGGGCGAGCATCCTGCGGTGATTGAGTCGCTGTATTTCGGGACGGCCAAGTCCGGTGGAAATGTCAGTCCTGAGGAATGGGCGGCCTTCGTCAAGGACATTGTCACACCAGCATTTCCGGAAGGCCTCACCTCATGGCAGGCGGCCGGTCAGTGGCAAAAGAGTACCGGCGCGATCGAATACGAAACCTCACGCATTCTGCAACTAACTCACGAACAGAATATGGCCAAAGAAGCCGCGATCCGACGCATCATGATCATCTACCAGCAGACCTTTCAGCAAGATGCAGTCATGCGAGTTCGCTCTCCGGCCTGTCTCTCATTCAAAGGGTAACTCGTGCTCGCTGCACGTTCCTACCGCTCTTTCTTGCCATGGCCCCTTCCGCCCCTTCCAACTTCGGTCAAGATTTCCCGAAGCAGGTTGCGGCTGTTCAAACCTCCTGATTGCGCAGGCCCTAAACTCCCGACACCGGCGCTTTGAACGGGAGGCACTGCCGGCGGAGGTAAGGCGGCCGGCACACCGGTGGATGTTCCCGTTACAGAAGCAGGGCTGGACGCTTGACTGAGCGGAACCACCGGAAGCCCGATACTGGTTGCGAGAATAGTCCCATTGCTCGAGGGACTGCGAAGCTCTTTCTCCCCTCCGGCGGAAGAAGCTTGCAGAATCTCTTGCTCCAACTCAAGTGCGTGCCCGACCTGGGTTCCGACGATTTGCCGCGTGAGAGGACTTGGAAGGACTCGATGCTCCTCCCTGACGGCAAGAGGCTGAAGAATGTGGGAGCTTTCTTGGAACTCGGAGAGAGAACCGACCATCCCCGTTCTCAATGAGACCTCCCTCCCTGCCTTAAGGGAAAACGCCTTGCGGTCTCCGGTCAATGGCTCAACACGAGCCTGCCCCTCCAACACCCGCAACGTATCGCCTGAAGGCGCGGTGACCAGCCGCGCCAAAAGTGACTGTCGCTCTTCCCCCACTACCGTGGCTTCCACAATGCCGCCACGGCTGACGGCACGCGCCAGCGGTGTCCGGAGCGTCAGAGTATCGGTCATTCTCCCCGCGTTGTAGGACAATGCGATTCTGACCTTACCCTGGTGCAGCACGAGTTCCGTTTGTCCACGGTGCAATTCCTGAACGTTCAACCGCGCGCCTTCACCCAACGTCAGCACTGCACGACGATCCCACAGCAGGGTCACTTGCTCTCCTGTTCCAACCCGCAACTCCTCTCCCGCAGAGATGACGTCACCGATACTCAAAACTCCGCTCGAGGTGGTGGCAGGAGAAACAATCCTCACCGGGATTCCGACGATCCCAATCACGACCCCTCTCGCCTGATCTTCACCGGACGGAGGCAGCGGCGGCTCCTCGGCCCATGACATCGTTGACATGCTTACAAGAAGCATCACGCTATAGCCGAACACGTGCGAGCGTATATCGACGATTCTCATCGGATCACACTCTCTGGAATATTCCTGTTCAAGAACGGGTCAAAACGAACACTCACGGTTCAACGCATATCCTGCAAATCGTTTACAGCAGCCACTTTTCGGCCATGTCGACTCGGAAAACAGACGGACAGTGGCGTATAGTAGGTGGCTCGCTGCGCACAGGTCAAGCGGCCGGCATGCAGGAGAAATTGCCGAGTCCGGAACGGGGAACCAATGTGATGATATGCAGGACACAACAGAGAGGCAGAACTTCGATCGATACGCACCCGCAGTTCAGCCTTGTTCTTATGATGATCCTCATCCTGATGGCAATGGCCGTGCCACCTGGCTCCGCCCAGGCCCAAGAAGCCGATGCGGAGGTGCTGGTTGCCGAAGGAATCTTGGCCTACGATGCCAAACGGTATGACGAAGCTGCCGCCCTCTTCTCTCAAGCGGTCGCGACCGATCCGCGCAATGCGCGCGCGCTCTACTACTTGGCGCTCTGTCATCTGGCACGGGGACAGGCGGGGCTAGCAATCGCGCCTCTCACTGCTCTGCACGCCCTTCGCCCATCCGACTCAGAAGCCACCTACCAATTAGGCGTCGCCCATTTCGCCACGAAAAACTATGACAAGGCCGCGTCCCTTTTGGAAGACGTGTTTCGATTGGAGCCGAATCGAGAGAACCTCGGATTTTATGTGGGATTTTTACGCTATCGGCAGAAGAACTATAACGGTGCGGAAGCGGCATTGAGCGTCAACCGCTCCGCAGATCAAGACATCCGGCAACTGACCATGTTCTATCGAGGCCTCGCACTCGGCATACTCGGACTCTCAGATCAGGCGCAGGTCGAATTGGCGTCGGCGCAGCGGGTGCAACCCACTTCTCCGATCACCGGCGCATCTGTACGCATTCAAGAAGCCCTCACGGCAACAACACGAGTCACGGATCCTCAACGGCTTCGCATGCAATTGACGGTCGGAGGCTATTATGACGACAATGTCGCCGTCAATCCACGGAAGAGCAGCGACCAGGTTGCAGAGCTGCTTCGCTCCCGTAACACCCAATCACCCGGGTTTGTCACGTCGGCACGGGGAGATTATGCCTGGTATCGCAAAGGACCGATCGAATCAACCTTCACCTATTCCTATTACCAAACCGTCAATACCGATAGCGGCGCAGGAAGCTTCAACTTTCAAGATCACCTCGGAAGCTTGTCAGGCGTCTATCGCGGCACAGTCGGCACGGTGCCTTACGAGATCGGTGGTCAGTACAGCTACGATTACATGTTCCTCGGCCTCAAGGGATTTCTCTCCCGCCACACCGTGACCCTCCCTGCGACGTTCGTTCCGCCCGCGATCACGCTTCCAGCCCTCGGCCGCATGGACAACTTGACGACCCTGCTCTATCGCTTTCAGCGCAAAAGCTTCTTCACGGAGCCGGGCAACAGCGACATCCGGTTCGCTCCTGAGTCGCGCGATGCCTTCAACAATATGATCGGCGTTCTCCATGCCTTCCGGTTTCGACAGGACCACGTCATTGTCCGTATCGGCTACCAGCACGATACCGAAGCTGCCAGCGGATCCAGCTTCGCCTATTCCGGCAATCGGCTCCAGCTGGGCGGACAAACCACTCTCCCCTGGTATGACCTCAGTTTGCGAGTCGACTATGAAGTGCATTGGCGCGCATACAACCATGCGCAAGTCATTTTTCTCGACGACACCGGCGAGTTGTCTCGACGCCGGGATACCGAACAGGATATTTTCGTTCAAATCGCCAGGCCGCTGTCTCGTAACGTGGCGGTCGCGCTTCAATATCAAGGCGTGCTCAACGGTTCAAACATCCCCGTCTATGCCTACAGCAAAAACGTATTCACCACCCTGGTGACCTGGACGTATTAGCACAAGCGTGATCCTGGCTGGAGTCTCGACCGCAACGAACGCCGGTCTGACGACGGATTGACTGGCCGGCGTGGCCACGGAATCGGCTTAGGCCGCGATCATCGCCAGGCTGAGCAGGCAACTACGGATATGAATTGTGTGATTCGTAGACATCCTTTCACTTTGTTCCAGCCTGGTGCTGCGCTTGGACGTGCCGCCTGAGTGCCAAGTCTGTTTGGTAGTGAGCCACCTGGAATCGCTCTCTGCCAGGGTCGTACTTCGC
>WIAG01000161.1 GCA_014055495.1 Nitrospira sp. CR1.2
GGCAACCTGGTGGTGAGCAGGCCCAGAGCCTTGATGGCGATGGTGTCGGCCAGCTCCAGCTGCAGCAGGCCGCTGTATTCGGCCCGTTGGGGATCGAAGCCCAGGAACCCGCCGCCGGTCACGCCCGCCGTCGTAATCGCGAGGCCCAGGCCGGTCGGCGGTTGGAAGTCTAGGGACAGATCGAGTGGTCCCACGTTTCCGCCGTTCGGAGGGAACCGTAAACTCACAGCGAATCCCACTTGATCGATGGTGGTGGTGACCGGGCCCAGTTTTACGGCGGCGCTCGTGGTGGCCAGGATGTCGATTCCTTGGCCTTCGCCGCTCGATGCGCGGACCGCAAGCCGCAGCAGCTGGATGGAGATCGCATTCAGGAGCGTGACGTGCAGCGGCAGGGTCGCTTCGAATCCCATTCCCCCTTCAAGCGAGAGCCCGCGACGGAACGACCAGGTACCGGTCAGATCGAAGGGAACGGTCAGGCCATTTTTCGGGAGCACCTGCGCGAGAAAGCCATCGGCTTGTGAGGCATCTATCACCACCTCGCCGCGTTCCACGGCGAAGGCAATCGCCGGGTCGACGACGGCGCGAGCAGGCGCGGCTGCATCGACATGCAGGTCCAACTTGACGGAGGACCGAAGTCCCTGCAGAGCCAGGCGAGACCCTCCAGCCGAACCGATGAGGACAAAGGGTTCCGCGCCGCTCTTGCGAGCGAACTGAGCTCCGACGGTGACGTCCATCGGCGTTCCGGCCGGCAACTGAACATCGAGATCCAGGGGGGGACGAATGGAGGCAGTCAGGTCACTGCCGGCGCGCAGCACCGTATCGAAGGTCACCTGCCAGTCACCCTCGGTGATGGTGTCGCTGCGTTCGATCGAGGTCGGGGCGCGCAAGCTGACATCCAACCCGGGGGGCGAGAATGTCGGATTCACTTCGGCGTTGAATCCGAAGGCTTCCAGTAGGGCCGGCTCACCGGCTGGATGCAGGATTTCGGCAGGAATGCCGAACTTTTCGTTCAACAATCTCTGCAGCATTCTGAACAGATTCAGCCCGTCGAACGAGGGCGTGCCCCAGCCATAGACCTCACGCAGCAGCCCCGCCGGGTCGGTGAACAGCTTCAGCAAGCGGTTGAGCTGCAGCGTCTTGCTGACGTAGGGACCTTGGAGCGATCCATCGGGAAGGCCCGGTTCGTCCACCACCTCGATGATGCCGGTGCCGAGCAGCAGGAGGGCGATCTGAGGGAATCGGACTTCGAGGTAGTCGGCCACCAGGCGATGAAGGATCCGTTCGGGGAAGGCGCGGGCGAAGGCGGCGAGTTCTGTCTTCTGTTGAGGGGAAAGGGCGGCGTCGTTGCCCAGCACCTGGAGAGCCTGAGCGATGTGCTCGATGCCTTGAATCGTCGCGCGCAATTGTTGGAGCAAGGCGGCGGAGGTGGCCGCAATGGCGGCGCGATCGTCCTGCGTGACGGCTTGCGCCAGGTCATTGATCAAGCCATCGAGCTCGACGGCAGCCGAGGCGGTGGCGGTGAGTCGGTTCTCCAGTTCGGTCTGGTCCGGCTCCAATTCGACTGCGCGCAGCCCGAGCCACGGCAGGACCTCGTCCAGCGTCCCGGTTTCAACGCGCTGCGCCAGCGGCTCGAACACCCGCGCGAGTTCACCGGCTAATTGTTCAAGGGTGCCGACAATTGTGCTCATAGGTGCAACAGCGTCCGCAATGCCATCTGGTCCGGAGCAGCTCCTGTCAACAGCGTGGCGACGATCGATCGGTAGCGTTCAAGGCTTACGCGCAATCTCGGGCTACCCTGCAGGGCCAGCAGGGTGAAACAACGGTCGAGGTATCGAGAGGCCGATTCTCCATCGATCGGCAAGGGGCTTCGTTCGGCCTGTTCTCCATACAGGAGCCGCCGCAGCAGTGCCGGGCCTGCGGCGCGGTGCCACATCGTCGCGATGCGCCGGTTGCTATTGATCAAACGGCGGACTTCGCTGAAATGCCGGCTGATCGCAGCGGCGATGTGTTCGCCTTCCGGATAGTCCTGGAGCCGCCGGCGGAGCTGTTGCAGCCATGAGGTCATTGGCTTAGGACTTCCATTGAAAGCCGAAGTCTGGGATTCGCGCTGTACCAGGCCATCGAAACCGGATGGTGGATGGATGCGAGGCACGCCGCCGCCTCCGCCCCCGCCGCCACCTCCGCCCGCTGC
>WIAG01000012.1 GCA_014055495.1 Nitrospira sp. CR1.2
GATACGTTACGCATTACCGACCCTTCCGGTCCGCTGCCGACCAAGCAGCGTCCTGTATCAAGGCGCCGTCCAGCGGCACCCCCTGTTTGAACCTTCGGCGAATGGCTCGCACCTGCTCAAAATCCTCAATGGGATTCCCCCCCAAGGCGAGAAAACTGGCTTCGTATCCCTCAGCAAACTTCGCAATGTGCCGACCGGGAAAGATGGCTGCCGGTGTCGCCTCGCACCACATCTTGAGTAAGGTGCGATTATCGAACAGGTGTAACGTGCGCAGATGCAACACCTCGGCAAGCGACGTCTCTGCATGGTCGCTGCCGATCACCAGGGTCGCCCCGGCGCGCTGCAGCAACGCAAGGTTGTCCCGCAGTACATGAGGGGCCGGTTCCGCAGCCGACGAGCCATGCTTCGCCTCCGGCCCGGGGCCATGCCCTGCGTGCTGACCATGCTGATGATGGCCGCCGAGAGACGGCATGGCCTGCCCAGCCACGCTCGTGGTGACGACCCGTACCTGTTGTGCCGCTACCAGGCGCGCATCGTCTTCCGTCAATCGAACACGTTCCGCATCCTCCGGCCCCTGCAGCAACCAACCCGGCACATGGGCCAGTTCATCGACTCCGGCACGAACCGCATACCGGACGTCCGCCGCCGTTTCGACATGGGCGGTCACAGACAACCCGGCCGCATGCGCCCGCGCCACGATGCCCGGCGCCAACGCGGGATGGAGCCCCAGCCTATGATGACCAAGCTGCGCATCCGCCGCGCGCCCATCGTCTTCGGAATGCACCAGATACACTTTGAGGAAATCCGGTCGACCGCTCACGATCACCGGCCACTTGGCCTCAACCTCGGCATCGGTATCGACCACGACGTAGGAGCGGTTTTCGAACCAGCCCCGTTCGATCGGCCCGACGGCCGGCTCATACCGCCCGACCCGCAACACGTCTTCGTACAAGGCGACGGGATGCCCGCCGCGTCCGGTCAGCCCGGCATGCGCAAAGGTGACGTCGATGCTCGTCGGCACGTTGACGGCGCGCCGGATCTGCAACGCGAAGTCCCGCACGTCGTTCGGATTCTTCACGTAGAACACGCCGTCCTGCAGATAGCGCTGCGCGACTGCCTGCACATTCCACAACCCCTCGACGTTGTGGTTGTGCGCCTCTCCGAACGGCGGAACCATGTAGAGGCCGGAAAGATCCACGGTCTGAACCGGTCCAGGTGGCCGCTGTCTGGTCAGGCGTCCCTGAACCGAATACCAGGTATCGGGCTGAAACTGCTCCCCGTCGAACCATCGGCCGTTGACGAAGGCATAGGGCTCCGCCGACGGCGCAGGCGCGATGCCTGCACTCCCGGCGCAACCGGTAGCCGTCAACGCAAGCAGCACCGGCGTGAGCAGACCGCGCAAGACCTTGCCGCAGCGCCGTGCGAACATCGCAATCCCGCTGCTGCCCAGTCCCGGCCCCGTTCGCCTGTTCGTCATAGACTGAGATTCATTTCGTGCGTCTTGTTCCTCTGGACCAGCCGATCCAGCGAGTCGCGAAACACCCGCAGGCTGCCTCGGCCGATCTTGGTGCCTTCCAACCGGCCGTCTTCCACCCACCGATAAATCGTCCACCGGCTCACCGCCAACACATCCGCCGCTTCCCCGACGCGCAAGAGTTGCTTGTTCATGGCAATCTCCTTTGAAGTACATACGCGGGCGGCACCGCCGTGCGATGCCGCCCGCATCCGATGGTTAGAACAGTCCCAACGTCACACCGGCATAAAACGACCGGCCGTAGCCGGCGAAGAACAAGGTTTTGTTCGCATCCGCCGTACTGTCGGCCACCACGTTGCCGGAGGCTGCATATTTCTTGTCGGCGATGTTGTCGATCTCCGCAAAGAACTTCGCAAACCGGATCCACTTGTTGTTGTGAAACTCAAAGTTCTTATGGATATTCAGGTTGGCGATTACGAAGGACGGGATGCCCACCGTGTTGTTGTTGTTCAGGAAGTAACTGTTCATGTAGTTGACTTCGACCCAACCGCCCCACCCGCTGCCGGCATGGTCGTACGATTCCTTGAAGTTGAAGGTATCGGTCGGCACGTTTGGAACCACCTTCCCGTCCCGCACGAAGGCCGTCGGAATCCCACCGGCCAGGAACCGATCGCTGAAGTTGATGTAGCGCGCGTCGATGTGGGTATAGGCGCCGGAGAACCGTAACCCGTCCAAGGGCCGCCAGTCGTAGAAGAATTCAATGCCGCGATATTGCGACGAGTCGGCGTTGATCGCAGCCTGACCGCCGGTGTTGGAGACGACCTGGGTGATGATCTCGTCTTTGACGAACGTGACAAACCCGACCAATTGCACGGTCAAGGTCTTGTGGAGGCGTGACTCCGTCCCGAGTTCGACGTTCAGGTTCTTCTGCGGTTTCAGATCGAAGTTGGTTCCCGCCAGACCCGTGAAGGGGTTGGTCAACAGATTGCCGAACCCCGGAATGGCATACCCCGTGGATGCGCGTACCCAATGCCGATACCCATCGCCCGGCTTCCAGCTGACCGATACTTCCGGCGCCCAATTGCTGAAGCTGCGCTCGGCCCCGGCCCGACCGCTCACCGCCCCGGCGTTATAGCTGATCGTCTGCACGCTCAACTGCGATTGTTCGAAACCTAGTCCAGCCGCCAGGGTCCACTTCGGAATGAATTCCAATTCCTCCCGGACCCGGCCGCCGATGTTGCGAATGGTGCCGCGGCTGTTCTGCGCCAACGTGCCGCGCGTCCCGAAGAAGTCCTGGAGGTTATTGAAGGTATTCCCTTCCTGCTCCATCTGATTCACGAAAAAGCCGACGTAGCTGCGCAAGGGCATGTCGAAGAGCCGCCCGTCGTGTCGCAGATCCGTGTAATGTTTGTAGTTCGGATTGATGTTGTCGCTGATCTGCGTGAAGGTCTGATTGATGTCCTTCACGTCGTAGTCGGCTTCCATGGTCAGGACGGTGTTGGCGTTGATCTGCCGCTCGTACATTCCGCCGATGATATTGCGCCGATCCAACCGCCGTTGCCCCAACAGCACGGCATTCGTCGCGTTGCTGATGCCGCCGGCCTGCCGGTGATCGGTGTTGAACTGGTTGATCGTCAACCTGGTCGGCACCCGCGAATCCAGCCAGTTCGTGATGGCCTTGAAGTACAAGTTCTGTTTGTCGTCCACCTTCACGCGAAAATTGAAATTCATCGTTTGCGTACTGTAATCGCTGTGGCGAATGAAACCGTCCTCCGACACGTGGCTGCCGAACAGCGAGATATCCACATTGTCGAACTGCTGGCCGACGGCAAACGCATACTTCTGATACCCGTACGAACCGCCGGTGATGAAACTTTCCATCCCATTGATGTCGCTGCCGCGCCTGGTGCGGAAGTGCACCATCCCGCCGAGTGCGTAATTGTCATAGAGCGACGACGAGGCGCCGCGCGTGACTTCCACGCTCCGCATGAACCAGGGATCGTGGATATCCAGGCGGGATAATCCGTCCGACTGCGTCTGGATAAATCCGTCCTCGTACATCTTGATTTCACGCACCGCAAAGGAGGTTTTCACGCCGGAGCCGCGGATCGAAATACTGAAATCGCGCGGGCCGTTGGCCTGTCGCAACACCACCCCGGGGAGGGACTCCATGGATTCACGAAGCGTCCTCGTCGGCTGCGATTCGGTTTCCGATTGTTCGGTCGCTGAGAGTGAGAGGCCCTCAGGTCGTCGCTGCACACGGGTGCTTACGATGCTCACATCGGACAGTTCGTACTGTGGGATTGGCTCTGCCGCGGCAGCCGCCTCCGACGATTCTCCCACCGTCGCCGGCTGAACCGGCTGTACCGGGGTGACTGCCGCGCCGCCCGGCGGTTGCTGCTGGAGTTCCTCTAACTCCCGCAGAATGTTCTGCAGTTGATCTTTGAGGTCCCGTTCCCGCGCACTGTTGTCGACACCGGCTCCTGCGCCCGATTCCTGCGCCAAGGAAACGGCGGGAGCTAGACCGATGGCCGAACACAGCACACAACCTGCGAAGACATAATGCCTGAATGATTGAATAGTGGCCCACATACACATCCTCCCGGCACAACGGTGCACACGACAGAAGAGACCATCCCCTCCCGCCCCTGTCTGAACGGACGAGAAGAGAAGCTAGCCGACCTAGCGATATGAAAGGGAATTACGACTGAACAGAGGGTGGTGCGCGAGAGGCGACGGGAAAGCCGCCGCCGCCCGCGACGATGGAATGGCTGTCCTCGACAAGAGGCGTCGCCACGAGAACCGGCTGCAGAAGCAGAGCCACAGGGCCCGCATCGGATGTCGGATTGGCCTGACAGGCCCAGGCACAGAAACCGGAGTGCGACACTGTTCCACCGTGATGGTGGGCGGCCGGTTTCGGATCGGCATGGTCCACCACGCAGGCCACGGAAAACAGCGCCAGGACCAGGTATAGTCCTGCCAACGCAGCCGCGCATCGTGTAAACGCTGGTTTTCTCCGCATCATGGCATCAAACTTTGCACGGCACGAACCGCATCGGGCGCATCCCAGTCGCGCGGCCCGACGGCCCGCCCGATCAGGGTGCCTTGGGGATCGATAAAGACGGTCGTCGGGAGCGCCCGCACCAGATAGGCATGGGACACGTCGTGATCTTCGTCAAACAATACCGGCAACTGCACTTTCACATTCGCGAGAAACTGTGCGATCCCTTGCCGCTGTAAATCGGTCGTGATCGTCAGCAGGGCGAACCGATCGGGATCCAACTGCTGACGCAAGCGCCCGAGCGCCGGCATCTCTTCTTTGCAGGGTCCGCACCAGGTGGCCCAGAAATTGACCACGACGACCTTCCCCTTCAAGTCAGCCAGCTGCACTCGCGATCCATCCAAGGCGGTCAGCGCGAACGGCGCAGCCACAGTGCCGGTCCCAACTCGTCCGATTTTGAGTACTGCCAGGGGATCCTCCGCCGACGCAGAGCCGACCAAGCCGGCCGCAAGCCAGAAGGCAAGGAACAGCACCAGCCTGCGCATCCTGTTTTCCCTCATCGTGACGACTCACACAGGCTTATTGCACCGCCTGGGCCGCCACGGGGGCGGGTGACAGCCGCAACGTCTGCGTCACAATTTTATGACCGGGCATGGCATGTTCCATCCAAGCCAGGGCAAAGATGCCCTGCCGATTCACCGCCACGACCGGCGTCTGACTTTTTCGCTCGTTCAATTTGTGCGGAGTCGTAAAATCGGCCCCCCGGTCGGTCGAGACACTCATCACCACATCGCGTTTCACCGGCCCCTGCTCCTCCCAGATCACGACCAGCCGTCCCTCGGGGTCGACGGCAATCTGCGGATGGTCGGGGAAGGTATTCCTGGAGACGTTCAATTGCCGCTTCGGCGAGAACGTGCGCCCCCGATCGTCCGAGTAGGCCATATAGACGGCGGGGATTTCATCGGTGCCTTCCGTGTACCACACGACGTACAACCGTCCCTGCCGGTCCACGCCCATGGAAGCGGGACGGTGGGGGCAGGCCGGAAACACCCACTTGTCATGACCGACAATCACGGGCGGCTCGAACGTCTCACCGTAGTCCGTTGAACGCGCCACGACGGTTTCCCGCACATTGCCCTCGAAAATTTTTCGCCAGGCCACGTAGACCATGCCGTCGGGGCCACTCGTCACTGCCGTACGGCAGCAGACACAGGTCCCCTCGTCCACCTTGAGGTTCCTGGTGATGGTCACACCCCGATCCAACGACCGCGCGACATAGGTGCCCGGCTCTTTTTTACCTTCACGCCCATCGATCCAGGAGAGGTGCAGGCGGCCATCCGCGTCACGATGGAGCGCATCGAAGGTATGTTGGATGACACCAGGATCGTCGTTGACCACGATCGAGGGCTGGAAAGTCCGCCCTCTGTCCGTGGAACGGCTGAGGCGCAACTCGGTCGCAAACGGTTGTTGCGGGGTGGCTTTCGGATGGGCCAATCCCCAGGTGACGAACACGTCGTCCCCCTGCACGACCAGGGCTGGGGCTTCTTGTCGCCAATAGGGCACGTCTTCGGGACGATTGATGCGCACCGGCGCGCCCATCGGCCCGCCCGGTTCCGTGCTGCGGGCGTACAGAACAGACCGGACCTCCTTATCTTCTTCCATCCAGGCCAGCGACAAGGCCCCGGCATCATCGATCTGTACCGACGGTCCCACCAAACTTTTTACTTTGTGCTCGGTGATCACCTTGGGACCAAGCTCCCCGGGCAGCGCCGTTTCCGCGAAGGCCGGCTGTATCATCGGCAACAACCCCAGCACGAGTCCGGCGCACAAGGCCCGTCGACCTGGTCTCGACATCGGCACCATCCGTCGCCTGCTCTGGATCATGACTTCCCCCGTTGGAACATAAGCAGGAACCGCGCAACCAGCCGGGCCCCTCAGGCCCCCGGTGTGAACAATTGAAAATACTTGGTCACGCCGAACGTGTAACTGGTCGCCTGCGCAAGATTGTTATTGGCGTCCCGATAGAGGGGCACCTGGGCATAAAAGTACGCCTGCCACGTATCTCCGATATTGAACAGCACCCCGGGCGCGGCGCCGAACCAGGACGAACCGGTATTGGGAATCCCATGGTCCAGGATCGGTCCTGAACCGATGCTCCCGCTCAAACTATCATGCGTCATGTACCGATAATTCACCTGTGCCGTGAACACCAGCCACGGCAACGTCACCAGATTGAACCCGCCGTTGACAATGTATTCGTCGCCGAATTGATAGCCATCGTTGTTCTTGAAGGTATGCCGATAGCTGGCGAATACGAATTGATTCAAGCGGTGAGGGAGAATTTCATAGGACTGATACATCGTGCCCACCAAGCCGAATTGACCACGTCCCAGTTGACCGGCCGGTTCCAACACTCCGCCCAGGTTGTCCGTCTGCCGGTAATCACCGGTCGGCAGCTCCGTGCCGACCCCGAAGACCAGCATGTTCTTCAGCGAGGCCAGGACATTGTATTTCGCCATGACCCGGATATCGCCGATCCCCTTGTCGGAAAAGCGGCTGAGGTCCTCGTTCTGTCCTTGGTGGAAATGATAATGCTCATGCCGGCGCGTCATGTAGGGCAAGGTCACCTGCAATCCGAACCGATCCGTTACGCCGTAGTTGAAATCGAGAGCAAAAGAATTCGTATACGTCGAACGCTCATTGTGGTGATTGGGGATGATGCGCCGCCCGATCTGGTCGGCCTCGGCGATGAGGCCGGTCGACCCGCTGGGCAAATTCATGGGCGTATAACTATAGATAAAGTTCATGGTCAGCAGACCGGCTTGCGGCACCTGCTGCTGAGACCCGATCGTCACAAAACAACTGACGGCACCGCAGGCAGCCTCGGCCGTAGGCAGAAGCGCCACAGTCCCGGCAGCCACCGTCACGATTCCAAGCACAGACACCCACAGTCTTCTACTGAGAGCCCACATCACGCACAATCCTTTCTCCCATCACAGTTGACGGGACGGGTCGCGCCCGAAGAAACCTCCGGCGGAGACACCACAGTTGATGAATGACCACGATGAGCGAGGGAACCGAGTCAGGACCGGGAGGAGTCGGGAGGGCCCCGTGATGTCCACAGGGCACGGGATTCGACCGACAAGGAATCGAACAGGATGTCATCGATCTGGGTCACGACGGGAATCGTCACGGGGACCGACTCAGGCACCGGCTCGAGATCTTGACCGGCCGCACACATCCAAGAACAGACCACGGTCCCGTGCACACCGGCGTCGTGGTGCGCATGTTGCGACAGGTGCTCCAGCATGTACGGATACACAACCCCTTGAAGTGCCAGATAGGCGCAGGACAGCAGGAGCGGCATCACGGTATGTCGTACACGGATCATCATACGATTAGTGCAAAGAAGCCGCCTTCACGGGCGCGGCTTGCTGAATCCGACGGACGATCTCCTGGATTTTGTGCTCCGTCAGCAACCCGCCTTTGATGTACTCCTGCACCACCCCCTGCTGGTCGATAAACACACTGACCGGCAGGCCGAACACCCCATATTGGTTCGCCACCTGATTTTCGCGATCCAACAGCACCGGGAAGGTGTGTTGGTACTGTTGAATGTGCTCGCGCACCTTGGCCTCCTCTTCCAACTCATTCACGGCCAGCACCACAAAGTCCTTATCGCGCAGCCGGTCGTAGACCGCCTGCATCGCGGGCATTTCTGAGGTGCAGGGCTTGCACCAGGTCGCCCAAAAATTCACCAGGACGATTTTCCCACGATAGTGCTCCAGGCTGTGCGCCTGGCCCTGGAGATCCTTCAGCGAAAACTCCGTGGCTGGCATTCCGGCAGCGGGAGGCCGGGAGCCCATCGCCAGGGCCGAGCCAACCAACGTCGACAGGAACAGGGTCGCCACCATCAGGTTCCGCGTCAGACCTGCTGTCATCTTCGTCGATCTCCTACAGACTCGTGACGGCGGCTCGCTTACCAAGTGCTCCTCGCTCGCCTTACCGGTTCAGGCTGTAGCTGACCGGCAGATGCAGGACAACCATCGGGGCCGTCAACTCATGTTTCATATGCAGAGGACAGGCCCGCCGGACCGCTTCCATCGCCGCTTGATCCAAGGACTCATGTCCGGAACTCTTCACGACCTCCACGTCCTTCAGTTGGCCGTCGTTGCGGATGGAGACCTTGAGCACCACCTTGCCTTCCCAACCGTTCAGGCGCGCCGTGCTGGGGTAATGTCTCAACTCGATGATGCGGCGATGCAGCGACTCGGCTAACCATCCGTAATCGGCCTTCGCAGTCGGTCTGGCGACGGCGGCCTGAGCCACCACCTGATGTTCCCGCAAAGTGGCCGGATCCGGCTCGGACACCGCCGCCATCGGCGCAGGCGGCTCCACCACGGCCTCGACCGGCGCCTGAGGCGCAGAAACGGGCTCACTCACGGCAGCAACCACCGGTTCGGCCGCAGGCGCGGAGGGTGCCGGGGTCGGGGGGTGCTCCACCGCTGCGACAGCCGGAGCGCTATGCACCACTGGTGCGCTGGCCGTCACCACTGGTTCCTGAACCGTTTCCACCACCGCCGGCGCATTGACGACCGACTGGGCTTGATAGGTCTGGGCCGTGACAGGAGCCGCTTCCGTCACCTGCTGTTCAACCACTGGAGCCACCTCCCGCTGCACTTCGGCAGGGGCGGAGGCCTGCACCACCGGCTCCGTCTGGTGAATGTGTTGCGGTTCGACGGGCTTCGCTTGCATCTGGACGATTTCCTGCTTCGGGTGGATCTGCTCCTGCGGGCGAACCGTTTCGACGACCGGCTGCGGTTCCCGCTGCACCGCCTGCACCACCCGCTCGACAGGCTGTACGACACGCTGAACCGGCTGCGGCTCGACCCTGGTCTCCACCTGGCGCTGGACCGGCTCAGGCGGGGGTTGGACGGTGCGCACCGGCTCGGGGCGCGGATTCACCGGGGTCGGGGCAGGGGGCTGGACAGCCGTGGCCGGCTGCTCTTGACGAACGACTTCACGCGGCGGCTCGACCAGGGCGACATCCCACTTGAAGGGTTCCTTTTCCACCATCACGGACATCTTCGGCAACAACCCGAAGGCCACGAGTGCCAGGCAGGCGTGCAACACCAGCGAGGCCCCCCAGCCGGTCACCGCCTGCCTCGAATCCCCCGATTGCGCCACGAACACGTTCTCCATGAGGATGGCCCCTTTCGACGCGATGCGCCCCGCCGCTACTTGAACACCACTTTCGAGACCGACCCGATCGGGACTTCAACCTGACCGAAATCGGATTCACCCTTGAAGCTGCCGCTCACCGCCGGGATAAAATCTCCGTTCTTGCCGTTGGTCAGGGTCACGGTCATGGCCGGAGCACTCTTGTCGGCGCCGGGCTTGACCTCGATCTGCTTGATCTGGTCGAACTTGATATTGACCGTCGCCGTGCCACGCTTCGCCGGCAGATGCCGTAACTCATGCGGGACAAAGGAGGTCTCGCTCATTTTCTCTTCCCAATAAAAAATGCCGTTCTTCAGCTCGGTCTCGACGCCCTGCTGATCGGTCACCGCCATCGTGAACGTCTTCTCAGCCTTCGCGTCGGCCGAAAAGGCAACCGGCGCCGAGGCCAAGACCGCCGCCCCCGCGAGCGCGCACACGGCCATCCGCACCATCCACTGATTGATCTGGTTCTTCATCATTCCTTCACTCCCTCGAACAAGACATGCCACGACATCATCGCGATACCTACACAGATACTGCCCCCCAGTGCCGCGAACAGGAAGACCCCTGCCCGGCACATCTCGCCTCCGGATTGACGACGGTATGAAGAAGCACTGCACCCACAGCATGCGAGACTCCTCGCCTGACTGCTCACTCAGACTCGGCGACGATCAGCCGCGGAGCCGGAATCGGGACAACGGGAACGAAGATCAGACCAAGAAGGGTGGTGCGCGAGACTCACTCAGGGAGTGAGACTGGGGGGAAAACAAACGATCGGAGTCACATCCGACCTCACCGGACAAGGAAAACAGATGAGTCGCGTGCAGGGGGGTCACAACATGAACCCCGGCGGTCGCACACATCCAGGCGCAGATCCCTGATCCATGCATGGCGGCATCGTGGTGAGCCGCATGCTGGAGTTCATGTGCGACGGCGCTGCCGGTGGTCACCGCCAATAAGGCGATCACGGCGAGGGCGACAATCCAGACAATACCTTTGAAGTGGGAACTTCGCATATAACAAAGACCGTAATCTGGCGGGCATGCTAACAAACTCGCCGCGGGAGCGTCAACGCCACTTTTTCCCTCCGAAGGGCCATTCGGCCGGGGCCAACTATGGTCCCCCCACACCGATGATGCGTTCCACCCGCTCATCGCGCCCACCGAGATCTCGATAGCGCCGGTACTGGGCCAACGCGCGCCCCATGTCCTTGCGGTGGAGTTCGTAAAACACCCCCAGACTATAATGGGCCTCGGCGGAATTCGGCTTCAGCGCCACGGCCCGTTCATATTCCCGCTCGGCTTCTTCCACACGATTGAGGCTGGTGTAGACCATTCCGAGGTTCAGGTGGGCTTCGGCATATTCGGGACGATACCGGATGACCTCCAGCAACTCCCGCTCGGCCTCCGCGAGCAGCCCTTGGCTTTTATAGACGAAGGCCAGGTTGTAATGGGCGTCGACCAAATCGGCCTTGACCGCGATCGCTTCCCTCAGCGCGGCTGCCGCGGCATTCAAATCGTTTCCCCGCTCCGCCAGGCGCCCGAGCAGATACCAGGCGTCGGCATGCCTGGGATTCGCCTGCGTCAGACGGGCCAATTGCTCGCGAGCCAGAGTGAGATCGCCTTGGCTCTCGTACAGGCTTGCCAAATGGTACAAGGCCTCGGCGTGGTCCGGCCGCACGCGGAGGAGCGCCTGGTACATCTTTACGGCGTTGGGGCGATCGCGGCGTTCCTCATAGAGTCGCGCCAGGTCCAGGTGGGCTTCTTCGTTCCCCGGTGCAATATCCAACACTTGGCGCAACACCTGTTCTGCCTCGTCGCCTCGCCCTTGCGCGAGATACACGTCTGCCAGATCGTTCAAAATCTCGGCGTAAGGAGAGACATATTTCAACGCCTGTTTGTAGGCCTGAATGGCTTCGTCGGGGCTCCGTTTGCTCTGAAAATAGACCAGCCCCAGGACATGGTGGGCCTCAGCCAGTCGGGGGTTCTGCGCCAGGGCTTTTTTCAGCGCCTCGATGGCGCCGTCCGCATTGCCCTCGCGAAACAGGGCCACGCCCCGCTCGTAACTGCGGCGGGCTGCGTCCGGCGAGGGAGAGGATGCCGACCATGCCTCAGGGAAGTCGGGCACAAGCGCAAGCAGGCAACCGAGCAAGAGGCTCGAGAGGAAATGACGCGAACAGTTGAGCCCTTGCCGCATCACGATCCGCAATGGAATCCGTGGGTGACTTCGGCGAGAGAGTCGACGAAGTGATGCGCCTCACTATAGAGAGCAGCGCAGGCGAAAGCAACGACGACACGGCGCGGCATGTCTCCATGGTGTGTGAGGATAAGGGTTGAGACCCTGGGCGCTGTTTCGGTAGGATTCCCTGTTCGATTCCTGTATACTCCGCCGCCGAGCCCATGCGGCAAGAGGAGAGCTTCGTCCGTAAGCCGGCTCGCGAGAACAAAGGTACGCCTGCATGCTGACCCAAGTACTGAACATTATCTTCGGCAGTAAAAACGATCGTGAGATCAAGGCCTTGCGGCCGATCGTCGAACGGATCAACGGACTCGAATCAAGCCTTACGCCCTTATCGGATCAGGCGCTGGCCGACAAAACGCAAGAGTTCAAGAAGCGCCTTGAAGACGGAGAGACGCTCGACGATATTCTGCCCGAAGCCTTTGCCGTATGCCGTGAGATGTCCCGCCGTCGCCTCAACATGCGGCATTTCGACGTGCAGTTGATCGGCGGCATGATCTTGAATAAGGGCCGCATCGCCGAGATGAAGACCGGTGAAGGAAAAACCCTGGTCGCCACCCTCCCGCTCTATCTCAATGCCTTGGAAGGCAAAGGCGCCCATCTCGTCACCGTCAATGATTATCTGGCCAAACGAGACGCCGCCTGGATGGCCCAGCTCTACCATGCGCTCGGCCTTTCCGTCGGGATCATTCAGCACGATGCTTCCTTTTGGTACGACCCGACCTACGATGCCGCCGACAAACGGCTCCAACATTTGCGGCCCTGCACCAGGCACGAAGCCTATCGCGCGGACATCACCTACGGCACCAATAACGAATACGGGTTCGATTACCTCCGCGACAACCTGATCGTGAGCGACCTCAGCCAATGCGTCCAGCGCCCGCTGCACTTTGCCATCGTGGACGAAGTCGACAGCATCTTGATCGACGAGGCGCGGACCCCGTTGATCATTTCCGGCCCGACCGATCAGACCACCGACCTGTATTACCGCATCAATGCCATCATCCCGCAGCTCAAACCGGAGCATGACTACACGATCGAGGAAAAGACCAAGACCGCCTCGCTCACGGAAGAGGGCAACGTCCGCGTCGAAAAACTGTTGGGCGTGGACAACCTGTACGACTTGCAGCACATGGACCTGGTGCACCATGTCGTGAAAGCGTTGCAGGCCTATGCGCTGTATAAGCGCGACGTGGACTATGTGGTGAAAGACGGCGAAGTCATCATCGTCGATGAGTTCACCGGCCGGTTGATGCCGGGACGGCGCTGGAGCGACGGGCTGCATCAAGCAGTGGAAGCCAAGGAAGGCGTCAAAATCGCCAACGAGAACCAGACCCTGGCCTCGGTCACGTTCCAGAATTATTTCCGCATGTACAAAAAGCTGGCCGGCATGACCGGGACCGCCGACACGGAGGCGGGCGAGTTCGCCAAGATTTACAACCTGGACGTCAACGTCGTCCCGACCAACCGGGCCATGATCCGCAAGGACTACGCCGACGTCGTCTTCCGCACCGAAAAAGAGAAATTCACCGCCATCGTCGAAGAGATCAAGGAATGCCACGAGCGTGGACAGCCGGTCCTGGTCGGGACAATCTCGATCGAAAAGTCCGAGCGCCTGGCCGGGTACTTAGGCCGTAACGGCATCAAGCACAACGTGCTGAATGCCAAATTCCATGAGAAGGAAGCGGAAATCATCGCCCAGGCCGGACGCAAAGGCGCCGTGACCATCGCCACCAACATGGCCGGCCGCGGCACGGACATTCTCCTGGGCGGCAACGCCGACTTCCTCTTCAAGCGCGTGCTGTACCAGGACGAGACCCTCACAGAGGAACGGAAGCAGCAGATCCTGGAACAGATCAAAGCCGAATGCGAAAAGGACAAGCAGGAAGTCGTCGCGTTAGGGGGTCTGCATATCCTCGGCACGGAGCGCCACGAAAGCCGCCGCATCGACAACCAGCTCCGCGGCCGCGCCGGACGTCAAGGCGACCCCGGTTCTTCACGCTTCTATCTGTCCCTCGAAGACGACTTGATGCGCATCTTCGCCTCTGAGCGCGTGTCCCAGATGATGTTGAAACTGGGCATGGAGGAAGGCGTACCGATCGAACATGGCATGGTCACGCGGGCCATCGCCAACGCGCAAAAGAAAGTCGAGGCGCACAACTTCGAAGTCCGCAAACAACTGCTCGAATATGACGATGTCATGAACAAACAGCGGGAGGTGATCTACCAGCACCGCCATGCCGTGCTGGCCGGCGAGCACATCCAGCAGGACATTCACGACATGATGAAGGATCTCGTCAACGCCTTCGTCGATACCTATTGCCCGGCCGATCAATACCAGGAAGCCTGGGACTACAACGGCCTAGGGGAGGCCCTCCAGGGCCAGTTCAACCTCGACATCACCCAGGGCAAGGGGACCGTGGCGGACCATTTCAAGGATGTCGGCCGGGACGCGCTGATCGAGGAGATCCAGACCCAAGTCCGACGCGCCTACGATCAAAAGGAGCAGGAACTCAGCCCTGAACTCATGCGGTACCTGGAAAAAATGCTGCTGCTTCAGGTGATTGACCACCATTGGAAAGATCATCTGCTCGGCATGGACCACCTGCGGGACGGCATCGGCCTGCGCGGGTACGGACAAAAGGACCCGTTGATCGAGTACAAGCGCGAAGGGTTCGACATGTTCTCCTCGATGATGGAACGCATCAAGTCGGACGTACTGGAGCGCATGTTCCGCGTGCAAGCCGTCCGCGGCGAGCAACCACCCCCGCCTGCTCCCGAACCGGTTCCGCCGCCGCGTATGGTGCTCAACCGCAGCGACGAACCGGCCACCCAAACCGTCCACAGCCAAACGGACAAGACCGGCCGCAACGACCCCTGCCCCTGCGGCAGCGGGAAAAAATTCAAGAAGTGCCACGGAGCGTAGCGACAGGCTGAACAGGCCTGCATCGCTTCGGACGGACGTTCGACCGGCCGGCGCTTCGCGTGCCTCAGCTGCGCAACTCGGTCCACTGTGCGCATAGTCCACAGTGAAACCTCGAACAGTGCTTGCTGTCTGCCAAGCAGAACGTCGCGCTTTCGCTCCACCGGTTCCCGAACTCCCGCCACTCGCACCGCAAGGCCAGCTCGACCAATGTCCTGTCAGAATCTTTTGCGGCAACTTGGTCGGGATGGTTTGCACTGCGCTCATCGACCGAACACATCCCGATCGTGCGCGGCCTGCGAGCACAGAGACCATCGTGACTAGGTTGCTGGTTCCGCCTTCTGAGAGCGCGCGTTCCGCGAGCAACGGAGGTCCCCTTGTTCGCCCGCTTCAGCATGCCTAAACCAGGTCTTTTCGCCTTGACTTGCCGCAGAGCCAGCGGCTAATCTAACCCACTCTTTTCCCTAGAGAATCCGGCAGAAGACCCGTTTCCTGCGATGGCGCGTGAAACAGGCGTCTACTACCGACAAGGGTGGTGTCACTTTGAGCACTGGGCATCCTCAACTCCTGGCGACGATCAAAGCGGAAATCGCGGCACACGGTCCGATTCCGTTCGCTCGTTTCATGGAGTTAGCCCTCTATCATCCGCAATACGGTTACTACGTCCGACCCGTCGATGATCCAACTCAGGAACGCATCGGTTGGTCGGGTGATTTTTATACGAGTTCCGATGTGCATCCGATTCTGGGGCAGGCCCTGGCCAAACAGGCCCAGCAACTCGATGCCTGCCTGGGCCATCCGGCTCCATTTACCGTGGTGGAGATGGGTGCGGGCAAGGGACTGCTCGCGCGCGACTTTCTCGCCGCCTGCAAGAACGCTCCCGCCCATTTCGGTGAACGCCTTCGGTACATCCTCATCGAGCGCAGCGCCTCAATGCGGGCACTCCAGCAGCAGGCCTTAACGCCGTGGGTCGACCAGACAGGTCGCGTCACGTGGCTGGATCGGCTGGAAGATCTTCCGCCGGAGAGTGTCACCGGCCTCTTCTTCTCCAACGAACTGGTCGACGCGTTTCCGGTGCATCGCCTCACGGTGGTCGACGGGCGACCGCACGAACTGTACGTGGATCTGTGCGACGATCGCTTCACGGAAGTCTGCCGCCCACCCTCGGACGACCTCGCGGCCTATTTGCGGGAAGGCGCCATCAGCCTGCCTGACGGCTATCGAACAGAGATTAATCTCGACGCAATCCGGTGGATGACACAGGTCGCGCAGGTCATGGACCGCGGGGCGGTTCTGACGATCGACTATGGCCACACCGCCGAAGACCTCTATGGACCAGACCGCAAAAACGGCACGTTCCTGTGCTATTACAGCCAGATGACCTCGGAAGACGCCTACGACCGGGTCGGCGAGCAGGACATGACGGCGCATGTGGACTTCACCGCCCTTGCGCGGGCAGGACAGCAGGCCGGGCTGGACGTGACCGGATTCACGAATCAAATGAGTTTCCTGATCGGCCTGGGCGCCGAGCAGCTCCTGGAATCGCTCGAGCCGGAGTCGCCGGAGTTTTACGCGGCCATTCACCTGCTGCGGCCGGACGGGATGGGCCGAACTTTCAAGGTTTTGGTGCAACACAAGGGGATGGCCAAACCGGAGTTCGATGGGCTGAAATTCAAACCCTTCTTCGGATCGATTTTGCAAACGGACACGCGGTCACACGACGTTTCACGAACGACGCTTCACGATTCACAGGTCTGTCATGGGTAGCGAAGCGGCGCCGCTGAATTACATCCCGATCCTGATTTTTATCGTGATCGCGTTTGCCTTCGGCGCGGTACAGATTCTGCTGGGACGAATCGTCAGGCCCAGCCGCCCCTATCGCGCCAAACTGGCGCCGTATGAAAGCGGCAGCCCCCTGTTTTCGGACGCCAAGGTGCAGTTCCCGATCCGGTACTACATCATCGCGATGTTGTTCGTGATCTTCGATATCGAAATCGTCTTCATGTTCCCCTGGGCGGTCGCCTTCAAAAAGCTGGGCCTGGTGGGATTGGCGGAGATGGTGCTGTTCATCGCCATCTTGGTGGTCGGATTCTGGTACGCGTGGAAAAAGGGGGCGCTCGAATGGGACTGAGTTTGGGAGCTAGGGTGAGCAGCCTGGTCACCTCTGTCGCTCGCGGAATGCGCGGTCTCAGAAGGCCCTCGTTCGACACGCGCAATCAGAGGCGGCCAGACCACTCGTTCTCCTTCTCGCAAGAGAACAAGGGAAAGTGAGAGGACTATGAGTTTTCTGGAAAGACAACTCGATGCCAATGTGTTGACGACGAATCTCGATGCCTTCGTCGGCTGGGCGCGCAAATCGTCCCTCTGGCCGATGACCTTCGGACTGGCCTGTTGCGCCATCGAAATGATCGCCAGCGTTTCGTCGCGGTATGACATCGATCGTTTCGGCGCCGGTGTGTTCCGCGCCTCGCCCCGCCAGTCCGATTTGATGATCGTGGCCGGCACCGTCTCGCGCAAAATGGCACCCGTCATCCGCCGCATTTACGACCAGATGGCCGAGCCGCGCTACGTCATCTCAATGGGCTCCTGCGCCACGTCCGGCAATCACTACAACAGTTACGCCGTCGTGCAGGGAGTCGATCAGATCGTCCCGGTAGACGTCTATATCGCCGGCTGCCCGCCCCGTCCTGAAGCGCTGTTGGACGGGCTGTTGAAACTGCAGGAAAAGATTCAGCGCGAAAAGATTTTTGTACGGTAACCCGGACGTGAATTGGTGACCTCGCGGCGTTGAAGATTCCCGTCTTCCACCTGCCTCACCGGATCACACCTATCGGTATTTCGGCACGATGCAACCACTGCTTGAACGACTCATGACCGCCTTTCCCGACGCCATCCGCGGCGTGGAGGTGGACGCCGCGCGCAACGAAGTGACGGCCCGTGTGGCAGCCGCCCGGATTGTCGACGTGGCGCGCTGGCTGCACGACACGCCTGAGGCGGCCTTCGACCACATCACCGACATTTGCTCCGTCGACTACCCCAACGACGCGGAACGATTCGAAGTGATCTATCAGCTGCTCTCGATCCCGCACCGGCGACGGATCAGACTGACAGCGCGCATCACTGAGGAGACACCGGAGATCGCGTCCGTCACCGGTATCTGGAAGGGCGCCGAATTCATGGAGCGCGAAGTGTACGACCTGATGGGCATTACCTTCGTCGGACATCCGGACCTTCGTCGCATCCTGCTGCCGGAAGACTATGAAGAAGGCCATCCTCTGCGAAAAGACTTTCCGGCCGAAGGGCGAGGATGGCGTAGCTCGTTTCCATTCATTCCCCGCTTGGACGAAGCCCCTGAGGAGCAAACGGAAGGTGAAATTCCCGAAGAGGAAAAGCAGGTCTACCGGGCAGCCGAACAGCCGAGCAGCACACGGCGCCGAGAAGAACTCCTCCTGAACATGGGCCCGCAACATCCCAGCACCCATGGTGTGCTCCGGGTGGTGTTGGAATTGGACGGCGAGCGGATCGTCAAAGCCACCCCCGATCTCGGCTATCTCCATCGCGGCGTCGAAAAGTTGGCGGAAGGCCTCCACTACATGCAGGTCATCCCCCATACCGATCGGCTCGACTATGTCTGCGCAATGACCAATAACTATGCCTACGTGCGCGCGGTGGAAAAACTGCTCGACATTACGGTGCCGGAACGGGCGGAGTATGTCCGCACCGTCGTCGCCGAAATGCAGCGCATCATCGGCCACCTCTTCTGGTTAGGCACCCAGGCCCTCGACATCGGAGCCATGACGGTCTTCTTTTGGACGTTCCGGGAGCGCGAAATTCTCCTGGACATGTTCGAAAAGTTATGCGGCGCGCGCCTGACGCTGAACTACTATCGCATCGGCGGCGTCGACAGCGATTTCACACCCGATCTCGTGGCCCGCCTGAAGGCCTTTCTGCAGACCTTCCCGGAGAAGGTGAATGAGTACAACCAACTCCTCATGTCCAACCGGATCTGGGTGGGGCGAACCAAAGACATCGCGGTGATTTCGGCCGAAGACGCCATCAACTTCGGCCTGACCGGCCCGACGCTTCGCGGGTCGGGCGTCGACTACGACATCCGCAAATACGAGCCCTATGGCGTCTACGACAAGGTGGAATGGGAAGTCCCGGTCGGCAAACGGGGGGATACCTACGATCGCTATTGGGTGCGCATGGAGGAAATGCGGCAGAGCGCGCGCATCATCGCGCAATGCCTCGACCAGATGCCGGAAGGGCCGATCATGGCAGATGTCCCGCACGTGATCCCACCGCCGAAAGCCAAGGTCATGCGCGACATGGAAAGCCTGATTCACCACTTTATTATCTTTACGCAAGGGTTCAAGCCGCCCAAGGGTGAAACCTATTGCGGAACTGAAGCCCCCAAGGGCGAACTCGGGTTTTTCCTCGTCAGCGACGGCAGCCCTCGCCCCTACCGGCTCAAGATTCGCGCCCCGTCCTTCATTCATATGGGCGCATTCGACCATATGGCGCGCGGGTACCTGATTTCAGACATCATCACGATCTTCGGCACCTACGACATCGTGATGGGAGAATGTGATAGATGAGTCGATGAGCCGTGTACGTCCTATGCTCGCGCAACGCGCGGTCTCAGAAGACCCTCGTTGGACGCGCGCAGGCGGAAGCGCCCGGCTCACACCTCACCGGAGGTGAAACGTGGAGTGCGAGAGATGCTGAAGGAAAAATATCAGGCGGAAATCGACGAGATCCTCTCCCGGTATCCGGTGAAACGGTCGGCACTGCTGCCTCTGCTGTACATGGCGCAGCGCGAAGAGGGGTATGTCACGGAAGCCGCCATGCAGGAGATCGCCGGCATCTTGAAGCTGACCCCACCGCAGGTGTATGAGACGGCCACGTTTTATACGATGCTGAACCTGAAGCCGGTGGGAAAGTTCCACCTGCAGGTCTGCAAATCGTTGATGTGCGCCCTCGTGGGGTCGGACACCGTCATCGGCTGGATCGGCGCGAAGCTCGGGATCAAGCCAGGCGAAACGACGACGGACAAGCTCTTCACACTCAGCATCGTGGAATGTCTGGCCGCGTGCGGAACCGGTCCCATGATGCAGGTCAATGACGACTACTATGAGCGCCTGACGGAAGAGAAACTGGATCGCATTCTGGCGGACCTTCGACAGACCGGCACATCGTCGCTGAAGACCGGTCCGTTCATGTGGCCGGAGCCGGCAAAACCTGGAGCGTGAAACGTGAAACGTGTCTCGTCGTTCGCAAACAAGAGCTCCGAGGAATCTCACGCCTCACGCTTCACGGACGACGCTTCACGAGACTAAAGACTATGCCCAAGTACGAGCCTATACTGTTGAAAAACATGCTCCAGCCCGGCTATGCCGGTTCGTTGGCCGACTATGAGCGCGCGGGCGGATACCAGGCCGTGCGGAAAGTGCTCGGCAAGCTCAGCCCGGCGGAGGTCACCGGGATCGTCATGAAATCCGGATTGCGCGGGCGCGGCGGCGCCGGTTTTCCAACCGGCGTGAAGTGGGGCTTTTTGCCGAAGGACTACCAGGGCCCCCGCTACCTCTGCTGCAATGCCGACGAGAGCGAACCGGGCACGTTCAAGGACCGCCAGCTCATCGAGCGCGATCCGCATCAATTGCTGGAAGGAATGTTGATCGCCTGCTACGCGATCGGCGCGGCTAGTTCCTACATTTACATCCGCGGGGAATTCGTCCTCGGCGCCAAGATTCTGGAAACGGCCATCAAGGAAGCCCGCGCAGCCGGTTATGTCGGGAAGAACATCTTCGGCTCAAACACCTCGATCGATATCTGGGTCCATCGCGGAGCGGGGGCCTACATCTGCGGGGAAGAAACGGCCTTATTGGAATCGCTCGAAGGGAAACGCGGCCTGCCCCGGGTCAAGCCGCCGTTCCCGGCCACGCACGGTCTGTACAACAAGCCGACCGTAGTGAACAACGTCGAGACCCTCGCCAACCTGCCGCACATCGTGAATCGCGGCGCGGAATGGTTCGCCTCGATCGGCTCGCCGCCCAAGAGCACCGGCACCCGGGTCTTCTGTGTGAGCGGCCACGTGAAACAACCGGGCAATTACGAAGTGCCGATGGGCATCACCTTCCGCGAGTTGATCTACGAACATGCCGGTGGCATGCGGGGAGATAAGCCGCTCAAGGCGTTCATTCCCGGAGGAGCCTCCGCGCCGTTCCTGACGCCTGATCACCTGGATGTGAAACTGGATTTTGAATCCGTGGCCCTGGCCGGCTCCATGCTGGGCTCCGGCGGCGTCACCGTCATGGAAGAGGGCACCGACATGGTATGGGCCGCGCTGCGCTTGATGGAATTTTTCTATCATGAGTCCTGCGGCAAGTGCAGTCCATGCCGCGAAGGTAGTTCCTGGCTCGTCCAGATCATGCGCCGGATCGTCAACAAACGCGGTCGTATGGAAGACCTTGAAACGCTGACCGACCTGTGCAAGAACATCGCCGGTCGGACGGTGTGCGCATTCGGCGATGCCGAAGTATCCCCGATTTTGAGCACGCTCAAACATTGGCGCCAGGAATATGTCGACCTGATTCAGGCGGCTGAAACAGCCAACTTGATCCGACCGGAACCGGTGGGAACGAAACATTGATGTACCTCGTGAAGCGTATCTCGTCATCGGAGCAGAACGGGCGCTGCGCATCACTCACAACACTTCACGCTTCACGAGCGACGAACGACGTAGAGTATGCCTGATCAAAAGCCAGAAACAGTCCGCCTGACCATCGACGGCACCACGGTCGCGGTTCCCAAGGGCACCCTCGTGATCGAGGCCGCCCGGCGCATCGGCGTCATGATCCCGCATTTCTGTTACCACCCCAAACTGAAGCCGGACGCGAATTGCCGGATGTGTCTGGTGGAAATCGAGAAAATGCCGAAGCTGCAGACGGCCTGCAGCACGCCCGTCGCGGAAGGCATGGCCGTCCGCACCGCCACCACCACCGTCGACGATGCCCACAAGTCCGTGCTGGAATTCATCCTGGCGAACCATCCGCTCGATTGTCCGGTCTGTGACCAGGGCGGAAAGTGCGACCTCCAGGACTTCTCGCATCAGTACACCCCGACCACCAGCCGATTTACGGAAACCAAGCGCATCTTCCAGAAAGAGTACTTCAGCCCGCTCATTGAGACGCAGATGAACCGCTGCGTCCAATGTCTGCGGTGCGTGCGGTATTGCGACGAGATCATGGACGTCAAGGCACTGGCCCCGGTGGGCCGCGGCACGATGACGGAGATCAAGCACTTCGGTCCCCATGAACTCGACTGCGAGTTCTGCGGCGGCTGCATTCAAATCTGCCCGGTCGGCGCCATCACCAGCCGCTTGTCGATGTATGAATACCGCCCCTGGATGCTCAAACGCGCCGACACGATTTGCACGTTCTGCGGCGACGGCTGCCGGATCACCGTGCAAACCAAGGACAATGAACTCATCGAGGTGAATTCCGCTCACGGGGCCGGTCGGAACAACGGCGACCTCTGCGCGCGCGGATTTTTCGGCTTCCACGCCAGCAGCCACGCGGGTCGACTCACCCATCCATTGATTCGCCGCGAGGGCGCCCTGGTTGAGACCACCTGGGAAGAGGCGCTGGAATTCGTCGCCGCGCAGGCGCTCCGGCTGAGGTTGGCGCACGGACCGGATGCATTCGGCGGACTCATCGCCTCCCGCTGCACGAACGAAGACCTCTACGTGTTCCAGAAGTTCATGCGCCAGGTGATTGGCACCAATCGGATCGACAGCAGTGCCCGCTACGGTCATCTAAACGGTATCCAGGCCTTGCGGCGTGTCCAAGGCACCCACCGCTGGACCATTGCCTTTGAAGACATCGTCGCCGCGAATGCCCTGCTCCTGGTCGGCACCAATATCACCGAGACCAGCCCGATCACCGGCCTGAAGGTCAAAGAAGCCGTCAAGAAACGGCAGGCTTCCCTCGTCACGATGGAAACTCTGCGCCCGGCCGTGGATACGCTGAGTAACATCGCGAACCTGGCCACCCAACATTTCCAGACCCACCCCGAGCAATTCGGCAACACCGTCCTCGGGCTGCTCAAGGCCGTCGTGGAAGGCCATCTCGTGGACGCCTCCCTGGCCCAACAGTCACCGGCCTTCGTCCAACGGGTCACCGAAGCCCTGCACGGCATCTCCTGGGAAACGTTGGAAACCGCCACCGGCCAGCCGCGGACTCAATGGGCAGAGACCGCTCAACTCTTGGCGAAGGCCAAGCGCCTGGTCGTGCTGGTCGGCAACGGGATTTTGCGTCAACCGGACGCGGAGGCGACGACCACGAATCTCCTCGACCTCTTGATCCTCCTTGGCAAACTTGACCAGCCCGGCTGCGGACTCGGACCGCTGGCGGAAGAGAACAATGATCAGGGCGCAGTGGAAATGGGCGCGGTCGCCGAATTCATTCCCGGACCGATGCCGCTCAACGATCAACCGGCCCGTGACCGCATCACCTCGGTCTGGCGGGAAGAATTACCACGCTCCCCGGGCGCCTCGCTCCCGGAGATGCTTGCCGCAGCCGACAAGGGGGCACTCAAAGCCTTGTTCGTCATCGGCGAAAACCCCGTCGGCACCTTGCCCGCTGCAGCCCGAGCCAAAGAGGCATTGGCCAAACTGGAGCTCCTGGTCTGTCAGGAACTCTTTCTCACTGAAACGGCGGCGATGGCCCACGTGGTCCTCCCCGCCTGCTCATACATGGAGAAGGACGGCACCTTTACCAATTCCGAAGGCCATGTCCAGGCCGTTCGACAGGCGATCAATCCGATCGGCGACAGCCGCCCGGATTGGGAAATGGTGTCGGCCATATCGGTCTTGATGGGAGCCCCGTTGGAATACGGTGACGCGCGGGAAATTCTCAAGGAAATCCGGGACGTCATCCCCGGCTACGGCCTGCTGGGACCGACACCGACGCCCCCGAAGGTCGACCAGAGCATAGTGACCCGTTACCTGGACGAAGGTTCCGCTCTCGACATTTCGGCACGCTACGCCGTTCACCAAGTCGTGAAGCCGGCCGATGCCCCCTTCACGCTGGTCCTTACCCAATCGCTGTTCCACTCGGGGAAGTTGTCGACACGTTCAAAGGGGCTCCTGGAACTACAGAAAGACGGGGTGCTGTCGATCAATCCATCGGATGCCGCCACATTGGGGCTCACGGACGGCGCCACGGTGAGGGTGTCCAATACGGGCGGGGCCATTACCACCACGGTGAAACTGCGCGAACGGGTGCCGGCCGGGGTCTTGTGGTTTCCTGAGCATTTTGATGGCGAGGCCAAAGAACTCGCGGAATGGACGATTGATCCCCGGACTCAAATCCCCTATTTTAAGCGCGCACACGTATCTCTGGCGAAGGTCTCGTAGGACGAGACGAGGAGTATTGTTGTCATGGAAATCGGATTACGACTGGCGGTGTCCCTCGCTCAAATCGCCGCGGTAATGGGAGTGGTGATGCTGACCGTCATGGTCCTCACCCTCGCAGAGCGAAAAGTACTCGGCTGGATGCAGGATCGCATGGGTCCGATGGAAGTCGGTCCCTACGGCGTGCTCCAACCGATCGCCGACGGACTGAAACTCTTCTTTAAGGAAGACATCATCCCGGCCGGAGCCAACCGCTTTCTCTTCACGCTTGCGCCGATTCTGGCGCTGGTGCCGGCCATGATCGGCTTTGCGGTGATTCCCTTCGGGCCGAGCATGACCATCGAACTGTTCGGCATGCAGGTCAAGCCGTTCGTGATCAGCGACATCAACATCGGCATTCTGTACATTCTGGCCTTTGCCTCGATCGGCGCCTACGGCATCATCCTCGGCGGCTGGTCGTCGAACAGCAAATACTCGCTCCTCGGCGGCCTCCGTTCCGCCGCGCAGGTCATCAGCTACGAATTGAACGTCGGTCTCGCGATCGTCGGGGTGATTCTGCTGTCCGGCTCTCTTAGTCTCGTGAAGATCACCGAGGCGCAGGCCGGCGGGTTCTGGAACTGGTTCGTCATCGCCATGCCCTTCCCGCAGATTTTCGCGTTCGTCGTGTATGTCATCTCGTCCGTCGCGGAAACCAATCGCGTGCCCTTCGACCTTCCGGAAGCGGAAAGCGAATTGGTGGCGGGATTCTTTACGGAATACAGCGGTATGCGGTTCGCCTTCTTCTTCATCGCGGAATACGCGAACATGATCCTGGTCTCCTGTGTCGCCGCCGCCCTCTTTCTCGGCGGGTGGAACGCCCCCTATCCCGGCACCATCCTGGGGCACCTCGGGCTGGACGCACTGGCCTGGATTGAAAACGTCGTCTGGTTTGCCGCAAAGGTGTACTTCTTCCTGTTCCTGTTCTTCTGGCTGCGGGCGACGCTGCCCCGCCTGCGGTACGACCAACTGATGCGATTCGGGTGGAAAGTGATGCTGCCCATCGCGCTCGGCAACATCGTGTTAACGGCAATTGCCGCCTACTTCTTCCCGCGGTAAGGGAGTGCCATGAACGCCGCCGCTACAACAGACACCAAACGGAAACCGTTCAGCGAGTGGCTGAAGACGTTGACGTTCTATGAACTGCTGGTGGGAATGAAGGCCACGCTCACGCACTTGCTTAACTACAAACCGATCACACTGCAGTATCCGCACGAGAAACGCCTGCTGCCGGACAACTACCGCGGCATGCTCTCGCTGTTGCGTTACGACGACGGGACGGAAAAATGCGTGGGGTGCGACCTCTGCGAAGCGGCCTGCCCGTCGCGGGTCATCCGAGTCGTCAGCGGAGAAGTTCCCGGGGAGCCGACCAAGCGGTATTCGAAAGAATACTATATGGACATGACGCGCTGTCTGTTCTGCGGTCTCTGCGTCGACGCCTGTCCCGTGGATGCCCTGGCCATGACTCGCGAATTCGAATGGGCCGTGTACGACAAGCGCCAACTCCATCTCAATAAGCAACAGCTGCTCGCCATCGGCGACCGCGCGTTTCCCGTCCGGGAAAAGCGCCTTGAGCTGCAGCACCCGAACGTGGCGTTTTTTAACGTCACGTTCAAGCATCTCCCGCAAAAGGAGAACTAGGCCGCCCGCCTCGTCCTCCGTGCTGGCCCCCCACACAGAGACGATCCAGGCAAAACGGGCTGCCACCAGGCCGATAACCGGGGCACCAGGGGGCAGGGCCATTGACTTGATTCAGACACGATAACGGACGCATGAACCACATTTTCTTCTTTTATTTTGCCGCAGTGATCGCCGGCACCTCCGTGCTGGTGGTTGCCTTGCGAAACCCTGTCTACAGCGCGCTGGCGTTGTTGATCATGTTTTTTCACGTGGCAGGCCTGTACGTCACGCTGCATGCGGAGTTCCTGGCCGCCGTGCAGATCGTCGTGTATGCCGGCGCCATCCTGGTGTTGTACCTCTTCGTCGTCATGCTGCTGAGCATCCGATCCGAGGAGCGCTACCACAATCAACTTCCTGTGGCGGGACTCCTGGGCGTGACGCTCTGCACGGAAGTGCTGCTGCTGCTCATTCAATCCCGTACCGCCCCGTCGGCTCCGGGAAGGTCCGTAGAGGCCGCCGCGGAAACCGGCAATACGGAGATGATCGGCGAAGCCTTGTACTCTACCTATCTGTTTCCCTTCGAGGTCGCTTCCTTGATCCTGTTGGTCGCGATGATCGGCGCGATCATTCTGGCCAAGAAGGACATCATCGAGACGACAGAGTGAACGGTTGCCAGGCGAGAGGGGCCCAGCTGTGTATCGGACCGACATGACCATGCATCACCCGTCACCCATAACCGGCAGGCGCGCATGACCGTCCCCTTATCCTATTATTTGGTCCTGAGCGGGTTTGTGTTTCTCACCGGTGTGGTGGGGGTGCTGATCCGGCGCAACATCATCGTCATCTTACTGTCGGTCGAGCTGATGCTGAATGCCACGAATATCAACTTCGTGGCCTTCTCCCAATATTTCCATCAGGTAGCCGGCCAGGTCTTCGTATTTTTCGCGTTGACCGTGGCGGCGGCGGAGGTGGCCGTGGGACTGGCCATCATTATCGCCCTGCACCGAACCAACTCGTCGATCTATATCGATGATCTCAACCTGTTGAAACGGTAACTGCTGGCACCATGCTGTACGCGCTGATTCCATTCCTCCCCTTGTTCTCGTTCCTGATCGTCGGTATCGGCGAACGGTGGATCAAAGACCGCGCGCACCTGGTGGCCGTCCCAGCCATGGTGGGGTCCTTCCTGCTGTCGCTGTTGGCCCTCCATGACGTCGCCACCGGCGCCCCCGTCAATGTGACCCTGTATACCTGGCTGACATCAGGCAACCTGGACATTCATATCGGGATCTCCATCGATCGCCTGACGGCCGTCATGTTGATCCTGGTCACGACCGTCAGCACGCTGGTGCACATCTACACCATCGGGTACATGCACGACGAACCGGGATACGCGCGCTTTTTCGCCTATATCGCCCTGTTCACCTTCTCGATGCTGATGTTGGTGATGGCGGACAACCTCTTACAGTTGTTCGTCTTTTGGGAAGCGGTCGGACTCTCCTCCTACCTGCTCATCGGACATTGGTATGAGCGGCCGAGCGCCTGCGCAGCCGCAACGAAGGCTTTTCTGGTCAACCGCGTCGGAGACTTCGGCTTTATCCTCGGGCTCTTCCTCGTGTGGTTGACCTTCGGCTCACTCGATTACGTCACGATCTTTGCGCACGCGCAAGAACTGGCATCCAACACGACGAACCTGCTCGGCCCCTTCGGTGGGACCTGGAACGTGTCGGTCATGACCATGATCTGCCTCCTGCTCTTTACCGGCGCAGTCGGCAAATCCGCGCAAGTTCCCTTGCATGTCTGGCTCCCGGACGCCATGGAAGGCCCGACCCCGATTTCGGCTTTGATCCATGCCGCGACCATGGTGACGGCCGGAGTATTCATGGTGGCGCGGCTCTCCCCGCTCTACGATTTGTCGCCCGTCGCGCTGACTGTCGTCGCCGTCATCGGGGGCATCACCATGATGCTCGGAGCCACCATCGCCTTGACCCAGACCGACATTAAACGCGTCGTGGCCTACTCGACCATGAGCCAACTCGGCTACATGGTGATGGCCTGCGGCCTGGGTGCGTACGGCGCGGGCATGTATCACCTGCTGACCCACGGGGCGTTTAAGGCGCTGCTGTTCCTCGGCTGCGGGTCGGTCATCATCGCCCTGCACCACGAGCAGGACATGCGCCACATGGGCGGCTTGAGAGACACACTGCCGGTCACCTATTGGACGTTTCTGATTGGCTCCCTGGCCTTGGCTGGGTTTCCGCTCACGGCCGGATTCTTCAGCAAGGACGACCTGCTCGTATCCGCCTGGTCGGCCGGCCCGCTGGGCCAGGTCCTGGCCATCTGCGGATTGATCACAGCCGGAGTCACCGCCTTTTACAGTTTCCGGCTGGTCTTCGTCACCTTCTGGGGCACGTCCCGCGTGGATCCGCACCATGCCAAACACATCCATGAGCCGTCGACCACCATGACCGCCCCGCTGATGGTTTTGGCCGTACTGAGCATCGTCGCCGGCTACCTTGGCATTCCAGCGTTTTTAGAACCGGTTTTCCATGGCGAGGGGGCGGCGGCGCACCACGAGGGTGGCGCGGCCATGGGCATCATGGCAGTGGCCACGCTGATGGGACTGAGCGGCATCGCCGCGGCCTACTATCTGTACGTGCTCAATCCGACGCTGCCTGACCGTCTGGCGCAGCAATGGCGCGCCGCGTACGAGCTTTCGTTGCACAAGTGGTACATCGATGAGGCCTATGACCGGTCGTTCGTCCGCCCCACGCTGGCGGCCGCACAAGGGATGTGGAAACACATCGATGTGGCGATTATCGATGGTGCGGTCAATGGAGTGGCCCGGGCGATTGCCTGGGGAGGCTGGTTCATTCGCCTGACGCAGAGCGGACAAACACAACATTATGCGCTCGGGATGACGCTGGGCGCCGTCGTCATCCTGACGGTGTATTTGCTGCTGTAGCTGACAGAGAGAGTGGCATCCCTGATGCCCGGTAGGTTCTTCCACGCTTCATGTTTCGCGTGTCACCGGTGGAGTAGATTGTCGTGACGTCCTTTCCCTGGTTGAGCCTGATCGTCTTCTTCCCGCTGATCGGAGCCGTGCTCTGCTTCCTGGTCAAGGCGGAGTCCTCGCGGTGGGTTGCGCTGGGCTTCACAGTCGGTAATTTTCTGTTCTCGCTCCCCCTGTGGTGGCTGTTCGATTCGTCCACCGCCGCCATGCAATTCGTCGAGCAGGCCTCGTGGATCAACTCTCCTCCGGTGCGCTATAGCCTCGGCATGGACGGCATCAGCTTCCCGCTCGTGCTGATGACGACGTTCCTCATGCCCTTCTGCGTCACCGTGTCCTGGACCGCCATCGAGAAACGCGTGCCGCTCTTCATGTCCATGTTACTGGTGATGGAAACGGCGATGTTGGGCGTGTTCGTCGCGCTGGACTTCATCCTGTTCTACGTCTTTTGGGAAGCCATGCTGATCCCGATGTATCTGTTGATCGGCGTCTGGGGCGGGCCCAACCGGCTGTATGCCGCCATCAAGTTCTTTCTGTACACCCTGGCCGGAAGCGTCCTACTGCTGGTCGCCATTTTGGCTCTCTACTTCCAGGGTGGCCATACCTTCGACATTCTGGAACTGAGCCGCGGCACCTATGGCGCCACCCTCCAAATGTGGCTGTTCCTGGCCTTCTTCGCAGCCTTCGCCGTGAAAGTGCCGATGTTCCCGTTCCACACCTGGTTGCCGGATGCCCACGTCGAGGCACCGACCGCAGGCAGCGTCATCCTCGCGAGTGTCCTGCTGAAGATGGGCACCTACGGATTCCTGCGCTTCACGTTGCCCATGCTGCCGGACGCCACGGCGGCCTTCACCAAACCGATGATCGCTCTCTCGATCGTCGCCATCATCTACGGCGCCTATATGGCCCTGGCGCAGACGGACATCAAGAAACTGATCGCCTATTCCAGCGTCAGCCACATGGGTTTTGTCACGTTGGGGATCTTCGTCCTGAATATCCAGGGCATTGAAGGCGCGGTCATGCAGATGGTGAATCACGGCATCACGACCGGCGGGCTCTTCCTCTGCGTGGGCATCATCTATGAACGGACACACAGCCGCCAGATTGCCGACAACACCGGATTAGCGGGCCCCATGCCGCGATACGCGCTGTTTCTGATGATTTTTGCGTTGTCGTCGTTGGGACTGCCGGGCACCAACAGTTTCGTGGGGGAATTCCTGGTGCTGGCCGGCACCTTCGTCTGGAGCCAGTTCGCCACCGCCCTGGCCGCACTGGGGGTCATTCTGGCCGCCGCCTACATCCTCTGGCTGATGCAGCGCGTGGTGTTCGGCACCCCCGCCGCCGCCCATCGCGCCCATCTCCTCGACCTCAATGCCAGGGAGACGGCGACGCTGGTGCCGTTGATCGTGCTGGTGTTCGTCCTGGGGATCTTTCCGAACCCGCTCTTGAGCCGCATGCACGCCAGCGTGACCCACCTGTTGAACGGACCGAAGGCTCCGGCCTACGCGACGGCGCCGTCCCCGACCCTGCCGGTAGCGGCCACCACGACGGTAGCGGCCACCCAGCCCATTTCATCTTCTGAACAGGCAGCCACACGATGAGCATTTCGCTTCAAGACCTCCTGGCGATCCTCCCCGAACTCATTGTCATCGGAGCCGCCTGTCTCGTGCTGGCCTTGGACCCCATTCTTGAGACAGCCAAGAAAGACCTGCTGGCCTGGCTGACCCTGGGCGCACTGGCCATGTGTATCGGCGTGACCTCTTCACAGATGACCGGCCACACCTATGCCTTCAGCAACATGGTCATCCTCGATGCCTATGCGGCATTTTGGAAACTCCTTTTGTATCTCGTGACGGGTCTCACCGTCCTGCTCTCCCTCGCCTATTTGAAAGCCGAACGGCTGCGTATCGGCGAGTATTACGGCTTCATCCTGCTGGCGCTGGCGGGCATGATGGTCATGGTCTCCGGAGCCGACCTGCTCACGATCTACCTCGGGACGGAATTGATGTCTCTCTCGCTCTATGTCATGGCCGGCCTCAAACGGACGGAAGCCCGTTCACTGGAAGCGAGTGCCAAGTACTTTGTGCTGGGCGCCTTTTCTTCGGGAATCTTGTTGTACGGCATTTCCCTGCTGTACGGTCTGGCCGGGAGCACCAGTCTCTCGGTGATCGCCGAAGCCATCACGATGCAGGGCACGAGCAATCCGATCTTATCCCTGGCCCTGGTCCTGCTGGCCGTCGGATTTGGATTTAAATTGGCCGTCGTCCCCTTCCACATGTGGACGCCGGATGTGTACCAGGGTTCGCCGACCTCCGTCACCGCCTTTATGGCCGTGGCATCGAAAGCCGCCAGCTTCGGCGCCTTCCTCCGGGTCTTCGTGGAGGGATTGGGAGCGGCCAGCGCCGACTGGTCGGTCCTGTTCACCATCATCTGCCTGGCCACCCTGGCACTGGGCAATCTCGTGGCGATCGTCCAAACCAGCATCAAACGCATGCTCGCCTATTCCAGTATCGCCCATGCCGGATATGCGCTCATCGGAGTGGTGGTAGCGGGGGGGCATCGCGGCGACGGGGCCGGCGGCGGATTCGCCAGCGTCCTGCTCTATATTGCCATCTATTCATTCATGACGCTGGGCGCCTTTGCGCTGATCGGCATGTTGCGCAAGGAAGGCCAGGAGAGCGAGAACATCGAAGATTACGCGGGCCTGGCCAAACGGGAGCCACTCGCGGCGTTTTTCATGCTGGTGTTCCTGGTGTCGTTAGCCGGTATTCCCCCGACCGCAGGCTTCATCGGCAAGTTCTACATTTTCATGGCCGCCGTGAACGGCGGCATGACCTGGTTGGCGGTCGTAGCCGTCGTGTTCGCCGCGATTTCAGCCTTCTATTACCTGCGGATCGTGATGGTCATGTACATGCGCGAGCCTGAGGGAACCGTCGCCTCTCAATCCAGGCTGGAGACCTCTCCGGCATTGTCGTTTGTCCTGGCCTGCGCCCTCGCGGGCGTCGTCTTGCTCGGTCTGTTCCCGAACGGCCTCTGGTCGCTGGCCACCCATGCGGCGCCGCTGCTCAAATAGCGGTTTGCGCTGGGGATATCATTTCACAGACAGCCACGACCCCCCGCGACGTCGGTGGATCCATCTGTCTGCATCACCTCCTGCAACCATCCTGATGGCTCAGTGGTCCGCACCGAGCCTGAGTCGCGCGGGCCCGCATGAGTGAACTCACCTTTCTCTCCAACGTGTTCGATACGTTTCGACGGCGAGGCTGTCCCAGCCTGGCGGCTTCGTTGGCATTCTACTCGATTCTCTCCCTCTTCCCGATGGTGTTCCTGCTGCTGTACGGCATCAGCTTCATCGTCAGCCAGGATGTCATCGGCTATCAGTTTCTGCTCGGCTTTCTGAAAGGCTTTCTTCCCAGCGTGGGCGAACGGCTGGCCAAGGATATCCGGCGGGTGGCCGAACAGGAGGAAGTGCGCTGGGCCGTTTTTCTGGCATTCGGCTGGTTCAGCGCCTTGGTGTTCTACGAACTGGACTACGCCATGAACACCGTCTTCGGCACCGCCGCCAAACGGCACCCGCTCATCTCGACACTGGTCGCCGTGGCCCTGGTCTGGATGCTGGGAATCCTCACCCTCATATCCTTCGTGGCCACCCAGGCCATCGAACTGCTGACGGCCTATGCGCCCCACTTCCTGGGCATTAACCTGGTGGCGATCGCCGCCCATGACTTCCTTCTCACTTATTCGCTGCCGTTTCTGCTGGCCTTCGCCTCGGTGACCTGCCTCTATCGATTCCTTCCGCACCAGCGACCGACCTGGCGAGAAGCGACGATCGGCGGCGCCGTGTTCAGCCTCTTGTGGGTCTCCGCCAAGGCGCTCTTCGTGACGTATCTGGAAGACGCCGCCGTCTACACACAACTATACGGATCACTGCTGGAAGTGGTGCTGCTCTTGCTCTGGGTTTACTATTCTTCGGCCCTGGTTCTGCTGGGGGCCGTAGTCACCCATGAATGCCAGTGCCGACGCCCGAGCAGACTGGACGGGACAGCCTCGCTCCCCGGCTAGGAGTCTGTCCGAGTCATGCCGTTCTGCTGCGACGAAGGATGACTCGGGCAGGCTCCTAGCCTGTGGGCCACGGCCGGCAGGCGTACGGCAAGCCGTCGCATCCGGAGCACAACGTTCACGGGAAGAGCTGCCGGAGAGGAGGCAGCGGGTTAGCAGGCTGCGGAAAATCTCGATGGTTGAGCAACACGCGACCATTCACTCCTGTACCGCATTGGTCTAGCACTCATCCGCAGGATGCGCAAAAAGGCCGTCCTCATAGTCCGTCGTTCGTGAAGCGTCGTTCGTCTCTCGTAACGGCCCGGATACGGAACCTGACGAGATACGCTTCACGATTCACACTTCACGGATGTCGAGCACGCCGCTGGCGGACTTTTTCTGCATCCTGTTAGGATGTGGAGGACATGCCGGACGGATGCCGCTGTTCGATGAAGTGCCCGATTGCCGCGCGAGTCACCAAACCCAGCAACTGCCCGTCCTGCACGACCACAAGACGTTCGGCCCCCAGCGCCAGCATCCGCTCCAACGCGTCCATGGCCGATAGATCCGGCGCCACAACCATCTCATCGTCGGATGTCTGCATGATATCGGCGACGCGGCGGAAGGCCCATAACGAATTCCTGACGGCCTGCACGTCACGTACCCCGACCACGCCGACCAAGCGACCCTCCTGGACTACCGGGAATCCACCGTACCCGTACGGAAGGAAATATTGATTCACCGCTTCCTCCACAGTGATGTCCGGCGAGAGGGCGACCACATTGGCGACCATCAGTTCGCATACCGGCACCGACGCGAGGGACGAACGGATGGCGGCTTGTTTGCGGCTCCCTCGCGCAGCCGAAAACAGAAAGGCGCCCAACAACACAATCCATCCCCCACTGCTGGCCATGGAACTGGACGCGGTACCGGACAGTCCACCGACGAGCAACAGCGCACCGAAGAGCCCAAAGCTCACGCCGAACAGCAAGCCCACCAATGCCGCCTGGCTCGTCGCACGATAGTAATCTTTGCCCCAGGCCCACAAACCGGCCCGCAACGCGCGTCCACCATCCAACGGGAAACCCGGCAGCAGATTAAACAGGCCCAGCTGCGTATTGACCATCCCTAGCAACGTGCCCAGGGCCGCAAGCCCGTGCATGGAGACCCCAGCCGGGATCCACTCCAGAAGCGTCACCAACCCGAGACAGAGCCCCGCCAAGAGGAAGCTGACCACCGGCCCGGCGATGGCGATGAGGAATTCGGCCCGAGGATGCGGCGGCTCTTTCCGCATCTGAGCCACCCCGCCGAAAATGAACAGCGTAATCTGACTGATCGGAATGCGATACCGCAGCGCCACCAGCGAATGGCCGAGTTCATGCAACAGGACGGAGGCAAACAACAACAACGCCGCCACACCGCCCATCGCCCAATATCGCGGATCGGACAGACCGGGCAAGACCTCAGGTAGATAGCCGGTCGCCAACGACCAGGTGACAAAGAAAAACACCAAGAGCCACGAGGCATGCACATGGATGGGAATGCCGAAGACATGCCCGATTTTCCAGTCCGGTCCCTGCATGGCATCACCGTATCAGCCACCCAAAGGAAGCGTCAACTATCGCGCAGATTTGTCATCGGGTATACTGCGCCCATGCAAAGATACGCGTGGGCAATCGGATGGTGGGCGATAGTCGGACTCGCCTGTGGCCTGCACATCGGCGAAGCACAGGCTCAGGTCATCAAAACGGGCCCGAATTCATGCCCCGCCGTGGCGCTGACCTACGATCTCTGTCCGGTGCGCACGGCCTCGGGGTTCGATCGCGAGCTGATCGATTTCCTCATCGAACACAACGTACCGGCGACCTTTTTCATGTCCGGTCGCTGGATGGCCAAACACGATGCCGAGGTGAAACAACTCCTGGCTGTTCCTTTTTTCGAGATCGGCACCCACGGCGAGGTCCATGCGCACCTGCCGATGCATGAGCTGGAGGAGCAGCAGGAGGAAATCATGGGGCCGGTGCGCCTCCTCAAGAAGAAATACGGCCGACCGACCATCCTGTTTCGACCGCCGTACGGGGAGTATAACGACGTGACCGTGGAGGCCGTGAAGGCGCTCGGCTTACGATTCATCTTGTGGAACCTCGAGTCCGGCGACCCCGACCCAACACTCAGCGCCGACGCAATCCTCTCGCGTGTGCACAAACGGCTGAAGCCTGGCAGCGTGATCGTGCTACATGCCAACGGGAAGGGCAAACACACCCGGGAAGTGACGGAGGCCCTGACCGAACAGCTGCTGGGCGAGAAGGGCCTGCGGGCCATGACCGTCTCGGATCTCCTGCGATGCAACCAATCGACGATCGACCCGACACGCTGATTCGCGAGATGCAGCCGGAGGACCGCGACGCGGTGATCGGCATCCTGGCTCACTCCGATCCCTGGAAACGGCTCGGTTTTGCCGCCGCCGACTGGGAACGCATTTTTACGCCGATCCCCATGGGGCGGGACACGTTTGTCCTGGACGTGAGGGGAACGGTCCTCGGCATCGCCATCGTGCGCAGGAAATTCCTCTTCGGCGACTATTTGGAATTACTGGGCATCTCGCCGGACGTGACCGGCCGTGGCCTGGGCACGCGTCTCTTGTCCCATGTTGAATCGCACACCTTCGCGCGAGCACACAATCTGTTCGCCTGCGTATCGGATTTCAACGACGCCGCCCGTGCCTTCTATCGCAAACAGGGTTACAAGGAAATCGGGCCTATGCCGAATTTTCTGATTCCCGGATACGCCGAAATTTTACTGCGGAAGACAAGCGGCCCGGCGAGGAAGGACTAACGGCCAAGTGCCTAAGGAAAGGGGCCCTAGCAGCATTCTCATTTCTTCTCTTGCCATCAGCCCTACGCCATCTGCTATAAGCTCCTCCTATGAACGTCACCAAACTCCTCCACACCAGAATGCGCGTGAGCGATATGGAGCAGACCATCCGCTTCTACCGGGACATCCTGGGACTGGAGGTCCTGGAGCGCAAGGTCTCTCCTCGCGGCTCCCATCTGGCATTCCTGAAAGTCCCCAACAGCGAGGAACTCATCGAACTCTGCAGCTTTCCTGCGAGCGGACCGGTCAGGGTTCAGGAAGATCTTGTGCACCTCGCCTTTGAAGTAGACAATCTGGACGACACGATTCGGAGTTTACGCGCGAAACAGGTGGCGATCACCGACGGTCCCACAAAGACCTCGTCCGGCAGCCGGTTCATCTTCATCGACGCGCCCGATGGGTACGAGGTCGAACTCATTGAACGGCCACCCGGCACGGCGCTGGTGTAAGGCGCATCGTTCGTTCCCCGTGCAGCGTCGCTCGTGAAGGGTCGTTCGTCTCTCGCGAGGAAGACCTGTCGGAATTCAGATCGGCTTCGTCCTTTCTCCATTGACGATTCCTGCCCAGCCACAGTATTGTTCCCCCGCTTCACGCTTCACGAACGACGAGAGACCAAAGGAGCCAATGCATGAAAAACGGGTTTTTTCGCGGGCACGGACTCGGCAACGACTATGTGGTGATGGATCCCAAGGAGCTCAGCTTCACACTCACTCCCGGGAAAATCCGCGGCATCTGCGATCGCCACTGGGGCCTGGGCAGCGACGGCATCCTGGCCCTAGTCCCTTCCAAGAAGGCTGACTTCGGCCTGCGCATTTACAACCCGGACGGCAGCGAGGCCGAAAAGTCCGGCAACGGGCTGCGCATCTTTGCCCGCTACCTGCATGCAACCGGCAAGACCAAGAAGCGCGCGTTCACCGTCGAAACCAAGGGCGGCCTCGTGTCCATCGCACTGCATGTGGACCGCCATGGCGATGCCGCCGCCGCCACCGTCGAGATGGGCCAAGCCACGTTCCAACCGGCGGCTCTCCCCTGTACGCTGACCATGGACGAGTTGATCCAAGCCCCGATCGAGGCCGCAGGCCGATCGCTTCGCTTCACCGGCGTCAGTGTCGGGAATCCCCATTGTGTGGTCTTCAAAAAGGCCGGCGAGTCCTGGACCCGTGAGGACCTGCTCACCTTGGGCCCCGCGCTGGAAAACCACCCGCTGTTCCCGAAACGGACCAACGTGCAACTGGCCGTGCCCACCGGCCCCAAAGAAATATTCATTGTGATCTGGGAACGCGGCGCCGGCGAAACCCAGGCGTCCGGCTCCTCTTCCTGCGCCGCCGCCAGTGCCGCCGTGAAACTCGGCTTGGTGAAGAGCCCAGTCACGGTCAAGATGCCGGGTGGAACGCTCAACATCAAGGTGGCCGGAGATTTCGGCCTGACCATGAAGGGACCGGTGGAGGAGGTCGCCCGCGGCACTCTCAGTCCGTCATTCGTGCGAAGACTTCGCTAAACAGCGATCAACGATCGGCCATCAGCGTGCCCGCGACATTGCAGAGGGTTTGCAGCAGCCATTAGAATGACGTGCAACCTGGGTGGCACATGTCTTCTACCTGACGGCTGAACGCTGATCGCTTATGGCTGATTTCCAGGACACCCTCCAATCCAAACTCGACCATCTCCCCGACCAACCGGGTTGCTATCTCTTTCGCAACGCGAAAAAAGAGATTCTCTACGTGGGTAAAGCCGCCGTGCTGGCCGACCGCGTGCGGTCCTACTTCCAGAAAGGCAGCGAGCAGACACCCAAAACCAGCCTGCTGGTCAGCGAAATCGCCGATCTCGAAACCATTGTCACCCGCTCCGAGTTGGAGGCGCTGATTCTTGAAAGCAACCTGATCAAGCGCCACCGACCGCGCTTCAATATCGTCCTGCGCGATGACAAGCAATACCCCTATTTGCGCTTGCCGATCAAAGAAGCCTTTCCTCGACTCTCCATCGTTCGACGCGTACAAAAAGACGGGGCACTCTACTATGGCCCCTACACGCCGGCCGGAGCGCTTCGTGAAACCCTGAAAGTCATCCGCAAGGCGTTTCCACTCGCCACCTGTGACATCGAAATCGACGGCAAAGCCGATCGGGCCTGTCTCGAGTTTGAAATCAAACGCTGCATGGCCCCCTGCACCGGTAATCAGTCAAGGGACGACTACCACTTGATTGTCAAACAGGTACGTCAGTTTCTGGAGGGCCGCGACCGCGAACTGCTGGACGGCCTGCGGCAGACCATGGAAGCTGCGGCAGAACGCGAAGAATTCGAAGAGGCGGCCCGGATACGGGATCGACTGTTCAGCGTCGAGCGCACTTTGGAGAAACAACGGATTACCCAGGTCAGCACGACCGACCAGGATGTGGTCGGACTAGCCCGCCAAGGCACCGCGGCAGATCTGCAGCTTCTCTTCGTGCGCGGCGGCTTATTGATCGGCAGGAAAGATTTCTTCTGGCCCCAATCCGCCGACTCCAGCGATGAGGAACTCGTACGCTCCGCGATCGAACAGTTCTACAACAAGGAAGGGCAACCGCCCAAAGAACTGTTGGTGCCGACCGACCTCTCCGATGCGCCTCTGATCGAACAATGGTTGAGCGACACACGGGGCGATGCCGTTCGTCTCCTTGCTCCGGAGCGAGGCACGAAGCACCAACTGGTTTTGCTTGCGGAAGAAAACGCCGCGGCCGCCATTGCCGACCACCTCCGCAACGAGGCCCTGGACCGTCAGGCCACGGCTGAACTCAAACGCCTGCTTCGTCTCGACATCGCGCCCCGCCGCATCGAGGGCTTCGATATTTCCAACATCATGGGAAACCAGTCCGTCGCATCGCTCGTAGTCTGGGAAGACGGGCACGCCAAGAAGGCCGACTATCGGAAATTTCGCATTCAGACGGTGGAGGGGGCCAACGATTTTGCCAGCATGCAGGAGGCCGTGACGCGGCGATACGGGACCACGGAAGAGCTCGCGAAGCCGGACCTCATCTTGATCGACGGCGGACTCGGCCAATTGAGCGCCGCCATCGAAGGCCTGAAACAGGTCGGGCAGGAGCAGATTCCGATCATCGGCCTCGCAAAGGCCCGTGGCGAGAAAGACGAGCGCATTTTTCTCCCGGGCCGAAAGAACCCGATCCTGCTCCGCCCGACCTCTCCCGCCACTCACCTCGTGCAGCGAATCCGGGACGAAGCCCACCGGTTCGCGGTCACTTATCACCGCAATCTGCGGGGCAAAGCGCTGCTTTCTTCCGAACTCGACCAGATCGCGGGCATCGGCAAGATCCGGAGGAGGCGGCTTCTCAAGCAATTCGGCAGCCTGCAACAGGTCGCCGCGGCTACCGACGATCAGCTCAAGACCGCCGGGCTCGATCCGGCCACCATCGCCGCACTACGTACCGCCCTCACCTCCGCCTAACGCATGCACGGCCCCGCTCTCTGTATACGGTTCGATACACCCGTATCCGAATGGGTACGCCGGCGAGGCTCGATCACCGATGTACCGATTTGAGGCATGCTGATTTTTCTCCTTGCACGACCGGCGTTACATCGCTAGGCTGTGGCCTCGACGCTCCCTACGTATCAGGTACGTAGATTGCCTCTCTCGACAATAGATCCGATTTTCATGCTTACCAGGAGGCATCCCGATGAGGATGTTGCCCGTCGCCGGCCTACTGACGTTCGTGTTGCTCGCCGCTTGCGCGACCCCGCCGGAAGTCAAACAGGCACTTGCCGCCAAAGATCAGGCGTATGCCGAGAACACACGGCTCATGCAGCAGTATCGTGAGCTGGTGAGTAATATCACCACACGGCACCTGCAGTGGTATCGATTCGTTCAGACGCGCCTGAAACTGAACTTGGCCCTTCAATGGGCGACCACCGATCCTCGATTGGTGGATGTCCCGGAAGCCGCCATGGCCGAAGACGATGCCGCCCAACTCGGTCCCGACGTGCTACGGGTCATCAATCTGATCCGCCTGCAGTCTCTCCCCGAGCGCAAAGGGCAGAACGGCCAGGCCCTGTTTGTGGCCGGGACCGGGGACATGAGCAACCTTGTCCAGCAGCTGCCTGAATTAATCGCTCGGATCGAGCAGCGGGTTGCGGCCGATGCCAAAGCGCCTCAGGCCGTGGATCTGACCGCGTTCGACCATTATCGAAACAATGTCGACGCCCTCCGCCGCATCAACGGCCTGATCAAGCAGTACCTGGATATCGACGTCACGCTCAACCAAACCGAGACGCAATCCCTGGCGGACGCGGTGCGGACGGTGCGCCGATGACATACCTCGAGACTGCTCACAGGAAGGAGTCCTCCATGGTCGGCCGAGGCATGCTGCGGCTCTCCCTCGCTCTGTCGTTGCTCCTGGCGACCGGCTGCCACTCGATTCACAGCAGTTCGGTCCGGGACCTCGTTCAGGTGGAAGGTACCAAGATCGACGCCGCGCAAACGAATATCGATCTCTTTCAGAAGGAAACCGAGGCGCGCATCAAAAACCTCGAACAGGCCCGCGCGGAACTCCACGAGGCGTTCAAGTCTCTCCACATGCAGGAAACGAAACATCGTTTTACCCTGGCGGCTTTCCGGAACCTGACGAACAGGAAGGGAGACGCCGCCTATGCGGCCGCGTACCTCACCGGCCTCATTTACATGGAAGATGTACGCGGACTTGAGAAAGCGGTCTGGGATCAATTTGAGCAAGACTTCTGCGGCCTGCGCGACACGGCCAACGCCCTCAATGACTCGTGGAAACATACCGCCACGCTCCATGCCCAGATCCATCGCTTTGCCCAGAAATCGGCGCTGGCCTCCGTCGATCCGGAATTCGTCACGGCTATCCTCAACCAAGCGCCGAATCGGTCTGAGCAGATCATGGACGTGGTGAACCATTCCCGCACGGTGAACGACGCCTTGGAGGAGGTCGTGGGGGCGCGAATCCTGGGCATCGGAGGATTGGATCGCGCCCAACGGTACACGGCCGACCTGGTGGAATTGCTCGACCGACTCAAGCAGGATGACGGACAGTAACGGAGGGCGCTATGAACCGCAGCTTCGAGGGAGTGGTCACCTTCCTCCGCGACAACGATAGTTTACTGAAACAGCTGATGGAGACGGCTGAGACCGCGACCCACGAGATCGGACAACTGGCTACCCGCGTCGACCAGGCGCGGGATGAGGCCCACGTGTTGATCGACCAACTCGGCACGGTGGAGTTCAGCGTCGGCCGGCAGGATGAGACCAAGGTGAAACAAACCGCCCTCTTGGAGGCTGTCGCCGCATTACGGAAGAAGTTCGAAACCTATAAGAACGACCCGTTGCGACGCGGCATCTACGCGGCGGAAATTTCGAATCTCTACCTGCAATTGGCCAACACGTTCAACAACGACACCGTCTCTCAACTCGTCCCCTTCGCTCAGGACGAGATCGAGGGATACAAGGACTTGATGAGAAAGGCTATCTTGGACGCCGAATCCCGGCAACGGCGCGCCGCCGTGCTCAAGGCCGGAGTTCAGATTTCGAGGATGGCACTGGGATTGGCCGGCAAATTGGCGATGGCCTAACAGAGAGCGCCCTACCCGTGATGTGGAAAACGGTCGGAATCATCGTCAGCCTCTTCTGTGCCGGCTGTAGCCTCGACGCATCGTCGCGCGGCCCGTTCGGGCCTGAAGATCCGGAGACGGCCATTCCGAAACGTCCTCTGCCCGCGCAGGTCCCGCTGAGGCATGTGCTGGAATTCACGGCCGATGAGTCTCCCGAACACGTGAAACCCACAATGGCCGGAACCATCACGGATGCCTCCGTGAGTCGATCGCCCAGCCCCGGTAGGCAGTTGTCGGCAACCGACATTGCTTCACTGCGGAAGGCCGCTGAAGCCGACCCCCGTGTCAGCAGCCTGTTGGGCGCGCGATGGGGATTTATCGATGCGGATCCTACGCCCCCCAAGAGCAAGGTGTCGTTCGGGTGCTGTCGGGCAAGCGCACGATTCGCCAGACTCACCTACTTTAGCTATAGCCATAACGTCGCGGTCGACGTACGCATGAAGGACGGCTCCGTCCTGGAGGCCGTTCGAGTCGAAGGGTATCTGCCGCCGGAGGGACCGCAGGATGTGGCGCGAGGCATCGAACTGGCGCGCGGCGACCAGCGCCTCTCCGGCAAGGTGCAGGACATGCGTGGTCATGGGCTGTTGATGCAACCGGATCGCGGGTTCTTCAGAAATGATCCGGGCTATGGGCATCGCGTGATTTGGATTACCTTCTCGCAGGGTGTGGGAGGAGACCCCAAGTACTGGGCACAGGTCGACCTCACGGAGGACCGTGTCCTGGACGCGGGCGAAGAGCCGCCTCGTTAACGAGCTGTCCATGCAGGGGCGAAACCGGGCGACCGGCGAGGACACAAGGGTTGGAGCTGTCACCACTGGCCGCCCTGCGGCACCGCCGCCCGGCGAAGGGGGAAGGGATGAAACAAGCGCTGATGAAAGCTGTGCTGACCGGCGCCCTGCTGTGGTGTAGCCTACTGGCGTTGCCGATTCCGAGTGCCGCCGACTCCTCCGCCGAGCATATGACGTGGGGGCGCTGGAGCTTCGACTATGAAGTCCGGGACAATACCGGCCTGGCCCTCCGGAACGTGACCTATGACGGAGAACTCGTTCTCGGCAAAGCCAGCATGCCGGTCCTGCGTGTCAAATACGTGAAAGAACGCATCTGGTGGAATCCCTTCACATGGTTTGGATCCCGCGCCGACAGCGGCCGCTGCGGCCCCTTCCAAGATCGACTGCGCTGGCAGGATCTGGTGCCGATCGTGAATTGCGGCAACAACAAGGTCTGCGTCGAGAGCTCGACGTTGCAGGGCACGAAATGGCTGGAACTGGGTATCTATGCCCGGATCGGGGAGTACCACATTTACCAATCCTGGCACCTCTCCGACGACGGCGAGCTCCGCCCGGTCGTCCAAAGCCGGGGGCTCTCTTGCAATACCGATCACATTCACCACCCGTACTGGCGTTTCGACTTCGACATCGACGGCAACGGAATGGACCAGGTCTTTGTGCATGACGACGGCGGTAGCGACCATGGCTGGGGTCCCGGGTGGAAGAAGTATACGAACGAGCGCAATGATGTAAAGGTAGCCGCCACCCATCGCACCTGGTTCGTTCGCGACCAGCTGACCGGCCACGGCGTCTGGCTCCTCCCGGGGAACGGGTATGCACCGCTCAAAGACGACGGGGAACGGGATGCCTTCGCCGATCACGATGTGGCCATCCGGCGCGCGGATCCCGACGAAGACCTTCCTTGGGTCTTCGGAGCACGCGGACAACTGGGATACGACGAAGACAACCAGAGCGTCCAGGAACAGGATGTCGTGGTGTGGTACGTCGCGCATCTTCCCCACATGGCCGCGCTGGGTCCGACCAAATGGCTTACCTTGGGCCCGACCTTAAAAATTCAACGCTGATCGGCAAGCTCCCGGCCCTACTCCCCCTTCCTTTCCGGCTCTCGGACACGTCCTCTTCCCCGTTGCGGTTCATACCTTAGGCACTCTATACTAGGTGCAGGTTGCCCTAGATCCTGCTCGTTCGGTAACGGTACAATCAGCCGTTTCCACAATGATACAGTTGCCTCAACATGAACCAGGTCCGAACTTCTGAGCACGACGGTCGCCGGCCGATGGCCGCGCCGCCGGGGCGCTCGCGGCGGAGAGCGTTGCCATGAATCAGCCTGGGTTATCCGCAAAGGAATTCCAACGACTCGGCGAAATTATGTACAACGCCCGCTCCGTCAATCGAAGCGACGGCGTGTGGAAACTGGTCTCAGCGATCCAACAAGTCGTTCCCTATGAATTTTCGGGATGCGGGGGAGTGGACCTTCTCCGCGGAATCGATCCCGCGCTCGGACATTCCACCTACCCGAGGGAATTCTGCCAACTCTACATGGGGCAGGGCTTGGCGGCAGATCCCGCCATCACCCGGCTGATCACGTCCGGCCACTCCGTCACCTCCAGCGCCGACGCGCCAGCCGCGTCCGAGCCGAAAGAGGTCACGTCGCTCAAACTGGATTTCGGTATCAAAACCTGCTTGTCGGCCGGTGTACGCGGAGAGCAGGGCACCTGTTCCTATTTTGCCTTCAGCAATTTCAACACGAAACACACCGAAAAACTCCGCCTTCTGCTCGATATCCTGACCCCGCATTTCCACTTAAGTTATATGCGATGCGCGTCGACCTGGAAACCGGAGCGACCGGCGCAACCGGCCGTCCTGTTGAGCAAACGGGAAGAAGAGATTCTCCGTTGGGTCGCGGCCGGCAAGACCAATTGGGAAATTTCCGTCATCCTCAAGGTCAGTCTGAATACGGTGAAGTTTCACCTCAAGAATATTTTCCAGAAAATCGGAGTTGAAAACCGGTGGAGCGCCATCGCCTACTGGCAAACCGGTGAACAACACCGAGTCATCGCCCCCTCAGCTCCTAGTGACGATCGTCTACCTTCCGCTTCCAACAGCGCAGAATAAGCCGTACGTCGCCCGTCGTATCGAACACCGCTTCCGTTTTCACAGGATTTGTCCGGCCCGCTCCCCCGCCTACCCCGATGGGTAGGTGACTCCGATCGACACCTCTCGTAGATTCTAGCCAGATAACAGGACGCCTTTCCCGGCGTCCCAGAACCACCGCTACTTAGATGACCGGGATAGGGCCAAATAGCCCTAGGACAACCGGAAGGAGAGGCCCTATGAAGCAGCTCGCTACACAGTCTGCAGCAATGGACGCCACATTCACTCTGCTGGACCTCCTGCAACAGCGCAAGACCCGTCGATTCGGGCGCGGCATGACGCTGCCCGGCGGCCCCCTCCAATACACGAGCCACCATGAACCGGTTCCGCTGAGCCGAGAGGAAGAGCGGTACCTCATTTATGCGGCGATCGGACGATCGGGACGGAATCTCGGCGATATGCACTTCGTCGGGCGTCCCGGGTCGAGCGAGGGCCAGGGTAACGCGCTGATGAATTTCCGGAGCCGCACCGTTCCCAGCCCCTGCTCCGCACACACGACGCAATTGTTCTACACCAACGACGACGGAGTGTTTTTCGTCGCCGACGCAGCCGGGCCGGACCATCCCTGGGACCTCGACATTGTCCAGCTCCGATCATCCCGGCTGGAAATCCCCCGTGAAGTCCCCTTCATGCTGCCGTTCAACCAGTGGTATACGAATCGACCCGGCACCACGCTCTTCTTCCCCGTGACCAATATCACGCTGCTGTATCTGAATCTGCTCCTGATGATGTTCAGCGAGGAGACGGGCTACTTCATCGTCGATACCGATAACGGCAACGCCGCCTGTGGACTGGACGCCTTTCGCAAGAGCGCCGGTGGACACCTTCATGACGACATCCGGGCGCGCCGGATGTTCAGCTTGCGCGAACTCGACGCCGCGATTTGCGAAACCGCGATTCAAGAACAGGGCATCATCTGCGAGCACCTCTCGCTGATGCAGCAGGCCCTGGGGCTCGGCGGCGGAATCCAAAGCGTAGGGAGCGGCCGCCACCTCCTGGGTCTGGAACCGCACATCTATCCGGGGCTGGGGTTCCACTTCGTCGTCCCGCCCGGTAAGCCGATGCGGGCCAATCCGGTCGGGATTCCAGGGGTGTGGGAAGGGCCGACCCCGCCCTTCGTCTCCTCGATGAAGGAAGCCGTGACTCAGCTGGTGGCCAGCAAATTCGGCCCCGACGGCACGTTCCGGAAACCTCATGAGCAGACTTGGGTCAAACCCGGGACGACACAACAGGTGCCCGAACATTCCACACAGGCCATCGAGGCGACCATCGCCTTTACCGAATACGTCCTGGACACCTACGGTCGGTTCCCGGCGCACGCCGACGCCTGCAGGTCCGTCGTCGCGTGCCAAACCCATCACCTCGATGAAGATTTTTACGCGACATTCTATCCCGACTCCGCCTTGCCGGACGCGCACCGCGAACACATGCGCACGTGGCATTCGCATTGACGACATACATTTTCACGCTCTTACGAGCAGAGGAGGGCACCATGACACCACAGACCTCTCGTCGAGTCGTCATCACCGGTATGGGAGTGATTTCCCCGTTGGGCAGCACCGTCGACCTTTTTTGGCATCTCTTGAGTCGGGGAGAAAGCGCGGTCAAGCCGATCACGTTGTTCGATACGTCTCCCTTTCAGGCCTGCCTTGCGGCTGAGGTACGAGACTTCGATCCCGAGGACTTTTTGCATCGCAAACAGGCCCGCCGCATGGGACGCGCGACGCAGTTCGCCGTCGCCTCCGCCATGATGGCGGCGCGCGACTCCGGCCTCGACCTGGAACAGGAAGATCGCGGCGCCATCGGCATCAGCATCGGTACCTCCATCGGCGGCATGAAGGAAGCGTTCGAATTCCACGACGCCGCTCGGCTGACCGCCTACGAGCGGGTCAATCCCTTTACCATGGGCATGACCTTTCCGAATGCGATTTCCTCGGAAATCGCCATCGTCCTGGGGCTACACGGGCCCTGCGAGACGTACTCCATCGGATGCTCCTCAACGGCAAACGCCATCGGGCGGGCCTATGAATGGATCAAGTCGGGGCAATCGTCGCTGGTCGTGGCAGGCGGAACCGAAGCCCCCCTGCATCCGAGCGTCTACGCCGCCATGAACGCCGGGCGGGCCCTGGCACCGGATGAACGCGGGACGATTCGAAACCTTCCCCGCCCCTTCGACAAGACCCGATGCGGCATGGTGCTGGGCGAAGGAGCCGGCTGTTTTATCCTGGAAGACTACGAGCATGCCCGCGCCCGGGGCGCCAGGATGTACGCCGAACTTGAAGGTTGGGGGTTCACCTGCGATGCCCATTCGATGGTCAAAGCCGCAGCCACGGGACAAGAGCAGCAACGGGCCGCCCAGCTGGCGCTCTCGACAGCCCACTGGTTTCCGGAAGAGGTCGACTATGTGAACGCCTGCGGGCTCGGCACGATGGAATTGGACGCGATCGAGACCCAGACGGTGAAGCAGGTCCTGGGCGACCATGCCTATCGAGTACCGGTCAGTTCGTTCAAAGCGGCCCTCGGCCATGCCTTCGCTGCCAGCGGAGCCTTCCAACTCATCGGGACCGCCAAGGCCATGGAACACCAATTCATCCCCCCCACCCTCAATTTGACCACCCCGGATCCGAGCTGCGATCTGGACTATGTCTCAGGAAGCGGGCGCGCGGCGCACCTGAATCGCGCGCTGATCAACAGCTTTGGGTTCGGGGGGAAAAATATCGTCCTGGCGCTGTCACGCGTGAACGTCGGCATAGGCGAGACCCGGTCGACAAGAGCCACGCCGGGATACAGCATGCCCCAGCTGGCAGGAGTGTCGTGACACCATCATGGATGACCGGTCTCACAGGACCATGGGCATGACCAACCGGTCGACCGACGCGGCTTCGCCCCTCCTGGGCGGGGCCGCGTCCGGGCGGTCCGGTCGCGGGCGCATCGCGACGCAACCAGGGGGAAGACTGGTCATCCTGCGCCGCGTCATCATTATCGAAGGCGACCCGGTACATCGCCACAGACAGAGACCACGACGGTAAGGCATCCATCCACAATGAGCAGAGAGTCGAACATGAACGAACTAGAGCACACCCCCACCAGGGTGTTTGTCATCAACCCGCAGGAACTGGTCAGGGTCGGCATGCGGACCCTCCTGAATTCCGTCCCCGACTTTCGCATTGTCGGCGAAGCGCCTTCGGGAACCGAAGCGCTCCCGCTGTTGCTTCAACACAAACCGGACATCGTCATCGTGGATCTCCGCGTGCAGGACGGCACGGGCATCGAGACCGCCAAGGAAATCTTGTCTCATTTGCCGGCCACACGCCTCCTGTTTCTCGCCGACACCCTGAACGACACCATCCTCCTGTCCGCCGTCTCCACCGGCGCCCACGGGTATGTGCTGCAAGACGCCGGCGCAGAAACACTGATACTCGCGTTGCGCAGCATCACCAAAGGACAGGCCTACCTCGATCCGGGCGTCACCCGTCACACCTTCGCCTATCTCCGTAAAGTGGCGGATCGAGAACCCGAACGGGGCCGGCATCTGTTATCACCCCAGGAACGACGCTTGCTCCCCCTCATCGCGCAGGGCAAGACGAACAAGGAAATCGCAGCCGAACTGGGATTGAGCGATAAGACCGTCAAGAACTATCTCGCGAATGTCTATTCCAAACTGCATCTCACCAGGAGGTCTCAAGCCGCCGCGTTTTACCTCAAGACAATTCCTTAAGAAGAGGCGCGTTGCCGCCGCGATGGCCGCAGGCTCAAGTTCCCCCGTCGGGAGTCCGACAGAGTACCGACACGCTCTGTCGCCCCCTCGGAATCAGCTCGAGCATGTACCATCTGCGATCCTTTCATCTCCGGCACATGACCGCCTGCGGAGCAGTGCTGCGTCGGCTGGGTACCGGGACAAACAGCATCCAGGAGGTCGCCCACCGTCTCGTTCGCCACCTCTACACCTCCTTCACCATGGATCAGACCGGAGAGCCGGCCTGCGCCCTGGTTCGCCTGTTCAAGACGACACCGTACGGCCTCCTGACGCCGGATCTGCAAACGCTGGCCGACCAGAAGCTCCAACCACAACAGCCGAGCCCGTCCCTCCCGTGTCTGACCTTGCTTGCCAGCGCAGGCCTGCATCCCGGATGGAACGATCCCACCTTGTCCAGTCGCTTCCGTGTGCTCCCGCTGAACGGACCGGAGGCACTTGAACGCCTGCCGATGTTCCATCAGCTGTTCAACCAGCTGGGATTCACGCTGCCTCACGCCTCCACCTCGAATGAGAACGTCCTGCTGGACCCGGGCGAGCACGGCTTCAACGTGTTCCATATCCCGGAGGCGCCCGGGAGTCCGCACGTCCCGGCGCAGGAGGAATTCGTCCGCAAGTACGGCATCCGGTCGGTGCTGGGCTTCGGTGCCCCGTTGCCGAACGAAGACCTGTTCTCCATCATACTGTTCAGCAGGGATTATATTTCGGAAGAAACCGCAGAGTTGTTCAAGCCGCTAGCTCTTTGCGCGCAGATCGCGCTCGCCCCTCATGCGAAGCCGACTGTCGGATCACGACAGGCCGCCGTCTCGCCACGGTCGGAGTCCGCCGACCTTGAACGATTGCTCGCCGTGCACGAACAGAGCGTGAAGGCACAAGCCGACCGGCTCGAACTGATCGTACAGGGCTCGCAGGTCGGCACCTGGGATTGGCACGTGCCCAGCGGGCGCGTCACGTTCAACGAACGCTGGGCCGCGATGCTCGGGTATCGACTCGACGAACTTGAACCCCATGTGCGCACATGGGAGCAGCTCGTGCACCCCGACGATCTGCCCACAGTCATGGCGGCAGTCAGAGCTCATCTCCGTGGAGAGACATCCGCCTACTCCAGCGAACACCGCCTGCGCTCGAAGTCAGGCGCCTGGCTCTGGGTCTTCGACAGCGGCCAGGTCGTGGAGCGGGATGCCCAGGGAGGGCCCCTGCGCGCTACGGGCCTGCACCTGGACATCTCCGACCGGAAGGAGTTGGAAGCGGAGCAGGCACTCGCACAACGCGCCCTTGAGGCGAAACAGGCCGCGCTGGATGAAGCCCAGACACTCGCACACCTGGGATCGTGGGAATGGGAGATCGCCAGCGGCGCGGAGCGATGGTCCGATGAACAATACCGCATTTTCGGCCACGATCCGGCGCACACCCAGCCGACCTATACGACATTCCTGACGGCACTCCACCCCGACGATCGAGAGCGGGTGGAGCAGGCCGTCGCCAAGACCCTCAACTACGATACCCGTTACAACGTCGAGTGCCGAATCATACGGCCGAACGGAGAACTGCGTCATATCCACTGCCGCGGAATCGTCCATCGGCAGGCCGACGGCACACCGGTCGGCATGGCCGGAACCGTGCAGGACATCACCGAATACAAACGCGCCGAATCCGCCTGGCGGGACAGCGAAACCCGCATGCGCTCCATCTTCGAAAGCGCCATCGAGGGGATCCTCGTGATCGACGAACGGGGACGAATCGAAACCGCCAACCCCGCGTTATTGAAACTGCTGGGCTACGAGGCGCATGAATTCATCGGAAAGAATATTTCCCTGATCATGCCGTCGCCCTACCGCGAGCACCACAACGAATACCTCGCGAACTATCTGGTGACCGGGAAACGGGCGATCATCGGACAGGGCCGCGATGTGCCGGCTGTGCGGAAAGACGGCAGCCACATCGACATCCATGTATCCGTCAGCGAGATGCAGACCGGCGGCTCGAAGAAATATACGGGCATGATCCGCGACATCTCCGAGCGGAAACGCATGGAAGCAGCCGTCCGGGAGAGTGAAGAGCGCTTCCGCCAACTGGCCGAATCGATCGATGCGGTGTTCTGGCTCACCACTCCGGACAAGCAGCAGCTGCTCTACGTCAGCCCCGCCTTCGAGGCGATCTGGGAAGTTCCCCGGACCTCGCTCTACGCAAATCCTCAGTTGTGGCTCGACCACATTCACCCGGAGGACCACAAGCGGGTGTCCGTCGCAGCGGCCTGTCAGGCGCACCTGCCCTATGACGAAGAATACCGGATCGTCACGCCGAGCGGGCGGGTCCGGTGGATCAGGGATCGCAGTTTCACCATTTGCGACGCCCAGGGAGAAACCTACCGCATCGCCGGCATTGCCCAGGACATCACGGGGGCAAAGGAACTGGAAGCTCAACTGCGGGCCAGCGAGCAGCGGCACCGGGCCCTGGTGGAGTTGTCCCCGCACGCGATCTACGTCAATTGCGACGATCGCATCGTGTTCGCCAACCAGGCCTGCGTCAAACTATTCGGCGCCATCGCCCCTTCGCAACTGTTCGGGAAACCGGTCATGGACTTCATCCATCCGGACTCTCACAAGACCGCGCGGGAACGCATCGCCTGCCTACAGGCCACCTGTGGATCGGCCCCCCCCATCGAAGAAAAGTTTCTGGCGCTGGACGGTAGGATTCTCGAGGTGGAGGTCGCAGCCGCCTCCATTCGATTCGAAGGCAAGCAGGCGATCCAAGTCATTTTGACCGACATCCGGGCTCGCAAGCAGTTGGAGCGAACCTTACTGGCTACGAACGTGCAGCTCGAAGCCATTCTGGCCAGCGCCACCAATATCTCCATCATCGCCACCGATCGTGTCGGCATCATCACCACTTTCAACAGCGGGGCGGCAGCGATGCTGGGCTATGCCGAGACGGAGATGGTCGGTCGACAGGCGCTTACGGCACTCCACCTGCGGGAAGAACTCGATCACTTAGCCGGCGAACTGCATCGCGAGGCGGTGACGCAGACCCAGGCGTTCGAGGTGCTGACCGAACGGGCTCGACGAGGCGGATTCGACGAACGCGAGTGGACCTACACGCGAAAAGACGGTGGGCGGCTGACCGTTCTCGTCACCATTACCGGCCTCCGGGACGATCACGGGCACTTGACCGGATATCTCGCCATCGGGAAGGACATCACGGAGCGGAAGCGAATAGAAATTGCGCTCAGAGAGGCGCGCGATGCGGCCCTGCAAACAGCCCAGCTCAAAGCCGACTTCCTCGCGACCATGAGCCATGAAATCCGCACGCCGATGAACGCGATCATCGGCATGACCGGATTGCTCCTCGATACCGCGCTCACGGAGGAACAGCATGATTTTGCCGATACCGTGCGCCGGTCCAGCGATGCCTTGCTGACGATCGTCAACGACATCCTCGACTTCTCGAAAATCGAGGCCGGCAGGCTCCAGTTCGAAGAGTTGGCCTTCAATATCCGCCTGGCCGTCGAAGACACCATGGAGTTGCTGGCAGAAGCCGCGCAGAGCAAGGGATTGGAACTGATCGCCCTGGTCGACGCGTCGGTTCCGACCGGGGTCCTGGGAGACCCCGGTCGACTCCGGCAAATCCTGGTCAATCTCGTCAGCAATGCCGTCAAATTTACTTCCACAGGCGAGGTCTTTCTGCACCTCACCTGCGATCCCCAGGCAGGACCGCATATGTTGCGGTTTACCATCACCGACACAGGAATCGGTATCGCACAGGAGGCGCAGGCAAAACTGTTCCAGGCCTTCGTGCAAGCCGACAGTTCCACCACGCGCCGGTTCGGCGGCACGGGGTTGGGCCTCGCCATTTGTCAGCGCCTGGTCACCCAAATGAAAGGGCAGGTCGGTGTCGAGAGTCGCCCGGGGGAAGGCAGCACCTTCTGGTTCACCGCGCACTTCCCCGAGACCGCCCTTGCCGACCCGCCTGCGGGTGTTTCCTGGAGTCACCTTCGCGGTCGGCGTATCCTGCTGGTGGACCCGAATAAGACCGTCCGCAAGGCACTGCAGCAAGAACTCTCCGCGCAAGGCATCGAGTGCCTCGGCGCCGAGACCGGCCAGGCAGCCGTGGAACTGGCGCAGACCGCCGCCGCCATGCAGAAACCCTTCGACTTGGCCCTGATCGAGCTGCACCTCACCGATATGGACGGGTTCGACACGGCAACCGCGCTCAAACAGGATCCCCGCACCGCGGGCATGCGATTGGTTATCCTCACCACGGTCGGACGGCGGGGCGACGGCAGCACCGCCCAGGCGCTCGGCATCGACGCCTATCTCACGAAGCCCATCCGGCAGTCACAGTTGTTGGACTGTTTCTGCCGATTGCTGGGCGTGCCCCTTCCGGCCTCGCCTACGGAGAACTCCGCCGCACATCCCTTGATCACGCGGCACACCCTGACTGAGACCCACGTGGCCGCTGCGCCTCGCCTGCTTCTCGCCGAGGACAATCCCGTGAATCAAAAGGTGGCATGCAAAATGTTGGAAAAGCTGGGCTACCGCGTCGACGTGGCCGGCAACGGCCAGGAAGCCGTGGCCGCCCACGAACGCGCTCCCTACCCGCTGATCTTCATGGACTGCCAAATGCCGGAAGTGGATGGATTTGAAGCCACGGCCCTGATCCGCAAGATGGAGGGGAAGTCGGCCCACACGCCCATTATCGCCATGACCGCCAATGCCATGCAGGGGGACCGTGAACGGTGCTTGGCCGCCGGGATGGACGACTATGTCGCCAAACCGGTCCGTCCGAAAGAACTGCAAGCGGTGCTGGAGACCTGGCTCGGAAATCGCGCAACCAGAACCGGCACGACGGGGTAACGAAGGAACACACGCCATGTCCGTCCACCCACTTCGTCCCAAACCACGACAGCCGGATCTTGCCCTGGACCCGAACATCCTGCATGTGTTGCCGGCCAACATCGCCGTGCTGGATGCGCAGGGCACGATTCTCGCGGTGAATGAAGCTTGGGAACGATTTGCTGCGGCCAACGGGTTCGTCGGCGAGGCCTACGGCGTGGGGCTCAATTATCTGCACATCTGTGACGCAGCGGCACCCAACGCCGACGCCGCGCATGTCGCTCAAGGCATCCGGCATATCCTGGACGGCACCATTCGGGCCTTCTCGTACGAATACGAAAGCTCGAGCCCCTTCCTCCGCCGCTGGTTCCGCCTCATCGTGACTCCGATGCAGGGACACCGAAGCTACGGGGCCGTGGTCATGCATATCAACGTGTCGGATTTGAAGCAGGCCGAAGCCGCCATGCAGCGCAGCGAAGCGAGACTGCGCGCGATCGTCGAGACGGCCGTGGACGGGATCGTCGTGATCACCAACCGGGGCCTCATCGAATCCGTGAATCCGGCAGTGACCCGCATGTTCGGATACAGCCCCGAGCAACTGCTGGGCCAGAACGTGAAACTGCTCATGCCCGACCCCTATCACACGGAGCACGACCAGTACCTGCGCAATTACCTGTCGTCGGGCCAGAAGAAAGTCATCGGTATCGGCCGCGAAGTCCTCGGCCTGCGCAGCGATGGCGTTTCGTTCCCCATCGAACTGGCCGTGAGTGAGATGCTCGTCGATGGCGCCCAGAAATTCACCGGTATCGTCCGCGACATCTCGTCCCGCAAACAGGCCGAAGCTCAGTTCCAACAAGTCGTGGAATCGGCGCCGAACGGCATGTTGATGATCAACCCCGAAGGGAACATCACGTTGGTCAACAAACAGGTCGAGCAGATGTTCGGTTACACGCGGGAAGAAATGCTGGGGCAACCGGTCGAGATGTTGATCCCCGAGCGGTTTCGCGCCGCCCATCCCGCCCTGCGTAGCGGCTATTTTTCCGCCCCGACCTCACGGGTCATGGAAGCAGGACGAGAGTTGTTCGGCCTGCATAAAAAGGGACACGAGTTTCCCGTCGAACTCGGCCTCAATCCGATCGATACGCCTCGCGGCAAACTGGCGCTGGCCTCGATCGTCGATATCTCCATGCGCACACGTTCGGAACTCGCGCTCTCCAGAGCCACAGAGGACCTTGAACGGAAGAATTGGGAGTTGTCGGAAGCCCGCGACCAAGCCGTGCGGGCCGGCCAGGCGAAAACCGACTTCCTGGCGACCATGAGCCACGAAATCCGTACTCCGATGAACGGGGTGATCGGCATGACGACCCTCTTGCTCGACACCGAGCTGACCGCTGAGCAGAAGGGCTATCTGGAAACGCTGAAACATTCCGGCGAATCGCTGCTGCGCATCATCAACGATATTCTGGACTATTCCAAAATCGAGGCCGGGAAATTCACCATCGAACACATCCCCTTCGACCTGCGGCTGACCATCGAGGACACCCTGGACATCCTGGCGCCGACCGCGCAGGGACGACAGTTGGAGTTGGTCGGGCTCATCGACGCCCAGACTCCGCGCACCGTGATCGGGGATCCAGGGCGGATCAGGCAAATTCTGACCAACCTGGTCGGCAATGCCATCAAATTTACCGAGAAGGGCGAAGTGTTGATTCAGGTGATGCAAACGGATGAAAGCCCCGGCTCCGTCACCCTGCGGTTCGAGGTCATCGATACCGGGATCGGCCTGACGCCGGAAGCCCAAACCAAGATGTTCCAAGCCTTTTCTCAAGCCGATAGCTCGACCGCTCGTAAATACGGAGGCACGGGGCTCGGCCTTTCGATCTGCAAACGCTTGGTAGAACTGATGCACGGGGAAATCGGGCTGCAGTCGATGCCGGGCTTGGGAACCCGCATTTCGTTCACAGTCAAGTTTTCTACCCCGGAAGAAGGCACCGCCCCCATCACGCCTCCGCTGCCTGTGAAGAATCTCAGCGGCCTTCGCGTCTGCCTCGTCGACGACAATGCCACGAATCGGAGTCTGCTCCAGTACCATGTCTCAGCCTGGAACATGCACCACGACAGTGCCGTCGATGGTCCTTCGGCACTCAACCTCTTGCGACAGGCAGCCCAGGAAGGCACCCCCTTCGACATCGCCATCGTCGATGTGCACATGCCGGAGATGAGCGGACTGGAACTCTGTCGGCTCATCAAGGAAGATCCTGCCATCGCGAAAACCCACGTCATTCTGCTCACGGCCTCGGGCCAACGCGGCGACAGCATGCTCGCGAAAGAAGTGGGCGCCGCCGCGTACCTGACCAAACCGATTCGTGAGCGCCATCTGGCCGATTGTATTCGCCTGACACTTGGTCGGGAAGGCCGCGAGGAGGAGAAGGCTCAATTGATCACGCGGCACACCCTGACCGAGGTCAAGGCCCATACGGTCCAGCGTGTGCTGGTCGTGGATGACAACCCCATCAATCAACGCGTGGCGGTGAAGATGCTCGAGAAGCTGGGCTGTCGCGTGGACCTCGCGGGAACCGGAATGGAGGCATTAGCCGCCATCTGCCGGCACCCGTACCCGTTGGTGTTCATGGACTGCCAGATGCCGGAACTCGACGGATTCGAAACCACCAGGCTCATTCGTTCGCAGGAACAGCCGGGTACCCGTCTTCCCATCATTGCCATGACCGCCAATGCCATGGCCGGCGACCGCGAAGCCTGCCTGAAGGCCGGTATGGACGACTTCATCAGCAAACCGATCATCGCCGCCGACCTCCAGGCGAAGGTTGCACACTGGCTGCCCGATGTGAGACCGGAAGACCTCAAACCCTCTGTCGCGGACAACGCGCCCGCGGGGGGTTAGTCGGCCAGGGCATCACGCCTCGCGACCTCACGATTGACAGAACCCCACGCGCCCACTAGGATACGCCCTCAACAAGGAGGGTCCATACCGGCGTGAGTCATCCGTCTGCATCCCATTCCCCGTCCCCACCGTCGACAGCTGGCCATCGTGTCGAGCAGCTCTTCGAAATCCTGATCTTCGGCAGCCGCTGGATTCAGGCTCCGCTCTATGGCGGACTCATCGTCGCCGAACTGCTCTATGCCGCGAAGTTCCTGACGGAACTCTGGCACATGATCGTCCATTTCCGCGAAGAAACCGAAACGCTGTTTATGCTGGGTGTGCTGTCGCTGATCGATGTCACCATGGTCGCCAACCTGTTGACCATGGTCATCATCGGCGGCTACGCGACCTTCGTCAGCAAACTGGATCTGGAAACCCACCCCGATCGCCCGGAGTGGCTCACCCATGTGGATCCAGGCACCATCAAGATCAAACTGGCCGCTTCGCTCGTCGGCATCTCCAGCATTCATCTGTTAAAGGCCTTTGTGGACGTGACCAACGAGAATCCCGAACACATCAAGTGGAAAATCTTTATTCACATGACGTTCCTGGGTTCGGCGATCTTCCTGGCCTACACCGACAAGCTGATGCAGCGGGACCGGAAACACTGACCCTTCCGCAGCCGGCGAGACGCGTCTCTCAACTAGGGCTGGTCCCGGCGGCGCGACGGCGTCGTCCTCACGCCTCCAGACCTCCCGTCCAGGCGTGTAGCCTGTACCGCGTATCGATTGAGATACGCGCTGTATCACATCCGATAAGTGCCCTCCCATATCTCACTACGCATTCGCTCGTAACCCCACACCGAATCATTCGGAAACCGCGCCTCCCTCGTGACCTCGGCGACTCCGACAGGCCTTGAACCTCAGGGCATGTGCCTTGCCTTTTCTTTCCGTACGATCGCTTACTCGAAACCGTTCTCGTGCAGTCCACCATCGGACCAGTCTGTCGAGTATCCTGGAGTCCCTATGAGCACATCGCCTCCATTGCATGATTCTCCCCTCTCGCTCGCAAAGATTCTGTTGGAGGAAGCCGAACTCCTGGATGGCCCCTTCCCCGACGACCATCCCGTGAAGGTGCTGGCGGGCAAGAATCAGGACGGCAGGCTGGACAAGCAGTTGATTGAGGAACTCCGACGGTACATCCACGGGCGCCACCCGAAACAGGCCGGTCTGTGCCTCTCCGGTGGTGGAATACGGAGTGCGACCTTTGGGCTGGGAGTCCTACAGTCGCTGGCCAAGTTGCGACTCTTAGACAAATTCGACTACCTGTCCACCGTCTCCGGCGGCGGTTACGTCGGCAGTTGGTTGACGGCCTGGATCCATCGCCACCCTCGCCGCTTGGACGGAGTCGTAGACGATCTGAGCACAGCATCGAACACCGGCGCGGACGAAGCCTCGCCTCCGGTCCGCTGGCTTCGCAACTACAGCAACTATCTCAGCCCCCGTCTTGGGTTTTTCTCTGCAGACTCCTGGACCCTGCTGGGCATCTACCTACGCAACCTGGGCTTGAACTGGATGGTCCTACTGCCCCTCCTGGCGATCCCACTGCTCGGACCACGCTGGATCATCGCCTGGACCCAACTCAACACCAAGGAGTCGCCGCTCCCGGGCTGGGCCACTCCGGCACTGTTGGTCGCCGGACTCGGTCTCGCGGTCATGGCCCTGATCTATCTCCACCTCTGCCGCCCCACTCTCGGCGAGTATCGTCGTGACCGCTGGTGGCATAGGCTCGAGACGCAGGCGTGGTTTCTGCGCGCGTGCCTGGCGCCCTTGATCCTCTCGCTCGGCTGCCTGACCACCGCCTGGGCCTGGTTTCGCAACGGCGGCGGCACCCTCGACCAGATCAGCGTCCAGCAGGCTGTCATCGGCGGCGCCTTGCTCCACACGGGCAGTTGGCTCTTTTCCGCCGTTGCGCTCGCACGATTCAAGGCCCTGACACACTGGCTGCTCTCGGAAACCTTCGCCGTAGCCGCCACCGGCGCCCTTGGCGGCTTGTTTCTGCGCGGAGCCCTGGCCGAACTGCCGGATCACGTCGTCGTCGCGCGATTTGCCGAATGGTTCGCCTGCTTCGCGGTGCCCGGAGTCCTGGCCCTGTTCCTGCTGACCGCCACCATCTTCATCGGCCTCGCCAGCCGGTTCACGGAAGAGCAAGATCGTGAGTGGTGGGGCCGCACAGGCTCCTGGATGCTGATCGCGATGATCATGTGGATCGGGCTGTGCGCCATCGTCATCTTCGGCCCTGGTCTGATCCATTGGATGACTCCACAAGTCGCCGCGTCGGTCGGCGGATTGTCCGGCCTCCTCACCTTGCTCCTTGGATTCAGCTCGCGAACCACCGCGCAGCAACAGGAGGAACGATCGACGACCACCGCGCTCACCGACCTGGCGGTACGCACAGCGGCCCCCTTCTTCATGATCGGCGTGCTCATCGCCCTGGCCCTGGGTACCAGCTGGCAATTGGACGTTCTCGCGCACCAATACGACAAGCATCTGAGCGATCTCGCTGCACCGTTGGAGACCGGACTCGGAATCCGCGCGGATCCGTGGGGCCACGATCAAGTCCTCCACCACACGCCGGCGTGGCTGCTGGTCCGCTTCACGCTCACCGTCCTGATCCTTGGCCTGCTGATGTCCAGCTTCATCAACATCAACCGGTTCTCCCTCCATGCGATGTATCGTAACCGCCTGATTCGCGCCTACCTCGGCGCGTCCCGCGTGCAGGCCGAACGCGACCGGACCTTCAATCCCTTTACCGGCTTCGACAATCTCGACAATCCGGCCATGAGCGACATGCGTTTCGACGATGTCCGCATCGCCCGGTGGTTCCATGCAGAGGAGACACGACAACCGACCATCCCGGCCTTGGCCAACTACCTTCGCCTGCCGAACCCGACGCCGGAGCACCAGCAGACTCTGCGCACACACCTCCCGCAGGACCTGAAGCCGACGCCGGTTCGCAGACGCCTGAGTGACGCTGCGCAGCAACTCCGGCCAGGCCCGGCCTGCCTTGCCAGACTCACCGCTCTGCAATTGCCGGACACCGCCGCGGGACAAGACGCGACCACCTGGTTTGCCGGTCTCTTCATCCACCGACTGCACCAGCAACGCCCAGGGCCTCTGCATCTGGTCAACATCGCCCTCAACCTCGTCAAAGGCGACAACCTCGCGTGGCAACAACGCAAGGCCCAATCCTTCACGATCAGTCCCCTGCACAGCGGCAGCTGGAATCTCGGCTATCGGCGGTCCGACGAATACGGCGCCAACCGGTACATCGGCCAGCCCCTGTCGCTCGGCACCGCCCTGGCGATTTCGGGGGCCGCCGCCAGCCCCAACATGGGCTATCATTCGTCCTCGCCGGTGACGTTCCTCCTGGCCCTCTTCAATATTCGTCTGGGGTGGTGGTTGGGCAATCCCGGACCGGCCGGCACAGACACGTATCGGCAAGCCTCCCCGACCCTGTCGATCCGGCCGCTTCTGGCGGAAGCGTTCGGGCTCACGGATTCCTGCCATCCATACGTCTATCTGTCGGACGGCGGGCACTTCGAAAATCTTGGGCTCTACGAAATGGTACGGCGCCGCTGTCACTGCATCCTCGTCGTGGATGCCGGCTGCGACCCCCGCCTCGCCTTTGAGGACTTCGGGAACGCCATCCGCAAGATCCGCATCGACCTGGGGATCGATATCGAGATCAATCTCGACCAGATCACGCGCGCGCCCGACGCCGCTACCAGCGCCCGCCACCATGCCATCGGCACAATCCGGTACGACAAGGTCGACGACAATGCCACCGCCGGCACGCTGGTCTACCTCAAGCCGTCGCTGACCGGCAGCGAGCCCACGGATGTGCAGGACTATGCAGCGCGCCATCCGGCCTTCCCCCATGAATCGACCTCCGATCAGTTCTTCGACGAAGCACAATTTGAATCCTATCGCCGCCTGGGTGAGCATGTCGCTCAACAGGTGTTGCGTCCTGCCCTCCAACGGAGCGAACAGGAGTTTTCTCAGCTCTGTCATGCCCTGCGCTTACACTGGATAACCACCCCGCCGGGCATGCAGGAGTCTTTTCTCGGCGAAACGGACGACCTCAAAGATCTCGAACGGCTCTTGCGGGACGACCCGGAATTGCTGCGTTACGATCTGGAGATCTATCCGGAGCTCTGCTCCGTATTCGGAATGGACCAGGGAAGCCTCACGCCGAATCCCCGTGCGGCGTTGCACACGTGCAACCTGCAAATGCAGTTGATGGAGCAGGTCTATCTCGCTGTGAAGTTGGAGGAGTTCCACGGGCATGCGCTCAACCGCGGATGGATGAACCTATTCCGACGCTGGACGGCCTCGGCCACCTTCCGCCTGTTCTGGCCAACCCTGTGCGGGATGTACAGTCAGCAATTCGTCCGGTTCGCGGAGCAGCACTTCAATCTCTCGATCGATCAGGTTGCAGTCCTGGAACCGCTCAGCCCGACCAGTGACCTGACATCGCTCTTTCGAGACCTCTCGGTTGAATGGGCCTCCGTCCCGGATTATGCGCGGACGTTCCTGCGCGTGCTCGAACGCCCCCTTCCCCTGGAACATGTCACGGACAGGCCGCCGCAACTCGCAGCCTGGCAAATGCGTCTGCCGGGCATCGACTCGCAGACCGGCCCGGTCGGCCCCGGTGAGATTCTGGCGATTGTCACGGCCACCCGTCTGGCGGTGACAGGGCATCGGCTCGGCCTCTACGGGTGGGTTCGTCCGGCTTACCGCGGACTAGGACTCGGCCACCGCCTGTTCGGAAAAGCGATCGCCGAGCTGACTGCGGCCTACCAGGGCCACAACCTGTGTGTCGATTTAGGGCCGGACAATCCTGCCTGGGCCGGCACGTCGATTCGCAATGTCGGCTGGCTCCGGTTCTACGAGCAGCTGGGGTTTACGCGAGATCGCTCGGATCCGACTCGTTTCCAGATGACCCGGATGTTGAGCGAACAAGAAGAAGACCGGACAGGTGGAGGATAAGCGACGGGTTGCGGCCTCTGCGTCACCAGAGGGCAGGGCCTGTCAGCGCTGTGATGGAGTGAGGACAGGCTCACGAGGCATGAGGTTGCGGCGGCCCGAGAACGCCCGAACCCCGAGCAGCAATCGATCCACACTGAAGGGTTGCTCCAGTGTGCCATGGGCACCGAAGATTGCGACAATCTTGAGAATATCGTAGCCCTGCACCGCCTGGCCCGAGATGGCTAAGACTTTGACCGGTCCCTGCCGGCTCTGGAGTCGAAGAATGGTGTCGACGCCATCGTGAACCGGCAGATGGACGTCGAGCAACACGAGATCGGGAGCCCCAGGCTGAATGGTCCCTCGTGCCTGCCGCCCCTCCGTCGCCTCGATGACCCGATACCCTTCCATCTCAAGCACAGTCCGCAGCCAGCGACACAGCTTGGCATCGTCGTCTGCAACCAGAATCAACGCCACCGGCACCTCGCGTCGGCGTCAGGCACAATCCTCGGCAGAAAGCCCCACGCTCGGCAAGGTCCTAGCGTAGAGGGTTGCGACCTGCGAACGACGTGTAATCCCCAACTTGGAATACATGTTGGAGAGGTAGTTCTTCACTGTTTTCTCCGAGAGCGACAGGGCCGCCGCGATCTCCCTATTCGTCCTCCCCTCCGCCACCAACGGGAAGAGGCGCCGCTCTTGCGCAGACAGGTCGGCCATGCAGGCCGTGGACAGCCCATTGGCCATCTCCCGGACTTCCATCAAGACCTGGCCGATCAACTGCGGCCCCAGGTCGGCACCGCCGCCGGCCACCCTCCGCATGACATCCCGCCACATGGCCACCGGCGTGTCCTTCAATACGTACCCGTGAGCGCCCGCCGCGATCGCCTCGCGGATCACGGCCTGGTCGTCGTACACGCTGAGGATGATCACCGGCAGATCCGGCAAGCCCGCCACCAGCCGGCGGCAGGCTTGCACGCCGGAGCCGTCCGGCAAACTGATGTCCAACAACACCAGGTCGGGCGTCAGCCTCCCGACCAGTTCAAGCCCTTCCGCCATCGAGGTCGCCTCGCCGACAAGACGGAACTCGGCCGTCCGATTCAGCTGTTCCCGCAATCCCAGGCGCGCCATCCGACTGTCATCAATCAACACAATACGATACACGTGCTGAGTGTCCATGGACCTCCCTTGGTCGCCAATCACGAATCGACTGACGGCCGTCTAGTCTCGACGCAGAGGGGTACGTAGGAACATCGGCAGAAGGTTGATTTCCCTGTCAGCATTCGGCTGACAGTGATGAGACGGAAAGATACACCAGGAAGGAGTACGGAGAGACACCTAGTCGATGAGCCGCGCTTCGATCGCGTAGCGGATCAACTCACCCGTGCTCTCACAGGACAGTTTTTCGAGAATCCTCGCCCGATAGGTACTGATGGTTTTCACGCTGAGGCGAAGTTCTTCGGCGATCGTCGACACCGATTTCCCCTGTCCCAGCAATCGCAGCACTTGTAGTTCGCGATCCGATAGTCTGGCATGCAAGGAATCGTCGGCGCCGGTTTCGAGCGCACTCGCCATCTGTTCTGCCAACGCCGCGGTGATGTACCGCCCGCCCTGCAACACCCGCAGCACCGCCGCCAGTAATTCGGAGGGCGCGCTCTGCTTCGTCAAATACCCCGATGCGCCCGCTTTAATCGCCCGCATCGCAAACTCTTTTTCCGGATAGAGACTCAGCATGAGCACCGGGAGCCGCGGTTGCAGGAGTTTGGTTTCCTTCAACACCTCCAACCCGTGCTTGTCGGGAAGAGCAATGTCCAGAATCATGAGATCCCAGGGCTGACGCCGAACGGCCGCCAAGGCCTCCTCCCCGGAACGGACTTCGCAGATCTCGGAGGAGAGTTGCTCCTCCTCCAACAGTTCACGGACGCCCCTTCGTACGATCGGATGATCGTCTGCGAGCAGACAGCGACACTTATTCATGCACCGATTTCCTCCGTCGCGATGCCGAGGCTGCCGGCACACCCGCTGCAGCAGACCCGTCGGCCGTGGAGCCGACAGGAATACGCACCTGGATCGTCGTGCCGGAATCGGCTCCGGATCTGATCTCCACATGACCGGCGAGGATCTCCACCCGTTCCCGTATTCCCCGCAATCCGAAGCCACCCACGGGGGAGAGGCTCGCGACATCGAATCCGACGCCATCGTCCGTAACCGTCAATCGCCATTCCCGCCGACTCTGCTGAACCAGAATGGACACGGTCGTGGCCTGCGCATGGCGGATGACATTCGTCAGCAGTTCCTGAACGCTCCGATAGAACGCCGTCTCCAACGTGGGCTGACGCGCGCCACGGCGTGGTGTCTGCTCGAACACCAGGGTACAGCGCAGACGAGTCCTGGCGTGCACGTCTGCGATCAGAGCCTCCAGGCCTGCCTTCAGTCCTAGTTCCTCCAAGACCGGCGGGCGGAGGGCTCGGACAATACGACGCAGACGCGTAAATAACTGGTCCGTCGTGTCCAACGCACGAGCGAGACGTTCCTGCCCGCGTACTCCCACGCCCGTAGATCGTCCCGCGACGCTTCGCTTCACCGACGTCAAATCGAACTTCAACGAGGTCAGCAATTGGCCGACTTCGTCGTGGAGTTCGCGCGACAGCCGGCGACGTTCGTTGGACTCCACCATGTGCAGTTCCTGCGACATGGCCTGAAACCGTCGATAGGCCTCCTCCAGAGACGCATAGGCCCGCCGTGGTCCCGTGACGTCGATCATGGCCCCGATCATTCGTACGGCCACCCCGGCCTCGTCCCGTACAATATGGGCGCGATCCAGAAAGTACCCATAGGTGCCGTCGGCCAGTTGAAAGCGGTATTCGGCGGAGAGGGTGCTGATCTCCGTGTGAATGGCGTGGCCGACCAGGTCGAGCACCCGCTCCCTGTCTTCCGGATGCAAGCGGCCGCTCCATGCGTCGATGTTCGGTTCCTTGTGAGGATCGTACCCGAATTTCTCGCAGGCATTGGGACTCCTCCAATGATCGCCCGTCAGCAGGTCCCAATCCCACAAGATGTCGTTGGTGGCCTGCGCCACGAGGCGAAACCGCTCCTCACTGGACCGGAGTAGGGCCTCGGTCTGCTGTCGTTCGGTAATATCACGGCCCACCCCGGTAATTCCGACGACCCGACCCTGCAAGTCCGCGAAGGGCGCTCCGTTCCAATGGTAGCGCAGGGCACGCCCGTCTTTTGTCAGGAGGTGGCCTTCCAATTCCGCATATCCTGCCTCAAACGCCCGCCGGATAGCCGCACTGGTCTGCTCAGCTTCCGTGGCGGGCACCATCTCGAAGGCCGGCTTGCCCAACAGCTCGTCGCACGTATAGCCGGTGACCGTTTCCAATCGAAGATTCCACTTGCTCAGACGCCCTTCCAAATCCAATACAAAAATCACATCGGGCACCGTTTCCATGATGGTCTGCAAATTGGCCAATGCTTCCGCCCGTTCGCGCTCCACCTCCTTGCGCTCAGTGATATCGGTAATGGTTCCGACCATGCGCAACGGACGTCCCTGCTCATCCCGGGCCACGACTTTGCCGCGATCAAGATACCACCGGTATTCGCCGGACTTCTGGCGGAGCCGCACTTCGAGTTCCTTCACGGGCGTGCGGCCGTCCAGATGCGCCTGCATCACTTCCGTCATGCGATGGACATCGTCCGGATGCAGAATCGAATAAAAGAACGCCGTCGATCTGGGGACCTCATCCGGCAGATACCCCAGAAGCCTGATCCACTGCGGACTGAAATACACGGCATCCGTCAGCATGTTCCAATCCCACATCCCCTCATTGATTGCTTCGATGGTAATGTGGAAACGCTCCTCACTCGCGCGAAAGGCCGTCTCGGCCGCCTTGCGTTCGGTGATATCGGTATGCGACCCGAGGAGCCGGACCTTTCTCCCGTCCGGTTCCTCGACAAACGAGGCCCGCGCGGAAATCCAGCAGTAGGACCCGTCCTTCCGGCGCATGCGAAACTCCTGCTCATAGAGCCCCGTTGAATGGTTGAGATAGTTCTGGGCATAGGCCAGAGCCCGGTCGTGGTCGTCGGGGTGCAGCCGCGATTGCCATTCCTCGAACCGGCCGGCGATTTCCTGGCTTGTGTACCCGAGCTGCTGTGCCCATTCCTCCGAGTAAAACACCTCATTGGTTTCCGTATTCCAATCCCAGAGTCCCGTGCTGGACGCCCGAAGCGCCTGCCGGAGTTTCTCCTGCGTATGCGCCAGGGCCTGTTCCGCCTGTTTCCGCTCAGTGATATCCCGCACGAACGCGCAATGACATTCCACCTGGTTGTACTGAATGAACATCACGCTCACTTCGATCGGAATGAGCCGGCCGTCCTTGGCCCTGTGTACACTCTCGAAGGAATCTCTGCCACGGCGTCGCATGTCCGTCCAAAACGACGGCCATCGGTCGGCTTGGAATTCGGGATTGATGTCGTGAACCGTCATGCGGCGGAACTCATCTTTTGTATAGCCCAGCATGTCGCAGGCGGCATCGTTCACATCCAGCAGCTCCGCACCGGCCCCTACCCAGTAAATCGCCTCCGTGGCGTGTTCGATCGTGTATTTGACGAGGTACAACGCTTCTTTGATCCGCTTGCGTTCCGTAATGTCCTGCACCATCGCCAAGGTATGCCGCACGCGACCCGCCGCGTCCCGAATGACCGAGAGTCCCACTTGCGCCCAGACGATTTCTCCGTCTTTTCTGATATAGCGCTTCTCGAACATTTCGCCCTCGGCGGTCCCTTCCACCAGTCTCTTGATTCGTTCAAGATTCTCCCCCAGGTCATCAGGATGCGTGAGCGATTGAAACGTGCGGGCCAACAGCTCCTCTTCCGAGTAACCAAGGATCGTACAGAGGCGTTGATTGACTTCCTCAATACGGCCGCTCAAATCGGCGATCGACATCCCGACCGTCGCATTCCGATACGCGGCCCGGAACCGCTCCTCGCTCTTCCTGAGCTGCTGCTCGGCGAGATGTCGCCCCAACTCGCTACCGGCGCGACCGGCAGCCATGCGCAGCAGCGACTCCGCCTTCCTGCCGTCCTTCAACGGTGTCCTGGCCAGCAGGGCAATCCAACCGATGGGCTCACCGGTCGGCGAAGGAAGCGTCAGGGCCATGTATGACTCAATGGAAAGATGGCGAAGCAGGTCATCCTGCGGAAACGAAGCTTGCACGGCGCCCGGATAGTGACAGAAGCCTTCGTTCAAGACGTGCTCGCAGGGCGTCCCGGTGAGATCATATTCCAAGGGTTCCAGCGGACCGTCCGGCCCATATCCGGCGACGGTGATCGCGCGCTGCCACGATAGGGGGCGAATACAGTACGCGTATGCCCCGCCGATCGATTGCGCCAGCATCTCGACGAGCTCCTGGAGAAAGCCCAGCCCCGTAGACCGGCTACTCCCCGCCATGAGGCGGATCATCTCCTCGTCCTGTACAGGCACCTCACCGATCGCCGGTCGATCGCACCGCAGCATCCGAAGTTCCAGCAACGCTGCCGTCTGTCGAGCCAATCGTCCAAGGGCCAGACACTCCGTCTCCTTCCGCCTCCGCGGCACACAATCCATCACGGCGATCGCCCCGACCGCATAACCATTCGTCGTGACGACGGGTACCCCGCAATAAAATCTGACGTATGGGTCGGAGGCGACCAATGCGTGCGACGAGAACCGCGGATCCTCTTGCGCGTCCTCCACCACCAACGGCTCCCCGCTTTCGATTGTATGGGAACAAAGTCCGGACGAGCGGTCGGTCTGAGTGACCTCCAGCCCCACGGCAGCTTTGAACCACTGACGATCCCGGTCGAGAAAGGTGATGACGGCCAGCGGCGCGTGGCAGAGCGTCGCAGCCAGTTGTGCGAGATCGTCGAACGCGGTCTCGGGCGCAGAGTCAAGAATGCGATAGCGCGACAGAGCGCCTATGCGAGCAGTTTCATCGGAAGGCAGGGCGTGCGTCCGCATACATGCGCTTCCAGGCGCGGAGACATCACAGGATCACAGTGACTGAATCAGCTCTGACTCATACCACAGAATGCCCGACATGGAGTAGGGCCATATGGGACTGAATCGGCGCGCGCGGTCTCTCGTCACACCCCTGCAGCCGCCGGGGTTAGGACCAGGCAGGAAGCACCGTTCCATCGGCCGCACGCCAATGAGGGGCCCAGGCCAGCGCAACCAGCTTGACGGCGATATTTGCTCTGGTGGGCTTGATGGTGAGACGGTCGAGTTTCTCCGTCAGCGAATCGGTCGCGGCGGCCAGCGCAGCCGTTTCAGCAGAGAACTGTGCCTCCAGTTCCGACAACTGCTGTTGCAGCGCGGCCACATTGTCCTCGGCATGACCGACGTCCTTCGACTCTTTCATCGCACGACCCGCCCCACGAATCGCCGTTGTCGCCTTGCCGATGGTGGTCGCGCTGATCGCCTTCCGTCCGAGAAACGCCCCCAGAATCGTCGCCCCAACGGAGATCGCCGCGTGTAGCTGACTGCTTCGGGATTCGGCTTGTTGCCGCTCGACCATCTGCTCTGCGCGCCGGATACGATCGTGCAGCGCGGCGATCTTCGGAGCGTACTTCTTGCGCAAGGCTTCGCTTTGTTGATCGCGTTGCTCACGCCCGGCCTGTTGGAGCCGCACACGGAAATCGCGCTCCGATTCGCCGGGACGCGACAGGGCGTCGGTACTCGGGCTGCGAAAGAGTTCGAGCTTGTGCGTGCGAAAGACCCAGCCCGACAGATCACTCTTCCAGGTTTCATACTGTTTGGCCTGACTGGCAATGCCGGGAAGTGGCTCAAACCGCGCACCGCCGGCCGGCTCCCGTTCGAGATCGGCCAGGGCCACCTCCGCGATCTGCGCCTGTTCCCACTCCACGGGCACCGCGCCGGCACCGATCGCCGCCAGGCGAATGAGTTCATCCGTCGTATCGACTGCCGCTTTGTTGTCCGCACACCGCACCTGAAGCGCGCCGAGCACCATGGGCTGATAGACCAGTTCGGCCTTGTCGGGCTGTGCGCTGCGCAAGGGAAGAAAATATTGTGGCACAGCGGGGGGAACGATCGGACGGGACGCCGCCATGCTCGTCGCGGCCTGTATCGATGGCGTCGCCCCTACGCCCCCCACAGCCGGTCCTGGCAGAGCGGAAGCCGTGCGCGCGCTTCGGCCCGGCCCCATCACTTGCTTGATTTGTGCACGAGTCAGCGGCCCGCGCAGGTACGACAGGGTCCAGCGGGTTTGAAACACCTCCGGCGCATCTTCGTGAACATTGTTCAACAGAAAGACCCGATTCCCGAGCCCGGCCAGTGTCTGCTCCATCTGTTGACGATCGAACTTCTTGCCGCTGCTGGCCGCCGCGCCTTCCAGACCTTCGATCACCCGCGCCTTGTCCCGTTCGGTTTGCAACCGCCCGATGAACCAGGTGCCGGTGTTGGCCAGTCCCTTGTAATCCAGATCGACGGGATTTTGCGTGGCCAGCACCACCCCCAAGCCGAACGCGCGTGCCTGCTTGAGCAGGGTCAACAGCGGCGCCTTGGAGGGAGGATTGGCCACCGGCGGGAAGTAGCCGAAAATTTCATCCATGTAGAGAATCGCCCGTAAGCTGGTCGTGCCGGATTGCGAACGAACCCAGCCCAACGTTTGATTCAACAACAGCGAGACAAAAAACATGCGCTCGGCATCGTTGAGATGTGCAATCGAAAAAATCGCGATGCGCGGCTTGCCTGTCGCGCCGTACAACATCTGTCCCACATCCAGGGGTTCCCCTTCCATCCAGGCCGCGAATCCCGGCGCCGCCAGCAAATTATTCAATTGCATGGCCAACCCGAACCGTTCCTTCGACGGAAAGAACGACTCCAGATCCAGCACCCCCACCTTCACCATCGGCGGGGCCTGAATTTGATGGATGAGGGCGGCCAGATCCAGATCCCGTCCCGCTCGCCAGGCACTGTCGAGAATCGACGAGAGCAGAATGTGTTCACGGCTGGTGATCGGGTCCGCCTGAACACCGATCAATCCGAGCAGACTAGTCACGGTCGTCCCGATCCGTTCGCGCAACAGCTCGGCATCGTCCAGCATCTCCGGCGGCGGCGCGGCAAACGACTTCAGAATCGAGACCGGGAGGCCCGCCGTGCTCCCCGGCGTGTACACGGCGAAGTCGGCGGCATCTCGCATTTTTTGAATGCGCTCGCCGCTCTGGCCCCATTCTCCCAACCCCTTCTGCCACAGCGCCGCCTGCTGAGCCGCATAGTCGGCGGGGGCCAGTCCTTTCTTGCGGGCGTCGTCCTCATTGATCCATGGAGCAAAGTCCTCCCCCCGCAGCTGCGGAAAGGTCAGCAAGAGGTTAGCCAGGTCACCTTTGGGATCGATCACAATGGCGGGAATGCCGTCGATCGCTGCTTCTTCCAAGAGGCCGACGCAGAGCCCCGTCTTGCCGCTTCCGGTCATGCCGACGCACACTGCGTGGGTCACCAGATCCTTCGAGTCATACAACAGCCATCCCGGCTTGGGTTGTTTCGCGGCCAGATCGTAGGGCCGACCGAGATAAAACACCCCGAGTTTTTCAAACTCAGCGGCCCCGTCGCGCGACAATCCTGATGCAGGTGAACCGGTGATCATGGCGGGCGTCTCCCCGGCGGTCGTCTTGGTGGCTTTCTTTTTCGGCGGCATACTCCCCCAGTGGCGCACGTATGGATCGAGGAAGGAAGCGGAAATTCGACCGGCATTGTAGTAAGGGAGCACAAGGACTGCAAGCCGTTCAATGGCGACTGCGGCCTGCCGCGTTACGGTCATGGTCGGCTCACACGCATCAATTCAGTTGCGGAATCGGCTGCTTCACTGGCAGGATGCAGCGGGTATGGTCCGTCGATGGATTCTCACCCTTGCTTTCGCCCTCTGCGCGCTTCCTGGGCTGGCCCTGGCCGAAGCTCCCCCGCATAGCGTCCATTGGGGCGCCATCGCGTTCCCCGACCATGACCCGACCTTGACGCTGAGCGCCGCGCTCCTGGATCGGTTTACCGAGTTCGATGGGGAAGGGAGACGCTACAACGACATCCGTGAAACCATGGGGCTGAATTTTTTCACCTTGAGCTGGACCAAGCCCCTGAGTCAATTGCCGGGATGGAATCTCAATCTCACGGCGGGAGCGGGCCCCACACGTGACGGACCCAGCCGGTTTCTGCAAAACGATGTCGTGCACAAATTTCGAGGGCTCACAGAGGTACCGGTCGGGAACAAACGCGAAGCGAACGACTTCATGCTCAGCGGCACGATGACCCGCTGGTTCGGCCTGCTCGGCACCAGCGACGTCTTTTTTGCCGGGGTGGGCGGCGCCGGTGGCTCGCTGTACTATGAACCCTACGTGCAGGCCGGGTTTCGACGGTTGGCCGTTCTCGACCCGATCCCGCTTCTCGGCGACTATCTTCGCGTCTCAGCTCTCGCGCGATACGGCCGCCCGTTCAGCGGCGCCGCCTTTCGCCAGGTCGCGCCGCAATCGTATCTTGCGCAGGCCTCGGTCGGATTGGGCAACTACCGTCGCTGGGATGATTCAACTCCGTGGGAAATCGAACTGGCGGTCACCGTCGACTCCGGCTTGTTTGTAGATCACCAGGGCGATGCGCTGGAGGAACGGTTCGTCTCACTCGCGCTGCGCTACTCGGCCTTCAGCTTCGAAACTTGGAACGATCTCATCAACCAGAAAGACTACGGTCCGACCTTCGGCGCCCGTCTCACGCTGGACCTGTTTTACATGTACGACCGCTGGTTCAAGTAGCGCCCATGCGAACCAGGCTGCTCACCACTCCTTGAACACAATAAACACCGCGCCGATCATCAGACCGAATCCAACGAGGTAGTTCCACTTCAGCTCTTCTTTCAGGTACAGGACCGAGAACAGGCAAAACACGATCAGCGTGATGACTTCTTGAATCGTCTTCAACTGCGCCGCGGTGAATTCGTAGTGCCCGATCCGGTTGGCCGGCACCTGGAAACAATACTCCACGAACGCGATACCCCAACTCGCCAGAATCGCAATCCACAGCGGCGACTCCTTGTACTTGAGATGCCCATACCAGGCGAACGTCATGAAGATGTTCGAGATGGTCAGTAGCAGGATGGTGTGCATGCAATCTGCCCCTTATGCAATGCTTTCGGACACCACAGACCGACTAGAAATTTAGTGTCATTCGGTCATGCATATGGCCCTTCCAACAACCCAGCCGGAAACCTTAGGCCCACCTAGTTGGAAGCATCAGCAAATATCCGCACGATCAGCACTTATCATATATTTTTGTAGTCCGTCGCGATTTCAAGCTCCTTAACACGCTCAGCAGCGAGTCGTTCAAGCCTTCTTGCCTGAGTCAATAGGGTGCGGCGCAACCCATCAGAGACATCGCGCTCGCTAATAACGCGCGCCAAACTGGCTATTGTAGTTGCCCGTCGGGCAATGCGAACGTCGGGATGTTTCCGCTGCGTATAGATGGAGTCCGGAATAATTCGTTCCTTGTAGGAACGGGGGAGATTGGTTTCGCTCCGCGGCATCATCTTCTTTTCGTTTAAAACTGCCCCGAGAGCTGATTCCCTCAATACTTTTTGAAATACTGTGTATTCGGCACGGTCCAGTAGGACCCTCTTGTCTTTTTTGCCTAGGCCATCCACAAGCTCATCTAGTGGCCAGACTTCGATATATGCTACTTCGAACGGATCTAGAACATTCATCGCCACAGCGTCAGTTCTTTGATTCGTGAGGTGTCTACTGACTCGGCCGCTCAGCTTCTCCTCGGTTTGACCAACATAGATTGGCTCAGCGTCATAGTCGTAGAATACGTATACGCCATGCTTGTAGCCACCTATACGCCTACCTCCAGCATCCTTCGTGGCGAAAAACTTCCTGATCTCCGCACGAATAGCTGCAATATCCTCTGGTAATCCAGCCACCTCAGATGGCCGCTGCGTATCTTTCTTTGGTGCTTTCCTTGGCATGCAGTTCTTTCCAGGCAGGGGTCAGATAGTTCTCCGCAATCCATCGGATAACTGGAACACAAACAGCATCCCCGAATCCGAAAAGTGCTTGGTTGAGAGAAGTAGTAATTCTAAAGTCGCCTGCACCCATAAGACGCGCACACTCCCTGGGCGTTAGCAAGCGAACAGCGTATCGGCCTTTTCCTGCCACAAAAAGGATCTGTCGACCACTGCCACCCCTTGGTGTGCGGAGACAACCAGCGATTCCATCCGTCCGCAACTCAGCCATTGAACGTCCGCGCCGCACACGTCGAAACACGGTTCCGTAGGAGACCTTCCTATGCCCTATCATTTTCTCAGCTATTGCCCTATGCTTTTCACTCATCTGACCAAGAAGGTACTCGGCCCTCTGCCGACTCCACCAATACGGTGAATTGACCGGTACTTCTTCAACAATGTCCTGCAACTTTGCACTGGTACCGGTGATGCCTGGCAAATCGCGCATCGCCCACCGGATCTCTGGATGCCATAGGATAAAGTCGGCAAGTGCAGCTGGGCGACACTGAGATTCGTAGAATGTGAGGGTCTCGCCGACTCCTTCTGCTTTACGCTTCTCGCGCTTACCTATCAAAAATAACCTCTGCCTGCTCTGTGGCACAAACCGCACTGCATCAACAATGAAAGCATCCACCGCATAGCCTAATTCGTTTAGCGCAAGGCACGCATCCCTAAAATCATTGCCGTCATGAGATGTTAGGAAGCCCACCACGTTTTCTAGCATCAACAGTAACGGGCGCCGCCGCCCCATCCCCCTAATCGCATCGATGAAGCCCCAAAAAGCTCCTGATTGTTGACCAGCAAGCCCACGCCGCGCCCCGGCGAGAGAAAGGTCATTGCAGGGAAACGACGCCGTTGCTAGAGCGACTGGAGGAATTTCATGTGGTACCACTGCATGAACGTCACCGAGATGAAAATGGGCATTGTCGCCGCGAAAATGCCCACAATACATCCCCATTTTGGCTTGATCGATATCATTAGCCCAAACGACTTCCCATCCGGCCTGCTCAAGCCCCATTCGCATAAGACCGATTCCAGCAAAGAACTCAGCAACCGTTCGTGGGTTTTCCATTTTAGCCAACCGATCTCCGCAACCTTGTTATAGTTGATGGCTTCAAGACAGAATCCTCCCAAATTCTTATTACTCTCCACCCTTTCGCCCGAAGAGTGCGCGTTACCAATCTATCTCTTGCTACATTGCGGGAGATTTTCCTCTGCCAGTATTCTCTATTGTCTTGCGGAATCCGACATTTTCGAGGATGGCCGTGCCAAAAAATTCCATCAACAAAGACGACCACACGTCTTCTTGGGAAGGTTAAATCAGGCCGTCCCAAAATCGGATACGCTCTGCGCCAGCCAGTAATTCCATGCTTGCGGAGCAGTGCGACTAATCTCATTTCAGTTGATCGATTCCCGGAGGATTTCACCTGTGCCATGATCCACGAGCGCTCGCTCGGAGTGAACGTATCCATTTTGCTTCGTCCTCAAGCAGTCAAAACTATCTGAGCCTGTTTGGCCAAAATCTCCAGATCCCAATAATCCCTCTCAGCATCAAGCCACGTGTTGGGCTAATATCATCGCTCAAAAAATTTTGTCAAGAACCTACGGAGCAACCGCACTTGACCATAGACCGCGCCCGCTGTCTTCCTGCCAGCTAATTGCTGGGCTATTGTCACTCCCTCCTTCCAAGCCGGCGGGCTGGTCGCCCTTCACTGCGCGCGTCCAACGAGGGCCTTCTGAGGCCGCGCGTTGCGCGAGCAAGAAGGACGGCCAGCCTGCCCGCTTACACCCCCGCCTCTCTCAACACCTGTCCCGTATACGACCGCTTCACCTTGGCGATGTCCTTCGGTGGACCTTCCGCCACGATCTCGCCGCCGCGGTCGCCACCTTCAGGCCCCAGGTCGATGACCCAGTCCGCATTGCGGATCATGTCGAGGTTGTGTTCGATCACCAGGACGGTGTTCCCGGTTTCGACCAGGCGGTCGAGCACATCCAGCAGGCGTTGCGTGTCGGCAAAGTGCAGGCCGGTCGTCGGCTCATCGAGGATGTACATGGTGCGGCCGGTGGGCCGTTTGGAGAGTTCACGTGAGAGTTTCACCCGCTGGGCTTCACCGCCGGAGAGCGTGGTGGCCGATTGCCCGAGCTTCACATAGTGGAGCCCGACGTCGTGCAGCGTTTGCAGTTTCGCCTTGATATACGGAATATTCTCGAAAAATTCGAGCGCGTCATCGACCGTCATGTTCAACACATCGGCGATGCTGCGCCCCTTGTATTGAATGTCCAGGGTTTCCCGGTTGTAGCGCTGCCCTTTGCAGACCTCGCAGGTGACATAGACGTCGGGCAGGAAATGCATTTCGATTTTGATGAGCCCGTCCCCCTGGCAGGCTTCGCACCGGCCGCCTTTGACGTTGAAGCTGTAGCGCCCTGGCTTGTACCCGCGCACGCGCGACTCCGGCAAATTTGAAAAGAGATCCCGTATGAAGGTGAACAGCCCGGTGTACGTAGCCGGATTGGAGCGGGGCGTGCGCCCGATGGGCGACTGGTCGATGTCGATGATCTTATCCAGCGCCTCAACGCCCTTCAGTTCCTTGCAACCATCGATCTTCGGCTTCTTTTGATAGAGCAACTGCGAGAGCGAATGGAACAACACCTCGAGCACCAGCGTGCTTTTCCCCGAGCCCGACACCCCAGTGACGCAGGTGAACAACCCCAACGGCACAGTGAGAGTGACGTTTTTCAGATTGTGCTTCTTGGCACCAACGACCGTCAGCAATCCTTTCGGCTTTCGTGTGCGCGTCGGAAGCGAAACCATCTGCGCGCCGCGCAGGTACTGACCCGTGAGGGAATCGGGGTTGGCCATCACCAGCTTAGGGGTGCCTTGAGCGATGATTTTTCCGCCATGCGTACCGGCGCCAGGCCCGAGATCAAGGATGTAATCGGCGGCCTGCATGGTCTCCGCATCGTGCTCGACGACAATGACCGTATTGCCGAGATCGCGCAGACGGAGCAAGGTCTGCAACAGGCGACGATTGTCCCGCTGATGCAGGCCGATCGACGGTTCGTCCAGGATATACAAGACGCCGACGAGCCCTGAGCCGATCTGCGTCGCGAGACGAATCCGCTGGCCCTCACCGCCGGACAATGTGGCTGCGGGACGATCCAGGGTCAGATAGTCCAGCCCGACATTGACGAGGAAGCCGAGACGTTCACGTATTTCTTTCAATATCCGGTGCGCAATCACCAGTTCCCGTTCGGTGAACGTGAGCCCGGCGAAAAAGTCCGCCGCCGCCCGCACCGACAGTCCGGTCACCTCGGCGATGGATTGCTTGGCGATCTTCACGGCCAGGCTCTCCGGCTTGAGACGCGCGCCGTGGCAACTTTCGCACCGCTCCAGCAACGTGAAATCTTCGTCCTCGGATGCGCCCGGCGCCATCGCGTAGCCGATGCCGTCGCAAGCCGGGCAGGCCCCATGCGGGCTGTTGAATGAAAAGACGCGAGGCGTGATCTCGGGATAACTGACCCCGCACTTGATACAGGCCAGCTTGTCGCTATAGACGTGGAGTTTGCCGGGCTCCGTGAGTACGCCGACCAATCCACCCGCCAATTTCAGGGAGGTTTCGACGGAGTCCGCGACGCGACGCATCAACGCATCGCCGGGCTTCATCACCAGCCGATCCACCACGATTTCAATGTTGTGCTTCTTCTGCTTGTCGAGCACGATGTCGTCGCCGAGATCGAGGATCTCCCCGTTGATCCGCGCCCGCACATAGCCGGCCTTGCGCATCTCCAGCAATTCTTTCCGGTACTCCCCCTTCCGCCCCCTCACGATGGGCGAGAGGATCTGAAATTTGGAGCCTTCCGGCAGTTCACAGATGGCATCCACCATCTGCTGCACCGTCTGCGCGGTGATTTCCTGTCCGCACTGAAAACAATAGGGATGGCCGACCCGCGCAAACAGCAAGCGGAGATAGTCGTAGATTTCCGTGACGGTCCCGACGGTGGAGCGGGGATTGTGGCTGGTACTCTTCTGCTCGATGGAAATGGCGGGCGACAGCCCCTCGATGGAATCCACATCGGGCTTGCCCATTTGTTCGAGGAACTGCCTCGCGTAAGCCGAGAGGGACTCGACATAGCGCCGCTGGCCCTCGGCATAGATGGTATCGAAGGCCAGGGAGGACTTTCCGGACCCGCTCAGGCCGGTAATGACGACGAGTTTGTCTCGTGGGATCTCGACATCGAGGTTCTTGAGATTGTGCTCGCGCGCGCCTTTCACGACAATGGTATTGCTCATAAGGGCGGGATTATAGC
>WIAG01000162.1 GCA_014055495.1 Nitrospira sp. CR1.2
CCACTGGTTTGAGCCGGATAGCGCCTACGCTGCGGGGGCCGGGAATGGATCGGCAGGCAGGCCGCGCAAAGACCGTTTCTTGCACCCGATCAATTCGGACTATGACCTGTACAGCATGGGCAAAGACGGTGAGAGCGTGGAGCCGTTGACGGCTCAAAAAAGCCACGACGATGTCATTCGAGGGAATGACGGCAGCTTTGTGGGGCTGGCAGTAGAATTTTAGCGAGAATCAGCTACTGTGCAGATCGAATACTCCTTCCTCCGCAGTCGTGTCGCCCGCCGCGTGTTCGTCCTGTTCATCCTCTGTGCCCTCGTGCCGGTCGGCGCATTGAGCCTGGTGTCGCTCGCCGACGTCAGAAGTCAGCTCACGCAGCAGGCCGAGCGACGGGTGCGGCAGGAAAGCAAGGCCATGGGCATGGCCGTCTACCAACGGTTGTTGCTCCTGGAAGCGGAACTCCTGTCCACCATCGCGCAACGGCGGGCGGGTGCGGGGGCGCCGGTTGAGGAGTCGACGTCACAGATGCTGCCGAGCCTTCCGGGCTTCGTCGGGATGGCCTCTGTGTCCGAGGCCGGTGAGGCCTCCGTCTTTCTTGGCACACTACGGGCTCTCCCCTCGTTCACGCCGGCGCAACGGACGCTGCTTCATCAGAATAAGACGCTGCTGAGCGTTGAGCAGACCGGTGCGGACCGGGCGCGCTTCTTTCTCTCACGGTTTTCGGAGCTCGATCGTCTGGTGGTCGTAGCGGAAATCCATCACGAGTTCTTGTGGGACCTGGGCGGCAGCATGACATTGCCGACCGACACCTCAATGTGTGTGTTCGGCCAGGCCGGGGAGATGCTGTTTTGCAGTCAGGCCCCCTCGGTGAGCTTGATGCACCAGGGGGCGTTGCAGGGCGCAGGCGGCACCGGGCTGTTCGAGTGGCGAGATGAGCAAGACGTGTATCTGGCCGGTGCCTGGGCGATCCCGCTGCGGTTTCAATTCTCGACGGCGCCGTGGACGGTGGTGTTGAGCGAGCCCCGGACCTCCGTGCTGGCGCCGCTGGCGAGGTTCCACTATCGCTTCCTGTTGATCGTCGTGATCGCACTGTTGGCCGTGGCGTTGCTGAGTGTCAGTCAGATCCGCAAGACCATGGTCCCTCTGGAGCAGCTCGGCGAAGGAACCAGGCGCGTCGCCGCCCGAAACTTTTCCCGGCCGGTTCGTGTTCAGAGCGGGGATGAATTCGAGGAACTAGCCGTCTCGTTTAACGACATGGCGAATCGACTCAATCAGCAATTCACCCAGCTGGCGACGATCCATGAAATCGATCGTTCGGTGCTGTCGGTGCTCGATCCCAGTCTCATCGTCGATACCGTCTTGGCCCGCTTGCGCGAGGTGTCGCCCTGCGAAGGCATCGCGGTTCTGCTGGTCGATCCTGCCGATGCGGCACGCGGCTGGTTCTATGCTCGTGTCGGATCTGACAGCGCACAGACCAGCATGACAGGCGTGGCGGTCGGCGAGGATGATCGCCGGATGCTCATCACCCATCAAGGCGGTGCGACCTTGATCGGTCCGTCGGCGAGCGGGGTGTTCGGGCCGCTCTGCTGGCCGGGTGTCGCATCGCTGTTGGTCTTGCCCCTGTTCCGGTCTCGCGATCTGCTGGGCGGGATTGCGATCAGTTATCGGCGTGCTCCCGGCATGAAGGACGATCAGCTTGGGCAGTTGCGGCAATTGGCGGATCAGGTGGCTGTGGCCTTGAGCAACGCGTCGGATCTCGCGGAGCGCAAACGGGCGGAGGCGTCGCTGCGGGAGAGCCATACGCGTCTGGAGCAGGCGCTGACCGAGCTACAAACGGCGCAGCAGCAGATGGTGCAACAGGAACGGCTTCGCGCTCTCGGCCAAATGGCGAGCGGCATCGCCCACGATTTCAACAATACCCTGTCGCCGATCATGGGATTCAGCGAACTGTTGCTCATTGCTCCGCAGATGGCCGCCGATCCCGTGCAACTGAAGGAGTATCTGCAGACGATCAATATGGCCGCCAAGGACGCCGCGAAGGTCGTGAGTCGCCTCCGGGATTTCTATCGGCCTCGCGTGGATGCGGACCTGGCCGGGATTGTCGATCTAAACAGCCTGGTCCAGCAAAGCCTGAAACTGAGTCAGCCGAAGTGGAAGGATCAAGCCTTGGCGAACGGGGTGGCTATCGAAATCAA
>WIAG01000084.1 GCA_014055495.1 Nitrospira sp. CR1.2
CCAAGATCGCCGATTTCATCAAGGAACAACGTGCCGCCGTTCGCCGCTTCAAACAATCCGGCCTTCGCGCCGACGGCTCCGGTGAACGCCCCTTTTTCGTACCCGAACATTTCAGATTCCAGGAGATGGTCGGGCAACGCCCCGCAATTGACGGGGATAAACGGCTTGTCGCGACGCGGGCTATTGAGATGCACCGCCCGCGCAATCAATTCCTTGCCGGTTCCGCTCTCTCCTTCGATCAGCACCGTACTGCGCCCGTCCGACACCCGAGCGACAAGTTTATACACCTCCAACATGGCCGGGCTGCTGCCTACCAGGTGCGACCAGGGTTCACGCGCGCGCGCATCCTCGCGAAAGCGGGCATTCTCCCGCACCAGCCGGCAATGCTCCAAACTACGTTGGACAACCAGCCGGATATCGTCTTTTTTGAAGGGTTTCGCCAGATAATCGTACGCACCCTGCTTAATCGCCTCGATTGCTCCTTCCAACGAGCCGAACGCGGTCAGCAACACAATCGACGTATCCGGACTAAACCGCTTGAATTCCTTCAACACCTGGAATCCGTCGCCTTGCTCCATGCGAATGTCGGTCAACACGACGTCCGGGAGGACTTGCCGACCACGTTCCACGGCGGCCTGCCCGCTGGAAAACGCCTCGACCGCGTACCCCTCCTTCGCGAGCGCTTCGGCCAACAACGCACGCGCCGCATCATCATCGTCGACCACAAACAGTTTTGCCTGACTCATCAGCGTTCTACTCCTACGTTGCAGCTGACTCCGACGGCATGCCGGGCAGCACGACGGTCACCGTTGTCCCTGTGCCCAATTCGCTCTCCAGCGTCAACTGCCCGCCATGGGCGACCACGACCTCTCGACTGAGAAAGAGCCCCAACCCTGTCCCCTTGCCGATCGCCTTGGTCGTGAAAAACGGCTGAAAGGCCCTTTCCAGGTTTTCCTGTGGCATGCCGCATCCCGAATCGGCTACGACGAGCGTGACGACGGTGTCGAGATCGGCCCGGCCCGTGCAGGCGGCGCGCTCCCGTTCGTCTTCCGACGCCGGCCGCATCGCCACGGTTACCGCCACCCGCCCTTCCGTTTCGGTCGCGGCCAAGGCATTGGTGAGGAGGTTCACGAGCACTTGGTGAATCTTCTCGGCATCGGCCCAGGCCAAGAGCGAGGGAGCCACCTCCGAATGAAGCGCCACCCCCTTGGCGTGATACCCAGGTTCCATCAGAGCGATGACCGGCTCGATCAGGCGTTCAGCCGGATACCACGTCGGCTCCGGCTTGCGCTGTCTGGTGGAGGAGAGCAGATCTTGAATGATGCGCACCACCCGATTCAACTGCTCCTCGATAATTCCGATGCGCTTCTGCATCTCCGGAGTGACGCCGGGCTCCTCCGCCAACGCATCCACATGCCAGGCAATGGAGTGCAAGGGTGTGCCGACCTCGTGTGCGACCGACGCCACCAACTGTCCCACCGTGGCCAATCGTTCCGATCGCGCGAGCTTGTCCTTGATCTCCACCAGCTGGGTATTCGCCCGCAGCAAATGTTCCGTCTGTGTCGCCAACGCGGCCTGTGCCGCCTCTTCGCGGGCCTTGCGCTCCTCCCAGGTCATGCCGAGATAGGCCACGCCGGTCAAGACGCACACCACCATGATGCGATTGAACACGACCGTCGTGAACCGTTCCTTCTTCTTGGCCGGCTGAATCAGCCCGATAAACGTCACCAGAATGCACAAGGCCAGGGTCACAATCATGAGCCCACGATTCCGGACCGTGGCTACCAACAGAATCGGCAACACGAACCCGAATGCCCCCACCACATTCAACGGGAACATCCATTCCATCACCGTGACAATGAGGAATAATAGTGCGGCGATGACCAGGACCACCTGGTTGCGGTTCTTCACGGCGACTCCCTGCCCGACAGGGAGAAGGGTCCTATCGACCGATCAATGCGCATCGAACCATTCCTGTTGATGGGAAAGACACTGACTGGAGAGCGACACTCGGGCTTGGCGGGGAGCAGCGCCCTCGCTCGACGGCCGGAACCGGGACCGGACACGCATCCCTTGCCCGCTAGCCGGCTCCGACAGACGGCCGCAGCGTTCGCACCGCAGCAGCGAGAGCTTGTACACGTTCATCCCGTTGGAGGTCCTCCAGCGACAACGACAGCTTATGCGACCAGTTGGGGTAGGCATCCACGGTCCCGGGGAGATTCATTTGTGTCACTTCGCCGATCACGTCGTCAAGATTGGCCATGACCACCCAAGCCGGAGACAGCGCGAGATACACGTGAATCGCCCGACAAAGACCCGGGGTCATGACCGGGACATGCTCCGGCTGATCACTGACGCCGTCCGGCAACACTCCCATCCCTTTGAGCGCCGTGAGGATGTGATGTTTATCCCGGGCCCGTTCCTCGAACGCTTGCTGCACCGCCTGTTCATGCGCATACATGCCGAGCCTGGCCCGTAACCGAATGTCCTCACCGATCCAATAGCCGGTCAAGGTAGGGAGATCGTGGGTGGTGACGACCGCCAGGGACTGATCAGGATAGGCCGACGGAGGCTTGTAGGAGCCATCCCAGTTTCGCTCGAAATACAACACCCGGTAGGAGAGCACCTTGTAGCGCGCCAACTGTTCCCGTACGTAGTCTGGCACCGTCCCCAGATCTTCACCGATTACCAAGGTCTGCGCACGCACACTCTCCAGCGCGAGGATTCGCAACAAATCGTCCGCCGGATACTGCACATACGCGCCCGCCGCGGCGGTCAATCCTCGAGGAACCCAGAACAGGCGGAACAGGGTCATGACATGGTCGATCCGAATCGCGCCGCCCTGCCGAAACGTTTTTCGCAGCAATTCGATAAACGATCGGTATCCTGTGGCCTTGAGGCGTAACGGATTGAACGGAGCGAATCCCCAATTCTGACCTTGAGGAGCAAACGCATCCGGCGGGGCCCCGCAGTCCGTGCCCAACGCCAGGACATCTTGCAGCATCCAGGCCTCCGCCCCATTTCGATCGCTGCCGAGCGCGAGATCAGGGTACAGCCCGACTACCATCCGCACCTGTTCCGCGCGAGCATTGGCCGTTCTGAGCTGATCGGCAGCCACCCATTGCATGTACTGAAAGAACCGAACCCGCTTGCGATGTCGCCGGGCGAACTCACGCAACGCCGGCGAGTCGGCATGGCGATATTGAGACGGCCATTCAGGCCAGAGTGTTTGGGTTTGTTCGACCAAGCGCCGATCTTCATCCAGCACCTGAAACAACGCAAACCGTTCCAGCGACTCCCCTTCATCCCGAATAAACCGTTCCAGCAGCCATCCGCGCGCGCTCGTCGGTTGCAGCGAGGGTTCGGTCCCCGCGTAATTGTCGACGAGGAATTGACGATACGCGAGATCCAGCATCATCCGTTTCGCCTGGGCCACAGATTCGGAATCGACCCACTCAGACGTGCGCGCCCGCTCCAAGGTTTGTTGAAACTCGGGGCTCTGTTTTACGCGCTGTGCGTCGGCCGAGGCATGATATTCCGGCAGCCGGTCGAGATCGATGTAGAGTTCGTTGAGGAACAGTCGGCTCGTGGGCGAGTAGGGGCTGAGATGGTGGGGGCGTGAATTCTTCAAGGCGTGCAGGGGATTCAGACCGACGATGCCTGCGCCCAACTCCTTACCGGCCCATTCAACCAGCCGGGCAAGGTCCGTGAAATCACCGACGCCCCAATTGGTCCGGGATCGCAAGGAGTAGAGCTGCACGGCCAGGCCCCAGACCCGAGATCCCTGGGCGATACCCTCCGGCACATAACAGTGCCCCGGTGCCACGACGATACGGAGGCTCCCTTTTGTCGTCACCCGGCATACGAACGTCGTCACCGACAGATCGTAATACCCGAGCGCCAAATCCGAGACCAGCGGCACCTCGATGCGCACCATCCGCCGCCCCGATATGAATCGAACCTCCTGGGGCTGTACGCCTGGGCCGGCTTCACCCCGATGGACAATGGTGCCTTTTTCGTCCGCCAGGTGCCACGCGACCGTCACCTGCGGCTCTTCGTCGGCCTCGACCGGAATGCGGCAGCTCCACGCCGTAGGACCGTAGCCCTGCTGGAGGATGAGAGTCGGATCGCAAGCCTGTTGCCAGGGCGCCTCGTCCCACTCGATAAGCGCCCGCGTCAACGACTCGCGCGACGCAATATCAAACCCCATCGCGGAGAGGATGGCGCGACGGGTGTCGTCGCTCGTGACGTGCAGCGTACCGGCGATATCGTAATAGTCGGAGCAGATACCGGCTCGTGAGGCGAGGAGGCGTAGCAGCTCTTGCTCGGTGCCGTCGTACATGGTGTCGAGCGAGTGTGAGTGAAGACCTCTATCAAGTCAAGGCATCCTACGTTTTTCCGCATGGTTGCGATAGAATCAGCCGCATGCGCCCCACCCCAGATCGGCAACGGCCCCCACGACACCTCGCCAGGCAGCTTCTCGAGGCCAGGGCACAGGCCTGTGCCGAGGAGTTGACGCGATGATGGACCTGGCACATGTCCGTTTCGGGACCAGTTCCTGGGCCTATGAGGGCTGGCAAGGGCAGGTATACCATCGCACCTATGCCGCAGGCCGCTTCTCGAAAGACAGCCTCGCCGAGTATGCCGCCTATGCGCCAGGCGGGCCACCACTGTTCCGCACAGTCGGCATCGACCACACCTTCTACCGCCCCGCAACGCCCGCGCAACTCGCCCACTACGCGGCCCAGGTTCCACCAGACTTTCACTTCTGCTCCAAGGTGTGGGAGGAACTCACCATCCCGACCTATGCCAACCTTCCACGCTACGGCGTCAAGGCCGGCAACACAAACCCGCGCTTTCTCGACATGGATGTCTTTCGTGATCTGGTGCTGCAACCGTTTGTCGAAGGCTTGCCAGGACACGTAGGCCCGTTCATCTTTGAGTTTCAGCGCAGCGGTCTCGATCCGGAGCCGTTCCTGGACGCACTGGACCGTTTCCTGGCAAAGCTTCCGCCCGGACATCCCTATGCCGTGGAAATTCGAAATCCCGCGTTGCTCAGCCCGCGCTATCGAGACATGCTGCAGGCCCACGGCGTGGCACATACGTACAACCACTGGACGGGGATGCCCCCGCTTCTCATGCAGCATCGACTGATGGGCGAACGGTTCACCGCCGCGTTTCTGGTGATGCGGCTATTGACGCCGCTCGGGCTCCGCTACGACTCGGCCGTCGAACGATATGCCCCGTACAACCGGATCGTCACCGCCCAACCGCAGATGCGCCGGGACGCCGCCTCCCTGATTCACGCCGCAGCCTCACAGCAAATCATGCCCTATGTGCTGGTCAACAATCGTTCAGAGGGCAACGCTCCGCTCACGATTCAAGCCATCGTGGAGGCGTTGGCGGCGATGCCCGATTCAGCCGCATTGCCGCCACCCTGACCGCGTGGTAGCATGATCTCATGTAGCCCGCGAGGCCTGACTACCGCACGATGTGTCTCTTGTGCTTGAGAGGGAGGTGGCTCGTATGACTCCATGGTTGTCATTGATGAGAGGCGGAAGCCTCTTCGCAATCACGCTTCACGGCCTGATACTAGTCGCGCCGGCCCAGGCCGCTTCCGACAACGGTCTGGTTGAAATCACCGGCGATTATCGTTACGCCCTGCATCAACCGGAAACCTTGGCGGAGGCCAAACAGCACGCCTGTACGGAAGCCCTGCATCAGGCGGTCGGCAACTCGGTCGCGGTGAAAGAACGCACTGCCTCCCTGGTCGATTCGACCTTCTTTCACCGGCTCATTCACACCCTTGCCACGCAACATGTGTCCGACCAGCAGATCGTGCAACAGAGCGAGCAAGGCCGCACGGTCTATTGCAAGATCAAGGCACTCTTTCATGCCGACGCCGTCGATCGGGTCCTGCACACGCAGACTTCGAGCGGAACCGACCAGGTGTTGGACCAGAACCGGGCGTTGAGGATTCTCAGCGCGCGTGAAGACACGGACGGCACACTCGTCGTCACGTATCAAGCACTCAAACGTCTGGATTGGCTGGGTACCGCCTATCAAGGTGGGCTTCGCGAATCAGCCGATGTCATGGTGGATTTTTACGACGAGCAAGGAGTGCTGGTCCGGAGCAGCCGGCATCCGGCCAGAAAAACCGCGACAGGCGATGATGTGATGAATCCCGGCGAAGTAGGCACGCTCAGAATTGCCAAACCGCTGAGCGCAAAAACCTACCGGGTATGGGTCGTGAAGTAACGCGCGCTCTGCGGGAGCCAAGCCGGAACCCGCCCGGCTTGGCTCCATGCCCTGCACACTCCCCGAAATTCCCTTGCTCCAGATTACCGATCCGTCCCCGACGACGGCATGTTGATACCGACCCGCTCCAAACCCATGATCACGGTCAACGCCGTCGGCGCATGCTGGACGATTTCCTTCTGCACTTCGATGCGGCGCAGGTCGACGAATTCCGGCGCGGTCAATCCCAATGATTCACGGTAGGCTCGGTCTGCGATGCCTCGCTGTTTTTCCGCCTTTTCACGCGCCTCTTCCGCCTTTTGAAACTCGACCATCGTAATCTTGCGTTGCTCCTGCACGATGGTCTGCGTCGTCTGTTCCACCACACCCTTGGGCGGCAGGATGCTTCCAACCACGACTCGGTTCAGCCGAATCGGCATGTTCTGCTTATCGATGAGCTTGTTCTGCACTTCACGCGCAATCGCGTCTTGGAGCTTTGTCCTGGTCGTCGGATCCGTCGTCAACTGAAAGAGCGGGTACCGTTGTACTTCTTCACGGACGAAGGTCCGAAACGCTTCCTTCACGTTGTTTTGATACCAGGTGGTACCGTAACGACCGATGAGTTCGGGAGAACGCCCTTCGACGACGTTGGCAATCAGAAATGCATCGAACGACACCGGGGCATTTTCCGCAGAAATGATGTCGAAATGTTCCGAATACTGGAGCGGCCGGACATCCACCTCTATGACCTTCGTCGTCGGCGCTACCCAGACACGACCGGTCTTGGAGGGGGACGGGTCAATCCCGCCGTGACCGAAGAAAAACGGCTGCTCAACCATCACGCCCTCATGACCCGCCTCGATCGCCACACAGCCCGAGGTCGACAATGACGCCCCGACGATCCCCAGCACGCCCAACATGAACCAGGCTCCCTGTCGCATAGGTTCCTCCTGTGAAAAGGTCTCGCCAATGAACCAAGCCGCCCTGCGGTCCAGGCGGGTGTCAACGGCCTCGTTGGGCCATGCATCTACCTTACGAACCGCACGCGCAGCTTGTCAAACCGAGGGATCAGAGCCTGGAGACTGACGCGAAGGAGCGGGAGAGAGGAGAGAATGAGACAGCCAGACCACGAGACTCAGTATATGCCTGCCTCGCGTTGCAACCAGCGTACATATCGGATGATCTGCTCCACATCCGCCGGTGTCACGCCTTCAATTTTCGGCATATTCCCGAACTCCCAGTGGTGCGCGCGCACGCCGTTCTCCGCAGCGCGTTGGAACGCCATGTCGGCATGATGGTTCGGCTCATAAATCTTATGAACAAGCGGCGGCCCCTGCTTGGTGCCGACACCACGGACGCCGTGGCAGACGGCGCAATTGGCTGTGAACTTCGCTTCGCCGACCTGCACATCCGCCGGCGTGGCTCCTCCGGCGGACTTACCCGCGTCCTGATTGGTCGCATTCGATTCACAAGCGACCAATGCGCCCACCATCATCGCGACACTCACGCCCAGCGTCCAAGCCTTCATCGACATCCTCCTCACCATCGTCCGCTTCATCGCGGTGGCTCCGGGGGTCGCGTCGCTGACTGACCGGGCTGCGATTGGTTCAGTTGCTCACGCAACATCTGTGTCGTGCGGTTCAGAGTCAGGCGACGGTAGAGCCGCGCCCCGATCGGAGTCACGATCACCAGCGCGATGATCAGATACATAAAAAACTCTTCAGGCGTCATCGGTTCTTCTCTCCCGACTCGTACAGGCTTGCTCTCAGTCTTGGCTAGAGTATCGCATAGGGAACGGGATCCTCAACTCCCGCCTGACGAAAACCTTCTCGCCGAATCCGGCAACTGTCGCATCTGCCGCAGGCAACCCCATCGACACCGGGGTCATAACAGCTATGCGTCAGCGCGAACGGAACGTTGAGAGCTTGCCCCCGGCGAACGATCTCTGCCTTGGACAGCATCAACAGCGGCGCGCGAACCTCGACCGCCCGCCCCTCGACGCCCATTTTCGTCCCAAGTCTGGCTACCGCTTCAAACGCGCGAATGAACTCTGGGCGGCAATCGGGATAACCGGAATAGTCCAGTACATTGGCACCGAAGTAGATGGCCTCTGCCTCCAGCGTTTCGGCATACGCCAGAGCCAGGGAGAGAAAGATGCTGTTGCGTGCCGGAACATAGGTGACCGGGATCTCGCTCGCTTGTTCCCGCTGTGTGCGATCTTTCGGCACCGCCAGATCCGCCGTCAGGGCGGAGCCGCCGAATGCCCGAAGGTCAACCGTGACGATCACATGGCCTGCCGCACCCAATGCCGCCGCAACGGCCTGGGCGCGGAGCACCTCCACCCCGTGACGCTGCCCGTAGGAGACGGTCACGCAGTGAATGCGGTACCCGTCTTGCTGCGCGAGAGCGGCCGTAACGGTGGAATCCAGTCCACCGCTCAACAACACTACCGCGTTCGACCGGGGATGAGTCATAGGTCCAGGTACGACTACCGGAGACCATGGAGGTCAAGTGCCGGAGAAGGAGCACCCGTGCAAGCACAAGCGCCAGACATGAGGGCAAACCGAAGAAGGATCGTCACGACGCGAGCGCGTTAGTCTCGATCCTCTTCCTTCTCGATCTTCTCGAGGAGTTCTTGTTGGGATTGACACCGAACGCAGAGTTTTGCGAACGGCACGGCCTCTAAGCGTTTTTCGCTCACTTCTATGCCGCATTCTGCGCAAATGCCGTAGGTTCCCTCGCTGAGTCTGGTCAAGGCCTCATCGATCGCCTGTCGCTTCCTGTTGCGCATCTCCATGAGCGAGATGCCGAGTTCGCGATCGAGATCCATGAGGGCCTGATCACCGACGTCACGGGCCGATTCCAAGCGACGTTGCTGATCCTCCGTCAGCGACTGGCCGAGGTTGCCCTCGATCTCTCGCATGATCTCCTGACGCTTCCCGAGCAGCATCCGCTGCAAGACCTCGCGTCGGCGCTGACGTTCTTCTTTTTCTTTCGGCGTTTCTTTCTGCGTCAACGCAGCCACCACACGCGCGGCTACGCTGTCCTCATCTTTTTCCGTCATAGCTGTTATGGGAGCCGGACGCTCTTTCTTCACAGGTTTCTCAGGAGCGATGGCTTTAGCTTTCGTGGTTGGTGTTTTTTTCTTCGCGCCGACTTTCGTCGCCATAGAGGCTCATACCCTTTCGTAATGAGTGCAAGGCGAAAAAGTTTGGCAGGTATATCACGCTATAGATCGTTTGACAAGTACCCGGTTCCCCAAGATCTTGGGTGTTTAGGGGTAGCTTAGTATCGAATGCACGTTGTAGCCGGTCAGCCGGTCTCGCCCCTTCAGGTCCTTCAGTTCGATCAGAAAATCCAGGCCTGCAATCTCCCCGCCGAGTTGGCGCACAAGGTCCACCGTCGCGGCCGCCGTTCCACCGGTCGCCAGCAGGTCGTCCACGATCAGCACGCGCTCTCCGGCTGAGACGGCGTCCCGATGGATCGCCAACACGCTCGAGCCATATTCCAGGTTGTATTCCACTTCGTAGATGTCCGCCGGTAACTTGCCTGGCTTTCGAACAGGAACGAACCCGGCCCCAAGACGGGCTGCCAGCGTGCCGCCAAGGATAAATCCTCGCGACTCGATGCCGATCACCTTCGCAATGCCCTGGCCGTCATAACGTGCGGCAAGATCATCGGCAATGGCGCGAAAGGCTTGAGGGTTTTTGAGGAGCGTGGTGATGTCGTAGAACAGAATGCCGGGCTTAGGAAAGTCGGGGACTTCTCGAATGAGGGCTTTGTAATTCATGGGTGTGGGGGCATCGGGACGTCCTCATAGAAGATCCGCCCGCTTCATGGTTTTCCGTTCAATGATTCCGCGGAGCCTGGCCAGCGCTGCCGATTCGATTTGACGAACCCGCTCACGAGTCAGCCCCATATCTTGGCCAATCTCTTCTAACGTCCGCGACTCTGCGCCGTCAAGTCCAAACCGAGCCAGAATCACCGTGTGTTCCTTTTCCGGCAGTTCATTGACCCAGGCCATCAGTTCGGCTCGCCGCATCACACCTTCGGTGGTATCGGCAGGGGTGAGACAAAGCGGATCCTCGATCACATCCCGGAGAAAGGTGTCCTGACGGTCGCTGATGGGACTGTCCAGCGAGCAGGTGGTGCGGACCAGTTGTTTGAGATCGTCGACTTCAGCAACGCTGATTTTCAGTTTCGCCGCGACTTCCTCGGCCAGGGGCTCCCGCCCGTGCTCATGTACCAGCTGTTCCACCTTAGCCAGGTAGCGATTCAACCGTTCAACCACATGCACCGGCAGTCTGACCAGCTTCCCCTGGTTGATGATGGCTCGCTCAATGAATTGCCGAATCCACCAGGACGCATAGGTACTGAACCGGAATCCCCGCTTGTAGTTGAACTTCTCGACTGCCTTGATGAGACCCAGATTGCCTTCTTCGACGATATCGGCAAAGGGAAATCCCCGATTCATATAACGCTTCCCGATGCTGATGACCAACCGGAGATTCGCCTCGATCATTTCTTGCCGGGCGGCTTCGTCGCCTGCCATGACCCGCTTGCCCAGCGCCTGCTCCTGCTTGAAATTCAACAGGGTCGACTTGCGCACCTCGCGGAGATAACTCTTGATCGTATCCAGACCCTCCGCACGCCCCGATTCCGACGAACGATTTTCGGTGCCCGACTCGTCCGCATCCACATGGCCCTGCGGGTCCGCCTCCTCCTCCTCATCTCCCCGCACCGCACGCGGGCGGCGAGTCGAGACCGGCGGAGCCATCCCGGTGTCCTGTCGCATGGTTGCACGTCGAGCCATAACGTCGTTACCTGTTACCGAATCGTAAACTCATGATGACGGCCAGTGGCGTTGCCCCATTCGACTTGCACCTGGGTCACACGCGCCCCCACCGGCCCCCGCTTGAGATCCGCCAGGAATTCCTCCAGGACATTCCGACTGCCCTCAACATCTACCGCCACCTGCCCGCTATCCAGATTTTCCACCTCGCCGGTCAAGCCGCGCGAAGCCGCCATACGGCAGGTGAACGCGCGATAGCCCACACCCTGAACACGTCCACTCACCAGGATTTTTGCCCGTACAGCGTCGCCGGTTTCCGTCATCGGGTCTCAATTCCCTAAGCACAAATTGCCGCAGAGCGAGATTCGCGTCTTGACCAGGATACTCTCACAGCGGCTAGAGGCCGTCACGCGATTTAGGAGTTTACGCGGCGCGTCCACGCTCTTGCTTCTCCCTTATCGGCAGGGACACCACAAAGCATGAGTGCTCGACACGGAGGACCTCTCCGTGGGCTGAGTCGTTGACACTGGAAGAGGAGGAGAAGCGGTTTGGTCGGGGCGAGAGGATTTGAACCTCCGACCCCTGCGTCCCGAACGC
>WIAG01000013.1 GCA_014055495.1 Nitrospira sp. CR1.2
GCTCGTTGACGGCGACATATTGCTCCCAGTCTGAAGTCCGGAACGTCGGCCGCACATGCGCATTGTGGCAGAGCGGCCAGAGCCCCTCGTTGGAGAAGCCATAATAAAACCCGGACTCCTCATCCGGTGACAGCCAAATCCGGCGAATATCGTACGACGGATGATCCGGCGGCACCCGCACGTGATCCCGACTGTCCACGACCTCACGGTCGGCCGAGCCGTTGCCGTGGGCGATCCACACCCCCGAACAGGCCCGCATCACCGGTTCAAGGGCGGAGACCAACCCGCTGGCCGGCACCTGCACCTCGATTTTCTGTCCTCGCCTATTGTGGATATAGGGTTGGCGATTGGAGACAATCAAGATTTCGTCGCCCGACAGATGTTCGTGCAGAACGGTCTTGAGGCTGGCGGGGCTCCAGGTGATCTGGCTTTCATCCCGCATCCGGCGGTCGGCCTCCAATTCCCTTACCAACGCTTCTAAATCCTGCGCAACCGGACGCAAGGCCGGCGAATGGGCTCGACCGCGCTCCGCGGGCAAGCCGGTCCGTGCAAGCATGGCTCGAACACTCGCCACCCAACCTCGCCAACTCAGCTCCGCGACGAGCACGGTCACCGCCGAAATCACTCCGGCCAAGCCGACAAACAGATAAAAAATGTACCACTTCGTATCCGTGCTGCGCTGATGCGCGAAACTCATGTCGTGGACCAGCATCAACCGGCCCAGCGATTTCCCATCGGATTGAATCGTCGCCACAACCACGTGCAGCGGTCCCTGGGCGAAGCCCACCACTTCGGAGGAACCGGGCGCCAGGTGCGCCAAGCTTTCACAGGACAATTGATCGGGGTAGGTCAGGGTTTGATAGAGCAATCGCTGCTGCGTGTCGCAGAACCCCAGCGCATAGAGCCGTTCATCCTGAATCACTTTATGGAAATAGGCGAAAATCTTCGTGCGCGAACGCGAGGCGACCAGGTCGGCCAGCGGCACTTCCATCGTACTGGCCAGCAATTTGGAGCGGCTTTCGAGGTCGCGGGTGAACCACTTCAGCGTAAGGGAGTCGACGAGGGGCACGACGCTATAGGCCACGACGCCCAAGACCAGCAAAAGCGGAAGGATAAACCGGATGGAGATCCCCATGTGTTCTCCTGCAGTTTACTTTGAGGCCGAAATCTCTTATGGTCGAGGCATGTACCCTTACGGACTCATCGGCAATTGCCACGTCTCGGCACACATTCATGAAAGCGGGTCTGTCGACTGGCTCTGCCTGCCCAGACCGGACAGTGATCCGGTCTTTGGACGAATCCTCGATCCCGAAGGCGGGCACTTTTCCATATCAAGCCCTACCAGCTCCGCTCAAGTCAAGACAACGCAACGCTACCTTCCTAATACAAATATCCTGGTGACCGAAGTGTCCACATCCAACGGGGACACCTTCAGGATCACGGACTTCTGCCCGCGCTTCGAGCAGTACGGCCGGGTCTACCGCCCCGCCGCTCTCTTTCGCATCGTCGAACCGCTGGCCGGCACACCCTCGATTCGCGTGAGCTGTCGCCCGGTGACGGGATGGGGGAAGGAGTATGCCCGCGGCATGCGCGGCAACAGCCACGTGCGCTACGACATCCGCGGGGAATACCTCCGGCTGCTGACCAACATGCCCCTGACGTATCTCTACGAAGAGCGCCCCTTCGCCTTGACCGAGAAGACCTATTTCGCCCTGACCTGGGGCCTGGGCATCGAGGACGACCTCGCCAAGGTCAGCCACGAATTCCTGGATCAGACCACCCGCTACTGGCGGATGTGGGTGAAGCATTGTTCGATTCCGGTGCTGCACCAGGAAGAGGTGATCCGTTCCGCCCTTGCGCTCAAACTCCACTGCTACGAAGACACCGGCGCCATTCTGGCTGCCCTGACTACCAGCCTCCCCGAGGAGCCTGGTGGACCCCGGAATTGGGACTATCGCTACTGCTGGTTGCGCGATGCCTATTTTTCGCTCACCGCCTTTCACAATCTCGGGCACTTCGAGGAAATGGAAGGGTTCCTCAAATTCCTCCTCAACATCGCCTATACGCATGAATATTCCAGAGAACGGCTGGCCCCGGTGTACACGCTGAGTCAGGACCTCCCGCTGCCGGAAACCGAACATGCCCATTGGGCCGGCTTCTCGGGCAGCGCCCCCGTGCGCAACCACAATCAAGCCGCCGAACACATTCAAAACGACGTATACGGCGAGTTGGTGCTCGCGCTCACGCCGATTTTCAGCGACAACCGCTTTTACGATTTGCGCACAAAAGATCAGGAGCAGCTCGTGGCGAATCTGGCCCGACTCTGCGATCGCACCATCGCGCAACCGGACGCAGGTTTGTGGGAAATTCGTAACGGTTGGCAAGAACACTCATTTTCGAACCTGATGTGCTGGGCCGGGCTCGACCGGGCCCATCGCATGCACAAGGCGGGATTTTTGCCGTCCTTGACCTTCGACCTCGACGCAGCCCGTACGCGCGCCTCCCAGGCACTCTTGAACGCCACCAAGGACGGCTCGCTCCGCAACGGACCCAAGGACGAGACGTACGATGCCTCGCTGGCGCAAGCGGCGATCCTCGGCTTTCCCAACCGCGACGTGTGCGAGGCGACCATGCAGAGCATTGCGCAAGCCCTCGCCGTGCAAGCGGGCGGGAAAGAGACCGGCTTCTATTTCCGCTACCTCCGCCCCGATGATTTCGGCCGGCCGCAATCCAGCTTCGTCATCTGTTCCTTCTGGGTCGTGCAAGGCCTGGCGCGGCTCGGGCGCATGGCGGAGGCGCAGCAGATCATGGCTCAGGTCCTCACCGGCGCGAATCATCTCGGACTCTTTTCCGAGCACTTCGTCCCGGAGACCCGCACCCAGCTCGGCAATTTTCCCCAAGCCTACTCCCATGTCGGCCTGATCAACGCCGCTTTCGCCGTCAGTCCACCCTGGACGACGGTCCTCTGATCGCCCGATCGGCACCATTCCCTCGCCGCAAAGCGATCCACACCACACATCGAGAATCAGTAGACATTACTGATCCTCGCGCGGCGACGCGGATGATGGATCGTACCGGATACCTGCCACTCTGTGAGGAACTCGTGCTTAGGAGGGGAGGCCCACCCCGGAGCCCATGACGCGACTCCGGGGCAAGAGACACAGCGGACCGCTACTGGGCGGGAGCCACGACGCGAATCGTTCCCGGCTCGATCTTCATGCCACCCGGGTCGGCTGATCTCATACGTGCGTTGTAACTAATGACAATCGGCTTACTGAAACACAAGCTGGCACTCTTGCTTGGCTCTAGCTCCTTCAACTCGCTCACCCCTCCCATCATACCCGAGAAGCCGCGGTCGCAAGACAACATCTCTCCACTCAGGCCGGGAATATCGATGAGCACCGGAAGCGTCCGATGATTCACCCAGCGTATTTCGTCACCGACGTGCACGGTCAGATCCGCTGGTTCCAGATTGGCCTCAAATTTCACCTCATGGATGACCGCCGTTCTCGATGTCTGCGGCAGCCCTGCGCAACCAGCGACCAGAACTACCCCCGCCATCGCCACCCATATTTTTCGCATATTCAGCCTCCTTCCTGAAATAGTAGACACAGATTGTTCCGTCGTCCGCTAGCCTGACGAGACGCTCATCAAGCCCAGACTGCGCGAAACCCTTCTTGTCACTATACCAAGCACGGTGCGCGAGAAGCGAACAGGGGGCGGCATGTTTTCCTACAGCGCCTGAACCACGTTACCCGACTCGCGTCACTCGATTCGCGTCGACGTGATGGAACAGTTCGTCGCGGCCCTTCATTCTCAACTGCGTATCTTCGTTGTAGCTGAAGCTGTCGCGGCTGTGCACGGTCACCGTCAGTTCATATCGCACGGTCTTGAACTCCCGATCGAGAAACTTGTTCGAGCAAATGCCATACGTATCCGACCCGGCCTCCGCTGAAATCTGAAACGACGTGGCATCCGGTTCTACGGTACCCCCAGCCAGCACCATGACTCCCCGCGGCACGATGAAACAACGGAGCACCTGTTTCGCCGCCGCATCCCACAGCCAGTAACCGGTCTCCTCGTGAAACGGCGCGTCCTCGCCCAAGCGCCAGGCCACGGTCGAGTATCGCAAGCCGTACAACTGTTGTTCATGGTTGTTCACGGGGCCGAACGGCTCGAACGTCATCCGCTCGCGGAACTTATTACGCTCCGTGCCGCGATCATCCGACGGCGCCACATCGTCGCCCTTGTCGCCCTCCCACACGCCCGCCAGTGCAGCCAACGGACCAAGATGCCTGATCAGATCGTCACTCATGTCGCATTCCTCCTTGTGATACTCCGGTGCCCGCGGTCGAACGACCGGCCCGCAGCTGGCTGCTCTTGTAGCAGAAGAGAGGAGGGGGACTCAAACGAGGGGGGGCCAATGCTCGCCGACATTCAAGCGTCTTCCTGATTCTATCCCTGTGCCACCGGCACGTCGGCGACCAGCAAGTCTTTCAAGCGCCCCAACGCCTCTGCCACGATGCGGCCTTGGGCGTCGATGTTGGCGATGATCTCGACCGGCGTGCGCTGATCGACCACGGTCACCGCATTCGGATTGACCGCCTTGAGGTCGAACACCGCCGCATCGATAGCAGCCGCCTGCGATTCAAGATCTCGTGCGGCCTTGTCCTTCTCACGAATCTGAGCCTCCAGCGCCGCGATCGCCTTCGTACCGGCTTTATTTTTCTTGAGGCGCTTCAGCCGCTCCTTGAGATCCACCACCTCGGCCTTGATCTTGGCCGCCCCATCCAGCAACGGCTGCATCTCGTCGCGCGCCTTCACGCGGCGGGCGGCGAAGTCCACCGTCCAGGAGTAGCGGCTTTCGCCTTTCGGCGTCCCTCGCTGCGGAAGAAGGCGGGCATAGCTGGGAAACCGTGTGCCGCTGGATGCCTCGTCAGCCTGCCACTCTGCCACCAGTGAAGCGGGCAGGGCCGCATCGTCCACTATCGTCCCGTTTGGGACAAAGCCAAAATGCGCCAGCGTCAGCGGCGTCTTCTTGCCCACCTTCACCGGCGAGAGATCGTAGTACCAGATCCGTGTGGTCTTCTTGCCTTTTGTGAAAAACAACAAATTCGTCTTGACGCCCGCACCAGCCGTGGAAAACACGCCACCAGGCAGGCTGACGATGGCCCAGAGATCGCACTCGTCTACCAGCTTGCGCTTGGTCTCCACGAAAGCGCTCTCATTGGTGCGAAAGAGCAGCCCTTCGTCCAGCACCATGGCGCAGGTCCCGCCGGGAGCCAGCTCTGCCAAGATATCCTGCAGGAACAGCACCTGCGTGGCGCTGGTTTCGAAGGCGAAATTCTTTTGCGCGTCCTTCCCTTCTTTGCCGCCGAAGGGCGGATTGGTCAGGATCACGTTGAACTGCCTAGGCGCTTGCTCGAACAGCGCCGCATAGGTGGCCCGCTTCGTCAGCGCGTTGCCGTGCCACAGGTTGGGCCGATCGATGCCGTGTAAGACCAGATTGGCCAGCGCGATAGGAAAAACCAGGTTCTCCTTTTCTCGGCCGAAGAAGGTCTCGTGCTTCAACCGGTCAAGATCGGTGCTGGCTGGGCTCTTGCCCAACTTGCGCGCGATATGCTCGTAGGCGATGGCTAAAAACCCGCCGGTGCCGCAGCAGGGGTCATAGACCGTCTGCCCCAACGACGGGTCCACGGTATGAACCATCGCACGGATCACCTCGCGCGGTGTGAAGAACTGGCCACCGTCGGAATTCTTTTCACCCATCTTCAACAGCAGATCTTCGTAGACCTGCGACAGGGTGAAGAAGTGCTGGTCGTCCAAGTGGTCGATGCTGATCTCGTCCACCTTGTCGAGAATGTCGCGCAGGTTGGATTCCGAATCCACCCGCACCCGCTCCACCGCCGTCATGATACGGCCGATGATGCGTTGCTTCGGGGTAGCCCCGCTGCGGGGCAGGTTGGTGCGCGGGTCCACGTCCAGACTATGCAAATGCGGCAGCAGGTCTTTGTTGATGAAGTCGAACAGCTTGCCGTCCCCCGCCGCGAATAACGCCTGCCGCTTCCAACCAAAGAGTTTGCCTTCCGGCGTCTTTGGATGGTTCTGCTTGTTCGCCTCGTTCCTGGGCGGCGGCGCAGCCCAGTCCTGCCAACGGTAGGGGCTCCGCAAGGCTGGCGTGAAGCTTGCGCCCACCGCCTCGGCTGCTTCCTGATCGCGCGCCTCCTGCGCGTCGAGGATGCGCAGGAACAGAATCCAGGTCAGCTCCGGCACATATTGCAGGGCGCTCGCGCAGTTGGAACGGCGCATCACGTCGCAAATGCTCTTGACGAAGGCCGACAGCGATTGCGTGGAGGCGATGGCCTTGGGTGGTTGTGCAGTGCGTTTCCGGCCGGCCATGTTCAGTCGGTATCCCCATTTTCTGTGTGTGTGTTTTGCAGATAAAACTCATGCAGCTTCGCCCGCAGCAAGGCTTTGTCCGGCAGTTGGGTCTGGTATTCGGCGATCAGCGCGGGCGAGGTGCTGCGGCTCAGGGCGTATTCGACCACCTCGTCGTCTTTGCTCGCGCACAACAACAGACCGATGGCCGGGCGTTCGTGCGACTTCTTCACGTCCCGGTCCAGGGCTTCCAGATAGAAATTCAGCTTGCCCAGGTATTCCGGCTCGAAGCGTCCGACTTTCAGTTCGATGGCCACCAGGCTGTTCAAGCCGCGATGGAAGAACAACAGGTCCAGCGCGAAATCGCGCCCACCGACCTGCACCGGATATTCGCTGCCCACAAAACAGAAATCGCGCCCCAGCTCGATCAAGAAATCCTTGAGCCGTAAGAGCAGGCCGCGATGCAGGTCGGTTTCGGCATGGCCCTGGGGAAGATCAAGGAACTCGATCAGATAACTGTCCTTGAAGACGCTGGCCGCTTCCGGGTGCGCGTCTGACAGCACAGCCGACACCTTTGCCGGTGCCAGCACCGTACGCTCGAACAGCGCCGCCTTGCACTGGCGCTCCAGCTGCCGTTTGCTCCACTTTTCCTGTACCGCCAGACGCACATAGAACGCTTGTTCCTCCGCCCGCTTGCTCTGGTTCAGGATGATGAGGTGATGCGTCCACGGCAATTGTGTCACCAGTGGTGACACTAATTCATTGCCCGCATAGGCCTCATAGAATTGCCGCATTCTGAACAGGTTTCGGCGGGTAAACCCGCGCAGTCCCGGTTGCGTCTGGGCCAGATAGCGGGCCAGTTGATCCACCACGCCATCGCCCCATTCCGAGGCGGCGATTTTACGGCTGATGTGTTCGCCGATCTGCCAATACAACTCGATCAGCGTGGTATTGACCGCCTGCACGGCACGTTCCCGGGCCGTGGCGATCAGTTGCGCGATGTCGGCAAAATCGGGAGGTTGCGGCGTGGTGGTCATGACCTCGCACCCACGTTGTTGAAGGTTTGCGAAAGGAGGTGTTGCGGGAGACGTTCGATCTCGGCCAATTGCGCGGTAACCGATTGGGCCATGTTGTCGGTTTCGTCGAGTTGGGATTTCAAACGAGCAACGATGTGGCATTGGTCGTCCAGCGGTGGCAGTAAAATCGGAATGGATGCGATGACGTCTTGAGAGATATTCCGCATCGAGTCGCTGGTTCCAGTGGCGTAGAGCTCAATGTGCTCACGCGCCAACTCTGTGCGCAGCGCGAGTAGCAAATAATCCTTGTTGGCACGGCTTTCATCCACGACGAGACGCAAAGTTTTGTCCGACAGCAGGCGCATCGGATAGTCGCGTTCGACGAGCACAACAGCCCCAACAAGTTCGCGCGTATTGGCACGTGAAATGAGCAAGTCACCTTGCTTGACTCGGTGATTTTCGGCAGGCGTGTATTCGCCCTTCAAAGCTTTAGCCTGGTCGGCACGGAACTGCGACCACGAAACGGCACTGACCTTCAACACGCCAAGTTCGTCGGGACGCGCTAACACCTCTGCGGTCAGGAAGCTCTTGCCTGTCTGGATTTCATTCAAGACGCAGCCAAGCGTCAATGGTTCGCAGACCAGTTGATGGAAAGCGGCTTGCAGTAAGCGGCGTTGCAACAGGGCAGCATCTCGCAACTGCGCCCTCGCCGCCTGGCGCGCGGCGTCCACTTCAGCCAATTGGGCTTTCAGGCGGGCGGCGACGCGGCGTTGTTCGTCAAGGGAGTCAGGGATGGTGACCTCAAGGCGCAGTAGAGCATCCACGTCGGCTCTGGGCATGCGGGAGCCCGTCTTCTCGGCCATTGCGCCATTAATGACGCGATCGGTGCGAAGCAGGAAAGCGAGGAAGCTACGATCTACACCAGTAGGCAGTAATGGAATGATCTCTGTAGAGCATCGCCCATCTCGGTCGGGAGTGGCGACCTTGTTTAAGTAGGGGCGCAACTTACCGTAGAGAATATGCCGCTCATCAAAAGCGAAGGTCGTGCTCTTCCCTTCAGCCGGGTTGCCGTCGTAGTTCAGAATTCGGCCAGTTCCGGCTTCGATCTGTTCGAGACCGAGGTACGGCCGCTCAGACTTAGCCGGTGAATCGGGCCCGATAATCTGCCGGTGCGCAACGGCTATATTAGCCAGTCGGATAGTACGCCAACTCATACCCCAAACAACCTTCCCTTCGCCTCACGCATCACGTCCATCGGTCTGCCTAGCGCGCGCAGCGCATCGAGTCCGCCAGCGAGCCTGATCTCCGGCACTTCCCACAGGGCCGGAGTTTCCAGCGCATCGGTGCCGCCTGCGGCGAACTGGTGACCCAACCCCTTGAGCACAGTGCCGGCTTGAGGGTCCATGTCGGCAAACCAGGACTGGTTGCCGCTGATGTACAGATCGCCGCGTTCCGGGCGCTTCAATGCTCGGGCATGGTAGCCGTGGTGGCCGAAAAAGTCGTAGAGGTCGAAGTCGGTCATCCGGTCGATTTCCCGGATGACCTCCGGGCTAAAATTATCGCTCAACAGATGATCTATGAGGCTCCGCCGCTTCTGGGTTTCAATCCAGAGCGTGCGGAACTCGTCGAGGTTGTGCGCTTCCGACAAGACGCGCTGGATCATCTCGCGACGGTAGTCGTCCACGGGAATTGGCAGGTCGCGCCCCTCGCGGCAGGTGAGAATGAAACGGCCCTGCGGGTACACGATGACGCGCTGCCCGCCGATCTCTCCCACGGCCGGGCCCTCGCCCTCGCCGCCACCACCAGGTCCTTCACAACCGCCCTTCCCCCCGCCACCAGGTCGCGGCGGCTTCGAGATGAACTCCGCGCCGAACAGGCTGGTGACGCCGGTGTAGTCGTAGAGCCAGAACTTGTACTTCTGCGTGTCCTCGTGGATGCGCGTGCCGCGGCCGACCATCTGGTAGAACTTGATGGGCGACTGTAGATAACGAAAGAACACCACGGCGTTCAGACGCTCGATGTCTACCCCGGCTTCCAGCAAATCCACGGTACAGGCGATGAACGCGCGTTCGCTTGATCCGCGCATCGGTTCGATGAGGTCGGCTCCGTTGTTGGCGCCGCCCATACACTTGAAGGCGTAATGGTCCTTGGGTTCCTGCCCCTTCTCCCGACACCAGCGTACGTAAAAGTTGTTCATGTGCTGCGCGACGCGGTCGGCGTGGATCTCGCGGGTGCAGAAGATGATGACCTTTTGTTCGGGCCCGCCGTTCTCGCACAGCAGTGTGAACAGGTCAGCGCACATCTTGGGCGTGCGCAGCTCGATGAACAGCTCGTCGTCGAAGTCCTTGCCGGCATAGGTGTCCTTGGTGAGGTCGGCATCGGTCAAGGGCTTGCCGGTCTTGATGTCCTTGGCACCGGCGTTGAGTACTTCTTCCTTCGTGAATGTGGCGCTGTCGATGCTGGCCTTCCGCTTCACAATTTCGCAGGCGGCCAGGTAGCCGTCTTCCTGAGCCTGGATCAACGTGTATTCATAGACCGGCTCGCCGAAGTACTTGCGATTGTTGGCGGTGATGTCCTGGTCTTCCTTGCTGGTCTTGTCCGACTCCTCCAGTTTACGCGGAGTGGCCGTCAGACCGATATGGATGGCATTGGGGTTGCGCCGCAGCACTTCCGACCAGCGGCCCCAGGCTGAACGATGGCATTCGTCAATGATGATGACGCTGAAGGCATCCTGGCCGTAGTGCTCGGTGAGGAAGCTGGCGAAACCGTCATCGGTCGGATCGCCGTCGTCCAACCCTAGAGTTTGATAGGTGGCAATATGGATGCGGGCGTTCCTGGCCGCGTTCTGACCCCCCTCCGTTTCGACGATACGGGCATTGGCCCCGAATGCCGCGCTGAGCTTGTTGTAGGCCTGGGTGCGCAGTTCATCTCGATCGCATAAGAACAAGGCGGGTTTCGGTAGCTGCCCGGCCTGCGAGAGGCGCCACAAAAGATTCGTAGCAATGATCGTCTTGCCGGCTCCTGTCGCGAGCGTGAGCAGCACACGCGGAGGCTTGCCGGCCTGCCCATCGCGCAGGAGTTTCGTACATGCCGCACGGATGGCCGCATCTTGATAATAGCGGCTCTGCGACCAGGCGGGGCTGTCGGCCTGAAACAGCATGGCGGCTTCGGGTCTGGTCAGGTCGATGCCGTTGTCTTTGGCGTACCGTGCCGTAAGATCCGGATGCGCGGGAAAGTCGCTGAACTGAAATGGACCGTTGATCAATTTCGTGAAGCGGTCATACTCGCCATACCGGTGGCCGTTGGTGGCAAAGACGTACTTTACGTTGAAGCGCAGCGTGTCGGCATATCCGCGAGCTTGTTGCATGCCCTTGAGCGGATCGTCGCCCTCCTTTTTCGCCTCCAGCAGAGCCACCGGCATGGCTTTGGGCATCTCGCCGACCTGAACACACAGCAGGTAGTCCGTGCGCCCAGGCCCCTTACGCCTGCACCCCTTGGAGCCAATCGGTTCAACGGGTGGTGGAGTGAGCACGGTTTCCAACGTGATGCACTCGCGGCTGACGTAGCCCTTTTCACGCAAGACGGGATCGATGAGGTGGTAGCGGGTATCCGCCTCGTTCATGCTCATGCGGCCCCTCCCGGAACCTCGACCGTTGGCTTTTCTGATGCGTCTATCGACCAAGATCCAACGTCTGCGGCCGATAGAACACGTTGATTCATGAGGCCTGTACCGGCATATCGCCCAGCCACTATCACCCACCTCTCGTCGATACGGCGCTTGTTGTCCGATAACCTGTTCATGACACCGCCCAGTAGCGCCGCCAACGTTTGTCACCCTCGTAGCGGACGGCGCCTCGATCAATCAGCTGATCCAACGCGCGCTTGATCTGCTTAGAGTGGATCTCGGCGCCCACGCGCCGATGGATCTCGCTGACGGCAGATTGCGGGTACCGCTGCAGGTCTTCGAGCACTAGCGCGGCCAATCGATGGGGCTCGATCCGCTTGAGCGTGGTCGGCCCGGCGAATTCCAGGCCTCGCAGCAAGCCCGGATCGACAAAGTAGCGTGTGGCCTGAGTGCGCCCCGAGCTTTGCACGAGGTGCCAATCCAGCAGGCGCTTGAGCCAGGGTTGCAGTGCTTCGACCGATGGCAGTTCAAGGGTGGTTGCCAACTCGCGAGCGGTCAGGGCGTCGTGCTGTGCCAGCAAGCCCAGGGCAATGCGTTCGCGCTGGGTGAGCTGATACGTCAAGTCAGCCTTGGCCATGAAGTCGATGACTTCCGGCTTGAGGATACGGCGGCGCACGGTGACTTGAACGCGGTCATGGGTTTCGATGAGCTCCGGCGTCGGGCGGCCTTGCGAGAGCAACACCTCAAAGATCTTGTCGAAGCCACTACCTTCGCGTTCCATCAGCTTCAGGTCGTGGAACAGGCGTGCCAGATGCTCGTTGCGACGAACCGTCATGTGCAGCACGTTCTGCGGCGTCACGCCCAGCGGCAGCGGGCCGGGGTTGACCATTTCCAGCCGGTCTGGGTGCAGATTCAAATAGATGTCACCGCGCTGGGTGTACGGGCGATGCACGAGGGCATTGACCAATAGTTCACGCACCACGATTTCATCGAAAGCGGGCACGTTTTGGCGGTACAGGCCGTCGGGCAGTTCATAGCGTTCACGAAAGTCTGGGACCTCCTGCCAAACCGCCTCGATCAGCTCCATCGGATTGAGCGTGTGATCGTCCCAGACCAGCTTGTTGACCTTTTGACCGTGCTCATCGTACTTGATGAACTGGATCACCGGCGCCGTAGTGAGTTGGGCACGGTGATGCTGACAACCACAGCAGAGCACGCCCAGGTTGGTGAGGGTCAGCCCTTGTGCGAGCTGATAGTGGTCGAGCAGTTCGTCGTCGGACTTCTCCTTGACTGAGGCTTTGACGCGGTCGGATGAGCGCAAAGCCTGCAGCAGCTTGTCGCATTTGGCAGCATCGATCTCACCGCGAGGAATCCGCAGGGTGGTCTGCGTTTCCCACGGCAACGCGGAACGCTCGCTGGCGAGCCGCATCACGTCATCGCCGGTGACGGGCTTGTTCTGATCGGCCACGCGCAGGAAGTAGCGACCGTCCGTGGTGGAGGCCACCGCCATGGTGCGGGGAATGCGCAACTCAATGTACTGCCCGCCATTCTGGGCGGTGACGACATCCGGCAGCACGGCAACATTGACGGTGCGCTCGGCCAACTTGCGTCGAACGGTGTCAGGCAGGTCGGCGGGGATGCGCTGGTCGGCAGGAGGCTGCTCCTGATCATCTTCTATTCCGAGCAACAGTCGGCCGCCTGTTGCATTGGCAAAGGCGATGCAATCTTTGGCGATTTCGTTCCAGTCCGTCGTCTTACCGGTAACCGCCCGAATGGATTTGCGGTCGACCTCTTGACCTTCCAGGCTCAAATGAAGCTTCCCTCAATATCAGGTTCATCTTTTCTCTACCCTGGATTCGACACTTCCTCGCAATCAGCTGCACGGGGACCTAAATCCGCGCCAGTCTACCAGACAGTCACTCCCGCAGCCAGCGTGTGAATGGCTGAAGAGCCGACATTGCCCATGCATGACAATGGGGTTAGCGGACGGGCGAACAGCATTGCGGCTGGCACGGGGGCCATCCGGCCCGTGTCACGACGGGTCTTGGGCAAGCACGAGCCGTGTTACGAGCGCACGAGTTCCCACCGCAATCGCCAGCGCAGCGATGATGAGCAGTCCCGCAATGGCGAACGTGACTCGCATCCCGGTCGCGACGGCATCAGGAGGAGCCGTGGTGATATCGGGCACCGCCGACGCAAAGGTGAACAGGGCACCCATGACGGAGGCGCCGGTGATCAGCCCGAGGTTACGCGAGAGGTAGAGCAGTCCGGAGGTGACACCCCGCTGGTCTTGAGGAATGTCCATCATCACCGCCGTGTTGTTGGCCGTCTGGAACAGCGCATACCCGACCGTGATCACCACGATGGGAAGGATGTAGCCGACAGTCCCCAATGATGCCGGGAGTGTGAACAGCAATACACATCCGATCGCGATCCCGAGGAGTCCCATGCGGGTCACGCGATCGGCACCGACGTCGTCCACCAGACGACCAGCCGGTACCCCAGTCACCGCAGCAAACAGTGGCCCGATCGACAACACCAGGCCCAGCCAGCCCGCGCTGAGACCAAGCGATTGCGAGAGATAGAATGGTCCGACCACCAGTGTTGCCATCATCACGGTCGAGATGAGCAGGCTCATGGTGAGGCTCGCGCTCAACGAGGCATTGCGAAACATCGCCAATCGGATCAACGGTGACCCAGCCCGTCTCTCGGCGACGATGAAGAGACCGAGGCCGAGCAGAGCCGCAACCAGCAGACCGATGTTGTGTGCGCCGAACTGACCTCGTCCAATCGTCATCGCCAGCGCATAGGCCGCGAGCGTGGCGGCCAGCAGCATGGTACCCATCACGTCGAAGCCGGGTTGAATGACCTGCCGCCTATTCGCATCGACAGGGAGATACCGATGGATGAGCAGAAGCATGATCAGACCCAGCGGCACATTGATAAAAAAAATGGCCTGCCAACCGAATGCGGAGATCAGCACGCCGCCGAGGGAAGGGCCAAGGGCGGTGCCGGCCGCAGACATCGTTCCGAGCAGTCCCATCGCGCGACCGACAGCAGCCTTAGGAACCGTCTCACCGACAAAGGCCATGGTCAACGCCATCATGATGGCGGCTCCAAGCCCCTGCGCTGCTCGAGCGGCGATGAGAAGCCACAACGTGGGTGCACTTCCGCAGAGGGCGGAAGCCACGGTAAACAAGAAGACGCCGATCATCAGTAGTCGCCGACGCCCCACCATGTCGCCGAGGCGTCCGACGCTGACCACCATCGTCGTGATCGACAGGAGATAGGCGAGCACCACCCATTGCACCTGCTGAAAGGAGGCACCGAATACTTGCGCCAATGTCGGCAAACTCACGTTGGCAATGCTCGTCCCGATCGAGGACAACAGCACGGACAACGAGAGGGCGGCGAGGATCCATCGAATCGAAGTCGTCTGTTCTTTCTCCATCGCTATGGCCTTCCCGCTCTCAAGACATACACCCGCTCCGTGGCCGGGCAGCGTCCCTTGAGGCCGCCAGGGACATCGAGGTTGGTCAGGATGGAGATGTCATATCGCTTGCTGTAATGCTGCTGGATCTCTTCGGTCGTGACTGAGAACGGGGGGCCTTCCATCACCTGTTGGTCATACTCAAAGGAAATGAGCAGTTGCGGGGCATGGGCGGTGAGCGTCATGAGGTGTGTCGCGTATCGAGCACGCATGTCACGCGGCAACGCGACTATGGCCGCTCGATCGTACACTGCATCAACCTGGCCTAGCAGCGTTGGCGTAACATGAAAAAAATCGCCCACGAAGAGATGGAGCTGCGGGGCATGGTAGTGATCTAAAGCGCCGACCTTCGTGATGCTCGGTGTCACGCCAAGATCCGCGAACAATTGTTTGATTGCTACAGCGCTCAATTCGGCCCCGGCCACTCGGCAGCCGCGAGACAACAACCACCCGATATCGAGTGTCTTGCCGCAGAGCGGCAGAAAAACACGACTCTCTTTCGCCAGCGACAGCTTGTCGAAATACTGCACCAGCAAAGGATTCGCGTCACTCTTATGAAAACCGATTTCATTGCTCGCCCACCGGTCATGCCAGAACTGTGCGTCCATACTCTGTGACCTCCATGAAGTGAACCGTACCACGGTGGCCATCTTACGCCGCTCAGCGACCTGGCGGAAGACGCAGCGGTTGCATGGTATTCGTGCATCTGACGCCACATCACTCTTGAACCGTGCTATCATCGCGCCATGGCGAGACCGGATCTTAATCTGCTGGTGACGCTTGATGTGTTGCTATCGGAAGGCAGCGTGGCGCGCGCCGGACAGCGATTGCGACTCAGCCCGTCGGCGATGAGTCGGGCACTCGCTCGATTGCGTGCCACAACCGGCGATCCGTTGCTGGTCAGAGCCGGTCGCGGGCTCGTGCCGACGCCTCGGGCGCTTGCCCTGCGCGAACGGGTGAGTCAGCTGGTGCAAGACGCCGAGTCGGTGCTTCGCCCGGCGGAGCGACTCACTCTCACCACGCTCGTCAGAACCTTCACCCTGCGGACCAGCGAAGGATTCGTGGAGAACTTCGGCCCACCGCTGCTGGCCCGTCTGAGTGAAGAGGCACCGGGTGTGCGGCTGCGCTTCGTGCAGAAGTCACAGAAGGACAGCGCACCGCTGCGTGAAGGCACTGTCGAGTTGGAGACCGGGGTGGTCGATAAGACGACGGCTCAAGAGTTGCGGGTGCAGGCCCTGTTCGATGACCGATACATCGGTGTCGTGCGATCCGGACATGCGCTGACGAAGGGCAGGATCACGCCCTCCCGCTACGCCGCCGGGAAACACATCTGTGTCTCGCGGCAGGGACCGGAAAAGGGCCCGGTCGATGACGCCTTAGAAGCGTTCGGACTGGAGCGGGAGATGGCCACGATTGTCGGGGGCTTTGCGACAGCGCTCGCGCTGGCTCGCGCCTCTGACCTCATCGCCACCGTTCCTAAGCGGCACACCGGAATCTTGCGTCGCGGCATGTATAGTTTTGCCCTGCCGATCTCGACGCCGGAGTTCACGGTGTCGTTGCTCTGGCACCCGCGGTTGGATGCTGATCTCGCGCATCGCTGGTTACGCGGCTGTGTGCAGGAAGTCTGTTCGCAGCACGTCGCCGATTCGCCGGCACCGGGCAACCGGCCGAAGCCCAAGTGAGCACCCGACGAGCATCTCAAGCGATTCCATGGCGTAGCCCACATGACCTCACGACTGCTCGCAAGACCAGCAGACCACTGGCATTAATCTGTCAAACACTCCTCTCCAACAACATATTTACCGTTGAGCCAATCTAATAGTTCTTGAGAAAATCGATCACTGCTCAAGGCCTGTATGATTTCCTTCTTCTTACCTTCGTCAATCTTATCAAGTCCCATTTCCAGGAATGCCTTTTGGTCTCTTCTCAACAAGAGTTCCAGCCCATCTCCAGCTAACTTTGCCACCATTCGATGGAAGGATTCTTCAGCATTGACTCCGCCGGTCAACGTTTCGACTGAGGACGCAAAAACTATTTCAGAGAGGCTCGGTTGATTCATCAAGTTAAACGCCCAGCCGTTTGAATGTCGAAAGGCATTGCGAGTTCGACCGTCGAGATGTTTCAACTTTAGAAATTTGCATTGCCTTGGGCCGTCGTTTGCAAAGTAGTTATCCCAAACCAATGGCCTGCGCTTCAGCACCCTGGCCACCTCATTCAGCTCTTCAACTGAAATTGATTCAGGGAGAACCTTGCGCCCCGTCCAAAAAATTTGAATGTCCTTCGAAAGATTTCCAATCCGTTCCAAATACCCGTCTGGTCGCTGGCCGAAAATCCTGTCGAGGAGCGGGTCGTGCGAGTAATAAGTCGGACAGAACAGAATAGTTGTGTTCGTGATATCTCTTACGTACTCAACGATTTCGACCTGCTTGTCCGCCAAGTCGGCGACCCCTCGCATGTCATCGAATAACAAACCAAGAAATCGAATGTTGAGTTCTTCGAGACTCTCAACTTTATCCCTCAGCAGTGTTTTGGTCTGTTGATTCCACTCTGCGTGAATCTCAAATGGACTGAGCCCCACGCCGAATGCCACTTCACTCCGATGACAAATTGAGCTCAGACTGTGCATTTCTTTCCACAGTCTATCGGAATGAGTCTGTTTCCAGTTTTTTCGTAAGAACGTATCTCGCTTAGGAGCATAGAGATAAAAATCGCCCCCGTAGGCAGGAAGGGATTCACAAAATCGATATCGGCTGTTCCATGACCACTCCGGCCCGAAGAAACCTTCAACAACTCCAATTCCAAACATGTCGTCGCTCACTGAACACCTCTGTCGGCCAAGCACTCTGTCATCCGTCTTGAGTGTATTTGTGGGATCACATTGTGCATTGAAGATGGTCAGATGTCGATGCCGTTCAGCGGCCCCTGCTGCGCGAGGTCTCTACAATAGGCCTCTCAACGCTCAAGACTGCTCAAGACTATCGATGTTCAGAATTGGCGGTGGACATCGCAAGCATAGGGAGTCCTTTCAGTCGAATGGAAATATACAGGAGGTGGATCTGTATCCAGAACCGATTGGAGGAAGGGTCAAAGCGGTCTCGAAAGGCATCTATCCCGTCCCCCGGAACCATTGTCTTGGTTCCAGGGTCGAACGAGCTGCAAATGGCACTCACGTGTGAGGAAGGACCCCCCGCGCGCATTAAGGCGCGGAATCACGCGAGGTGAGGTTTGGTGGAGGCGAGGGGAGTTGAACCCCTGTCCGAAGATCGTCGGCACATCGCATCTACATGTGTAGCCGATTCTTTACGCTTCGCAGCGACCCACGCCTATCGGCCGGCTTAGAATCACCGCTAGCCCAGTATTGTCTCGCCCCCCGCCGCTGAGCACCGGCGCGGGACCAGTCCGCTGCATCGCGCCATTCCACCCCCGCGGACCTCAGATGGAACGACGTCTCAGCCTAAATTAGGCTGCGAGTGCCAGTTCTTGGTTGGCAGTTGCGTTTTTCCCGGAATTTTACGAGTTCCCGAGATCTCGACATGCAACGATGGCGTCAATATCCCCGTCGAAACCGGTCGCCCCCTAATCAGAATGTTGATAAAGGCCTCCAGCTTTGTTCTCGCATCGCTCAGCACCTCGACCTACTGACTAGTAGGCCTCGGTCCTTCGCTCGCTGCGGCCTCGCTGAGAGGCCTTTCTGTGAACATTCTGGAAGACATCCACTGTGTTCTAGATGCTCATCATACCGCATGGGTCAAGGGGATGCCAGCACGCGAAGTCAGTTTGACACAGGCCCCAGCGATCAAATTGGCAATTCTGTCTGTCCTTGATGGGACCGCGCTCTTTGAATCATTTTTGAAACGTCTGGAGTGACATGCACAGGAATGAGTTTTATTGAGGGATGACCGTTGGCAAATACTCTAAAAATTTCGTCGGCAAATGCTTGGCCAATTTCCGTCACATCTTTGAAGTCGAGATACACCTCCTTACATTTCTCAAGTCGATTTAAGATACGCTTCGCTTGAGAACGCGAGACCAGATAGTCCCCTTCGTACTTAGCTAACTGAACAGACAGATGCGTCTTACTGAAGCCAAAATCATCAAGATCGGCAGTGAATTTATCAAAAACCTCCTTTGTGGTCTTATTGGAATCTAAGTAAAGGACCATCGTAACCCTGGTACCTGGGCCAACCTCCTCTTCTTTAACATCAAAAAGCCATTCGTCACCTTCTTGGAAACGGCAGAAGGTCAGCTTATCGGAGGCAAGGATAAATTTGTCGAACATGCGAGAAGTAAAAAAGATACCCTCGCCTGTATGCCTTCTAGGGTCAGTCGTTAACTTTCCCTTTGTGAGCTCCAACAGCGCATGTCTCGGGTCGTCTAGCTGGAATGCCAGCTGCAGTTTTTTCCAGATTCCAATACCATAGTCTTGGATCACTATTCGGACGACCAAAGCATCCATCGTGATACTGACATCAGCTAACTGCGACTCAGAATGGTCGATAACGTTGTTAAACATTTCCGTAAATCCACAATGACAAATCGCGCGTACGTTTCCTCTCTGATCCGCCAAGAGGGATGCAATGGATTCATTCCAAATTTTATCTTCTTGTGTCTCCCGTCCAATCGGGACACTGATCCGCAACTCTTTCTGAACTACGAGCCTATAGGGATGTTGCAACGAGTCCGTTTTTCGCACTACACCGGCTTTCACCAATTCTTTTAAATTTTTGAATACGGCTTGGCGGGTCACACCAAAGGTCTTAGCAATCTCGATCGGAGAGATTTTCCCCAGATCATCGACCTTTTCCAATATAAGTCTCCGGATTTCTTTTGTTTTTCTTTGCATGACCAATGTTAACTTTTAATCCCAATATGTCAACTTTTTAACACAGAAACGTAAACCTAAAAAGTTGTATCTGTCAACTTCTTAATAGCACTACTTGCCAGATTGTTCCTCCGCTCTACCGGATACTTTCGCTCCCGCCAGGCGTCGAGGCCGCCCTCCAGCGGGCGCACACGATGGATACCCTTCTTTTTCAACAGGAACGCTGTCCTGGCGCTGGACACTTCATTGGGGCAGGTGCAGTAGAGCACGATGTCGCGGTCGCGCGGGATTTCATGATGGCGATGTTCGATCTCTTCCAACGCGAAATTGATGGCGCCGGGAATGCTGTCCGGATCGAGCTGAACCGACAGGGGATGCCGCACATCCACCACACTGATCGCCTCGCCTGCGTCCAGTCGCTGCTTGAGTTCCTCCACGGAGATCTTCGACATGCGTAGATGCCTCAAGAACTTCTGCCGGTGATAAAACTTATTGCCGATGAATCCCGCCAGCCCGACGACCAACAACATGAGCAGCAACCCGCCGCCCTGGTCGAACAGGCCGACGAGTTGTTCGAGTTGATTACTGAAGAGGGCCCCGACTCCCGCACTCACCCCGGCCCAGATGAGGGTGCCGGCCACGTCGTACAGGATAAACGTGAGCGCACTCATGCCGACGATCCCGGCCAGCGGGGGCGCCACGGTACTGAAGCCAGGGATAAACTTCGCCAGCAGCAGCGCGCGGGGACCGTTCCGATGAAACAGATTCTCCGTGTCCCGCACGCAAGAGTCCGGTTCCAGCGACAGCCGGCAAAGGAAGCCGAGTACCTTTCCTCCCTTGAACCGCCCCAGGTAGTACCAGGCGACATCCGGCGGCAATGACGCGGCCACCGGCACGAGGAGCGCCGCAGCCACCGACATTTTCCCGGCCCCCACGAGGGCCCCGGCAGCAATCAGCAGGGGAATGGCCGGAATGGGAAAGCCGATCTGCTCGGCCAAGATCACCCAGAAGAGCACCCCCGCCCCATGGTCGGCCAGGAATTGAAAGGTGGACACCGTTCCCCCCTCTTGGTCAGGCGCTCCGGAATCGCGAGAAGCGGGTGAACAGGATCGCCGCGAAGGGCAACGCCAGACCAAGCAGGGTCTGGACGATCAACAACATGCCCAACTGACTATAGTCATCGGGTGACTGAATCGCGTTGGTGACCGGATCGCGTACCTCCCGGGTCACCGCGAACCACTCGTTGAGATATTTCGTCCCGAGTTGGCTGAGCGACAAGGCGAGATTCGTGAACGAGGCCATCACGGCAAAATACGTGGCTTTGAGATTGGCCGGCGCAGAGTTCGCAATCCAGGCCAGCATGGGAATCATGGAGATCTGGCCCAGGGGCGATTCGAGCGCCGTATTCACCAAGGCGATAAACCGCGCATCGACCAGGCCGCCGGTCAACGCCGCCGTCCACTCGTGAAGCCCGTAATACATGCTGACGATGGGAAGCCCCAGCACAAAGGCCGCCACCGTGAGGAAGCCCACCACATAGGCGATAGACCGTTCAGCCATGAACCGGCGAAAGAGAAACATGCCCCCCAGCGTCAAGGCGCTGCCGATCAGCGACAAGACCGACAGAAACTGCTGGTCGAACTTGAGCTGGTCGATCATCCACCAGGTCGCACCTTCACCGGGTCCCGGCACCGCACGAAATACGAATACGACCAGGGCAGTGCCCACGAGCACATGTCTGGCCTGAGGTTCCAGTTCACGGGTTAAACGCACCATCAGTACCGTCACGATGGCCATGGAGCCGGCAAAGACGATTTCTTCGCTGTACGGGAAGTCCGCCACGCCGACCGTCAGGGTAAACAACACGAAGGCCAGGCTCCCGCCAAGAATCCACCAATTGGGTTTGGCCGGCTCCGCAGGCCGGTCCAACAGCGCCGCAATCTGGCCCGGCGTCAGCCCTTGGCTGAGGTACCGATGTGTCGCGCGCACGCGCAGGATCGAGGCGGTGATCACGCCGAGGACCGACACAGCCGGAATCGTCAACGCGAGCAGATATACCTGTTGATAGATCTCCGCAACCTTGTCCTTCGGCAGGTTCTCGACACCCGTAAACAGATACAGATTGATCAGGGAGACCAGGATGCCGCCGCCGATGATCGCCACACGCCCGAGCGTCTGCATCGTGGTATGCATGAGTTTCAGCGTGCCTTCATCGATCGGGTGCCCCCGTTCGTCCACCCGCGGAACCGCCTCGACGGTCATGGCGTCGGCCACCGTGTCTTGAATCACGTAGCCGATCGGCGCCAACAACACGCTGAGCACGTACCAGACCTCCGCCGGCATCACCGCCACCATCGCCTCACGATGCCCGATCAGCCCGACCATGATCAACAGACTCGCCGCAATCACCCCGGCCCCAACATAGACGAGCAGACTTTTCCATCGCCAGAGCAGGTCGACCAGATGCCCGAACGGCATTTTTAGCGCCCAAGGAATACCGGCCCAGAACCCCAGCGCAGCTAGAAAAGCCGCTGAGAGGCCAAGATAGTCTTTCACGAAGAAGGTGCCCACGATGCCCGTGAGCCCGGAAATGCCGGCGGCCATGTAGACCATGAGCGGCGGGAGGTAGGACAGTTGGAAGTCGCGCACGAGTTCCAGAATATTGCGATCGATCCAATCAGAGAGCGCACGCATACGGACCCGGTTCCTCCATTGCCACAAGGGCCGGGGCACGGGCCCCAGCCCTTTCACCGATTCAGCAAGATGCGGGTGAGACCTTTGAGCACCCCCTACTTGGGAAACTCCGTGGGAGCGGTGACATGCTGCCACCCCTCGCCGTTCAAGGATCGCAAGAAGGCTACCACATCCCGCTTCTCTTCTGCAGTGAGCGCTAACGGAATCAGCGTGTTGTCGAGATGGGGATTCTTGATGCCTCCCTGATTGTAGAAGTCGACGACCTCCTCCAGCGTGCCGAACCGTCCGTCGTGCATGTACGGAGCCGTGCGCGAGATCTCCCGCAAGGTCGGCGTCTTGAACGCCCCGATGTCCTCCGGATTCTTGGTCACCATGTACCGGCCCAGGTCCACGGTGTTCGTATCCCAACCGATCCCCAGGTTGTGGAATTGTTCATCGGAGAAATTGAACCCCGAATGGCAGCGTGTGCAGCGGGCTTTGCCGCGGAATAGCTCCAGACCTCGTTTGGCGGAGTCGCTCAGGGCTTGCTCCTCTCCACCGAAGTCGAACCGATCCGCAGGACTATTGCCCGAGATCAGCGTCCGTTGAAAACTGGCGATCGCCTTGCCGATGTTCTGCTCCGTAATCTCGCCGTGGAACACCTCTTGGAAAAGCCCGCGGTACCCGCTGATCGATTTCATCTTCGCGATCATCTCATCGTAGTCCAGAAAGCCATGTTCGACCGGATTGATGAATGGCCCGGTCGATTGCTCTTCCAGTGTCTGAGCGCGCCCATCCCAAAACTGCGCCTTGCTATATACGCGGTTGATGGCTGTCGGAGCGCTTCGGCCCCCTTGCAGCCGATTGATTCCCATCGACACGGCTTGTCCGTCGGTGAACGCCAGGCCCGGCATGTGGCAGTTCGCACACGCGACGGTATTCGTCTTGGATAGCCGCTTGTCGAAAAAGAGCCAACGCCCCAATTCGATCTTCTTCGCCGTCTGTGGATTGTCCGCCGGAATGTAACCGGCGGGATTCTCCAGGCCCAACGGAATCTCCTGCCTGACAGGCACCGATCCCGATTGAGCCCCAGACGGCTCACCCATGACTCTCGTGGCCGCCAGACCGAATGTCACGACCATCACCCCTGCCGCAACGCCCGCGACCCATCGCATCCTTGTCTTCCGCATGGCTCCTCCTTTTCTCCTTCCTTCGTGAAGCTCGGCACTGGGGGATCAACGAAACATCAACGTTGAGCCGGGCCGATCCTGGCGCTCGACATGCTGTTCCATTTTCTGGACGAATTCCTCGTTCGACGAAGATGCTTGCGACATCTGCGCTCCAGCGACGGCCCCGGGAGTAGACGGCTTCCCTTGCGTCGCACATCCCTGCATCATGACCACAACAACCATCAGACTGAACGCCATGACACCCTGTCGCATGACCCACCTCCTTGTTGCATCCTGTTCGATCACGACTTCATGGTGGGACGATACCGGTTGCCGAACTATCAGTCCAATTGATAGTGTATGGACTGACGATTAGATATATTAATCAGTCGAGGAGTTCCGCCAATGACCTTGACCGAGCTGCAGTACATCGTCGCCCTCGCACAGGAACGGCATTTCGGGCGTGCGGCCGAGCGAAGTTTCGTGACGCAACCGGCGCTGAGTCTGGCCATCAAGAAGCTGGAAGAAGAATTGGACGTGGCGATCTTTGAGCGGCGCAAGCATCAGGTGGTGCTGACACCGCTGGGGGAACAGATCGTCCACCAAGCCCAGCTGGTGCTGGAGGAGGTGGATCACATCAAGCTCCTCGCCGCCCAAGGGAAAAATCAGTTGGTGGGTGCCTTACGGCTCGGCGCCATCGCGACGGTCGGCCCGTACCTGCTGCCGGATCTCGTGCCGCTCCTGCACAAGCGCGCGCCGGAGATGCCGCTGGAGATCGAGGAGAACCTCACGGTCAATCTGACGGCCATGCTGAAGAGCGGAAAGCTCGACGTCATCATGATCGCCTTGCCGTTTGAAGAGCCCGGGATATTGGTGAGTGCGCTGTACGACGAATCGTTTAAGGCTGTCGTGCCGTCGGACCATCGACTCGCAAAAAAGGGAACCATCGATCCCTCGGCCATGACCGGCGAACGCGTCCTGTTGCCGCATGCCGGTCATTGCTTCAGACATCAGGTGCTGGAGGCCTGCCCGGAACTCAGCCGATCGGACTCCGAGGGCTTGCAGGGAAATTCGCTGGAGACGATTCGTCAGATGGTGGCCTCCGGCCTCGGCATTACCGTCATGCCCTCCAGCGCCGTCACCAGCAGACACCTGAACAAACGGCTGACTGTATTGGAGTTTACGAAACCGGTGCCCGAGCGCCGCATTGCCCTGGCCTGGCGCAAAGGATTTGCCAGACCGGCCGTCATCAGCGTGATTCAGGAAGCGGTGAGACTATTAAAGATTGCGGGATTGGAGCCGATCTCCGCAGCAACATGACCGGCAGCATGAAGGGGGAACGCCATGGCGGACTCGCCGAGCATCAGCGTGCATGTGCTCGATCAATCGCAAGGGCGGCCAGCTGAGGGAATCCCGGTGACGTTGGAGATTCGAGGGTTAACCAGTCTCTGGAAGCAACTTGGACAGGAACGAACTGATCCGGACGGCCGCAGCACGAACCTTCATCCCGCTGGCCTCCGCATGCAGACCGGCACCTATCGTCTCACCTTTGACGTGGCTGGCTATTTTCGCGCGAGACACCTAGCAAGTTTCTTCCCCGAGGTGCACGTGGTGTTTACGGTGCAAGACGTGACGCAGCACTACCACATCCCGCTGTTACTCAGTCCCTTCGGCTATAGCGTCTATCGCGGCAGTTGAGCACAATACCCGAGTCCACCTACTCGTGGGCTCCCGCAGCCAGCAGCAGGTCCGCGATCACCCGATACCCCTTCTGCCTGGCGTGGCGGAGCGGTGTCACACCATCGTGGTCGGCGAGATTCGGATTCGCCCCACCGGCCAGCAACAGTCGAATGATTTCTTGATGCGTCGTCCCGCCGTCGCTCAACAGAATCGCTTCCAACAGGGCCGTCCACCCCAATCGGTTGACGTGGTTCACATCGATCGTCGTCTTCAAGAGCTCCCGCACCACTTCGACATGGCCCCGCTCGCAGGCCGGAATGAGCGCCGTCCCGCCGAATCGGTTGTAGACGGTGAAATCGGGGCTCGCGGCCAAGGCGAGTTTCAGAATGTCCAGGTAACCGCTGGCGCCGGCCAGGAGCAGCGGGCTGTTCTGTACCCTGTCCTGCGCATTGACGTCGGCTCCGGCTTGGATGAGCAACCCGGCGGTTTCCACGTGATTCTGATAGGTCGCCGCCATCAAGGCGGTACGCCCTCGTCCGTCACGCGCACGGAGGTCGGCCCCCTCTGCCACGAACTGCCGGACCAGCGCGACATCATTCCCTTCCGCCGCCCTGATCAACGCCTGGTCACGGTCCCCGGCCACCGGCTCCGCATCCGCCGCGCCGATGCTGCAAAGGCACAGGCCAAGGACGCACGAGAGCGTGAGCAAGTGGAGCGTCATGTGCGAACCCCCTGCCTGCGAAGGAGCAGATCCTCGACGGCCGCCCGCATCTCCTGTTGCGGCAAGTTGACCCGCCCCCCATGGCCGGCCAGGACCCATTCGAACGGATGTCGGGAGAGCCGCTCGCAGGACCGAAGGAGTGCATCGGCATTCCATACCAACTGCCTGGGTGTTTCCAGCCGCCTTGTCTCCGGCTCCCACCACAGATGATCCCCCGTGAACAAAAACCGGTCGCGATACAAGAGGCAGAGGCTCCCTTCGGTGTGCCCGGGCACCGGAATGATGCGAAACTCCGGCCGATATACAATCTCGTCCACGCCTTCAATGATGTCCTCCGCTTCGGACATGGCATGGGCATCAGCCCGGTGAATGATGCGAGTCGCGCCGAAGCGGCGCGCATACCGTGCGGCATCGGCCACATCATCCTCGTGCGTCAAAAAAATGTACGATAGGCCGCCCAGGCGCTCGAAAGCATCCACCAGGTGCTTCAGATACCGCGGCGAATCGATCAACCAGTTCCCATCCGGATGCCGTATGAAAAAGCTGTTGGCCCCGAACGACTGTTCCGAATTGAATCCGCAGTAGTACACCGGTTCCTCAATGGGGAGGGGAAAGTCGGTCCGAGCGCGATCCAGCGCTTCCTTGTCTCCCTGGGCGACGCCGATCGCCCCGGTCGGGCAGGCGAGGAGGGCATGGTAAGCCGCCCGAATCTCGCAGGTCGTGACGGGCTGACGGGTCACGACCGAATAGTCTCCGACCTCCGCGAAACTGGCCGGAGCGAGTTGGCGGCAGGCATCGCAGTTGATGCACCGGACATCAACATAGAAGTTGCCATCGACATTGCCGATCAATCGTTGTGCGGGATGTGCCATACCCTGGTTCGCGTCTCCTTACTGAGTGTACCGAGGAACAGATTCACGTGGCGATCATCCTACTCCAGCTACATTTTCACAGAGCCGGAGGGACCCGTCGCTTCGCCACATCCACCGCACGCCAGAGATACCAGGCGGCGGCGGTCCTGTAGGGTCGCCACCGTTCTCCGTATTGCCTCACGTCTTTCGGCGTCGGCATGCTCGATAGTCCGTAGGCAAGTCGAAATCCGTTGCGCACCCCGAAGTCGTCCACAGGCAGGACGTCAGGCCGCCCGAGCTGGAAGATGAGTAACATTTCGACGGTCCACCGTCCGACGCCACGCACGGCGATCAGCCGCTCGATAATCGCCTCGTCATCCAGCCGTTGGATCGCGGCGGCAGTCGGCACAGTCCCATCAAGCGCCTTGGCCGCCAGATCCTGTAGCGCAGCAATCTTGGCGCGGGAAAACCCCGCCTCTCGAATCGCCTTGGCCGAAACTGCCAGCACATCGGCCGGCCACGGAAACCTGCGACCCGGAAACAAGGCCATGAACCGCTTGAGAATACTCTCCGCCGCCTTCTCATGCAGTTGCTGATAGGCGATGGCGCGAACCAACGACTCAAAGGGCGAACGCCTGGCCCGGGTCAGAATCGCATAGGGCCCGACCTCCCCGATGACACGCTTCATCACCGGATCGATCCTGCACAGGTGGGCGACCGCTGGTGACTGCCTGCCCATCCGGCCGATCAGGACACGATCGCGTCGGCTTCGATTTCAATGAGCATATCCGGATCGATCAACCGCTTCACTTCCACCATCGTGGTCGCCGGCCTGACCGAGCCAAAAACTTCCCCGTGCGCCCGGCCGACTTCCTGCCACTGATCGATATTGGCCATATAGATTCGCGTCCGGACCACATCGGCGATCGACGCACCGGCCTCCATGAGCGCCGCCTCGATCGTCTTCAGCGCCTGAATCGTCTGTGCATAGGGATCGCCCTTGCCGACCAGCCCGGTCGACGTCATCGCGGTCGTACCGGAGACCTGCACCGATTGGCCGACGCGCACCGCGCGCGAATAACCGATTTTTGCTTCCCACGGGCCCCCTGTCGACACATTGCGTCTGCTCATGATTCCTCCTGAATGGCCTCACATCACAATGCCGCCGCCGGCCTGAATCGTTTGTCCCGTCAGCCACCGCGCATCTTCACTCACCAGAAACGCCACCACATCGGCGATATCCGAGGGCAACCCAAGGCGCCGGATCGGCGAGCCCTGGAGCCCGATCTGCCGGTACTGGTCGGTCAGGACTCCGGTATCGGTAATGCCCGGCGAGACGGCGTTGACGGTAATCCCTCGCGGGGCCAGCTCCTGGGCGATGCCCTTGGTCAATTGCTCCAACGCCCGCTTACTGCCCAGATACGCACTGGCCCCTTGAAAATGCAACTCCGTGCCCGCGGTGGTGATGTTCACGATGCGCCCATATTCCGGGAGTACCTTGGCGGCTTCCTGCATCGCAAAGTAGGGCCCCTTGGCATGCAGACCGATCAGCGCGTCGAACTCCGCTTCGGTCGTCTCCAGGAAGGATTTCGGGGAGAACTTCCCGGCATTGTTCACCAGAATATCCAGCCGGCCGAATCGCGCGACGGTGTCCGTAATGACCCGTCGTGCCTCATCCGCGCGGCTCATGTCGGCTTGGATCATCCACGCCGTGCCGCCTTGCTCCTGGATCCCAGCGACCACTGCACCAGCCTGTTGGGCGCGAGTCCGGTAATGGACCACGACGGCAGCTCCGTCCTTGGCCAGCCTCAGGGCAATGGCTTTCCCAATACCGCTGGAAGACCCGGTGACGATCGCGACCTTGCCGTTCAGCGAACCCATCCTCGACACCTCTGTTCCCGTCGCACCCTCAGCACACCGTGCCGGAAGCGATGCACCGTTGGCCGGCACTCGCCTCCGTCCAATCGATCTGCTACTGTCCACCCATGAGTATTCGCTTGGATCAGACCGTGCCGTTCGGCCGCTCGCTTGGCGAATACGAGCTGATGTTTTGGTTGAGCGCGACCGACCGTCAGCGCCGGATTCTGGACTGCGCCGCCGGGCCCGCCAGTTTCAATGCGGAGCTCACCGCAGCCGGCGGCACGGCGTGCTCGTTCGACCCACTGTATCAATTCACCGGAGCCGAGATCCAACGGCAATTCTTTTCTACCCTGGATCACGTCATTGCGCAGGTGCGGGCGACTCCCGAGAATTGGGTATGGCGCTCCCATCGCAACCCCGACAAACTCCGGCGACACCGGATCGGTGTCATGGAGCGATTTCTCGTGGATTACCGGACAGGGCAGGGCGCAGGCCGGTATGTCTGTGGCGCGTTGCCGACCTTGCCCTTCGAGCCCGATCAGTTCGACCTCGCACTCTCGTCCCACTTTCTGTTTTTGTACTCGGACCACTTCTCCCAGGCGTTCCACCTGCAGTCGATTCGCGCACTGGCCCGGGTGGCTCACGAGGTGCGGATCTTCCCATTGATCGCGCTGCGGGCCGAGCGGTCGCAACACCTTGACCCGGTCCATGACCAGCTGCAACGAGATGGGTACCGCGTCTCGATTGAACCGGTGGAGTACGAGCTACAACGCGGGGGCCATGATATGCTGCGCGTCTGTCGACCGTAACCCGACTGAATCGCCTCAGTCGCCTTGCCAATCCGGGGGCACGTTCCAGCGCCCGACCGCAACGATCTCCTTCGCGGACTTCCGCTCCCGCGGCGCCAGTTCTCGTTGACGGAGCCGCTCATCCAATATCGCCGGATCAGCGGGATATCCGACTGCTATCATGGCCACCGGTTCGAACCCCGCGGGAATCCCAAGCTCAGCGCGCGCCTTGTCCACATCAAACCCCGCCATCTGATGGGCAATCAAACCAAGCGCCGTCGCCTGCAGTGAGAGACTGAGGGCGGCCATACCGGTGTCGTGCCAGGCATGCCGGTTGGGTGTGCCCTCGTCCTCAAAATTCAGTCGTGCGACCGAGAGCATCAGAACCGGGGCGCGAAACGCCCACTTTTTGTTGCCTTCCTTGAGACAGGCAAAGAGTCGGTCGTACGCTGACGGATCCGCCTTCGTTCCGAGGATGAAATGCCAGGGCTGTTCGTTATTCGACGACGGAGCCCAACGCGCCGCCTCGAATAGGCTCCGCAACGTGTCCGCTTCCACCATGTGCTCAGAAAAGGCTCGCGGGCTCCATCGGCGCCGGAGCAATTCGTGAATGGGGAATTGTGTTTCGGCCGGCTTTTCCATTGGTGTCTCCTTACTGCGCAGACCGCGTGCGGCTCGACTCGGGAGCGATTAGCCCGCATTATTCATGACGCTTCGTCGCGAAACCACCACGTCACGTGGGGAGCCCGCCGGCCGAAGGCCTGTCGTAACAGTGAATCGGCGATTGCAGCAGCAGTGCTCATGAATCATGTGGGCTAGGCCTCCAGCTCGGCCTCCATCGTCATCGCGGTATTGAGCAAGCGGGAAATCGGGCATCCGGTCTTGGCAGCCATGGTGGCTTTTTCCCACGCAGCGGCATCTGCCTTGGGCACGTGGCCCTTCACCTCTAAATGAATGCCGGTGACCGTCCAGCCCGCGTCCAGTTTTTCCATCGTGACCGTCGCAGTCGTGGCGAGCCGGTCGGCGACCAGATTCGCTGCGCCCAATTGCGCGGAGAGCGCCATCGTGAAGCAGCCGGCATGAGCCGCCGCGATCAGTTCTTCAGGATTGGTTCCGTTGCCGTTCTCAAAGCGCGTCGAAAAAGAATAGGGGGTCTGAGACAGGACCCCACTTTGTGTGGAGACCGTCCCCTTGCCGGTTTTCAGATCGCCGTTCCATTGTGCCGAAGCGTGACGTTTCATGTGATCCTCCTGTTGCGCATCGTTGATGACACTGGCCTGGTCGATCCAGCTACCGCTTCGATTCCTGCCACCCGCCCCAGCCGGGTCCGACCCAATGGGCGACATAACGATGGTTGGACGTGATCCTGTGCACGAACCCCTGACTCAACTCAATGGTCATTGGCTCACCGCTGCGGAAATCGATGGTCACCTGTCCCGGCATGCGCTCGATCGTCACCAAAATGCGCCGACCTCTCCATTGCAGGGGGAACGACAACCGATCCCAGGTCGATGGAAGGTGCGGGTCGACGACAAGCCCATCCTCGCGAAGCCTGATGCCCCCCATCCCAAATACGGCGGCCTGCCAGAGCCCCCCGAGGGTGGCGATATGAACGCCCCCGGCCGACTTGCCCCCGTGAGGCGCAAGGTCGATCGCCGCGGCGTCGTGAAAGTACCGTGCGGCCAGATCGGCCTCGCCGAGCCGCGCGCTCACCAAGGCATGGAGGGCGGGACTTAAGGAACTGCCATGTGCGGTACGCGGCTCATAATAACGAACGTTCGCCTCATGGACGGCAACGGGGAACCGTTCCCAAAAGAGGGCGCTCAGCGCGACCACGTCCGCCTGTTTGACGACTTGAGCGCGCTGCGTCCTCTCGCGTCCGATCGTCACGTCGATGGGAACCGACATTGGGCGGTATGCCTGGAGGTCGAGTTCCTCCAGATCAAAAAAGCCGGCAAATTGCTCGAACAGATTGGTCTCACGATCGAACCCCGTGACCATGAGCGCCGCGGTTCGACGCCAGGAATCCGGTTCATCGGGCGCGAGGCGCAGGCGCTCCCTGATCACAGGCCAGACATGCGGATGGAGAGAGCGAAGCCAGTCCACCGTGTCCGCAGCCCGCTCAAGGTTCCATTGCGCCATGACATTGGTGTAGGCATTGTCGTCCACGGACTCATGGTATTCATCCGGGCCGATGACCATTCGAATGTGGTACCGCCCGTCTGGTTCCACCCGCCCACGAGTGGCCCAGAATCGCGCGGTTTCGATGAGGATGTCTGCGCCGGCCTCAAGAAAAAACTTCTCATCTGCCGTGGCCTGCCAATATTGCCAGACCGCATAGGCGATATCCGCGCTGATATGGTGCTCCTGGATCCCCGTGAGCACCTGAACCATCCGGCCGTCCGGGGTGCGGACCGTCTCCGGCGTGACATCCACTCCCGTATCGGCAGACTCCCATGCGTACAGAGCTCCCTCATACCCCCATCGCCGCGCCCGGTCGCAGGCAGCCGGAAGCGTATGGAAACGATACGACAACAGGGCCCCCGCCGCCTGAGGATCGGTGAAGGTATAAAAGGGCAACAGATAGATTTCCGTGTCCCAGAAGACGTGCCCCTTGTAGGTAGGGCCCGTGAGCGCCCTGGCTCCGATCGACACGTGCTCATCCTGTGGATTCACGGCACTCTGAAGATGGTAGGCGGCGAAGCGGAGCGCGCGCTGTGCCGTCTCATCGCCGACCACCTCGACTTCGCTCGCGCGCCACCGGTCCTCCCACGCCTGGGCGTGTCGAAGCAGGTTCGCGCCCAACCCCGTCTCGACGGCGCGGCGACCATGGTCGGTGGCTGCAGAGACCGGATCCCGGACCTCTCGAGACGAATAGACAACGACCGAGCGATCGAACCGAGCTGCCGTGCCCCGTTTGGCCCGCCATACCCACTGCTCGGCGCACGCTTCGCCCGAGCCGTTCCACGCACTCTCCAGCCCCTTCTCATGCTGCAGCCGGCTGTGAGAGGCCATGGCGATCGTCGTTCCTCTGTCCGTCTTCCCTTGGAAGAAGGCTGCATCGCCCTTCAGCTCGGAAGACCAGTGGATCGCCGACTGAGGATTGCTCGGCTCGGATTCGATCGTGATATCTCCTTCATAGTTTTCCGGCGTGATCGTGACGGACTGGAGCAGGAGGTGTCGATCGTGAAGACACACGGCGCGCGCATAGGTGAGTGTCGTGACTCGGCCCCGGTCATCCTGGTGTCGCCAGTATCGAAACAGCACCCCGTGCTGCAGGTCGAGGATGCGTCGGTGATCCAGCGTGGTTCCGGTATCCAGCGACAGTGGAACCCCTTCTACCTGTATGCGAAGATGCGTCCATTCGGGAAGCTCTGCGAGTTGTAGGGTGCCGCCAGTCCCCTCGGTTCCCGCAAACACCCCGGCCAGATACGTCACCGGAGAGGACGCGCTCGCACGTTCGGCGAGCGAACCCCGCGTTCCCACATACCCATTGGCCAGGGTGAAGATGGACTCGATCCCGGATTCGCGTCCAGGGTCGAATCCTGCTTCGACCAGGGTCCAGTTTGGATCACTGGCGAACGGTGGGCTGGCCGACAAGAACGGCGCTGCCGTTTTGGCCCCTTCTTCGCCCTGATCCGGGACGGACGAGATCCCTTTGTCGTGAGGTTTCCACATCGTGATGTTCCTTCACATCTTCGAAGGGCGGAATGGTAGCATGCAGACACGACCAGGTATTCCGCATGCCCACCCACAGACCGATACGCAGGGAGTTTGAGGATGACACAAGGCGCAATCGGAGGACAACCTTTCACTCCGCCGTCCATCGATCCGACCAGGTTCGAAGCGGTGCTCTTCGATCTCGACGGAGTCCTCACCAAAACCGCCGTCGTGCATGCCACCGCCTGGAAACGATTGTTCGACGAATACCTGCAAGCGAGAGCCCTGCGCGATCACGCACCTTTTCAGCCCTTCGATATCCTGCTCGACTATCAACGATACGTCGACGGCAAACTTCGGTACGACGGGGTGCGGGCCTTCCTCGAATCTCGCCGCATCGTCCTGCCCAATGGCACGGCGCACGACGGCCCTGAACAGGAAACCGTCCAGGGGCTCGGGAACAAGAAGGACGGATACTTCCAAGCGCATCTCGCACAACATGGCATCGAGCTCTACAACGACGCAGTGCGATTTCTCCGGAACATACGCGCACAGGGCATACGAACCGCGGTCGTCTCAGCCAGCAAGCACACGGCGGCCGTGCTGCGAAAGACCGGCCTCGCGGATTCCTTTGAAACTCGGGTGGACGGCATCGAAAGCGAACGGCTCCACCTTGCAGGCAAGCCGGCCCCGGATGGTTTTCTCGAAGCGGCCCGGCGACTGCACGTCGAGCCACTGCGAGCTATCGTCGTCGAAGACGCCGTCGCGGGCGTGCAGGCGGGACGGAACGGTGGATTCGGACTGGTCATCGGCGTCGATCGGACCGGCCATGCGGAGGACCTCATCCGGAACGGAGCGCATCTCGTGACGGCGGACCTGACGGAACTCTGTAGATAACGTGTTCCAGACGCCTCATCCCACCACATCGCTGGTTCCGGCGCAGCCTCCCGCAAGGGGCGTGGAGGCCGAAACCTCCCCGCTCAGCTTACTACGCTACCTGTTCCCTCAGTACTCGAAGGCGACGCGGTAGAGCGCGGGAATCATTTCAACCCCCAGCTGCCCGAGCTTGGCCTTCATCGGCGTGACGCTCTGCTCGTACGCTTTCCAGTACAGGTCTTCGTTCTCCCAGATGGCAACGTTGATATAGTTAAACCGGCTCTCCGGCTTGAGGCTCTTATGGAATTTGCCGCTGAGAAATCCTTCTTGCTTCGTGATGTGCTCTTTGACGTCCTGCCACCATCGCACGAATTCCGCTTCTTTGGCGGCGGGGACGGAAAACACGTTGATCAATGTCATCAGCATGGTGCACCTCCGCGAGTATGTGCGCTTGACCAATTTCAGGGACATGCCTGACACTGGTTGAGACGCGGGGGATGATCGCAACCCACCTGGGGTCTGGCGGGAGCAGCCACCCGCCAGGCCCATTCAGGTTACTGCGCCTTCCGCAGGTCAATCACGGTTCCTTCTTCGTTCAACTCGACCACGATGTGGGACCCTTCCGCGATCGGCTTGGTCTTCACTTCCATCCGCTCCAATGGAAATTCTTTCACGCCTTCCGGCGTCGCCAGCTTGATCACACTCTTCGTCGTTCCCGCATAGATCAATTTGCCGAAGATCAGCCGGTGACTGCCGGCCTTGTGCTTGTCTTTTCCGTGATGGTCGATGACCATCCCCTCTTCATTGATCCAGAGCGACACTTCATCGCCGACTGCCGCATCGGCTGGAGCGGTGTTCGCGCTGATCGTGTATTGTCCGGCCGGCGTCTTCACATAGATCAAGCCAGACTGAATCTTGGTCACCGTCCCATTCGCCTGAATGACATAGCCCGGCTTCGTGCGCGGATGCTCGTCGAAGTTCATCTCCACCGTAAAGCGATTGATGTCGATCATCTTCCCGGCTTCGTTCAATTCGACCGTCACCGGCGCCCCTTCTTCTAACGTCGATAACTTGGACCGGCCGGTTTGCACATCGATGGCCTTCTCGCCCTCCGGGGTCCACACTTTGATTTCTTTCCTATCCTTCGACGTATAGGCCAAGTTGCCCGTCACAAAGCGATGGCTATGCGCCTTGTCTCCCTTCCGGTGGACATCGATTACGGCGTTGTTTTCATTGACCTGCATTTCGACTTCTTCTCCCACCTCAAGATTCTTGGGCGTGAGCGTCGAGGCGATTTTCATCGTCCCCCACGGGGTCTTCACGGTGGTGATGCCTGATTGCACGCTCGACACCACGCCGCTGACCTTCATGTGCGTCGCACTCTTGACCCCGCTTTCGGCGGCAAGCCCGTAGGGTACTGACATCGACAAGCTGAGAACCATTGAGCTGAGCATCACCATTGTGCGTGTCATCGTATGACTCCTTTCATCCATGCTTATGAACACCTGTCTTCTCTAAACTCTGCACGATGGCCCTCGTCATGCAGCCCGAGGCGAGAATCGAAACCCCCTCACGGGTCATCTGTGACAGAAGCCTCGTGCCCGCTTCATCAATGAAGCTCACCTCCCGGAGGTCGACCCGGCATTGCGCCGGATCGTCGAAGTCCGCCATCAGCCAGCATTGCCGGAGCTCCTGGACCCAGAGACCGACCAGACGCCCGGAGAGCGTGAAGGTGATCCCTGGATGTTCATTCGACACCGTAATTTTCAGCATGGTCGTACCAGCCTCCGCGTGACGCGAATTAGACTGCGCCTTACAAGGTCCGGAACGCATACTTCTGGTCGCGTGCTTCCGAGGGCTGACTCTTCGCCGGCTCACCCAGCCATTTGGCGATCAGCCCATCCAGCGACCACTTGCCGCCACCCACCACCAACAGCGCCAGGCTCATCGCGATCACGAGGAGGTGATATTCAAAGCCTTCACCTTGCTGCTGGCCGAACCAGTTCATAAAGAAGCCCTGCGGCAAGTGCACCGTCACGATCGCGCCGAGCATGATGACGATGAAGCTCGCCGCCGTGAACCGCGTGAGCAGGCCTGCGATCAATCCAAGACTGCCGATGGATTCACCGATGATGACTAGAAACGCAACCAGCCAGGGCAGCCCCATCTTTTGCGTGAAAAATCCCATCGTGCCATCGAAGCCAAACCCTCCGTACCAGCCCAACAATTTCTGCGCGCCATGAGCGAAGATCACGCCGCCCAACGCCACTCGCAAGATCAACCCGGCCCAGGACTCATCTGTTTTGAACAACGCCTGCATGCTGCACCTCCAGTTAGAATTGATGACCGATCCGTTATACGTACGGTATGGCAAGGGTCGTTCCCGTGCATCGCGATGCCAGCGACACGTGCTAACACATTGACGATAGGGTGAATTTCGAATATGCGCCCTGGTGAGCCCTGCTGTGCGGGGCTGAAGTGACGAAGGAGCGAGGACGACCCATCGTCAGGTGACGAAGGTCATCGTCACGAGATGACGGGACGTGGTGGGTGAGCGTCAGCGAGCACGGTGATGGCTGCTCATTGAAATTGCCGACGAAATCGCCACATGCCGAAGCCGAACAATGTTCCGCCCAACAGGAGCATGGCACCGACCGACTTCCACAGCACATTCAGGCCTGCGCCCTTCAGCATCACGCCATAGGTGATGTCGATGTAGTAGCGCAGGGGTGAGAACGTCATGACCGCCTGCACCCACGTCGGCATGGACTCATACGGTGACGTAATGCCAGACAACAAGAGCATCGGACCCACGACGAAGAGTGTCATCATGCCCACCTGGGCCTGGTTCTTCGCGAGTGTCGCTGCCACCAGCCCGAATCCGGCGGTGGTGAACACATGTAAGGCGGTCAGAAGAAAAAAGAGTCCGGTCGACCCCTTCATCGGCACATGAAACACGGGATGCAGTACGCCGTACAGCGCGAGACTGAGCGCGAGGAGGATGACTCCGGACATCGCGAGCACTTTGGCAAACATGATCTGGAAGGGAGACAGCGGCGACACCAGCAACTGTTCGACCGTGCCCCGCTCCTTCTCACGCACCAGCGCAGCCGCCGGCAACAACACGGCAAAGATGGTCGTCATGCGGAGGACATGGGCGATGGACTGGAACCATCGTTCATCTTGGGTGGGATTGAACCAGACGCGATGGGCGCTGGTCACCATCGGCAAGCTCGCCTTCGCACCGGAAAGACCAGCAGCGGCCAGGCCCCTCTCGGCACCGAAGAGGCTGGCGATTCGCACGGTATAGGCGGCTGCCGAAAGTCCTTGAGGGGCGTTGGTGGTGTCGACGAGCAGCTGGACCGCCGTTCGCTCCCCACTCATCAGCGCCTCGTGAAATCGGGGAGGAATCTCCAACAGCAGCATCGCGCGGCCCGCATCCAAGTGTCTGAGTCCCTCGCGCGGATCGCGGATCGCGCCGACGAAGGCGAAGTACGGGGGCTGAAACCGGTGGATCAGCTCCCGGGACGAAGGACTGTGATCCGCATCATGCACCAGCAATTCCGCGTTGGTGAGCTGCATCGTGATCCCGGCGCCGCTGACGAGGACCGAGAGGGAAAACGAATAGAGCAAGAACAACAATAGCGGTAGGTCGCGCGTCAGTTGCAACAGTTCTTTCCACGTCAGTGCCGCGAGCCGTCGCCCCCACGTGGTTGCCTGCTGGCGAGCCGTCATGCTCCATCCCTCATGCCCTGGGCCTCTTGGTAAAGAGCCGATAGGTGACGCCGCTGATGGCGGCGGCAAACATCCCCAGCGCCAGCAGGTCGAACCACAACACGTCGGCACCGACGCCCTTCAAAAAGCTCCCTCGTACGATGTTGGTGTAGTACATGGCAGGGTATAGATGGGCCTGGACCTTCGCACCGCGCGTCAATGAGGCGATGGGGACCAGGAGCCCGGAAAACAGGATGGTCGGAATCATCGCCACGATCATGGTGATGATCAACGCCGCCATTTGCGTCTGCACCAGCAAAGAAATCAGCAGGCCGATGCCTGTCGTACAGAACACGAACAACACCGACGCGGAAAAAAACAGGAGGAAGTTTCCCTTAAACGGCACCTGGAACAGGCCGACGGCCATCACCCATAACACACAGACGTTCACGAGAGAAATGACGATATAGGGCAGCAGCTTTCCGGTAAGGAATTCGGCACGGCTCACGGTGGAGCTGTAGATATTGTAGATCGACCCGGTTTCTTTTTCCCGCACGACCCCGAGCGCCGTCAGCAGGGGAGACGCGAGCATCAACGTAAACATAACCAGCGCCGGCACCATGGACCAGGTGCTGCGTACCTCCTCGTTGAACAGGTATCGCACCTCGACGCTCAGTGGACGAACCAGCACGGCGGCCTGGTCGCCGGTGAGACCACGGGCTGCCCGCAGGTATTCGACCAAGCGATCCTCAGTAAACGCCTGGTTGATGGCGATGACATACCCTTTGGCGATATCCGTATGGAGAGGGAAGGTTCCGTCGAGCAACGTCTGCACGGCGACCGGTTCGCCTGCGGCCAATTGTTCTTGGAACCGCTCGGGAACGATGATGGCCGTTCGGATCTTCGTGTCGGTCAACAGGCGATCCAGGGCGCGCTCTTCATCAGCGTAGCCTTGAAACGAAAAGTAGCGCGACTGGATAAACCGCTGGAGATAATCCCGGCTCAGCTCGCTGTGATCCCGATCCAAAACCGCGAACGGAATGTCCTCCACATCCAGGTTCAACCCGTATCCGAACACCACGAGCCACAGAGCCGGCAGGAGAAAGGCCAGCAGCAGGAACAGCCGGTCTCTGGTGGTCTCCTTCCATTCCTTAAGCGCCACGGCGCTGATGCGTTGCAGATTCAGACCTGCCCCTCCTTCTGCGCCGCCCGTTCCAGCGCCATGACCCGCGACACAAACACGTCTTCCAAACTGAGCATGCGCAACCGTACCGCCCCGACGGAGAAGCCGACGCGCGCCAACACCTCCCGGAGACGCGCCTCGTCACGGGAGGGGTTGCGTGAGAGCACATGAATCTTCGTACCGAAGAGCGCCGCCCCGGAGAATCCGGCTGCCACCATCTGCGCGAGCGCGGCCCCCGGCCTCTCCACGGCAATCTCCAGCAATTGCCCGACTTCCTGCTCCACCTTGATTTTGAGATCCGCCGGAGTCCCCTCGGCCACGATACGCCCGGCATACATGAGGGCCAGCCGGTCACAGTGTTCCGCTTCGCTGAGGTAATGTGTGGTGATGAGGATCGCGACGCCTTCCTCGCGAGCCAACCTGGACAACAACTCCCAGAACCGCCGCCGGCCGATGGGGTCCACGCCGGATGTCGGTTCATCCAAGAATAGGACGCGCGGGCTGTGGACGAGGGCACACCCCAGCGCCAGACGTTGCCGCACTCCCATGGGAAGGCGCCCCGTCCGCTCGTGCACATACTCGCTGAGGCCCGCCATCGCCACGATCCATTCCATCCGTTGCTGCGACTGCCGGCGAGCCAAGCCGTAGATACCGGCAAATAGTCGAATGTTCTCCAGCACGGTCAGGTCGAGATAGAGAGAGAAGGCTTGAGACATGTAGCCGATGCGTTCCTTGATCGCCCCGCCTGCCGTCCGCATATCCTCACCGGCTACACGCCCCTCTCCACCCGTCGGAGGCACAATCCCGGTCAGCATCTTGATGACGGTCGTTTTGCCTGCGCCGTTCGCCCCCAACAGGCCGAAAATTTCACCTTGCTGCACATCAAAACTGACCCGGTCCACGGCGCGAAACGAATTAAAATCACGAACCAGTTCCCTAGCCTGAACGGCCAGTCCGTCAAACTGTGAGATGGTCGCCGAGTGGGCAGCCTGACTCGAGCGTCCCGACACCCCCGCCTGCCCATCCTGCTCTTTCAACAGAAGCGCCACGACGACATCTTCCAGCTCCGGTTCATTCGTGTGGAGGTGCTCCAGCGGCAAATCGCCCAACACCTCGCGGATTTCTGCTTCGGCGGCGCCCGCGTCCCGCTCCAGCGTGAACAGGTGCACCGAGGGACCCAGGGATTCCACCTGAGCATAGCGGCGCTTTAACCGGGCCACCGCTTCCAATTGCGGAGTCGACTCGAAGGTGACGACCAGGCCCGGGACCAGCGCCGTGACTTCTGCCGGAGTGCCCGACGCCAGCACCCGGCCATGGGACAGAAATGAGAGCCGGTGAAAGCGGGCCGCTTCGTCCATGTAGGCGGTCGAAACGATCGCGGTCATACCGTTGACTGACTGCCATTCGGCAAGAATGGCCCAGAAGTCGCGCCGCGAGACCGGATCGACGCCGGTCGTCGGCTCGTCGAGAATGGCGAGCTCCGGCTCGTGAATCAACGTGCAGATCAGGCCGAGCTTTTGCTTCATGCCACCCGAGAGCTGTTTCATCAGCCGGCCACGAAAATGATCCAAACGTGTGATGGCAAGCAACCGTCCCTTGCGCTCACGGAGTTCCGCCTCGGGAACCAGCCGGAGTTTGGCAAAAAAGTCGATGTTCTCTTCGACGGAGAGTTCAGGGTAGAGATTGAGCCCCAGCCCCTGAGGAAGAAATCCGATACGCGGCTTCACCTGCTCCGCCGCCCGCTCGGAATCCACGACGGTCCCGAACACTTCCGCAGACCCGCCTTCGTACTGCAAGACTCCGGCGAGCGCCTTCATCACGCTGCTCTTCCCCGCGCCATCGGGCCCGATGAGGCCGTAGATCTCCCCTCGGTGCACGGTGAAGTCGAGGCCGTCGACCGCGAGGTGCTGCTTGTACCGCTTGACGAGGCCGGAGACCCGCACGACCAAGTCCGGTGACGATACGGTGAGGCTCGTCATCGGGGCTTCGACCAGGCGACGTCGTCCTTCCAGCGGATCACCGCATCCGCCGGAAGACCCGGTGTCAGTCGATGATTCGGATTCGCCGTGAGATAGAGCCGGACGGCGTAGATCAGCTTGACGCGTTCGTCGGGTGTTTGAACTTCTTTGGGAGTGAATTCCGCTTTCGAGGCAATGTATCGGACCGTCGCCTCGAAGGGTTCGTCGGGAAAGGCATCCGTGTGGATGCGGGCGGGCAGGTCGAGGCGGACCCTGCCGACTTGGCGCTCCGGGACATAGACCTGCACATAGAGGCGATCGAGGTCCACCAGTTCGAGCAGGGGCGCGCCGGTCGCCACGACTTCGCCGACGTCCACCATGCGCGTCGTCACCGTGCCGTTCGTCGGAGCCACAATCGTGAGCTCGTCGAGCACGCTGCGGGCTTCCGCGAGCACCGCATCCGCTTGGTCACGCTGCCGTTCAAGCGCCGCGACCTCGGCTTCCTTCGATCGAATTCGCTCCCGCCCCAATTCGGCCTGGGCGAGTTCCTTCCCGGCTTGATCGAAGGCGGCCCGCGCCACCGCAATGTCCGTGACCGCGACCTTCCAGCGCGCATCCGCCTGATCCACATGCTGCTGCGACACGGCCTGCTCGGGAAGCAGGGAGCGCACACGCTCGGCGTCGCGGCGGGCTTCATATTCGACGGCGTTGGCTTTTCGGATGAGGGCGCGCGCGCTGGCGACTTTGGCGTCCGCCGCTTCGATGCTGAGAGGCACTTCGAGATTGAGTACCGCGAGTGCCGTATGGGCCGCCTCCACCTGCGACATCAAGCTCTCGAGGAATCGCGAGGCTTGGACGACTTTCGCCTTCGTCTGGGCATCGTCAAGCCGTATCAGCACCGTGCCGTTGACGACCTCAGCCCCTTCGCGCGCCGCCAGGTCTACGACTCGCCCTGGGAACTTGCTGGCCACGGTGACATGGTCGCCTTCGATCCGTCCATTGGCCTGAATCAGCCCCTCCGGAAGGCCGTCCTGCCACACCAGCCGATCGAGGATCACGTATCCGGCGATCAGCACCGATGCGAGGACGGCCGCGGCAATAGTCGAGGTCCGAAGGCTCACGAATCAGTGGTCTCCGTAGCGCTCCATCCACTTGCGAAGGTGTTCCACGGCTTCCGCCTTTTGTTCGGGCCGCAGGGTCGCATGCCATTCCGCCAGCTTGGGCAACACACGCTGCATCAGGCGGGTCTGTCCCGCCTGGTGCTGCTCAAACAAACGAGCCAGTTTGGCCTGATCCAGCCGGTCGCTCTGGACCTGAGCGATGACCTCTTCCATGGTCGCCTTGCGCTCCTTCTCCGACTCCACGCGGACGGCCATCGCTTCGTCCTTCACGGCGGCCAGCTTGGCCTTCTGCTGATCGTCGAGGTCCAAGTGTTTGGCGATCTTCCCCGTCATCCAGTCGGCTCGCTCCGTCGGCGTATGGTGTCGGTGACACCCGGCACCCACCAGCGCCCCGGCAATGACCAACGCCCCGATCGCCACCCTGACCGTGCTCTGCATCTTCATGCTGCCCTCCTTGGTGAATACTGTGAGATTCGCAGGACACTCTCCCTTCACATTGAATCAGGAATCGAGACCACACGGTAGGGGCACCGGACGATTATTCTCTCGGGCGCGAGAGACCGAGCTTCTTGAGTTTGGACGTGAGTGTGGTGCGCTTCAAGCCCAAGCGAGCCGCCGCTCCCTCCTGGCCGCCGATCGTCCACTTCGTCTCTCGCAGGACACGAAGAATCTGCTCGCGTTCCGCCTCCTGCAAGGTAGGGGACGCCGCCGCGCGCTCCGGTTCCGCCAGCCTCAGTTCCTGCAGCGGCACGTGCAATTGCGTCCCCTGGGTCAGAATGACGGCCCGCTCGACCAGATTCTCCAATTCTCGAATGTTGCCGGGCCAGTGATACCGGGACAGGGCTTCCAGGGTCGGAGCGGGGATCGACTCGATGTGTTTCTTCATGCGCGCGTCATAGTGCTGCGCGAAATACCGCACAAGCATGGGGATGTCCTCGCGACGCTCGCGGAGCGGCGGCAACGTGAGGGGAAACACGTTCAACCGGTAATAGAGGTCGCCGCGAAATCGGTGCTCGTCCACCAGCGTCGCCAGATCGCGATTCGTCGCAGCGATCAGTCGGATATCCACGTGGACGGTGCGTGTACTGCCGAGCCGTTCGAATTCTTGTTCTTGCAATACACGGAGGAGCTTGGACTGTAACTCCAGCGGAATCTCCCCCACCTCGTCCAAAAAGATTGTCCCGCCATGGGCCAATTCGAACCGGCCGACCTTTTGAACGATGGCCCCGGTGAAGGCGCCCCGTTCATGACCGAACAACTCGCTCTCCAGCAGCCCGGTGGGAATTGCGGCGCAATTGAGTTTGATGAACGTGCGGGTGTGCCGCCCGCTCAAGCGATGAATCGCCCTGGCAATCAGTTCCTTCCCGGTTCCGGTTTCACCCAGGATCAGCACCGTCGCGTCGGTCGGCGCCACGATTTCGACTTGTCCCAAGACCTGTTTCAACGCGCGGCTCTCGCCGATGATATCGTCGAAGCCATGCTCCACTCGGATTTCCTCTTCCAGATATAACTTTTCCTCGGTCAACCGATCTTTGAGCGTGTGGATCTCCTGATACGCCAAGGCATTGTCGACGGCCAGCGCGATCTGCCCGGCCACTTGGCTCAAGAATTCCACATCCTGCTCGCCGAACGCATGCTCTTGATGACTCGCCAGATTCAGACACCCGATGACGCGATCGCGCGACAAGAGCGGCAAGGAACACATGGACTGGAAGCCTTTTGTGACCAGGAGCTGAGGCACGGCGTGCGCAAACGCCTTCAGATCCAGCCGATTGTTGGCGACCGCGGGACGCCTCCGCTCCAGCGCCAGGCCGGCCAGAGAACCGGCAACATCGGACAGCGCCCCTTCGGTCAACGCGCCCTGGTTTTCAGGAAAATCCAAGGCATGGAGGCGGACGTGGCCGTTCTGGCCGTCGCACAGAATCAGGCTGGCGTATTCCTGCGGCACCATCTCGCGCAGACAGAGGCTCACCGCCTTGAAGACCTCGCGCAGATCCAGTGTGGACGCGATCGTATTCGTCATGCGCAGCAACAGGCCGAAACGATCCCGCTGCCGTTCGACGTCGCGCCGGGAGGCCTCCGCTGCCTCACGATTGAGCACATTCTCCACCGCCACCGCCACTTGGCGCCCGATCTGTTGCATCAATTCCACATCGGCCACGTCGTATGCGTGCCGATCCAGGCTCGAAAACTCCAAAGACCCCAATCGTCTGGCCGGGGAGGTCAGCGGCACCAGGCAACAGGATTGCACGCCGTCTTCCCGCATCAACCTGATCATGCCAGGCCAGCGCCGTTCCGTGGACAGATCGCTCAGCAACAGCGGCTGCTGAGTCTCCCACACCAGGCCCGCCGGCGTGTCGGCCGGATCGCCTTCATGGCCGCCGACGATGTCCGCGGGGACATTCGCACGCAGCGCATGGAGACGCATGACACCGCGCCGAGGATCGTGCAGTGAGAGTCCGACGAAGTTCACGGGCACGACCGACGGCAACAAGCGCGCGAGATCCTGCACCAGTGCCGACAAGTCGGAGTGGTTGGCAATCGCCTCCGCCACGCGCAACAACGCACGATACCGGTCGAGGCTGGAAGACACCGACTCTGTTGATGGTTCGTGGCTCATGTTGGCCTAGTATGCCTTGAGCTCCGATCGCGCGCAACGTCGCCCGTTTGCCCCGCTTCGACATTTCCTACCCCGTCACGTATACTGCCTCTCCGGAGTGGAGATCCTTCCATGAACAGCGCGACGATCGTGCAGTTTCTGCGGGAGCACATTCCCGACCTCGTGGCCATCTACCAGTTCGGCTCAGAGGTCCGAGGCGATGCGACCCCGGACAGCGACATCGACCTCGCCATCCTTGCCAAGCAGCCGCTTCCGGGGGAGCGGCTTTTCGAATTCGCTCAAGAACTCGCCGCACGGCTTGGTCGAGATGTGGACCTGCTCGATCTCAAGCGAGCCTCCACGGTCATGCGCGCGCAAGTCATTGCCACCGGCCGCGTCCTCGACAGCACAGAGGACGCCGCTCGGGTCGAGTTCGAAATGTACGCCTACTCCGATTACGCACGGCTGAACGAAGAACGGCGGGAGTTACTCCACGACATCAAGACTCGCGGACTCGTGTATGGCTGACGATGTGATTGTGAACAAGGCGGGGAGCATCGAACGATGCCTGCGCCGCATCACCGAAGAATATGGAGGGGACCGACGCAACCTGTTCGACAATCAAACCAAGCAGGATGCGATCGTGCTCAATCTGCAGCGTGCCTGCGAGACCGCCATTGATCTCGCCATGTATCTAGCCCGCATTATTCATGAGCCCTTCTGCTGCAATCGCCGATCCGCTGTTCCGACAACCCTGCGGTCGGCGGGCTCGCCCCTCGGGTCCTCGATGTACTGCACGAGTACGCCTCGGGCCCTCACGGCTCCGCGCGCCGGTCTCACGACGCGGCTCGGCGATTTCGCGACGAACCGTCATGAATAATGCGGGCTAGTCAGACGTAAAGGGTTGGGACTTCCGCAGGAAAATAGGGAGGCGTTTGGCTTATTAGAGAAAGCAGGACTACTCCCGGCCGAGTCGGCGAGCCGGCTCCAGCGAATGGTCGGCTTCCGCAACGTCGCCGTTCATGACTACACCAGCCTGAACCTGGAGATTCTCCAGACGATCATCACCACTCACCTCGACGATTTTCGCCGCTTCTCGTCCAGTATCGTCAAGAGCTGCGCGTAAGGACCTCCGGCAGAGTTGGGCGCGTCGGGAATGGCGCAGCAACGCATACTCTCTAGTAGGATGCGGAAAAAGTCCGCCAGCGGCGTGCGCGCAAGACACGGCCGCCTCACCGGCTCGGCGGCGTTCACAAGCGTGCCGCGCGTTATTCCGCGCGGCGTGAACCTCAGCGGCTCACCGTACCGCAAGAGTACGATTCGTCCCTTCGCTTACTGCGGCCTTGCTGGACGGCCTTTTTGCGCATCCTGCAGCGTGTCATGACACGGGACGGCACCTGGAGTCCAGCGTGCGCGATCATGCAACAAGTGAGTGTTTCCGCAACCGGCTCACCATCCTTCGAGCCGTCATTCCTGTCACTCGGCTCGTTCGCATCAGCCGGCATCGCCCCTCACCGGTCAGTAGCCTGCAAATTTTTCCGTGCGAATATCGCTGTCTTCGATGCGGGCCTCTTTCAGCATGGTCCGCAAGGCGCCGACCATGCCGGGAGGGCCGACCACGTAGTAGATCGGCTTCTCCACATTCACGAGATGTTTGGAGAGCAGCGCCGCATTGATGAATCCTGTCTCGCCCTGCCAGGGCCGGGACGATGTCGCGGGTTCGGTCATGGTGCCCACGAAGCGATAGTGAGGATTCTTGTCCTGCAAGGCCTGCAGCTCGTCCAGGAACGGCGCATCCTCCGGTCGCCGGTTGGAGTAGAACAGCACCATGGGGTGCGGCGACCGCTGCATCGCCGCCTGCACCACCATGCTGCGGAAGGGCGTGATCCCGATCCCACCTGCCAGAAAGACGGCAGACCGGGTCTGGTCGGCATGCAGCACCAATTTTCCGAAGGGCCCTTCGATCCTGACGGTTGAGCCGAGCGGTATCCGCTGCAGCTCGCGCTTGAAGGCGGTATCACGGAGCCGAGTGGCGACCATCAGCGTCGACTCCTGCGGCGCGCTCGCAATGGAAAAGGCCCTGGTATTGCCCGCCGCATCGGTCTCTGAGGGCTGAGGCAGCGTGAGGTCGACAAACTGACCCGGCGTGAAGGCAAACTGCGGCGGCTTCTCGAAGTAGAACGCCATCGTCCCTTCCGCCACCAGCCGCCGCTCCATCAGTGTGATCGAATACCCACTCTCGCCCGCCACCTCACCCATGATTCACCTCTCGTGTCACGCGCCGCATGCCGATGGTCAACCAGGAACTCAGAGCGACTTATGCGAGCCGTCGCAGAACGGCGGTTTCTTCGTGTGCTTGCACTGGCACAAGGCTACGGTTTTCTTTTCGGTCGTCGTGAACTCCATGGGTGTGAAACTGGTCCCCTTGTGAGACCCATCACAAAACGGTTGCTTCTTCGAGCGCCCGCACCGGCACCAATAGTACGTGCCGGCTTCCAACTCCAACACCGCCGGCTGCTTCGCTGCAATGATTGGTTCTTCCATGAGCGTCTCTCCTTTGTTGAGTTATAAATGCAACGGCTTGATCGGTGACACGACAGCCGCAGGGTTGCGCTTCCACGTCGCCTCATCGGCGTCTACATAGACCTCGACTTCGTTGCCGTCCGGATCGCGAAGGTAGAGGCTTTGGCTCACGGTATGGTCGCTCATCCCGTCGATGACGACGCCGGCCCCTTCCAGCTCCTGTTTTGCCGCCCGGAGTTCGTCCAGACTATCGCCGACTTTAATGCCGATATGGTACAGCCCCCGCCGCCGGCCTTGCGGAGGGCCCGGCGCCTCACCCACCTGAATCAGCAACAGCTCATGGTGCGTGCGACCGGACGTTAGTGCCGCAGCAGCGCCGTTGAAAATACGCCCCACTTCCTGAAAGCCCAGGAGGTCGCGATAGAACCCCAGTGAGCGCTGCAGATCCTTCACATAAAACACGACATGGCCGAGGTAGTGTGCCTTCATGATTGCCTTTCCTCGTTCGTGACGCGTCGCCCATCTCTCGTCATCACATGACGGTGATTTTCTTCTTCACACGCTGCACGTTTCACACGATGATGTCCCTAGGATCGGGCGGCGGCTATCGGAGCAAGGCCCTGACCGCCGCATGCGCCAGCACCACATCCGGTTCGCGCTGCAACGCATCGTAATAATGCCTGCCGAATCCATCGCCCTCTTCCGACGGCGTTAACATGGTCCGTATGGAGTCGAGGGTCATGGTCATCTCCGTCCGATCCCCCATCTCCTCTTGCTCCGACAATTCATCGATCTTGACCATCAATTGCGACAAGGGCCGCAGCCAGGCGAACCATGCGTCGCCCAACACGAGCTGAAAGAATGCGCCGTTCGTCTCGATGCGCCCATGCACCCGCTCATAGGAGACCCGTTCGCTGTCGAGCAGAGCCTTGTGCAGGCGCAACAAGGACCGCGACAGATTGCCCAGATGCGTGCGCATGTGATCCTGACCTGACATCATCTCGTCTCCTTGCAAAGCCATCCCGCTCATCCGGTCGGCTCACTATCCAGTTGATGCGCCTTCCGGCCGCCACGGGTCAGTGGCGGCGCGGCCAGCCGTCCCTCGACCATCAACTGCGCCATCTCCACGGCTCGCGTGACGAGCGCCTGAGCCCCTTCGCGCAGTTCCCGGCTGTTCTGCACCTCGCTGTTGTTTCGCTCCATGTCCTCCGCACTCCATCCGCGCGAATGGGCAATAAAGGGAAACTGCGGAAACTGGCACCCGACCTCGGCAAAAAAGGTCATCAGTTGTCCCGCGACGCCCTGCACGTTGTCCTGCCCACCCATGATGATGAACGCAGCCACCTTGTTCTTGAGCAAATGCCGGTTCGCGACCGTCTCCTGGTTCTGAATGCAATTCATGCGTTCGACCATTTTGTAGTACAGACTGCTGGCGCCGCCCCATCTGATCGGAGTGGAGACCAGAATCACATCCGCCCAATGCACGACCCCCTCGTACACCTGATCCATCTGGTCGGCCGGATCCATCTGCGTGATGGAACAGGGCCAGGTGCAGGCTTCCGCCGCCTTGGAATAGAATCCTTCACAAGGTCTGAACGACAGATCGCGCAGCTTGATGAGCCGCGTGTCGGCGTGGAGCTGCTCGCGCGCGTGCCCCAAGGCCACTTCGAGGAGCGCGTCGGACGCGCTGTACCGCGGCTGGTCGACCGTCATCGCCGTGGTGGCGAGACCCAACACGCGAATCGGACCGTCTCCGCGAACGATCGGACGTGCCAGTGGATGGGGTGTCTTTGGCAGCTTCTTCCGCTTGGTGGCGGACGTGAGGTCGACATACACGCGTCCCCCATCGATCATCAGCGAATAGCTGGACACGCAGTCCCCCTCATACCCCGGTTCACCCTTCCCCGTGTCGCGGTGAAACTTCCAGTAGTGCCAGGGGCACACGACATACTCGCCGTCGAGCCGCCCCTGTCCCAACGGCCCGCCGATATGATTGCAGACGCCGGAGATGGCCGCGAACCGGCCGTCACGATAACTCAGGGCGAGTGTGGTCTTGCCGCAGACGACTTCCTGCAGCGGCTTCTGCTTCAGCTCGTCGACCCCGCCGACCTCAATCCAGTTAGCATCCGGCACGGGAACGTCCTCTCACATCAAGCACACACGACTGACACTACAAACGTTTCTCTTCCAGATCGTACACATCGAAGTAGGTATACACCGGGCGATGCGTCGGTACGTATTTCGGGATGTACTCTTCCATATAGGCCTGCACCGACGGTGCCATCTCGGACAGGCGCAGGTCCCGCATCTTGTTGTTCCATTCGATGATCGCCTGTCGGTCTTGCACCTTACTCTGGGACTTGAGCCACGTACCGAGCTCCTGGTCCGTCGCGCCGCTTGCCACGACCTCTTTGAACTGATCAGGAGTGATCCCCGTGTAAGCGAACAATAGACCCGCCAAGGAGCAGGGCCAGTAGTTGTATTCTCCGTTGATGCCAAGCAGAAACGCCCGGCATTTATCCGCGCAGCGGGCAGCGATCACATATCCGCCGAGCATTTCCCTCGGGCTGCGAGGATAGGTCTTGGTGAGGTCCTTCGCCAATTTTCGGACCTGTTTCACAGCAGTCATGTGGTCGCTCCTTTTCCTGATCTCCTGCGCGAAGGCTTGGAGAAGGTGATACCCGCCTTTTGCACCTCTTGATAGGGGAGGAGCCAGACCAGCGACTCGTCCGACAGATCTCCTACCTGAATGCGATTCCCCCAGGGGTCGCGGAAATCACATCGGAAGTGCGGTTCCAGCTTCAATTTGTATTTCTTGGTGAGTGTTCGACGCACCTCTTTGATCTGTTCCGCATCACGAACCATCAACCCGAAATGCTTCACGCGGTCCGGCTGCAACTCCTCGACTTCAAAAATCGCCATGAATTGATGCTCGCCGAGCTTGCACCAGGCCGCGCCTTCGCCGCCGCGCAACATTTCGAGCCCGAACACATCCGAATAAAACTTCACCGCCTCCTTGGCGTCGGTCACTTCGATCACGATGTGGTTGCATCCGTAAACGTGCACCGCCATAGTCGTTGCTCCTCACGCACTCGCCTGGTTGATCGCGGCGGCAAACGTCTCAACCGGCTGCGCGCCAGAGACTGTGGTCTTTCCGTTCAAGACGAAATAGGGAACGCCTCTGATCCCCAATTGCCGTCCGCGGGCCTCCTCCTGTCGCACGCCCTCCGCCCCGTCGTTCGACTCCAGGAACCGACCGACCGCAGCCCCGTCCAATCCAGCCCCTGCGGCCAGCGAGATCAGCTGCTCGGCCTCACCCACATTGACGCCCTCAGTGAAGTAGCCGTGAAACAAGGCCTCGACCAACGCGTCTTGCCGACCCTGTTGTTGGGCGAACCACACAAGCCGGTGCGCATCGAACGTGTTCGGGGTGCGCGTAATTCGACCGAACGCGAACTCAATGCCTGCACTCACCCCGGCAACGGTGATGCGATCGTGGATCGCTTGCACCTCGCCCTGCCCGCCGAACTTCGTCTCAAGATACACACGGCGATCCATACCGGCTTTGGGCATGGTCGGGTTCAGCTGGAACGGGCGCCAGAAGACACGGGCGCGTGCTTGCGCCTGCACCGATTCGAGCGCCTGCTCCAGCCGCCGCTTCCCGATGTAACACCAGGGGCAGACCACGTCCGAATAGATGTCGATGGTGAGCGATGTCTCGCTCACGACAAATGGCCCATCTTTCCGGCTTGGTAATCGTGCACCGCCTGAATGATCTCTTCTCGCGTGTTCATCACAAACGGGCCGTATCGCGCAATCGGCTCTTCAATCGGTTCTCCGCTCATCACGAGCAGGGTGGTGTCCTGCTTGGCCTCAAGCGTCACCCGCTCGCCGCGCTTCCCGAGGAGTGCGAGTTCCACGTCGCCCACGGCCTGCGCACCGCTCACCATCACCTGTCCGCGCAGCACAAAAAACGACGAATTGAACCCGTCGGGCAATGCCAGTTCGACCTGGTGTCCCGCCATCAGCCGCACATCATACAGATGAACCGGGCTGAACGTCTTGGCAGGACCGGTCACGCCGCGAAAGGTACCGGCGATGACCCGAAGCCGGCCGGCCTCTCCTCCGAGATCCACCACCGGGATGTCTTCCTTCACCAGCGTCTGGTACCGGGGGCTCGCCATTTTGAAGGCCTTCGGCAAATTCACCCACAGCTGAATCCCTTCCAGCAAGCCACCCTGTCTCGCAAACTCCTTTTCGTGCAGTTCCTCGTGCACAACCCCGGATGCGGCCGTCATCCACTGCACATCACCGGGCCCGATGACACCGCCGCTGCCCGTCGAATCGCGATGCGCCACCTTTCCGTGGTACATGATCGTCACCGTTTCGAACCCGCGATGCGGATGTTCTCCCACGCCGCGCTGTCCGTCGCTGGGCGGAACCTGGTCGGGCCCCATATAGTCGAGCATCAAGAACGGAGACAGCTGTTCGTCGACGCCGGCGCCCGGGATCATATTGCGCACCGGAAATCCGTCACCGACCATATGATGAGAGCCCGGCCGATAAACACCGACCAGTTCCTTGGTTGCGATTGTCTCTGTCTGCATCTCGGCCTCCTTTCTTACGCCAGCCTTCGCGCGGCCTCGGCGAGAGATATGGTTCCGCGCACCACTGTCGAGGGAAACTCATACCCGATCGTGCCCTTGGAGAATGAGGCGTACATCTCTTCAAACCGTTTCGCCGCCTCGTCGGAAAAACCGAATGAGGTCATGGTCGGCACGACGGCGCTCAGCGGCGCGGCCTGCGCGGCGACCTTGCGCCCGAGGATCCGGCCGAATTCCATCGCCACCTGTTCCGGACTGTACTCCTCCGGGCCGGCAAGTTCCACAATCACCTGCCCCGATCCCCCGGCCATCAATCGCTCCGCCGCCACCCGCCCGATGTCGCCGGTCGAGATCATCGGGATCTTGGCCTGAGGGGGAATGAAGGTGGGGAGCACCCCCTGTTCTCTGGCCATGCCGAGACCGGCCGCCCAATTCTCCATGAAATAGCACGGACGCAGCACCGTCAGGTGGCGGGCCACCGCCCGCAACTGCTGCTCGCCGTACCGCACGGCGCGGATCGGGCCGGTGCCCTCCGGAATCTGCGCGCCGACAGACGACAGGAACACGACATGGGCCACACCGCCGGCCTTCAGCGCTTCCGCCGCCTGATCGACTCGTCTCCGCTGTTCTTCAAGCCAGGCTGAGGCGCCATAATTCGGCGGAACCAGCAGATACAGACCCGCAGCGCCTTGCACGGCTCGCGTCATGGCGGGTACATCATCCAGCGAAGCCACAGCCACCTCCGCCCCCTTGGTGCGCCATACCGCGCCTTGCTCAGCCGATCGCACCACCACCCGTACCGGCTGCTTGCGAGCCAGCAAGGTCTCTGCCACAACCTTTCCCGTCTGTCCGGTTACTCCCAGTATGACAAACATTGCTCCCGCTCCTTTCCCCTGTCGGCCAAGTCGGTCCTCCACGATCGTGCCCGGTGCCCCGGCCTCCGTCACCAGTAAGGCCCCTGCCGGCAAGGCCGTTTCGCACCAGCCCCAGTATAATAGTTCTAGTTAGAACAAAGTCAACCCCCTGCCCGTGATCGACCATCGCCGGATGGTTCTGGGTCCGGTGACGCTCGACTGGTGGCACACCCAGCCGGGCTCTACGCACCGGTACAGCCTCTCCTTATGGAGCGCACGAACAGGAGGAGGTAGGTAGTGACCCAGACCGTCACAGCGGCGAGAGAATTGGTGCCGAGCACGCGCGCTCACGAAGAGAGGTAGCTTGAGTCTGCCTGCCTACCGACAGGCAGCGACAGAGGGAGAGAGAGTTCAGGGTGACGAATCGCGGTGAAGCCGCCAGACAGCGGGACGTGGCGTTATTTGCGGCTCTTGATCGCCCGCTCCACCTCGCGCCCCGCTTCACGCGCCTTGATGGATTCGCGACGATCGTACTGTTTCTTTCCCTTGGCCAACGCCAGTTCCACCTTGGCATGGCCACGCGTCGAAAAGTAGATACGCAACGGCACGAGGGTGAGACCCTTCAGCTGAGTCTTGCCGATCAGCTTATTGATCTCCTTACGATGCAGGAGCAGCTTCCGCTTGCGAAGCGGATCATGGTTCATGAGGTTGCCGTGCGAGTAGGGACTGATGTGGCATTGATTCAGATACACCTCGCCGTCATCGACCGAGGCGTAACTGTCCTGCAGGTTTACCCGCCCTTCTCGCAGGGACTTGACCTCCGTCCCCCGCAAGATGACGCCCGCCTCGAACTTCTCCTCGATAAAATAGTCGTGATAGGCCTTCCGGTTGGTGGCCACCACCTTGAATTGATCGTCTTGACCCTGTGTCTTCGTCATCGTGTTTCACCGGCGACTGTTCCCGCCAGGCGCATTTTGTTATGATGCCCTCATGCGAGGACAGAGCAGGCTCGATTCATTCGGTACGATTTTGGCCGGGGTCGCTCACCGGCTGGGGCTGGAGAGCAAACTCTTCGAGGCCCGCCTGCGACGCCACTGGCCTGAGATCGTGGGCGAGCCCATTGCCACGCACACACGCCCCGACCAAGTCCGGTTCAAGAAACTCTACATCCTCGTACACAACTCGGTCTGGCTGCAACAACTCACCTTCCTCAAACCCGAGCTGTTGGACAAGATCAACTCGATGGCCGGGGAGAAGTTGGTGACGGAACTCGTGCTACGCATCGGAGACCTGTCGGTGGACCGCGCCTCGCAGCCGCCGGCTTCCGTCCTCGACGCCGGGCCACCCAAACCGAGTGCCGAACTGCTTCGAGAAGCGACCGCCCATACACAAGGCATTCAGGATCAGGCTCTCCGCGAACAGCTGGCGACGGTCATAGCGCAGGCGTTGGCGATGACGCCGCCGGGAGACTCTTCCCGACCGGCCCCTTGAAGAGTTGGCGAGAATAGGCGGCACTCGCGGCATTGTCCTTCCCTTTCTGAACCGGACCGATGCGGCCTTCCTCTTCCTGCTCGTCCAGCTTGTAGTAGCCGCGCACGGACCCCTCGAACCCATCCTGCACTGCCGGGTCTTCGCCCGTGACGTACCGATGCACCATCTCCGGATCGGTCCACCCCTCGTCGGTGAAGACGTAAATCGCAATCCGTTGATAGCGCCCTTTTGGATCATCCGCGGTGGTCGGCTGGATTTTCATGGGACCGAAATTCCTGCTCTCTGCACCGACCTTGCGGAACCGTTCGAGTAACGTTTCGATCTCGGTGTCGCTGGTCCAGGACGGCACGTGGACCGCCACGACAGAACCTTCCTGGGAGCCGATGCTGTAGGGAGGGATGGAACGGTCAGGCCGGCTGAGAAACATGCCGCCCCAGATCAACGCAAAGGAGCAGAAGAGCACCCCAAGCGCCAGCTTAACCACCGTGTCCAACGGACGCTTGGCAGGGGAGGCGGCGGAAGATCCGGCCGGCGACGGAGTCTGATGGTTCATACCCATGGTGAGCGGGGCCGCCAGGCCGCAGGCGGCTCGCGGCGTGACTACTCGCCCTCGTCGGACACCCCTTCTTCGCGCTCGACGAGTCGTACGACTGCGACCACTCGATCCTCATCACCATCCATATCAAGCAGACGAACGCCCTGAGTATTGCGCCCGATTTCACGAATGTCGTCGACCTTACAACGTAACACTTTCCCTTGGGCGGCCATCACCATAATTTCATCTTCGCCGCGCACCTGAAGGAATCCGATCGCAAATCCGTTCCGCTCCGTGGTTTTGACGCTGATGATCCCCTTGCCGCCACGCCCCTGCACTCGATACTCGTTCACGGGCGTCCGTTTGCCGTATCCACCCTCGGTGACGGTCAGAATCGCGGTCGTCGAGTCCGGCGTGATGGTCTCCATGCCGATGACCTCATCGCCGGGCTCCAACGTGATCCCGCGCACCCCGTGAGCCGTCCGTCCCATGGCGCGCACATCTTCTTCCTTGAATCGAATGGTAATGCCCTGCTTCGTGCCCAACAGAATTTCGCGTTGCCCGTCTGTGAGGTCCACCCCGATCAATTTATCACCCTGATCAAGCGACAAAGCAATGATGCCCCCCTGACGTGGATTGCTGTAGGCCGACAATTCCGTTTTCTTGATCACACCCTGTTTCGTGCCCATGATCACGAAACGATCGGCACAGAATTCTTTGACCGGCAACGTCGCCGTGACCTTCTCGTCTTTCGACAGCGCCAGCAGATTGACCAGGGCCTTGCCCTTCGCAGCCCGGCTGGCTTCGGGAATTTCATGCACCTTGAGCCAATAGACTTTTCCCGCATCGGTGAAGAAGAGCAGGGAATCGTGGGTGGAGGCCGTGAAGAGGGTTTCGACAAAATCCTCTTCCTTGATACCCATGGCGATCTTGCCCTTGCCGCCGCGGCGCTGCGCCCGATAGAGCGTGACCGCGTTGCGTTTGATGTAGCCGGCATGGGAAATCGTCACAACGACTTCTTCCTCGGCGATCAGGTCCTCGAGCGTCAGTTCGGCCTCTTCCTTGACGATCTTCGTGCGCCGTTCGTCCTGATACTTCTCCTTGATCTCGATCAGTTCGTCCTGAATGATCTTCCGCACCAACGCCTCGCTGCCGAGGACCGAACGCAGATACTCGATGGTCTTCAACACTTCGCGATACTCTTCCACGAGCTTGTCGCGCTCGAGCTGGGTGAGCCGCTGCAGCCGCATTTCCAGGATGGCGTTGGCTTGAATCTCCGACAACCGGAACTGTTGCATCAGACCCGTCCGCGCCACGTCCGGCGATTGCGACCGGCGGATCAACGCGATCACGGCGTCCAGATTGTCGAGCGCGATCTTGAGTCCTTCGAGGATATGCGCGCGCTCCTCCGCCTTGCGCAAATCGTAGGCCGTGCGCCGCACGACCACCTCGCGACGATGCTCGACGAAGGCTTCCAGAATCCGCTTCAGGTTGAGCACTTCCGGCCGGTTGTTCACGAGCGCCAGCATATTCACGCCGAAGGTCGTCTGTAACTGACTGTGCTTGTACAAGTTGTTCAGCACCACGAGCGGAATCTCGTTTCGCTTCAACTCGATCACGACCCGGACTCCTTCACGGTCGGATTCGTCGCGAATATCGGAGATGCCGGTCACGCGGTCTTCCTGCGCCAAATCGGCGATCTTCTCGATCAGCTTCGACTTGTTCACCTGATAGGGAATTTCGGTGATGATGAGGCGCTCGCGATCGGTGCGTTCGTCCGTTTCGATGGCCACCTTGGCCCGCACCGTCAGGAGCCCGCGACCTGTCTCATAGGCGTCCTTGATGCCGGACGTGCCGTAGATGAAGCCGGCCGTCGGGAAGTCGGGCCCGGGAATCTTTTTCATCAGTTGCGCGATGGTGACGTCGGGGTTCTCCAGCAACAGCAGTAACCCCTCGATGACTTCACCCAGGTTGTGCGTCGGAATGTTGGTCGCATACCCGACGGCGATTCCGCCCGCGCCGTTCACCAGCAGATTGGGCACTCGGGAAGGCAGCACCAGCGGCTCGACTCGCGATTCGTCGTAGTTGGGCCCGAAGTCGACCGTTTCCTTTTCGATATCCGCCAGCAACTCTTCGGCCAGCTTCGTCAACCGGGCTTCGGTATACCGCATGGCTGCCGCCGCGTCGCCGTCCATCGAGCCGTAGTTGCCCTGGCCGTCGACCAGCATATAGCGCATGTTGAAATTCTGGGCCATGCGCACGAGCGTGTCGTAAATCGCGGAGTCGCCGTGGGGATGGTAGTTACCCATGATTTCTCCCACGATCTTGGCCGACTTTCGGTACGGCCGGTTCGAGGCGAGCCCCATCTCGTTCATGCCGTGCAGAATGCGACGATGCACCGGCTTCAATCCGTCCCGGACATCCGGCAGCGCGCGGCCGACGATCACACTCATCGCGTAATCGAGGTACGACGAGCGCATCTCATCTTCAATCGCAATCTGGCCTAAACGTTCATCTGGCGGCATCTACCCTCCACCGAATGCTGAAAATGGTCCCCGGCTTCGTTCTCGGCTCGAGAAGTCCTCAACGTACCCCAGAGGGTACGCCTCCGGTCCTCTCTCGCCTGCGGCCTTGCCGGAGAGCCATTTTGAGCATCCGCCGAATCAACAAAAAATTCTTCGTTTCCCAGCGGATTTCCTAGACGTCCAAATTGCGCACTTCCATCGCATGTTGCTGAATAAAGTTGCGCCTGGGCTCGACTTCGTCGCCCATCAGAATCGTAAAAATCTCGTCGACACCGGTCACGTCCTCGAGTTTCACCCGCAGCAGCGTCCGCTTCTCCGGATCCATGGTGGTTTCCCAGAGCTGCCCCGGGTTCATCTCGCCCAATCCCTTGTACCGCTGAATGTTCAATCCCTGCTTACCTTCTTCCAGGATGGCCTGCACCAACTCGGCTGAACCGTTCTTGCGGACGTCGGCGCCCTTGATCTTGATCGTGTAGGGCGGCTTGCCCAGCCCCATGGCCGAGGGCGCCTGTTTCTGTAATTCCCGGAAATCAGCCGACCCCACCAGCTCATGCGTGATCTCCACCTGATGGGACATGCCTGCCGTGGCGACCTTGCAGACCAATTTACTCGACTGATGTTCTTCGTCCTCGAGAAGCTCGATCACCGGTTCGGCCTTCGGGTAGAGCAGCGCCAGAGCGGCCTTCGCATCGGCGACGATCGTCCCCAAGGCGGCCTGATCTTTCAAGGACTCCCGACTCAGACCGGGCTGATCCACGAAGACGCGCAGCATGTTGGCTTCATGATGCTTCTTGTTCACCTTATGCAGCAGGCTCTCAAAGGCGATCAGCTTCTTCAGGACCGGCAGCAGGCGGCGACCCGTGAGCGAGTCCTGGCCGCGCTCCAGCACAACCTCAACCTCCTCGACCGCTAAGTCCGCGAGGTATTCGTTCATGGCCGGCTCGTCCTTGAGATACCGTTCCGTCTTGCCCTTCTTCACTTTAAACAGGGGAGGCTGCGCGATATAGATGTAGCCGCGCTCCAGTAATTCAGGCATCTGGCGGAAAAAGAAGGTTAGGAGGAGCGTGCGAATGTGGCTGCCGTCCACGTCGGCGTCCGTCATGAGAACGATCTTGTGATACCGGGTCCGCGCGATGTCGAACGCTTCCTTGTCCGGTTTGTCGCTGTCTTCCTTCCTTCGACCGATGCCGGTGCCGAGCGCCAGAATCAGCGTGCGGATTTCGTCGCTGGTCAGCATCTTGTCGAAGCGGGCCTTCTCCACATTCAGGATCTTGCCCTTGAGCGGGAGAATCGCCTGGAACTTGCGGTCGCGCCCCTGCTTGGCGGAACCGCCGGCCGAATCTCCCTCGACAATGAACAGTTCGCTCAACGCGGGATCTTTCTCGGAACAATCGGCCAGCTTCCCCGGCAAGCTGCCCCCGTCCAACGCGCTTTTCCGGCGAATCAGTTCCTTGGCTTTGCGCGCCGCTTCGCGGGCACGGGCCGCATCCACCGCCTTGCCGATGATCTTGCGGGCGACCGGCGGATTCTCCTCGAAATAGGTACCGAGGGCCTCGTTCACCGCCGCTTCGACGATGCCCTTCACCTCGCTGTTGCCCAGCTTTGCCTTCGTCTGCCCTTCAAACTGCGGATTGCGGACCTTCACGCTCACCACACCCGTCAGACCTTCACGCACGTCGTCGCCGCTGAGGGATTCCGTGTCCTTTTTCAGCAGATCGTTCGCGTTGGCGTAACTGTTGATCGTGCGGGTCAAGGCGGCTTTGAATCCCACCAGATGCGTCCCGCCCTCTTTGGTGTTGATGTTATTCGCGAACGAGAAGAGGTTTTCGGCGTATCCGTCGTTGTACTGGAGCGCCACCTCCAGGATGAGGTCGGGCTTTTCGACCTTCACATAGATGGGTTTATGGAGCGGCGTTTTGGCTTCGTTGAGGTGGTCGACGAAGGAAACGATGCCGCCCTTGTAATGAAAGACCTGCTCTTTCTCTTTCCGATCGTCCTTGAGGGTGATGGCCAGCCCCTTGTTAAGGAAAGCCAGTTCGCGGAGCCGTTGGGCCAGCACGTCGAAGCTGAACTCCAGCGTTTCGAAGATCTGACCGTCCGGCATGAAGCGCACCTTCGTGCCGCGGCGTTTGGTCTTTCCGGTGACGGCCAGCGAGGCCTGGGGTTTTCCACGCTCATACCGTTGTTCGAAGACCTGGCCGTCCTGCCAGATCTCCAGCTCCAGCCATTCCGACAACGCATTCACCACCGAGATGCCGACGCCGTGCAACCCGCCCGAGACCGTGTAGGCACCTTGCTCGAACTTGCCGCCCGCGTGCAGGACGGTGAGGGCGACTTCCGCCGCCGACTTCTTTTGGGTGGGATGCATGCCTGTGGGGATACCGCGGCCGTTGTCGACGACCGTCACACTGCCGTCGATATGGATGGTGACTTCGATCGCTTCGCCGAACCCGGCCATGTGCTCGTCGACGCTGTTGTCGACGACTTCATAGACGAGATGGTGCAACCCGTCGACGCCCGTGCTGCCGATATACATCGCCGGCCGCTTCCGCACGGCATCCAGGCCTTCGAGAACTTTGATCTGATCCGCGCTGTAACTGTCGGATTTCGGTTTCGGGGTCGTGTCCTGCTGGTCGTCCTTGGCCATTCAGCTCCTTGGTCGATATTTTCAGTCTTCAGCGATCAGCTCACAGCACAGGGCGGCCTGCTGATCACTGCGCGCTGACCGCTCATCGCTCGCTCAGATCTTGATCGGCATCACGACGCATCTGAAGCCGGGACTCTCGGGCTCCTGAATCAAACAGGGGCTCAAGGCCGAATCCATTTGCAACGACACCGATTCTCCATCCATAACGCTCAGGGCGTCCAAGAGGTAGCGGGCGTTGAAGCCGGTGTGGAGCACTTCCCCTTCATACCGCGCCGCCAGTTCTTCGGTCGCTTCTCCATAGTCCGGATTGCTGGAGAACAAGGTCATGCCGCCCGGGGCAAACGAGAGTTTCACGGCATTGGCCTTATCCTTCGACAGCACCGACACTCGGCGCAGGGCACTTTCCAGCAAACCTCGATTGACCACAATGCGCCTGCCGCTCTCCTTCGGTACGACCTGCTGATAATTCGGATAGTTCCCTTCCATGAGGCGGGAGGTGAGCAGCAGCCCGCTTTTCCGGAAAATCATGAGGTTCTTGGTGAACCCGATCAACGGCTCTTCGTCACCGCCTTCTTCGAGGAGACGCCGCATCTCGTGAGCCGCTTTCTTAGGGATGATCGCCTTGATGTCCTGCGCCAACGGCTTTGCGTTCGCGCTGCCGACTTCGCGCTCCGCGACCGCCAACCGGTGGCCGTCGGTGCCGACCAGGCGCAACAGCGTGGTCTTCTTATCGGTCGTCGTGAGGCTGACGAGCAGGCCGTTTAGAATGTACCGCGCGTCATTGTCCCCGGCTGCAAAGAGCGTCTTGCGGATCAATTCCAGCAATCCCGCCCCGGCCAGTGGCGTCAACCCCTCGCGCTCGATGGACGGCAATGCCGGATAGTCGCTGCTGGGGAGGCCGACGACCTTAAACTGGCTCTTGCCGGACTGGATCGTAGTCCAATTGTTGTCCCCGGAGGTCAGTTCGATCTCGCCGCTCGGCAACTCCTTAATGATCTCGTACAACTTGCGCGCGGAAATCGTCACGCCCCCGGCTTCCAACACGGACGCTTTATAGAGCCCGCGCATGCCGAGCTCCAAGTCGGTCGCCACGATTTCCGCGCCGTCGTGTTTGGCTTCCAACAGAATATTCGAGAGGATGGGCATGGTGTTCCGCTTTTCGACGACACCCTGCACCCGCTGCAGGCCCGTCAAGAGTTCCTCTCGTCCAATGCGTACCTTCATGGTCGATCTCCCTCAGAGCGCGCGTTCACGCCCTCAAAATCTGTTCTTTGAGGCCTTCCAGCGTAGTGTGCAAGGCGCTGTCGGCTTCTTTCGCCTTACTGATCTGCCGGCAGGCGTGAATGATCGTGGTGTGGTCCTTCCCACCGAACTGGCGGCCGATCTCGGGAAATGACGCGTCGGTCAGTTCCCGGCAGAGGTACATGGCGATCTGACGGGGATGGACCAGGGTTTTGCTTCGCCGGCGGGACTTCAGGTCGGCAATCTTCACGTGGTACTTCGACCCCACCGCTTCCTGAATATCTTCGATCGAGACAATCTTCTTTTTGTCGCCGATGAGATCACGCAAGACATTCTTGGCCATCTCCAGCGTGATCGCTTGGCCCGTGAGCGAGGAGTAGGCGCCGACCCGCACGAGTGACCCCTCCAGTTCACGGATGTTGTTCTTCATCGTCGTGGCGAGAAAGTGAATCACCTCTTCGGGCAGCGCGATGCGTTCATCCTCGGATTTCTTGCGCAAGATCGCGATCCGTGTCTCGACATCCGGTGGCTGCAGATCTGCAATGAGCCCCCATTCGAACCGGGAACGGAGCCGCTCTTCGATGTCAGGCATGTCCTTCGGAAAACGGTCGCTCGACAAGACGATCTGCTTCCTGGCCTCGTAGAGCGTGTTGAAGGTGTGAAAAAATTCTTCCTGCGTACGTTCCTTCCCCGCCAAGAACTGAATATCGTCGATCATGAGCATGTCGACGTTGCGGTAGCGTTTGCGCAGGTCGATCATTTTGTCGTACCGGATTGAATTGATGACTTCGTTTGTAAACTGTTCCGTGGTCAGGTAAGCGATACGCAAGTCGCTCCGCTCGGCCAAATAGTTGCCGATCGCATTCAACAGATGTGTCTTGCCCAATCCCACCCCGCCATAGAGGAACAACGGGTTGTAGGCCTTGGCCGGCTGTTCCGCCACCGCCATGCAGGCCGCATGGGCGAATTGGTTCCCGGCCCCGACAACGAAACTTTTAAACGTGTACTTCGGATTGAGTTGAATACCTCGCTTCGATCGGGACGCCACGAAGCCCCGTCCACCCGCATCGAGTGAGGACGCCTCTTGCTGGGCAGACGAGGGTGAGGGTGTCTGCTTGTGATTGATTACAAAAGAGACGTCCAGACGGCCACCACCCTGCGCCGCTGACACCGCCTCCGCCAACAGGTCGTGATAGTGCTCGCCAAGCCATTCGCCGAAAAACTTATTCGGCACGGCAAGGTAGGCAGTCGTGTCCTCAACACGATCGAGGACTACAGGTGTGAACCAAGTCTCATAGACCTGCTTCGGCACCTTCTCCTGAATATAGACAAGCGCGTCATCCCACATCTGATTCATCTTAGTATTTCAAGAGTTTATAAATGTTCACAGGCTTATCAACAGGTGTGGACAATGTCGCGGGACGCCAGTGTTTTCCTGATTCCGTCAGGTGCCTCTCTGCCCGGTTCTTGTGGACATCTCACTCCCGCTCAACCCGTCGGCAGATCTCCTACACAGTCCCCCTCACCTTATCCCACAAGGCCCCCTGCCTTATACACCATCTCATCAACATGGGCTAGGTTCTTCCATCGCCAACAATCACGCACCTCTCCTCGTCCATCCACAGAACCCACAAGACCTACTCCTACTCCGGCGGCTACGGATTCTCTCTTTCTACAGAAGATAGATAAGAGAAGAGTCGTGAGGTCATAACACAATGGTCGTCTCATGCTCCGCAATCAAGGCCACGAGGTCGCGATACGAAATGACGGATGTCGAAGCGGGAGTACCCGGCGCGACCGATTCCGATGAGAGCACATAGACAGGACCGGGAAACGCCGGTGCCGAACCCACGGCCTGTTCGAGAAGAACCAGGGATGCGGGACCGGCCGCGTGAGCGTCCCCCGTGGAAGGCAACAGCGACTGGTTTGGATCCTGAAGCGGTTGTCGCATCAAATAGAGAGTCTTACGAGCGGTCATCTCATCCCACCTGACTAAAAGACCAAGATGCGATCGGCCGCCGTCATGGCTTGGCGCGCCGATTCCACGGTCCCGTCCGTGACGGCAAAGCCCTCCTGCAGCGCCGGTCGTGGCCCTGCCGCATGCACCAGGAGAAAGGGAATACGGAGGTGCTCGAATGAGGGGAGGTATTTTTCGAGGATGTCGATGTCGACAATCTCGTCCGTGTCCTCGGCGAGGAGTAGAACAGCCGGCCCTACGAGTACGACGGTCATGGGATTTTCCCCGGCAGCCAAACCCAAGGCGATGCGAAGTGCCTCAACCGGCACGGCGGAGGTGCGCGGGTCTTGGCGAATGATCAACACGATGGAAGCAGTGGCGGCCACAGTCATGTCCTTAGGGGCGTTGTCAGGTGAAGGCCAGGAAACGGTCGCAGCCGTTGACGATATTAGACAGCACCACCAAACCACAGAGGGAGATCCTGGAATCCAGCTGGTCCGTGGAGACTCCGTGTTGCTGACAGCCGTAGGCACAGACGAACAACTTCATACCGCGCCCGACCAGGTCGGTATAGCGGGGGTCTCGAAGGTTCTTCACCCCCTCATCGATGCAATAGAGATATACATCATGGCCTTGGGTGATGGCTTCGGATGACAACCGGGCGACCGTCTCCACGCTGGGGTGGGACGGGGGTGTGGATAAGAGGATCCCGACCTTCTTGGTGCTCATACCACTTCGTCTGTGGAAAAAGTTTAGTAGTGCTTAATAATCAATAGTTTATATGTACAAAAGTGCAAGCGGAGCGTACGAATTTTAAGCAGGAAAGTCAACTAGAAAAAGGGGTGGATATGCTGGTGAGGAGTCGGCTCTGCAGGGAGGAAACCAGGTCTCGAATAGGGAGATCCTCCTGTGCTTTCGTCTGCATATTCCGGAGGATAGCGATCCCCTTGTCGATTTCGTCGTCGCCAAGGAGGATCGTATAAAGAGCCCCGAGACGGTCCGCTTGGCGCAAATGGGCTTTCAGTGACGTGGAGCGGAAATCCATATCTGCGGAAACCCCGGCCCGGCGCAGTTCGTCAAGGAGCGGGAATCCCGCATCCGTGCCTTTTGTGCCGAAGGCGGCCACATATACACGCGGCAGGGTAGGGAACACGACGGCCTCCGGCAACATCAGGGCGATCCGCTCAAGGCCCACGGCAAACCCGACTGCCGGGACAGCCGCACCACCGAGTTGTTCGACCAGGCCGTCATATCGCCCACCGGCGCCGACGGCATTCTGCGCGCCTAAATGCGAACACGTGACCTCGAACGCCGTCAGGCAATAATAATCGAGACCACGAACGAGACGAGGGTTCAGGTGAAAAGGAATGCCGACAGCCTGCAGGCCGGCCGTGACCCGTTCAAAGTGATCGCGCGCCGCTTCTGAAAGGGAATCGGCCAGGCGGGGCGCATCTTCCGTGGCAGTCCGGCAATCGGGAACCTTACAGTCGAGGACGCGCAGGGGATTCGCTTCGATCCGGCGCTGACAGTTCGCGCAGAGCCGCTGTTCCACACCCTTCAAGAACGCGACGAGCACAGGTTTGTACCGCGCCCGATCGTCGGTATAGCCGAGATTATTGATTTCCAACGTCACCCCGGGGAGCGACAGATCGGACAACAGACGCCAGAGAAGGGAGATGACTTCGACATCGGCACGAGGGTCCGCCACACCGAAAGACTCCACCCCGAACTGATGAAACTGCCTGAGGCGACCGGCTTGGGGGCGCTCGTGGCGGAACATGGGACCGGCGTAACAATATTTCTGCGGCCTGGGATCGGCGGCGCGATTATGTTCAATGAACGCGCGCACCGTGCCGGCTGTCCCTTCCGGGCGGAGGGTCAGGGAGGACCCGTCCCGATCGGCAAAGGTGTACATCTCTTTTTCAACAATGTCGGTGGTGGCGCCGATGCTTCGCGCAAACAACGTCGTCGTTTCGAAAATCGGGACCCGGATCTCCTGAAACCCGAAGCGGGCTGCCCAGCGCCTGGCGGTGTCCTCGATAAACCGCCAGCACGGAGACTCCTCCGGCAGGAGATCCTTCACACCTTTGATCGCTTTAATCATCACGCTGGTGGCCTGTTTCCGGTGGTTCGTGCGGGACTATAACGGCGGGCTTGCGGGCAAGTCAACGCAATCTCTCCAGGCGGCCGGTCCTCGTCTGTCTCACCGATCGTCATGGAGCATATGCCCTCTCGGTTGAGCAATCACCAGCAGCCTGCGCGCACAGGCCGTCCGCATAGTCCGCCGTTCGTGACACGGGGTTCGTTTCTCGTGACGGACCGGTTGCGGGCCGCGAAGCCTGCAGACCGGCGTGTCGCTACCGCGAATCCGCCATGACGACAGAAGCGGTCATGAATGATGCGGGCCGGGTTGCACCCTGTCCGCTGCGGGGGTATAGTGCCGAGCTTGAAAAAAATTGGGCAGCTCATCCGGCCCTCTTCGTCATGCTCAATCATTCGCGAGCCGTGCCCAACGTGGGAAATTTATGACGACCCCTGCGCGCCGCGTCATCGCCCTGGCTCCGATGCCACCGGAAAAGTCCGCCTACGCCCTGGCGCGCTACAGCCGTTCGCCGGACTCCATCGAAGAAAGTCTGAACTGGGTCCACGGGCACTCATCGGAAAAATTCTGGGAGCAGTTCTATTTCGACTACGGTCACGGCTCGATTGCGGATCTCGGCCACGTCATCATCTGTTTCGAACAGATTTCGGAACTGGCGGCGATCCGCTTGGAAGACGAACAAGTCTGGGACGGCCAGGCCAAATCGAGCCGGTATCAGAATTTTTCGTCCACCGGTTGGTATGTACCGGACACCATTCGCGGGCAGGAAACGGAGGCGGTGTATCTGGGCATTCTGCGAGGACTGTCGACCGTGTATCGCGCCTTGCACGATCCCTTGAGCCGGTTCCTGACCGAGCGCGAACCGCGACCTGACAGCATGACTCCGGCAGCGTATCAACGGGCGATTGCGGCGCGGGCATTCGACGTGACCCGCTACCTCTTGCCCCTGGCGGCACAGACCAATGTCGGGCAGGTGGTCAGCATTCGCACGCTTGAGAAGCAGATCACCCGTCTGTTGTCCTCGCAAATCCCGGAACTTCGCCAGATCGGGGAAGAATTGCAGGAAGCCTGTCGCAAGCCGCCGGTGAATGTGTGGGGGGAATTGTGCGGGCAGACAGCGGGAGGCGGGGAGCCGATGGCCCCGACGCTAGCGCGGTATGCCAAGCCGAATGTCTATCAGGCCGAGGTCTACAGCGATCTCACGCGCTATGCCAAGGACGCCTTGAAGGGGACCGGACTGGATCAACCGTCCGCCTGGGGGGCCGCCGAGCCGGTGGATTTGATCGAGCCCCACGACCCGTTGGATGAAGTGGTGACGACGTTGCTCTATCGCGCCTCGCAAGCTCCCTATCGAAAGATTCTCGCGGTGGTGCGCGACTGGACGGAGAAACAAAAGCAGGACACCTTGGAAGTCGCCTTTCGCAAACGCGGCCCCTACGACGAGCTGATCAAGGAGTTCCGCAGCGGGTACGCGTTCATCTTCGACGTGTTGATGGATATCGGCGGCTGGCGCGACATGCACCGGCATCGGCGTTGTCAGCAGGTGCAGCAGAATTTCACCACGGTGCACGGCTACGACACGCCGCCCATGCTGACCGAGGCCGGCCTCGAACAGGAGTATCGCGAGGCCATGGGGCATGTAAAATCCGATATCGAGCAGCTCCGCAAGTCGAGCCAGGAAGCCGCGCTCTATGCCATCCCTTTCGGCTTTTCCGTGCGCTGTCTCTTCAAGATGGACTTCGCCGAGGCGGAATATATCGCCAAGTTACGATCCGGGGTGAAGGGGCATTGGTCCTATCGCACCATCGCCTGGCTCATGAAAGAAAAAATCACCGAACGATATCCCGTGCTCGGCGCGCGCATGCAGGCCATTCCGCCCGATGTGCAGGATGCGTTGACGCGCTGACCGGCATTCAGCCATCTCATGAATCCACCTCTCGCCAAGATCGAAACGGCCCTCCTTGCGGGCGACTGGGACCGGTTGGGGTATGAAGCCGGGGCTTGGGTCCGTGCGATCGAAGAGGCCGGCGAACAGGACCCCCGTCCCTATTTTGCGTTGAATGTCACACACCTGATTCGCGGTGAATTTGCCGACGCCTGGCGGGTCCACGCCCATGCGCTGCAAGAAGCCGCCGACATCGACCGGGTGGGAGACTGGCTCCACACGATTCTGAAACAGCACCCCGACAATGCGCAGGTAAATTTGGTGCAGGGGATGTTTCTGGCGCAGTCCGGGCAGTCCGAACAATCGGTGGTGTTTTACAAAGAAGCCGCGAAGCTGGATCCTCAGTCGGCCTATCCCCATTATTTTCTCGCGCAGATCCATGAGCGGGCGTCCCATCTCGAAATGGCCATCAAGGAATATCGCGAAGCGGTGAAGCTGGCCCCGTCATTCGCCGCCGCCCGCACCAACCTCGGAGTTGCCTATCAGGAACAGGGTCGGCTCGAAATGGCCATCCCGCAATATCGGGAAGTCATCAAGCTGAATCCGAACGACGCGCTTGCCCACGCGAATCTCGGCTGCGCGCTGGCGGAGCAGGGGAAGCTGGAACCGGCGCTGCAATCGTACAAAGAGGCGCTGCGACTCAATCCGAACGATGCCGAAATTCACTTTGCGCTCGGCGGTGTGTATGAGACCAAAGGCCGCATGGATCTCGCCATGAAGGAGTATCGCGCAGCCACGGAAGCCAATCCGGATCTGGCCCCCGCCCATACCGCCATCGGTTGGTTGTTGATGGAGCAAGCCCGACCGACCGAGGCGATGGACGCGTTTAACCGGGCCGTGAAAGCGAACCCCGAGGACGCGCAAGCACTCTACGGCATCGGCCGGATTTACGCCGCCAAGGGGAAACGGGAAAGTGCCGCTGAAAACTTCGCCAAGGCCATCCGCTTAGAAAAAGATCCCGCCAAGAAAAATGCCATCATGAACGCCCTCCTCGCCAGCGGCCAGGTAGGGGATTAAGGCCCGTGATCGCCTCCCCTTCTGTGCTCGCGCAACGCGCGGTCGAATCAGATTGGGACTCTTTTGATGGAGGGCAGTCGTTGAATGCACGTACGCCGTTCTCGCTTGCGGGTAATCGTTGACGAAGCCCTCGACTTGGCGAAAAAATTATGACAGTGCCGGCTGGATTCATGGAGTCGATATGCCAGGTTATATAAGGACCATTTGGGCTTCCTCTACGAACCATGGGGCCCGGTGAGTCGGGAGTAGTCATGGCATGCGCCCACTGATTGAGGATGTGTTGGATGTTCTTCGAGAAATCCTCACGGTTTACTCGGCGAGCGGGTCAGGGTGTTCTGTATCGGACGTTCGGCTGGAGGCGGTACGGAAAGTGGCTACCCGAGAGCTCGCCGGGCATCGATTTAAGAATCGTGATTCAGCAGAAAGATCCATCCACGACGCATGCACTCGACGCCTGAAGTTGAGCGCACCCGCGTTCGACGCGCGGGTCAACCGTTGGCTTTCCGGTGATCCGGTTGAACTGCACTCCCTTTTAAGGTCAGTGGGTGGGTACGCCAAGAACCGGTCTGCCGTGGAGTCGCTACGCAGCGAACGAGTCCGTGAACATTCCGTTGTATCCAGGGAGGTGACACAGGCTCCTCCATATCCAGCAGAATTTATTGCAAGCGACGTCATTGACGCAGCGTATCCCGAGCGACGGGAGACAATTCTGCAGAGACTCCTTCGGGATACAGCAACGGCGCGAGAGCTCAAGCTACGCCATCATAACCATTGCCAGATATGTGGTCTTGCCGTCCCCCTGTGGGACGGTTTGACCTACGCGGAAGCACATCACATCCGGCCCCTTGGTCATCCTCACAATGGTCCCGATTCACCCAACAACATGCTCATACTTTGCCCGAATCATCACGCTCAATGTGACCTGGGTGCGATACGGTTGGATCTCGCGTCGCTCCGTCAACTTCCCGACCATATCATCGACATAGAGCACATCCGGTACCACAATACGACCATCGCTAAGTGATAGTTACCCAACAATGGATTAGAACCGCTGTTGTTGAGCCGTGCTTTAAGCGGCATGCCCAGTGAGCATGCATTGGGTTGCGGCTTCTTCAAATGTTCGCCAGCAAGTCCGTACAGAGCATGCCGATGCCGATGTTGTTCAAAAAGATCGGTCAGCGTTGGCCGTAGCAAACGAACACACGAGACATACTTTCTGCCGTACGTCTCATCTCCAGCCATAGTTTTATTACGCCGCCGTGCCGATTAGGCTTTCGAGTGGAATGTGGAGTGTGCGATGGATTCGACGAATCATAGTCAGTGAGAGGCCGCGCTTTTTAGAGAGAATTTCAGAGACTCGGCCTCGCCCGCCGAGCAATGCCTCCAAGTCCTTCCGGCTCATGCCTAATTGTTCCATCCGGAATCGAATCGCTTCAACGGGATCAGGTGGACTGACTGCATGATGCTTGGCCTCGTAGGCTTCCACGAGGGTGGTGAGAATGTCCAACTCATCTCCGGCTTTGGTGCCGCGCTTTGCATCCATCAGATGTTCGATGCGGAGCAACGCACGCTCATGATCTCGCTTGGTTTTGATAGGAAAAATATTCATGACTTCTGCACCTTGTCAGACGGTGTGTACATCGATCTGGTCATACTCTTGATGGGTGCCGACGAAACGAATGTAGACAATCCGATAGGGGTAGTTAATTTTCACCACCAATCGGTACTGGTTCCCTGCAAGGTTGAACACCGCGCGGCTGCCTTGCAGCACACTCGCTGAACGAAACTGAGCTATAAGCTCCGACGGGCTTGTCCAGTCTGCATGAATCATTTCCTGATGCCAGGCTTCTAACGGTCCTCGCGCGCGCGGGTACCGATTCCAGAATGTGCCTGGAGTCCGTTTCGCGATGATGCGCACGGGGTAGTGCGCTATGATCCCAATAGGGGATCAATCCACGACGGCGGAACGGATGCCTCCCAGGGGCTGTGCAAAACCTTCTCCGGCAAGGCCGCAGGAGGTCCGGGCCTGGCGGCGTACTGTTCCTGTACGTCGAGGTGGACGGACGACTGAGAACGAAGGTGGTCGCCCGTTTGAGCAGCCGGTTTACAGTTCCCGGATGGCGCCCTGCAGGACGGTCATCTGGGTCATGGGGTCGCCGGAGGCTTGGAGCTCTGCGCGGATCTGTTCTTTGAGGTAGGTGGTGTAGCCGATTTTATCGATGAGCAGGTCGAGGAAACGTTCGGAGGACAACAGGCTCTGTGCTTTCAGTTCGTCGATGGTCTCGTCGCTCACCGGCACATAGCTGCTGCCGATGTGGAAAATGATGTTGTAGTGGCGATCCCGCCCGAGCCGTTCGAACCGTAGTCCCTTCACGTGCCGTCCTTCCTCTTACAGGCCAACGGGGGCACATTGTAGACAATCACCGGGGAGAAGACAAGGTCGGGCTGTCCTTGAAAGGGCAGGCCGGCCGCCTCTTTTCCGTCTTCGGGCTTAGGATTTGGCGGGCTTCTTGCCGAAGTAGTCGCGGCGGCTGACGGCCACATCCGACACAAACATCACGCCGGAATGGCGCTCGAAGAGCGGCCGGAGTCCTGCGAGCACCGGCTCGACTTTCTCTTCCGGGACCACCGCCATGATCATGATGAGGCTCTCCTGCTCGCTGAACATGAAGTGGGCCTCGCGCACGCCGTGATGGCCCTTCCCCGAGATGTTGCCGATGATGGTGTACCCGGTGGCTTCCACCTTGTCCAGCAACTCCGTGACAAACGGCCGATGCTCCCCGGATACGATGACGCGAATTTCCTTCATGGGATGCAACGTGAGTGCGGCCATCTCTCCACTCCTTTGAAAAAGATCCTGCGCGTTCTTCCTGATGTCTCGTGTGCGTCAGGTGTCGCCGGGGTGCCTGATCCGACGCCAGACGCCCGATGGCATGTAGCGGTACCAAATTCCATCTTCAGGGTCCAGTGCGGCCAGATGGACCCACTCGTTGTGGTAGAAATGCTGCAAAATCTCATGCCGGCCAATGAGTTGTTCGATCCGGGTCCGCGAGGCCTCCACCAGCGTCAGCAGGCGCATGGGTTCATGGTACGGGACCTCATCGTTCATGACGGTTTGCCAGGCCAGACCGAGCCGGAGATCGCTCCAGGGACCGGCCATGATGCCGATGCGCCCGACGACGTTGTGATAGATCTTGCTCCCGCTTCCATACACGTCGTTGTCTACGGCCGAAAAATAATGCTCCATGTTGATCCATTGCGCCACCACTTGCGGCGCAGTCAGGAGCACTTCCAGCCAGCGGGCGGTCGGATCCTCGCGATAGTCGTAGGAATGCAGGAAGACACGTCCGCCGAGATTCAGCCCCTTCGTCAATTCCCGGCGGCCGATGATGAACGTCGTGTTGCCGGAGAGGCCCCACTCCGGCCGTACCTGACTCCAGTCCGCGCTGCGGCCGGCGACATGGGCCGAGGCCTCGGGGAGGGCCAGGACCTTCCCGACGTCGGGGAACCGCGTGCAGCGCTCCTGGCTGGTGAGTTGGGCCGCTTCCCGTAAATCGTCATACAACCGTGCCACGTCCTTACGATGAGTCGGGGGCGCGTCTTCAAGGTCGAAGAGCTGCACCTCATCGGTCGTGGTGTCGACTTGCCCGGCGAGGAAGTGGGTGTCGGGTGGAATCTCGATGCCGCGCTTCGCCAGCCGCTCACGCACCGGCGGCCGGTTGGCCATGGCGGCCAGGACGCGGGCGTTCGGTTTCCCCTCGTTGCCGCCGCAGGCGCCGCAGTCCAAGGCCGACTCAAAGGGATTGTTCTCGGTCGTGCTGCCGTGGGCGCAGAACAGCACCAGTCGCGCAAAATTCCGGACCAATCCCATCATGCGCAACGCGGTTTCAACGGTCAGGACCTGTTCGTCGAGCGTAAAGCCGGTGCGAGTGATGCGTTCCTTCTGGCGCGAGGCCGCGCGGCGATTGATCCGATAGTGGCGGCGCAGATCGTCAAGAAATGTGGCCAACTGCTCGGCCGACAACTCGACCGCCTTGGCAGCATCACTCAGGTATGGCTCGACGGGCGCCTCCTCATCCAGCGCACGCCGCCGCAGCGCCTCGACGAACTCGGCCTCGACCCGGGAGCCGTGGAGCCCGAGTTGGTCGCGTAAGGCCTTCCAGATCAACGCGCGCTGCTCGGAGACCACCATTTCCTCGGTTTCGGCCGGCGCCAGTTTATCCACCGTCAAGATGGTCGCGATCGGCGGAACGAACAAACGCCGCACCCAGGTGGTGAGGCGTTTGTACAGCGCCGGCATCAGCGTTTTGGCCATCATGGGGAGGGCATAAAACCAGCCGAGCGACTCCACCATCACGTACGGGGTGACCACATTTTCTTTCAGATCGTGCAGCAACGTGTGTCCGGCGTGGACAAGTTTGGCGCGTGACTGGTGTTTCGAGACGTAATGATCCAGGTAGCTGCGCGGTATTTCGCGAACCTCGTTCTTGGCGCGCATGATGACGGGGAATTGCTCGGTTTCATGTTCCTTGCCCCAGGCCCGGTAGCGGATAAAGACGGCGAAGAAACCGGCGAAGCCGTAGGTGTCGTTGGCGCCCGTCGATTCCAGGTGGCGGCGAAACGGTTCGGAACGCACATCGATACAAAAGACCGATTGTGAGTGGGGCCGGACCGGCGGCCGGTGGTCGGGGGCAGCCGGCTGCGGTTTGGTCGGTGCGCGCTGCAACATCCCGAAGAGATGCTCGTGATACCCGGCCTCGAAGGCTTTCAACCATATCGGGCCATGTGCCGATTCGGGAAACGCGTCCATCCAGTCCAAGAGTTGTCGGAGCGCCGGCAGCGGAGCATCCATCAGGAGCGTCGGCACGATCTCGAGTGCCTGGGCGAGCATGAGCAAGCGGTGGGCCATGTTTCGCTGCGTGGCCCGCTCCCGGCGTGGGCCGTACTCGATCTGGTAGTGATGGGTCAGTTGCTCCCATTCCGGTGTCAGGAGAGAGTTGTTCTGAGAGGAGCCGGCCTTGGCGTGGAGCCGGGCCACGCGATCGGCATAGACGGCGGGCAGCCGACCGGCGGCCCATTCCTTCCGCATGTAGTAGGCGTGGGGTTGCTGGTCCATGAACCGCAGGACGGCGCGATAGGTGCCCTCGATGCCTAAGTCGCGCTGGCAGACCTTCTGGACCAGTTCCCGTACATACCAGAGCCGGACGGCGAGAAATTTCACCAGGCCGACAGGGTAGGCCTGCTGCCAGGCGTAGTCATTCTCTTCAGCCCGCCATTTGATGAAACCCGCCCAGCCGGGCAGCGCCGCGAGTTGGAGGGACAGGTAGTCCTGCCTGAACTCGCCGGGGATCGCGAGCGCTTCGAGACAGTCGAGCACCACGTCTTCCGGATGTTCCGGGAGCGCGGCAATTTTCCGGCGGCTGTCTTCGATCCCGCAGGTCATCCACTCCTTCCCGGCGGCTTGTTTCCATGCGGCGTAGAGACCCTCTTGCCGTTCCGGCATCGGCCAGGTGGCATGGCCCTCGTCGAGGAAGGCTTCACACCATTTGACGAGTTCCCCGTTGATTTGTTCGACGATCGTGGTGCCCAGGGTGCGATCGCACCAGCTCGACAGTGTCAGATCGCGTCCGAGGGCGGTCACGTCATCGCGCATGGCGGCGGCCATGAGATCCTGCACGTTGGGTGTCGAGAAAGAGACCAGACGTTCGGCCAACACGTCGATGGGTTCCTCGTCCGGCGCGGGCTCCATGAGCCGGTCGAGCGGCTCGTCGGTCGGACGGGAGAGGCCGTGGGTCAGGCAGGCTCGCAGGACTTCGCGATGCGCAATGCGACAGGATCCGAGGTCGACCTGGTCGGGACGCGCGAGGGGGGCCAAGGCCTCGTCGACGTGCCGGACTAGAATGCGGCCGGACTTCAGGTACCGCCGATACATGTCGCCGGAGAGATAGCCGTTGCCGCCCAAAAACTGCTTCCCTCGGCGGACCGTTTCGGTAAAGGGTAGATACTCCAGGCTATGCAACGGATTGTGATGGACGAACGTGCGCATGGGCCAGTATTGCGCGATGACCTCGCTGGCCAGTCGGATCGTCCCCCGTAATTCCATGCGGCGGGCTTCGAGATCGCTGTGTCCTGGTGTCTGGCTTACCGGGTCCATGGGCCTCCCTGTGAGGCGGTCGCCACGGGAGGCGTCGGCGCGTTCGACTCGAACCACCGTGAGGGCGCGGTTCCAAGCACCAGCAACAGGAACAACATCAACACGAGCGGCATGAATTCCGTCCCGCGGAGATCTTCGTACCGGAGCTCTAGGCGCGTTCGGCCGAACACGAGCTGTTGCACCAGTTCAATCTGGTACCAGGAGGCGGTCAGCCACACGAGCATGATGACGGCGAAAGCCCCGGATGGGGTAAACGTCGGCAGGAGCAACATGCTGAGAAATCCGGAGAACACGCCGAACGGCGGCATACCCAAGGCGGCCAGCGCGAGCAACGCCAGCAGCGAGCTGAAGCGGGGCATGGGATAGGCCATGCCGCCGAGCGCGCGAAGGTCCACGTCGCCGTACCGCGCTCGGATCGCGAACCAAGCCAGCAGCAGTCCCCCGATGGCAAGCCCGACGGCGCTGAGGTAGATCGTGGCCGGAATCGGCGCGGTTCCCGTCTCGGCGACGTACCACCAGAGCAGGCAGAAGAAGGCCAGCGCGGCATAGGCGAGTCGAGGCAGCGGTCGCGACTGAATCAATGCCCGCAACGATCCATAGACGGCACCCGCGAGGGCCAGAATCGCCAGGGTGCGGAGCACTGTCACGGACAAGGTCGGGAGCAGGACCTGCACGTCGTGAAACCCGACCATGGGTAACAGCAAGGCCAGAAACGCGGGGAGATTGCCCGGCAACCCGCTCAACGAAGCCACGAATCCGCTGTGGAGCGGCAACAGGGGAAGGAGTGTCGCGCAGGCCATCAGGGCCGCGATGTCCGATGCCGGAGCC
>WIAG01000085.1 GCA_014055495.1 Nitrospira sp. CR1.2
AACCGAGTGTCCTGAGATCACGGCGATCCAGATGTCGGGTCATGACGTGCCTTGATGTTGATCTCTCGCATACAGTCTATCCAACCGGACCCTCCTTGCAGGTGTGCGCGTCATCGTCCCCTGGGAAAGCAGGCCCCTTTAGTCGCTTTGGCTTCAGCGCACTGGTTCAGAAACTCAAGGAGTAAGGCATTGAACTGGTTCGGCTGCTCCAACATGGGACAATGGCCGCAATTGTGTACTTTTCTCAGCGTCCCCTGTTTTACCAGGCGAATTTCATGTTCCCATTCCTCCACCGGCGTCACGCGATCATGAACTCCCCAAATCATCAACACAAGACAGTCGAGGTGAGGAAGGATACCGCGCACGTCATAGTTCCGCGCCGCTCTGAGTGCCCTGGCTATGTTCACGAGGACTTTCCGATGAGCCAGAAGCTTAAACGTGGTTTCGATTCTCTCGTCGGTCAGGCAAGCTCGGTCGTAGCAGAGTAGGTTAGCGACGGCATAGGCGGATTCGACGGTGACGGCTGGTGACGCGATCGTCGTAGGTTTTTGAGGAGACGGTAGACCGGGCGCGCCGCTGATCACCAGGGCATCCACGCGATCCGGAAAATGGAAGGCAAAGTCCATCGCTGCCAATGCGCCGAGAGAATTTCCGCAAAGTACTGCCTTATCGATATGGCCTTGATCGAAGTACTGGGTGACATAGCCCCGCAAATCGGAGATCAGCGTGTCGCTGAGCGGGGAACCAAGATCGAGCAAGGCAAGGGGGTCAGGGACCGCCAGCACCCGATACCCCTGTGCCAAGAGGCACGTTCGCGTGCGGTCCCAGATCCACGCGCCGGCAAATAACCCCGGCAATAACACGACGCTCGCGCTAGTCATCCCTTGCCTCAGAAGGTTTGCCTGTCAATGGCGGACTTTGCCGTCAGCTGATTTTGCGGCTGACATGAACTAGAGGGTGATGATCTGCAGGCTGGCATCGTCGTTCCCGTGCTCCTTTTCCTCACACGCCAATCATCGCGATATGGCACGCAGAACATGTCCACTACAGAATGGATCTCCGTGATCGTCTCCCAGTCATTCATGACTCAGCCTTCTTTGTGTACGCTTCTCTTATTGGGAGAAGCTCACGATGAGAGATTTCCCTCGAGCCACGTTCGGTGGAGTGCGTTTCTGGCTCCTACCGATTCTTCTTCCGAGGCCATTTCTACAAATCCATACCGAAGCGATTCTTCCCTCAGGCCCTTGACCACTCTGGCGGATATCACATGCCCATGAAGAGCGAAAAGGTTGTAGAGCTCTTGATCCGTAAAGGTTTCCGGGAAACCCTCAACGAACAGCAGCGTTGCCATCCGTCCTCACGCCGTCCTTGTGCGGGAAGCCATCCACAGACAGCCCCATCCGTGGCGGTATTCTTGACCTTAGACATGGGGCTTATGTCTTTCCGGATGCTGAAGATAATGAAGCGCCTTCTCCTTCCACGTGTCGGCTTTCTTGCCCGGCGCTAAATAGCCAAGAAAGTTGTCGCCCTGATCACAAAATGAGAGGGTCGAATCAAGACCTACGACCAATCGATCCCTTTCCTGCTCCACGAGCGCCCAACAAGCCAATCGAGCAATCCAGACCGGATTATTCTTGTTCCGGTCAGGACGAATGGCATAGACGGCATTCCAGCCATCGGCGGGAATGATTTGGAGAATTCGGCTTGCCATATTGACCTCTCCCCTTGCTGCCTGATTAAGAATAATTCCTTCGTTCCCTGAACCGTTCTGTCCGCAGCATGAACGCCAGGCACAGCACTCCCACGCCGATCCATATCAGTTCTCTCATCCGTCGCAGTAAGGCAAATGTCATCCCCGTGACGTCACTATAGCCATAGGCCTTCAGCAGCATCAGCGTCCCGGCCTCTTGGGCTCCGATACTTCCAGGGACGAAAAAGGTCCCTCCTTTGATGAACGTGGTCAGGGCGTCGATGGACAGTACCGTCACAATATCGATCGGCTCTCCGAGGTAACGCATAATCACATAGACCTCCAGGGCTTCCACCAACCAGCCACCGAAGAACGCGCCGGTAGAGAGAAGAAAGGACGCTCGATTGCGGGTGTAAAAGACCACGATCGATTGATCGAGCCAAGGAACTTTTCGCGTCTGGCTTCAAGAGCTGTGACTCGAATCCGGTATTTCTCAAGCCCCCTAAACAGCAACGTGAAGAGTCCTCGACGTTGAATGACAATGAACATGACGGTGGCAAACAGAAGGAGACCCAAACTGATGGTCGCAGCGACGCCGGACAGGTGATCAGCAGGTGCCGATGGAACCAGGACCCAGATGCCTAAGCCGATGCCAAGGAGAATGTAGACTATCTGGGCGATCGTCGAAAATGGCACAGCGGCTCTATGGCGTCCTAAGGTGAGTTGCCAGCCGAGGCAATCAAGGACGTACATCACGGTAGAGGGTACAAGCATAACCGTCAAACCGACAGCACCGAGACGCATGCCCGCTCGGTAAATCCTTTCCGGACCGATATGGACGACGAGACCACCCAAGGTAACCACGCCCACTAGAAGCAGGATCACCTTAATGGCACGCGACGAAAGAATAGATGACATGAGCCGCTATCCCGCAGTGGCGAGCCAACCGTGTAACGATGTCGCAACGCGTCCCGCCGCATAGTGAACGCGCGCAAATGACGACGGCCTTACCTTTCTCTCAAGGCAGCCACCGCCAACAGCTGTTAGAGAATCGTTAAGACTGGAAGCGCGGAGGGTGAAACGGTGAGTGCGGAGCTACTAGCTTTGGAAGCACATGGACCAACGAGGTCGCAAGACCTAGAAAGCTCAACAGCAAAAAGATCGCTGACAAGTCGACTGAAGCCATACACGTAGCACAAGAGGCAGTGTCGTCATGGTGAATGTGACCCGAATGGTGCTGGGTGCTTCCCATAAGTGGAAGCATACACAATATGAGAAGAGACAGAAACCACACAAAAGCCACTTTAAGCATAGTTTTCGATGTTACTATATGACCACAAAATGTCAATGGAAAACTTTTGGGGAGCCATGGAATTTCTCGCAAAAGACGCTGGGTGTCCGCCGAGTTACTACTAGACAGCCACATATCTCTGCCGCCAAGGGGACGTCGATGATCCGATGCGGCAGCCAATATGGTACCAGCTCCCAGCAACTCATATCCCTCAAAAATAATGTCCCGGTACAACTATGCAAAATCCTGCGTTGAGGGGTGGCTCAACGAGAGAGGTCGAGCAATTGACGTCGAAATTACAGCACAACGTTTCGCAGAGAATCCAATTGTTTCACATAAGCCGCCTTAGGAGGCTCCTGCGACAGATCGGCACCGAGTGGCACTCCACAGTAGCTCGATATCTTCTGGGCATACAGCCCATTGCATTGAGCCTGCCATTCGTTATCCAGCTGTCAACATTTGTGCTCGCAATGGCCTCCGGCCCAACGAACACGCTCTCACATCAGCATGACGCGACTACCACGGAATCCGGCATTTGGGAGGGATCACCGGAAGGCAAAGCCTATTCTGAGTTCAACCACCATCTAGCCGGATGGAGCGTCATTCTGATAGGACTGAGCGAAATGCTGGGCAGCCCAAAGTCGCGATTCCTAGGAATGGCCCGTTTCTTACTCCCTCTCAGCATGTTTGGGGCCGGGGGGTATCTGCTGCTTTGGAGCGACCACGATGCCTGGCCAATCGGTCCCCGATCGTTTGCTGAAACCTTCTTTTCACCAGACTGGGAAACGACTCAACACAAGATCTATGCGATCTTGCTTATAGTAGTCGGCTCCATTGAGCTCGTGCGGCGGTTTCGGCGGATTGGTCTCACAGCCTGGGCTGTTCCGCTCCCCGCCTTTGCCATCATGGGAGGGGCGATGTTGTTTCTGCACAGCCATGGCCCGCATCCGTCGGCCCACACCATCGCCCTTCACCATACGGTGATGGGAACCATGGCGGTCGCTGCCGGCGTGTGTAAACTCGTCGGAGACAACGCTCATCGAGGATCCCGCCTGCATGAAACCGCGACACAGAACAGGAATGCCTGGGAGTTCGTCTGGGCAAGTCTGATTCTCCTCATCGGCTTCCAGTTGCTCATGTACAAGGAGTAGCGAACCATCGCGAATCGATCTTGTGGTGCCAGTTTTTCCACCATGACGGCCCGAGGGATTTCCTTCAATGCTGCCCACGGCCCCAAGGACCGCTTTTCGCCGTTCACCCCTCAAACAGCTGCCGTCTGCTAACTTCGGTGAGGCAGACCACGCCCGGTCCGGCAGTGATAGCGACGTAAGTTTGGAACAATCGGACTCTGTGATATTGACAATTTCCCGTTGAATCTGGGCAATCTGTGCCTGCACGGAGCTTGACAGCAGCCTAATTGCCGCTTGCACCTCAGCATTCGAAGGGACGCATGGATTTGACGGCGCTCACTACCCTCATCGACCGTTATAAGGCAGATCAAGAATCGGTCTACAATACGTGGTTCATCAGCAGCCAGGACCGCTTAAAAGCCTTCCGTGCCATTCGACGAGGTGTACAGGACACCGTCGATAGTATTGTGGCGGGAACATTCGGCACGGATTTCAAAGGATCCCCTCTGGAGGTCGTGCTCACGGCCATTACCGAACAAAAGCAAGTGTTTGTTGGGGCCGCTCATCCGTTTTTCTGGAAGCCCAAACTCCGCATTCCGGACATCTATGAAAATGAGAACAACAAGCGCATATTTGCCGCCTTTCTCCAGGCGTGCCTCACGGCGACGCGCGAGGAACAGGTCTTAGCCGAAATAAGCCGTCTCGCGGCCGCACAGATCAAAGGTCTGGGACCGGCTGTAGCCAACATCGTCTATTTCTTGCATCCGACTATCGTTCCGCCCTTTAATACCGCGATGGTCAATGGGTTCAATGTCTTATTCGGCGACAACAAGAAACTCGGTTCGTGGGAGAGTTATCTGGCCATGCGCGAGGTTATTGTTCGCACGAACGCGGCTATGCGCGATCATCTCTCCAAAGATCTCGGCGCTTTCGCTGGCCTGCTCTTTGAGCTGGGGACCGGTCGCTTACTCATTGAAGGCAATGTGCAGGTTGTCCTGGCAGCCGAAAAGACTAAGGCTGAGAAGGCTGCTCGCATGCGGCATGCAGACGTTCTGTCGGAGCAGGAGGAGGAGAGCGAACATACGCGGATTCAATACTTGCTCATCAAAATCGGGCGCGCACTGAAGTACTCAGTGTATGTGGCTCGCAATGACCGGCATCGCTCGTATGACGGTCAATCGTTTGCCCTGTTGACCGTGCCTGACTTGCCTCTCGCGGGCTGGTCATCGGATGTCATGGACACCGTGAGCCTGATCGACGTGATCTGGTTGAGACCGGAGACTGGAGAAATCGTCAGCGCGTTTGAGGTGGAAAAAAGCACATCCATTTATTCCGGCATCCTCCGTCTTGAGGATTTGGTGCGCTCGATTCCCCACTGTACCTGCACGGTCTACCTAGTGGCCCCTCGCCAACGGGAGAAAGAGGTCATGGCGCAGTTTGCGCGCCCGGCGTTCCGTAGAGATCTCGCCGATATTTCTTTGGCGTTCATTCCCTTCAACGATCTCTGTCAGCACTGCGATGCGCTATGTAAATTTGGTGAGGATCGATCCATCCTCGACAAAATCGCGCGCAGCGCGACGTTGGCGGGCCCAGCGCAATAACACCTGGACTGCCAGGAGGCTCGGCTGCGCTCTCCTCGTGATGAAGAGGGGCTCTCCGTCCACAATGCTCGGACGACATTTCGCCCCACAGATCGCTGTCTGCTGTCCATCCATTTGGACAGTGACAATTCCATTGAATAAATTGGGGAACTTTTACCTAGGGAGTGCAGTGGCCCCGTTACACCTGTGGCAATTCGCCCCCTTCGTAAACCAGGATGGCACTCCACGAATTATTTAAGCCCTCTGAATTTGTTGACATTTCTCTTTCATCGCACGTGTTGGCACGCGCCCTGCTCTCCAGCACAGTGTCGAGACATACCGACACATTTCGGCACGAACGCCTCGACCAAGTCACTATGCAGTCCCTTACTCAAGACATCATACACATCATCAGCCAGAAGCCAGGATGTTTGCTCGACGAGATCACGCTGGTGTGTCCTGAAGTGACATGGAATCAGGGTTTTGGGGAGATCGACCATTGAGTCGCAACGGTCAGATGCAACTCAGGCTCGAAGGTCCCGGCCGGTATAGGGTCTGGTGTGTGTGGCCGAGTGGCTCACCAGCGTGCAACACACCACCATACGCTGTCACAGGTCGGTGAGATGCAGCTTTGCTGAGTCAGATCGTAATTCATTCCCATCCAGCAGGAACAGGAGGTGCAATATGCCGACGACGGTACCTTTCAAACAAGAATCCAAACCAAAAACATTCCCTCTCGTTCGTGATATGCCAAAGTCGACGCACGGTAGGGATAAATCCATTGAACCCATGGCAGTCAGCGAGGCAATGATACCGGACGAGCGACGTACACAGATTGCAGCACGAGCCTATGAAATCTACGAGCAACGTGGACGGGAAGACGGTCACGCTTGGGACGATTGGCTACAAGCCGAACAGGAACTCTACAGAGCATAGCCGAACAGGCGCGGCTTAATGTGCTTATGTGCAAGCCGCCTCATGAGCAACGGATTGTCCATGAGACAATCTGTCCGAGCGACAGGTAGTTCGCAACCCGTCAGGAGGCATCCATCTTCTTAAGCACCTGGCTCACGGCGGGTTCGGATGATCGCTGCAAGCCCATGACAGATCGCGCACCCGCGACATGGCATGGCGCTCAATCGATGGTCGTTCAATGCCCGCCATGAAATATCGTCTCACTGTTGACAGCCACCAGGCCACCCTCTTAGGGACGGAAGGTTTTTGGAAATCTGGCCCGCTTCCACAGCTCCATCGCCACCAGCGGAAGGACCCCGACGCCGACGGCGAGAAGCCAGTGTTCTGGATCAAAGGGAACCACTTTGAAGATCTCATGCACAGGCGGCGAGAACACAATGGAAGCTTGCAAGATGATGGACAGTGCGACGGCCCCGAGCAGCGGCGTGTTGCTTAAGAATCCCAGCTCGAATATCGATCGGGACTCGCTGCGATTGTTAAAGGCATGGAAGAGTTGCGCCATGACAAGAACAGTAAACGTCAACGTGCGAGCCCGTTCAAGGTTCAGGTCCATGCCGTACAGGCAGTAGACAAACGCCCCCAACGAAATGAAGGCCAGAAATGAGCCTTGGACGAACAGCATGAGGAATCGCTGTGTGGTCAGCAATCGTTCCGTCGGCGACCGGGGCAGACGTCGCATCAAATCAGGGTCCTTAGGATCAACGGCTAAGGCCAGTGCGGGGAGCCCATCCGTGACCAAATTGATCCAGAGGATTTGCACCGGCAACAGCGGCAAAGGAAGACCCAGCAGCGCGGCGAGCAACATGAGCAAAATCTCGCTGATGTTGCAGGAGAGGAGATAGAAGACGGCCTTTCGGATATTGTCAAAGACCGCTCGCCCCTCTTCCACGGCCGCCGCAATCGAGGCGAAGTTGTCATCGGTCACCACCATGTCGGATGCTTCCTTGGTCACGTCCGTCCCGGTGATGCCCATGGCTACGCCGATATCGGCGGCCTTCAACGCCGGCGCATCGTTCACCCCGTCACCGGTCATGGCCACGACCGCCCCTCGTCGCCTCCATGCGCGCACGACCCGAAGCTTGTGTTCAGCCGACACACGGGCATACACCGCAATGCTGCTGACTTGCTTCTCGAGCTCGTCATTCGACAGCTGGTCCAGCTCAGTCCCCGAGATGGCTTGTGCACCCGCGTCCAAGATACCCAGGTCTTGCGCTATGGCGATCGCCGTGTCCTTGTGATCCCCCGTGATCATGACCGTCCGAATGCCGGCAGCCCGGCAGGCCGCCACCGCTACCTTCGCCTCCGGTCTGATTGGATCCTTCATCCCGACGAGCCCCAGGAACGTCAGATCTTGCTCCAACGCAGTTGCTGTATACCTGTCCGGCACGGCCTCCAACGGGCGCATGGCGACGCCCAGGACGCGCAAAGCCTGCGAGGCAAGTTGCTGATTCGCCGAGAGGATCCGCTGGCGGATCTCTTCTGTCAGCGGCGTGCTATTCCCGTCAGGAGTCATCCACGCGGTGCAATCGCGCAGCAAGACATCCGGTGCCCCTTTCACGTACGCCACCGGACCGGACACGGTGCGGCGGACGACGGTCATCTTCTTGCGTTCGGAATCAAACGGTACCTCGCCTAACGCCACATTATCGCGCTCGAAATCCGCCTTCGAGAGCCCAGCCTTAGCGGCCGCGACCAAAAGAGCCCCTTCCGTCGGATCTCCCACCACTTTCCAGGAGAACGCTTCCAGCGTCAATTCGGCCCCGTTACAGAGCAGGCCTGTCCGCAACAATGCCATGAGGCCTGGATGGCGCCCTCCGTTGACGGATTCTCCGTTCCAGCGAATATCGCCGATGGGGGCATACCCTTCTCCGGAAACCGTCAATAGTTCGCCGCCCAGATACAGCGTGGTCACAGTCATCTCGTTCTTCGTGAGCGTGCCAGTCTTGTCGGAACAGATCACCGTGGTCGATCCGAGCGTCTCCACCGCCGGCAGCCTCCGGATTAACGCATGGCGCTGCACCATGCGCGTGACTCCCAAGGCGAGCGTGATCGTCACTACCGCCGGCAAACCCTCCGGAATGGCTGCGACAGCCAAACTCACCGCCGTAAGGAACATCATGATCAGTGGCACCCCACGGAGCATGCCCAAGAAGAAGACGACAGCGACGATGGCCAACGAGAGCCACAGAAGCGTGTGTCCAAGTTGCTCGAGTCGGCGCTGGAGCGGCGTTTCTTCGTGCTCGGCCTGCGCCTCACGGCGGATCATCGCCGCGATTTTCCCCAGCTCCGTCTGGAGTCCGGTTGCCGCCACCAAGGCGCGCCCTTTGCCAGAGACCGCGACGGTGCTCATAAACAGCATGTTGTGGCGGTCGCCCAGCGGCACGTCTGTCTGAGAAATCGGCTCAGCCGACTTGGGGACGGGGGTTGATTCGCCGGTCAGCGACGCTTCCTGGGTCTGGAGGCTGGCGGCATAGATCAGACGGCTGTCGGCTGGGATGCGATCCCCCGCTTCCACTTGAATGAGATCACCGGAGACCAGTTCACGGGCCGGGATCGAACGGATTGTCCCATCCCGGATGACCCGCGCGGTCGCGACCGAGAGCTTTCGCAGCGCAGCGAGCGACTGTTCGGCGCGAAACTCCTGCACGAATCCCAGGACTGCATTGAGGACTATGATCGAGACGATCGCAGCCGCATCGATCCATTCCTCAAGAAGACCCGAGACCACCGCAGCTCCGATCAGGACCCACACAATCAGACTGGAAAATTGCCCTAACAGAATTGTAAATGGAGAGGGTGGAGGCGCTTCCGGAAGTTCGTTGGGCCCTTGGTCCAGAAGCCGACGCCGAGCGTCAGCCTCGGTCAACCCCGTTTCCGAATTGGAACGTAACCCGGTTTCGACCGCCTGGGCGGTGAGCATATGCCACTCCTTCGCGTTCATGTCACCTGAGCAGAGCAAGCCATTGTCCTCCTCCCCTCCTCTACATATAGTCGCCGCTGATGAGCATCACGATGACGTTGCGGAACGACAGTGCTGGTCCTGCTGCCATGATCGTCGCCGCGCTCCTTGCAGGCTGTCTGAATGCGCCGACATTTTCCCGAACCGTAGTCTACGAGGACCCAACCGTCCTCGTGCGGTTAGACAGTCCGTTGGTTCAGGAGAAGGCTTCTGGCCAACCCCGCGGACACATTGCTGAGCTGACCGCTGCTGATCTCGCTAAACTCTTGCGATCCGTGAGGATTCATCCGGAGATCAGCTTTCTCAGCTATTGGATCCTGAGACAAGAGCCTCAGCCGGAACCGGCTTGTCCTCATGACGATGCGGAACTCCTCGCTCCCCATCTCCAGGCTACATTGGCTAAAGCCCAGCCCAATGAAACGGTGCTCTTTTCCCTACGGCGGACCCGTGAGGATGGCATTCCCCTAGTCACCACTGGCGGTCTGCTCATCCAGGGCAATCAGCTCCTGGTTTTGCTGGCAAATGCGCGCAGGCCTGCAACAACGCAACGAAGACTCGAGGCTGCCCGCGACGCTCCGCTTCACCCGCTTGGAGAAGTCGATTTTCACTTCGTGCCCGGACGTTACCAAACCGCGCTCGTGAATCCTGACCGTCCGAAGACGATGGCCGTGACATCTGCACCGGTTTTGTCAATTACCTATGGCGCTGTACTTGCCGACCGGTCCCAAGCTGACCGAAGTTTTTCTTCGACTCAGACTGAAGGGGAGATTCCGGCTGCCACAATCGAAGAAAAACTCCACTGCTTGAAAACCTGGCACGAACAGGGCCTGATCACCGACAACGACTATCAGCAGAAGCGGCAGGAAATCCTCCGGCGTTTCTAACCACATCTCACAGGCTTAGCCGACGTGACACTGTTCGCCGCATCGCTTTCTCGCCCCCGCAGGTGGATGTGATGTCACTAGACCTTGTTAACAACCTCACGCCGCAGCGGCAAATGACGAAGTAATTGCGCGTTGATGGCCACAATGATGGTGGACGCGCTCATCGCGACGGCGCCCACGCTCATCGGGAGATCGAATCCCCAGCGGACGAACAGGCCTCCGGCGACCGGGATAGCAACCAGGTTGTAGGCGGTCGCCCACACAAGATTTTGAATCATCTTCCGATAGGTCGCACGAGAGAGCTCGATGGCTCCGACCACGTCACGCGGATCGCTATGCACAAGCACGATGCCCGCGGATTCGATGGCCACATCCGTGCCCGCGCCGATCGCAATGCCGACATCGGCGGTGGCCAATGCCGGGGCATCGTTCACGCCGTCTCCCACCATGGCGACCCGCTTACCGTCCGATTGAAACCGCTTGACGGCCGCCGCCTTGTCGCCGGGCAGCACCTCGGCTGCGATCTCGTCAATCCCGAGGCGCCGGGCGACGGACTCCGCCACAGGTTTCGCATCTCCCGTGATCATTGCAACTCGAATACGCAGCCGATGCAGGTCGGTGACGGCCTCACGGGACTCGGGCCGGATCTCGTCTTCTACAGAAAGGGCTCCAAGCAATCGTCCATCGGTCACGACAGACAAGACGGTTCGTCCTTCCGATGCCCAAGCGCTCGTGACCTTCTCAACCTCCGGAGGCACCGTGGCCTTGGCCTCGGCCAACAGACGCGGTCCACCGACGGCAATGCCTTTGCCGTCCACCATTGCCCGTGCCCCTCGTCCTGCCAGCGCTTCGAAGGCGGCCGCTTGCATTTGGCGCGCACCCCGACGTTTGGCTTCTTCGACAATGGCCTTGGCCAACGGATGCTCGGAATTGG
>WIAG01000163.1 GCA_014055495.1 Nitrospira sp. CR1.2
CGACGCCGATTGCCTATGAGACGCTGCTGCTCGATCCGACGCGGCCGCCGGAGCGGCCCACGCCGGGGTATGTGCTCTCGGCCGCGGTGCTGGAACGGGTGGCCCGCTTCGGCGCTGCCGGCCAGGCGCCCGCCCGCAAACGCCGGCACGCGCGCACACCAGAGCTGGTCGGGCAGTCATGAGGAACAGCCCATGAACAAAAAACTCGATCCCGGCTTACGATCGACACTCCGTGCCAGGCAGCCCGCCGGTGACACAGCCGCGGCAGCGCCGAAATCTCGCTCCCGCGCCAAGGCCGATACGAAGCGTGATCAGGTGGGCGTTATCGTGGCGTTCACCGGGAATGTGGAGGATCTGACCTCAACGGGCTTCGTCCGGCGCACACTCGTCCGCCATCCCCGCAAGGGCTACAGCATCGCCACCGGCACCATCGCCATCGACCGGCTCGACGATCTCGCAGCGATCCCTCACGTCACGACCGTGGAAGGGCCGCGCCGGATGCATCCGGAGCTCAACTTCAGCTTGAAAGAAATCCGCGCGACTGCCGTGCACACGGGCGCCCGTTCGCGCAAGGGAAAGGGCGTCGTCGTCGGCATCATCGACAGCGGCATCGATTGGCGGCATGGCTCCTTCGTCGATGAGAACGGCAACTCGCGGATCCTCGCGATCTGGGATCAGATGCTGCGCTTCCGCGCCGGCGATACCAGAGGCCCCAACAATATCGGCGTCGTCTATACCCAAGACCAGCTCACCCGGGCGCTCAAGCGGCAAGCCACCGTGCGCACGAAGGATGTCGATGCACGCAACAAACGAGAAGGCCACGGCACCCATGTCGCGGGCATCGCCGCGGGCAACGGCAAGCCTGCCACCTGCTGCCATGTCAGCCGGACCTATGTCGGCGTGGCACCGGAGGCCGAGCTGATCGTCGTGCGCTACGACTACACCGACGACGACGCGATCGGCGAAAACCAACGCCTCATCGAAGCGATCGATTTCATTTTCACCTTTCTCGGCAGCATCGACAAACCGAAGGTCATCAACATCAGCCAGGGCGACAACCTGGGACCTCATGACGGTACGAATGCCGTGGAGCTGGCAATCGACGCCCACGTGGAGACCGGCGACTTTCTGCACCATCCGCAGATCGTGGTCAAATCCGCCGGCAACGAAGGCGGCATGTTGCGCCACGTGCAGGACCGCGTGCCGGGCAACGGCAATCTGGAGATCGAATTCGAGATGCCTAAGGATCGCAAGAGCGAAACCTTGCTCGACCTCTGGTACGACCGGGCCGGCACGCTGAACCTAACCGTCACCGCGCCAGGAGGAGCGGCGAGCGGCGCCGTCAACCATGGCACCGACCTGCCGGCCAATGCCGCCGCGCTGCCCTTCATCGCCAATCCCGGAGCCGCCGCCAACCGGCAAACACGCGTGTCGATCGACGGCACCATCAACGGCGAACACGACCGGGACAATAATTTCCGCATCACCATCGCGCGTCCCCGGCGCGCGTCTATTCTCCACGGGCTCTGGAAGCTGACGCTCGCCAATCCGAACGCCGGAGATGTCAATTTTCACTGTTGGATCGAGCGCGGCACCGACACGCCCTGGTTTCTGCCGCCGACCACGCCCGCCGATGCGAAGGTGCGTGCAAGCCTCGACGCGACACTCAGCATCCCAGGCACCGCATCCCAGGTCATCACGGTCGCCAACCACGCGTCGCGCACGAGCCGCTGCGATTGCTGGCCCTCGACCGGCATCGTCTCCTCCTCCAGCCGTGGCCCCGTCGCAAGAGGCGCCGCTACGAACCGCAAGCCCGACATCGCGGCGCCGGGGTTGGAAATCACGTCTGCCAAGGCCGATGCCGCCAACCTGCGCGGCCGCTGTTGCGATTGTTGTCCCGACGCCTGTTGCTGTCTCTATGAAGATCTGACCGGCACCAGCATGGCCGCGCCCCATGTGACGGGCGCGATCGCGTTGCTCCTGGAAGAAAATCCCAGGCTGACGAGAGCCGAGATTGTCCGCCACTTGCAAGCGACGGCACGAGAGCGACCGGCCGGCGGATGGGATGCCACCTGGGGAGGAGGCAAACTGAATATTCAAGCGGCCATCGACGCCGTTCGCGCGGCGGCCGGC
>WIAG01000164.1 GCA_014055495.1 Nitrospira sp. CR1.2
CATTTATAGCCAGTGCCATGCCAGGTCTGGACAATCGGCTTTTAGGTTGAAATCCCGCCTTTCCCAGAGAAGAGTTAGCGCCAGATGGATTCCATCGAGAAGCCGCCTCAAAGCAAGGTCCAGTGCGCGGCCTGCGGACATTCCAACTCCCGCCGTGCCCGGCGTTGCGAGTCTTGCGGGGCTCATTTGTTTGTGCTCTGCCGCCACTGTGGCCGTGGCAACGAGCGGAGCCAAACCCGTTGCACCGAATGTGGTGGGCGGCTTCACCGTTCCTGGTTTAAGCGCAGTTCGGGACGGCTCTTTGGTGTGGGCCGTAAGGTTTCCGTCGTTCAAATCGTGCTGCTGGTTGTTGCTGTCCTGTTCGGGTTTGCCTTTGTCGTCCGACTCTCCGGGTGCAGCGGGCCCGGCTCCGAAGCGAGTCTGGGCTCTGGATGCGAGCTTGCCAGGTGGCATACTGGTTAAGCAGGTGTCGGTCGGGGCTGCGGAAGAGCCAGCACGGGCTGCCAGGCCGAGGGGCTCGTCCGTTGACTGAACTGATTGGTGAATCTTCGGCAAATCCTGGTAACAGGAACACAGGTTTTGACCTTCCCTGGCAGACTGAAGTCTGCGTTCCGATCATGCAGGGGCCTTGGCCGAATATTTACAGGTTGCGTAGATATTCGGCAAACCCCTGTAATAGGAACGCAGGTTTTAACCTGCAATTGCAGACTAAAGTCTGCGTTCCGATCATGCAGGGGTTTGCCGAATGTTTACACGGGTTGACGCTATTGAATTGACATATCTCCTTGATTCTGAGATATACGCATGAGGCTAAGGTCAGCGTGTGCCAGCAGACGGAACGGAGACCGGGTCGATTGTTCTTCAGCGTGTTCAATCTGATCAATCAGGGTTGCGGCCGGCGACGTTCAGCGGCTGCACCAGGGCCGTTGATCACCGCGTTCGTTTTGCTCTGCGCCACGACCAGGGCCGTGCCGCAGGACGCTCTTCGTTACTCCTTGACCGGCCAGGAAATGGCCCGTTCCCGGGCGCAAGCGCTTCAAAACGAGGATTACAACCTGAAATTGGGGAACGCCAAGTTCCGAGCCGGCGCCTCCCTCAGCACGGAATTCAATGATAACGTCAACCTGAGCGATTCCAGCAGCGCGGACAGTGATGTCATCCTCCGGCCGCAGCTGAACACCAGCTTGCACTGGCCGATCACAGCCAAGAACGCACTCAACTTTTCGCTCGGCCTAGGCTATGTCAAGTACGTCCAGTCTTCCCAAGACGATTACCTGATGCTGACCCCGGGGAGCGAACTCTCCTTCGACATTTTCGTCGGAGACTTCCGCTTCACCCTCTACGATCGCTTTTCCTACTCCCAGGACCCGCTCCAAAACAGCGCCGTGAGCGGCGTCGCGCGCTATGGCGGACTGGACAACGCGGCCGGTGTCAACGTGTTATGGGACTTGAACAAAATCATTCTCAGCACCGGCTATGCCCACGTCAACTTCATCCCGGATCAGGCGGATTTCGACTACCTGGCGCGCTCGTCGGAGAACGTGTTTCTGCGCGCCGCCTACCTGATCAACTCCACAACGGTCGTTGGAGTCGAATCGAGCTCGGGCCTGACGACTTACGACAACCCCACCTTCCTCAACAACGCGCTTTCCTTCAGTGTCGGCCCCTTCACCGAGATCAAAGTGACCGACCACCTCGATCTCGATGCCCGGGCCGGGTTCGTCGGTTACAACTTCGAGACCGAAGACTCCAGCGTCATCGGCGTGGCGGAGAACCCGCGCAGCTACTATTTCGACGTCGGCCTGCGCCACACACTGAACCAGTAGATCTCCCATTCTCTCTCCGGTGGACGCCAACTCCGGCTCGGAACCTACTCGGATTTCGAGGAACTGTTCTCCGCCCAGTATTCCATCCAATGGCGGATCATTCGGAACTTGGGGTTCAACACCTCGTTCTTTTACGAGAACGGGAGTTACCCGCCCGTGATTGTGAATCTGCCGGGAACACCATCGCAGCCCGTCTTTGGTGAGAAATACGATCGTTATGGCCCGACCTTCAGCTTCAGCTATCAATTGATGAAGAA
>WIAG01000086.1 GCA_014055495.1 Nitrospira sp. CR1.2
CCGATGTGGACAACAGTGCCGCTCAGTTGACCTACTCCATCGGCACAGGGCCGACGTATGGCCGATTGGAGCTGACAACGGCACCCGGTATTTCTGCAACGACGTTTACCCAGGCCGATATCGCAGCCAATCGTCTCGTGTATGTCCACGACGGGTCCGAAAGCACCGGCGACACCTTTACGTTTACGGTCAGCGATGGAGCGGGCGGGTCGCTGGGAGCCACCAGCGTGACCCTGACCATCACGCCTGTCAACGATGCGCCGACGATCGTCAGTAACGGCGGCGGGGCCATGGCCGCCATCAACGTGGCGGAACACGTCAGCGCCGTCACAATCGCGGGCGCGGTCGATGTCGATCTACCGGCTCAGTCGTTGACGTATAGCGTCAGTGGAGGCATCGACCAGGCCCGCTTTACGATCGATGCCGTGACCGGTGCGCTCGAATTTTCAGTGCCGCCGGATTTCGAAGTCCCGACCGATGCCGACGGAGACCATGTCTATGTCGTCGAGGTGCGTGTCACCGATAGTCAGGGCGCAACTGCGACACAAACCCTTCACGTGACGGTGACGGACGTGTACGAGAGCAGCCCACCTGCGGCGCTGCCGCCTTCTCTCGTACCAACCCCACCGCCGGCCGTTTCCACGCCGACTCCGGTTGCCGCGCCCCCCGTTCCGGACGCGACAGCGCCAGTGATGAAACCGGTGGCGCCTGATGCGCGGGTATCGTCCGGGGAGTCCGGCGTTCGTCCCGCGCAACAGTCTTCCGGGAGCGGGGCATTCAGACCGGACGAACTGCGGTCGAATGCAGCCGTCACGCAACGTGAGAATTCTGAGGGGAGAGCTATCGATCAGTCTCCGACGGGGTTCCTTACGTTCTCTGTAGAAGACACCCATATCGAGGAGCGAGAGAAACCACTCTCGCCGGCCGTGCTGAGCGAACTGCTGTTTGCCAAGTTGGATGCGGTGATCGAGGAATTGGAAGAAGCGGTCGCGGCCGATGTCGCGGAGCAGGTGCATGTCACCAGAATTGCCGCCGCTACCGGCGTGACGCTGTCCGTCGGGTTCGTCGCCTGGGCCTTGCGAAGCACGGTGCTGCTGGCGAGCCTCTTTGGGACCCTCCCGGCTTGGCAGACCATCGATCCCCTGCCGGTGCTTGCGTCGCATCGCAGTGAGCGAACGAAACGCAAGCGCGCGCAGGAAAATGCGGCGCGCGCGGAGCAGGTCGAGTACCGAGGGCTGCACAAGATATTCGATTGGAAAGAGGGACGGCTTCCCGGCTCGGGCGAAGCCTGATACGCGACGATGCGACGCTTTTCACCGCTCATCCTTCTGAGCATCGGGCTCGTCAGCCTGACTGTCAGTATCATGCTGGCGGGCGACGCCCTCATGGGATTGATTCCCAACGAGCAACAGCAGCTCTTTCACCAACGAAAATCCCTGAGCGAAACCCTGGCTGTGCAATATTCGTTGTTGGTCCAACAGGGCGACATCGAGACGATCGACGTCGCGTTGCGGGCGCTGGTGGAACGAAACGCCGATGTTGAAGGCGCGGCGTTGGTCACCAGCGAAGGGGAGAAGCTGGCGCAGGCGGGTGTCATGCATGAGAGCGAGGGCGAGGGCGGACATCAATCGTCCACGCCGACCCGCATTCGCGTGCCGATTTATCAAGGAACAGGCCCTTGGGGCGTACTGCATGTCTCGTTTCGTGGTGTGCCGAACACGAACCGCTGGGCCTCGTGGGGATGGTTGTCGGAGACCTGGGTCCGATTCGTGCTCTTTGTCGCCGTGGCGGGCTTTCCCGCCTACTGGCTGTTGATGAAGCGGGTCCTTCGCCATCTGGACCCGTCGAAGGTGGTGCCTCCGAGGGTGAAGGCTGCGCTCGACACCTTGGCCGAAGGTGTCGTCATGCTTGATCTGGATGGCACCATCGTCCTCACCAATGCATCGTTTGCCGTTCGTGTCGGCTGCGAGACCGACTCGCTGATCGGACACTCGCTCTCCAGCCTGTCCTGGGGGGCTGTCGATGAACCGCCGTATCCGTGGAGCCAGGTTCTCAAGTCGAACGCGGGGCGAGCCGAAAAGAAGATGAGCTGCGTCCTCCCGAACGGGGAGATCAAGCGGTTTGTGGTCCATGCAGCGGCGATTCTGGGCGAGCAGGGCGAGTTGCGCGGATGCATGGCGTCGTTCAGCGACATCACTGAATTGGAGCAAGCCAACGATCAACTGCGACGAGCCATCGGCGAATTGGAATCGTCGAGAACGCAGGTAATGCGGCAAAACGACGAGTTGGAAGTGACGAATGCGACCTTGCAGCACGAAATCCAGGAACGGCAGAAAATTCAGATGGAGCGCGAACTGTTGAGCAAGAAACTCATGGAAACGTCTCGCCGGGTCGGAATGGCCGATGTAGCGTCGACGGTACTGCACAATGTCGGAAACGTATTGAACAGCGTCAATGTTTCCGTGGAGGTCGTCGGGAAGACGCTCAGGCAATCACCCGTTCACGATGTCGCGCTGCTGGCCGCACTGCTGCGGGAGCATCGCGGCGACATGGCCGATTTTCTCACCCATGATCCCAAAGGCCAGCAGATTCCCTCGTATCTCACGATGGTGGCAGAGGCGGTCGTCCAGAATTCGGCGGTCGTGGAGAAAGAATTGAGCGCTCTGGGCAAACACATCGACCATATCCGCCACGTCGTGACTCGGCAGGTGGATCTTGCGCGTCCGGGCGAGATGGTCCTGGAGCCGGTGCTGTTTGCGGATGTGTTCGACCAGGCGCTTGAGATCAATCGGGTGGCCCTGGAAAAAGCCGGCATCGCAATCGTGCAAGAATATGCGCAGCTGCCTCCTGGGATGACGGATCAACATCAAGTTTTGCAGATTCTGGTCAATCTCGTGACCAACGCCAAGAACGCCATGATCGAGGCTGCGCCGGGCATACACCCGCACCGTTTGCTGCTCCGGTTGGGAACGGCCGCCGATCGTCTGGGGTATGTGCGCTTCGAGGTCATCGATACCGGCGTCGGCATCGCCCCGGCGAACCTGCCTCGCCTGTTTACGCAAGGGTTTACGACGCGCAAGGAAGGCCATGGCATCGGTCTCCATAGCGCGGCGCTGGCCGCGAAAAAGTTGGATGGGTCGTTACACGCGTCCAGCCCTGGAGAGGGCCTTGGAGCCACGTTCACGTTGGATCTACCCATCCAGGCACTGGAGGTGGCGGCATGACCCGATCGGTGCGGCCTTATTCCCCTTGTGTCCGCTTCGGCACGGAAGGGATGCGGCATGCCGCGCATGCGTGTATGGGCTGCAGGCGGATGCGGCGTCGCCCAGCCGCGAACGGAGGTGTTTGGTGACAAGCAGCATGGAAGATACTCCCCCGAATCGGCGGATCATCGTCATCGACGACAATCCCTCGATCCACGACGATTTCCGAAAGATCCTCACTCCGCCTGCCATGAACGCGGACATCCATCTCCTTCGTTCGTCTCTGTTCGGTGCGACCGCGGCCAGCGGACAGCCCGAACGCTTCGAAGTCGATTTCGCGCAACAGGGCCGGCAAGGATACGACCAGATTCTTCGCGCGCGAAGCGAGGGGCACCCCTACGCGTTGGCGGTCGTCGATATGCGCATGCCGCCGGGTTGGGACGGCCTGGAGACCATCGAGCATATTTGGGCCGCCGATCCGGAAATCCAGGTCGTGATCTGCACGGCCTTTGCGGATCATCCGTGGGAAGACATCGCCGATCGACTGGGGAAGACCGATCGTCTGTTGATTCTCCGCAAGCCGTTCGATCCTGTGGAAGTCGAGCAGTTGGCGACGTCGCTCACCCGGAAGTGGGAACTTGCGCGGCGGGTCCGCGTTCAAGTCGACGATCTTTCCGCGTTGGTCGCGGAGCGCACCAAGGCGCTGCAGGAGACGAATGCTCGATTGGAGCGCGATGTGGCCGTGCGGACGGCCGAGTTGTCGGAGCGGAACGCGCAGCTCGAGCGGCTGGTCGAAGAGCTGAAGTGTGCGAAAGAAGCCGCGGACGGTGCGAATCGCGCAAAGTCTCAGTTTCTGGCGCGTATGAGTCATGAAATTCGGACACCGATGAACGGGATTTTGGGCATGACGGAGTTGCTGCTCACGACGGCCCTGACGAGTCAGCAGCAACACTTTACGGAGACGATCATGCAGTCGGGCCGCTCGCTGCTGTCGGTCATCAACGACATTCTCGACTTTTCACGTATCGAAGCCGGCAAGTTCGAATTGCTTCCGGACGATTTCAATCTGCCGAGTGCGGTGCAAGGCATCGTCACATTGCTGAAGGAGTCCGCTACCCGCAAGCACATCGGGCTCCGCTGCGTGATGCACGATGAGCTTCCAAGCATGGTGCACGGCGATGCCGGTCGGTTACGGCAGATGCTTATCAACCTGGTCGGCAATGCGGTGAAGTTTACGGAGCGAGGAGAGGTCGTCATTCACGTGTGGCCGGCCGCGCCGGTGTCGGATGGGACGGAGGTAATGTTCGAGGTGATCGATACCGGGATCGGCATCGCGCAGGAGGCGCAAACACGCATATTCGATCCCTTCGATCAGGCGGATTCTTCCATGACCCGACGTTTCGGCGGCACCGGCTTGGGTTTGGCCATCGTCAGTGAAATTGCCAAGATGATGGGGGGGCGTGTGTGGGTCCGGAGCGAACTCGGAAAAGGCTCCACGTTCGGGTTCTCCGTACGGTTTGCCGCCGGCGGGAAGCCGGTCGACTCCGGTGCTTCGGTCGCGCGGGGGGGAGCGATGGCGGGCCCGCCCCTGGCCGGCGAATCGGGACCCGTTTCACCGTTGAGTATTCTGTTGGCCGAAGATGATCCGGTCAATCGGGAGGTCATTCTGGGAATGTTGGAGTTTTGCGGATACCGCGCGGACGTGGCGGAAAACGGCCGAGAGGCCCTCGACATGCTGGCGGCCATGGCCTATGACATCGTGTTGATGGATTGCCAGATGCCGGAGTTGGACGGATATGGCGCCACCGCAGAAATACGCCGCCGGAGCGCCGCCTGGCCCAATGGGCGAGGCCCCACGATCATCGCGTTGACGGCCCATGCCACCCAGGGAGACCGGGAGGCCTGCCTGGCAGCCGGCATGGACGACTACCTCTCGAAACCGGTACGCATGGAAGACCTGGCAGCCATGCTTCAGGTTTGGGCAGGGAAGATCCGGAAGCAGGCGGCATGAGGACCAGGTCTATTCTCAGACCCGAGCCCGGCTTTAGAAACGTCAGTCCGGAACCGATACAGATAGCCAGGGGCTTCGCAACGGTCGCACGCGTTCCGCGTCGCAAGGAGGATCGTCCATCATGGCATCGGCGCAAGAACTGGTTCAATCCTGCTCCAACGTCTTTACTCTCCCGGAGATCTACTTTCGCGTCCGCGATATCGTCGACAATCCCGATTCCACCATGGACGATCTGGCGCGCGTGCTCAGAATGGATCCGGGTATCTCAGCCCGCCTGCTCAAAATCGTCAACAGCCCCCTCTACGGGTTTCCCAAGCAGGTCGATACGGTGACCCGCGCCGTGAATCTGCTCGGCATGCAGGCGGTGCGCGATCTCGTCACGGCCACGACGGTCGGCCGGAGCTTCAGCGGTATGACGGTGCAGATCATGGACCTGTCGGCCTACTGGCGGAAAAGCGTCCTCTGTGCGCTGATGGCCGGAAAAATCGCCAAGGCCTGTGGTATTGAAGACAGCGAACGGTTTTTCATCGAAGGGCTGCTGCGGGATATCGGCCACCTGGTGCTCTATCAAACGATTCCGGAACGCGCGCAATCGGCGTTGATTGAGGCGGGGAATCTGGGGGAACCGTTGGCGGAAGTCGAGCAGGCGAACTTCGGGTGTGATTTTACGGAAGTCGGCGCCGAATTGGTCCATTTCTGGGGCATGCCGATTCAGATCGAGCAGGCGATTCGCCATCAATTGGCCCCGGAAGGAGCCGGCGACTATGCCCTTCACGCATCGATGGTGCATCTTGCAGGGGCGGTGGTCGACCACGAGGAGATGCATCCCTCGCAGGCGCCGCAAGACGTGTCGTTTCAGCACGTGGCGTTACAGACCACGAATTTCAAGGCCGAAGAGCGGCCCCTGTTGCTCAAGGAAGCCACGGAGCAGTTGCAGGAAACGGTGCAGTTGTTCAGTCCTGTGGCTAAGGCTGCCTAGCTGTCTAGCCGGTTGCGGAAACACTCACTTGTTGCATGATCGCGCACGCTGGACTCCAGGTGCCGTCCCGTGTCATGACACGCTGCAGGATGCGCAAAAAGGCCGTCCAGCAAGGCCGCATCGAAGTCCGCGACGCGAAGAAGAATGAGCGTCACGTCTGCGGACGGGCGCGAGTCGGTGAGCGCCCCGTGTCCCAGGGGCGAATCGTACTCTTGCGGTACGGTGAGCCGCTGAGGTTCACGCCGCGCGGAATAACGCGCGGCACGCTTGTGAACGCCGCCGAGCCGGTGAGGCGGCCGTGTCTTGCGCGCACGCCGCTGGCGGAATTTTTCCGCATTCGTCTCGACCTTCCGCCGGCTGCGTGTTCCGGGTGTAGGAACGCGTCGCCGGCAGTCTAGACTTCCTTTCCGACCCTCCCACGTTCCTTTCTCTCGGTCTCCTTCACGACACACGCTGAGACGGTCGTCCGCCATCAGCCAGGTAGAGCACACGCGTGATTCGACCCGCGGCCTCCTCCTCTTCTTGACCGCAGCGCTCAAGACGCGTACACAAGCAGTTTCAGCCAGGAGGAGAGCCGGTATGACTCCCGCACCCCACACGGAAACGCATTTCACGGCGACGGCGACCGTGCGCGACATCGTGATCGGCATGGCCGACGGGTTGACGGTTCCCTTTGCGCTGGCGGCCGGCCTCTCCGGCGCGGTGACCGCATCTGGTCTCGTGGTGACCGCAGGCCTGGCGGAGATCGCCGCCGGTTCGATCGCGATGGGTCTGGGCGGGTATCTGGCCGGCAGGACGGAAGCGGAACATTACGCCGCGGAACGAGTGCGTGAACTGCGCGAGACCGAGCATATCCCGGAGCGGGAAGCCGAGGAGGTCTATGAAATTTTTCGCGGATATGGTCTGCACAGGGAACAGATCCTGCCGTTAGTCGAAACACTCCGGGCCGATCCCGCGCGCTGGGTGGATTTCATGATGCGCTTTGAGTTGGGCCTGGAGGCGCCGGACCCGGCACGTGTGCGTCGCAGTGCCTGGACGATTGCGCTCGCCTATGTCGCAGGCGGCATCATCCCCTTGCTGCCCTACATGCTCGTGCATGATGTGCAGACAGCCTTGTGGTGGTCGGCGGCTGTGACCCCGGTCGCGCTGTTCCTGTTCGGCTATGTGAAGAGTCGATTCACGGGAGTTCCGCCCTGGCGTGGCGGGTTCCAGACGGTGATGGTCGGCGGATTGGCCGCGGTAGCTGCCTTTGGGATCGCCCGGTTGATCGGCTGACCGTACGCGTTTACTTTCTTTCCCTCGCCTCGTTAGACTGCGGGCATGGGCATCGAGCAACCTTCGTCCGTCACATCCAATCAACCGGCCTCCACCGATCCTGTCGATCGGGTCATTGCCTATCATCTGCGAACCAAGCACCATTTCAATCGGTATGCGAAGTCGTTGGGGTTTCTGGATTGGGCGAATCAGCCCAATCCGTTTCGGCGTTTCGAGGGGGCGCAGCTGATTCCCTTGCCCTTGCTCAAACCGGATGAAGCGCCGGCGTCGCCGGCGTATGATGCGATCTATGGTGAGGAGGCAGTGGCATCGCAACAACCGACGCTTCACAGCCTCTCGCGGTTCTTCGAACTGGCGCTGGGCCTGTCGGCCTGGAAGAAAGCCGGCGAGTCGGAATGGGCGCTGCGCAATAATCCTTCCTCAGGCAATCTGCATCCGACGGAAGGATATGTGGTCCTCCCGGCGATCGATGGATCGGAACTACGGCCCGGCCTCTACCACTATGCCCCCAGGGAACATGAGCTGGAGTTGCGGCTCGAGTATCCTCCTGATCAGGTCACGACGCTGCTGGCCGGGTTTCCGCCCGGCGCTTTCTTGTTCGGTCTCACGTCCGTGCACTGGCGGGAAGCCTGGAAGTACGGCGAGCGGGCGTTTCGTTATTGCAACCATGATGTCGGGCATGCGCTTGGTGCGGCGAGGATTGCGGCTGCCACTCTGGGGTGGCAGATGGTGTTACTCGACGGGGCGGATCAAAACCAGGCGGCACGGGTGCTGGGTACGCATCGGGCGGAGGATTTCGGCGAAGCCGAACCGGAACATCCCGACTGCCTGGCAGTGATCTGGCCCCGAACCGGCGTGACATGTGACACGTCGCCCGTGACGCGCGCTGCTGAGGATCTGCCGTTGTGGTTGGACGAGGGAGTGGTCAATGCACTCTCGGCAAAAACGTGGCATGGCAAGGCCAATCGGTTGAGTCGGGAGCATGGCGTGCACTGGGATGCCATCGACGAGGTGGCAGAGGCCTCCTGGAAGACCTCGGTAGAACATCGTGCCGTTCAACTTCTGCAGCGTCCGGTTCCGGCCGTGACCCCACATGCGTCACGAATGACGATCGACGCAGCGGCGATCATCAGGCAACGCCGCAGCGCCGTCTCCTTCGATGCCCGCACGGCCATTTCCGCCGCCACGTTGTTTCGGATGCTGCAACGGCTCATGCCGCAAGCGGGTACGCCGCAACTCAACCGTCCCGTGCCCTGGGACCTCTTGTGCTGGGAACCGGCGATCCACCTGATGTTATTTCTCCATCGTGTCGAAGGACTGGCGCCTGGGCTCTACGTGTTGGCACGTGATGCGGAACAACTGCCCTTGCTGAAACGCTCGATGAATCCGGACTTGGAATGGACGCCCACGCCGGGTTGTCCCAGCGATCTGCCGCTGTACTGGCTGCTGCAAGGCGATGCGCAGCGCCTTGCAGCGCAAGTCAGTTGCCATCAAGGCATTGCCGGAGACAGCGCGTTTTCCCTCGGGATGTTGGCGGATTTTGAGGGCCGCTTGCGGCAGGGGGGAGCCTGGTGGTATCCACGACTGTTCTGGGAAGCCGGCCTGGTCGGCCAGGTCTTATATTTGGAGGCTGAGGCCGCCGGCGTGCGCGGGACCGGCATCGGCTGTTTCTTCGACGATCCGGTTCATGAGGTCGTCGGGATGAAGAATTTGGCGCTGCAATCGCTGTATCATTTTACGATCGGCGGACCGGTGGACGACGAGCGGCTCATGACGCTGCCGCCCTACCATCACCTGGCTCGTCGTTCGTGAAGCGTCGTCCGTATCTCGTGTCGGATCTCTGAACGGACGGATGACGAGAGATTATCTACAAGAAACGAGCTGAGTATGTTCAAGATTAAGAAGAAGATCGAGAAGCCGAAGCCTCCCATTCTGTACAACGTGATCGACGATTACTCGGAATTCGACGCGCCTGGAAACGTCACGGTCTGTGCAATGACCTTACCGGAGAACTTGCCTGGCCATGCCAAAATTCTGTCGGAGAGCTACGAGGTGCCGTTGGAGCAGATGACGCAATTACTGACCGACGGTGGTGTCTACGTCTATCCGCAAATCGGTGGCGTGCTGACGCGGGGATTGTTCGCCTGTCGTGTGGATGCGAGCGGCGAGACTCCGAAACAGACCTGGGTGTTGGATCTCATGCAGTTTGCGGAAGCGGAGCAAGTGGCTCGGGGGCGGGCCGTCACGCTGATGGACGCGGCCACGGAGGTGTTCTATCGCACGCTTCCGGAAGAGCTCAAAGGCAAACTCGCGCAAAAAAATCTGGGACTCGATTACCGAACGCTGGACCGTGCCGTCGCGAAAGGCGGTGACATCAAGTTTATCGACTTTCGCAAGGATTGGTCTCCGCATTTCAAACGGCTCTGCATCATGCCAGATGGCCGTCTCGTGGAAACCGGAGGTCTGGAAGAGTTCGCGCAACTGCACCAGATTACGGCGGCGCAGGCGAAGAAGCTGGTCGAGGAAGGCGGGACGATGGAGGTGGCCGGCGGAGAAGCGCTTGCCTGCCAGATTGTGAACGGCCAGCCGGCCGTGGCGCGGTTCAGCGCTAAGAACTACAGTAAGGCCAAAGAGTTGGTTGCCAGCAAGGGCGTGCACATCATGGATGCGTTGAGCGAGGTGGCCTACAACGATGCCATCATGATGCGGACCCTGCAACGGAAGGATCTGGGAGGGCGAATGTAACCGCCTGTCCGCACTCCGCATAGGACAACAGCGGGGCGTTGATTGACTTCGATCCACGCCTGCGCGGTCCTGTCGGAAGTCCAGCCGCGTCGTTGCCGGCACGTGGCGCCGGTTCTGCGTCACTTAGGACGCAGGCTCTTCCCCCCGGCCGTGTTCCTAAGGTAGTGTTCCCCCAGCTTCATTCCGATGTACGCCCCCAGATTATTGTCCAGTAAATCCAAGAGCGATGTGCTCCGGTTGTGGCAATACACCTGGTAATACTCAATTCCGAATGACAGGGTGAAGGCCATGAGCATGAGCAGGCCTGGCGAGAAGGGCTTGCCGGCGCGTCCGCGCAGTGCGCACAGCAGGCCGAAGGGGACAAAGAGGAGGACATTGGCGACGGCGTCGAGTCCCAGATCCAGCAGGACGGCGGGGGAGGTCAACTGATCGGGCGTCGGGACCCAGCGAATATATTGCCAGTGGGCATGGCCGACGAAGTTGTGGAGAGGAAGGATGCCGACGAGCAGGATGACGATGCTCCAGGCGTACCAGAGAAGCGATGCGCGAGAGGAGATCAGCGACACGAGAGCCTGATGACGGCGGTCCGATGCACGGCTGATTCTTGCAGAATCGGAAGTCGCGTTTCCAGTGGTTTTTCCTCCTGGAAGAATCGCTGTACGGTGCTCCGCGAGTGGCCGGGGAGAGGAATTACTTCTGAGCCAGTTCCGCTTCGACCGCGCTAAGCATTTCCTTCAGGTCGAAGGGCTTTTCGAACGTGCGGTGTGCGCCGAACAACCGTGCGATGTCCAGAAAGTTGCGATCTCCCTGGGCGCCGGTCATGGCGATGATCTTCGTGTCCATGTACTCGCGAGTCAGCTGCAGCGTGGCTTCCAGTCC
>WIAG01000087.1 GCA_014055495.1 Nitrospira sp. CR1.2
TGGATCCGCTCCAGATTCTGCCGAATGTTCTCACGCCAGCCGCGCAGAGTCGGCGGATAATGGGCGCCGATATCCTGAACATGCAGCAAGCTGAAATCCGATGCACGAGCCATGGCCTGGCAGAGGCTTGTCACCGAGGGGATACAACTTCCCGGGAAAATGACGTGCTGGATAAAGTCGACCGACCGTCTGGCCTGTTCGAAATACCGCTCGTCGATCGTGATGGCTTGTATGAGCATCAAGCCGTCCGGCTTGAGCAGCCGGCGGCAGACGTCAAAAAACGTCCCATAATACTGCCACCCGACCGCCTCGATCATTTCGACCGATATGACTTTATCGAATCGCATGTCCAGAGAGGGCAGATCCCGGTAGTCGCACAGCAACACCTGTACGCGGTCGGACAGGCCTGCGTCACGGACACGCCGCAATGCCCAGTCGTATTGGGCCTGAGAGATCGTGGTCGTCGTGACGCGGCAGCCGAAGGTCTGAGCCGCGTGACAGGCGAGCCCACCCCAGCCAGTCCCGATTTCAAGCAGGTGGTCATCAGGCGACAGATGCAGCTTGCGGCAAATGAGCTCGATCTTGGCGCGGGAGGCGTCCTCAAGGGTGCTATCCGGACGAACGAAGTACCCGCAGGAATACATCATCGTCGGATCCAGCATGAGCGCGAAGAATTCATTGCTGAGGTCGTAATGCGCCGCGATGTTTCGCCGACTGCCCGCCTTCGTGTTGCGCCGCAGGCCATGCATGAGCTTCAGGAATGGAGCGGACAGGCGAGCGGCCCCCTGTTCCATCCCGTCAAGCGTGGCGCGGTTCAGCACGAACAGCCGGATGAGCGCGGTGAGGTCGTCGCAGCTCCATGCGCCACGGCCGTAACTTTCCCCGGCGCCGACGGACCCGCCCCAGGCGATGTCCCGATAACAGACAGGGTCGTCGATGGTGACCACCGGCCGGAGCGGGCACGGCGACGTCGGGCTGCCGAAGATCGTCCGTTGCTCGCCCTCCACGATGGTGAGGGCGCCCTGCGTCATCAACTGGAGCCGAGCAAAGACCATGCGTCGCGCCAGTCGAATGGAGTAGCCGTCGCGAGCGTCGGATTCTCTCCGCGGGATGAAGCTCACTTCCGTCGGTTCCGATGCACAGCCGGCCTTCATAAGACCGTTCATCCTGAAAACCTCCCTGTCTGCGCCTGCGAGACGCGCGTCTTGGGGTGTGGGTAGAAGGGGCAGCGTTTCATCCAGAGGCGCAAGGCCTGCCAATGAATCGCGCCGATGACCCTGGCGGTCATGAACGGGTACTGCATCAAGGTCCGCGCAAGGGACGCGGCCGTCAGTTCACGGCGCGCCAGAACCATCGTTGCATCGAAGAAGCGGTTCCCGCTTCGCACATTGACCATATGCACCATGAGTCGATCGCCCGGCGTGCCGAAGCGCCAATCGTAGTCCACATCCATGGGCATGAACGGCGACACATGGAATCGTTTTCCGAATCGATACCGATGGCGAAGCCCGCGACCCTCGTCCAACGTTCCATCCAACACATAACAATGCCGTTCACCCCAAGGCGTATTCGTGACTTCAGCCACAATGGTGTCTACGCACCGATCATCGAAGTCGAAACAGTAGTAGAAACTCACGGGATTGAAGACATAGCCGAAATACCGGAGATGCGTGAGCAGACGAATCGGGCCTGTCGGCCGCCGACCGGTGGCTGCCTCGACTTGATCCCGGACGCTCTGATCCAACGGCACCTGGGGAGCACCCGCGTGATCGGCGCGGCGGAACCAGGCCAGATTCGGATGCGACGCCGACCAGAACCAGCGCCCGTCGAACACGCGCGGCAACTCAGCCAAATCCACATACAGCATGAACAGGGAATACCGAAAGGCGTGAGCCACCGGAGCTAACCGCCGATGCCGCACCGTTCCCTCATACACCGCACTGTTCATGACACCCAGGCCTCCAGCGCCCGGCAGGCTACCATGGCGCTCCTCACACCATCCTCGTGAAAGCCGAAGCCCCAGTAGGCCCCGCAATAAAAGGTGCGCTGCTGCCCGTTGATGGCCTCATACCGCGCTTGCGCGGCAACCGCCTGCGGCGAATACAGCGGGTGATGATAGACGATGCACTTCAGGACCTTCGCTGGATCGATCGCTTCGCTATGATTCAACGTGACGCAAAACTCACAAGGCGCAACCAGACCCTGGAGCCGATTCATGTGGTAGGTGACCACGACGTGCTCCGGCGGCTGAGGCAGCAGGTGATAGTTCCAGGCCGCCCAGGCCAGTCGCCGTTTCGGCAACAGCGAACGATCCGTGTGCAGCACCGCTTCATTGCGCTGGTACCGGATGGCCCCCAAGACTTCCTGTTCCAACGGCGACGGCTTCGCCAACAGCGCCAGCGCTTGATCGCTGTGGCAGGCCAGCACGATCGCGTCGAACCGGTCGGTCTCCCGTCTCCCCTCCCGATCACGCCAGCACACGTCCACTCCCTGCGGAAACCGTCCGATCGACTCCACCGGAGAGTGCAGCCTGATCCGGTCACGAAACGGCCGCACCAGCGATTCGACGTAGCGGGACGACCCGCCCGCAATGACGCGCCACGTGGGGCGATCGTTCACGGACAACATCCCATGGTGTTTGAAGAACCGGACCAGGTACTGCGCCGGAAACTCCAGGATCGTGGCTTGTCCGGCCGACCAGATAGCCGCCGCCATGGGGAGGAGGTATTGGCCAATGAACGGCTCTGAGTACCGCTGCTGTTTCAGGTAGGCTCCCAGGGACGGGCCTGGGCCCGCTTCCTCCAGCAACGCCACCGCCTCACGGTTGAATCGAAGGATGTCGCGAATCATCCGGTGAAACGACGGCCGCAGCAGATTCCGCCGTTGGGCAAAGAGGCTGTTCAGCGTGGTCCCATTGTACTCCAGGCCGGTGCGCTCGCAGCGGACACTGAAGCTCATGTCGCTCGATTGATGCGCGACGCCCAATCGATCGAGCAGGGCGATGAAATTGGGATAGGTCCAATCGTTGAACACAATGAACCCGGTGTCCACTGCGTACGTCGTCCCCTCCCAGGGAACCTCGATGGTGTTCGTATGCCCGCCGATATAGTCTCCTGCTTCAAACAGGGTCAGCTCATGACGGCCGTGCAGTAGGTGGCCCGCCGTCATACCCGCAATCCCGGTGCCGATAATCGCGATCTTCATGGCCGTCTCACCAGCGCAGCAGTCATGCGCGTGTAGACTCGACCCGGCAAGAGGGCCAACAGTTTGAACACCAGACTGAACCGTTTCGGGAAGTGAATCTCCGGCGTGCCCGCCTCGATACCGTCGACGATGCGGCGAGCGGCTTCGTCCGACTCAATGCGGAAAGGCATCGAAAAATCGTTCCGATCCGTGAGGGGCGTCCTGACGAAACCGGGGGACACCACGGACACGGTGATGCCGGATCGGTACAGGTCGATCCGAAGGGACTCCAGCAAGTAGGTGATGGCCGCCTTGGATGCGCCGTAGGCCTCGGCGCGCGGAAGCCCCGCATAGGCCACCGTACTGCTCATGCCGACGAGGTGCGGCGCGAGGGATTTCCGCAAGAGCGGCAGCACCGCCTCAATCCCATACACCATGCTGAGAAAGTTGGTACGCATCGTCCGTTCGAACACCGCACTGTCGAAGGTCTCGACCTCGACGTATTCACAGGTGCCTGCGTTGAGAAACGCCACGTCAAGGCCTCCGACTCGACGGACCATGTCGGCGGCGGCCCGGTGGTTAGCCTCGCGGTCGGTGACATCGCAGGGGAGAGCCGACACGCGCTCGCTGCCGCAGTCGTTCACAAGTTGGGCGAGCGCCGATTCGTTCCGCGCCGAGGCGATCACAGTGGCCCCGCGACGGACCAGCTCGACGGCCACGGCTCGGCCGATCCCGCTCGATGCGCCGGTCACCCAGACCCGTCGACCACTGACTGCATACCCCCCCATCTCACACCCGTTCCTTCAGAAAGCGTATGACCATCCCTATCACGGGAATGTGTTCATACAGCATCGCTCCCGCGTCGAAGTAATCCCGGTGAAAATAGATCTTGTGCCGAAAACGAACGTGCGTGGAACCGGGCACGACGACCGTCCGTCCACCGTTGAGTCTCGGGTGCCTCAGCGACATCGTCCACAGGATCACGCCCTGTTGCGCGTGCACCACTTCAGCCTCGAAGGTGAAGGAACAGGTTTCAACATGGGCGTAGAGCTCGGCCAAATATCGTGTGAGCGCCCCAAGCCCTTCGAGTCGCCGGAACGGATCCTGGAAGACCACGTCGTCCGTGTACAGTTCAGCCAGTAGCCCCAACGACTGCTCGTTGAGACGACCATGGGTCTCCTTGAATTGTTCTACAACCGACGGCATGGTCAGGTGCTCCATCCATGGTGTTCCGGCTGATCGTTCAACGATTCAACAACCGGAGCTTTAACGCGTCGTTGATGGGGTTCGGCCCCAGCCAAATGGCGAAGTAGGCCGCGGCAAAGTCCGCTCCCTCTACCACTCCTTTTACCGCTCCGTTCAGGCTTAACTCGGTCCCCACGCCAGGGGTGTAGGTCAGCCCATAGCGATCACCCGGTTTCACATCTTCGTACAGACGATGCAGCTGGGCGATGCGTGGCTCCAAGACGTTCAGCCGCTCAGGGGGGACATTCTCCGCCAAGACCTTCTCGGCCGCTCGCCCGAAGTCTCCTGCCCGGATGCTGCGAAAATAGGACAACTCCAGGCGTTTCGGCACATCGTCCAACACTCGATCAGGCTCCGTGCCCGACGGGAGATAGAGAGCAGCCACGTACACCGAGATGGTCCGCAAGAACTTCGCGAGGCCGACACCTCGAAGCGGAAGGGTGACCGAGCCGGCCTGGATCGAATCGGAAAAGCTGACACCCTCAACGACTGCGGCAACCCCTGGATGCGGCAACGCGACCAGCAAGAGACCGCTGAGGCCATACGCGACCGCCCGGTTGCTTATTGCCGGCCTTCGTCTCTGCACCGCCTCTCTCCCCACGACCGTGCACACCCATACCCTTCCACGCGCTTCGGTCAGACGAAGCGCCGAATCTGGTCCGCCAGCGTGGTCGCCACCCTCGTCAAGTCAAACGGCCAGGCATACCGCAGCGCCACATCCGGATACTGAGTACGGAGTTCCTCTAGAATTTCCGGAATCTCCACCTCGGAGTGCGAACCGCCCGGCGTAAACATCGTCGTCGTGACCGTAATATCGGTCGCCCCCTGCTTGACCAGCGACTCCACCGACTCCTCCAGAGTCGGGCCGCAGAACTCGTTGTAGGCCACGGCGAACAGGGCGCCGTTCAATTGCAGGCGTAGCTGCGCTGCTACCGCTTCCAGCCCGGCCTGATAGGGATCGGTCTCCGCCGTGCGCGGCCACCGCCGAATCTTACCGTCCAGTTCCAGTTCCTCTGCCGACGGAGGCAGCTTCGCCGCGCGACGTTGTGCCTCCAGCCGTTTCAATTTCGTCACGAGATCCTGCGGACAATCCTTCGGTATCCCGCCGTGCCCCACCAAAATCACCCCTCGCGTCGTCCCCGCCATGGTGCCATGTCCTTTCTTGACAATGTGGTGAATTGATCCTGTTCGACCCAGGCTCTGGGGTCGACCCGCCATCAGACATGATTGCGCAGCATCAACTCCTTCGGATGCGGATTGAGGTACACCTGATCACGAATATATTCGACATCGAACACTTGCACGTAGTGTTTGATCAACGTCAGCGGCACAATCAGCGGCGTCAGCCCCTGGTGATAATCGCCAATCACGCCCAACAGCTCCGTCTTTTCCTGCGCACCGAGACGATCCTTGAAATGCCCCAGGATATGCTGCAAGACATTGACGTGTTTGCGCACCGTGGCCCGCACAGCCAGGGCCTGCATGAAGAGTTCGCCATATCGAAGCGCCAGGTCTCTGGGGCGATACGCATGGACCTGGGCAACCAACCGGCCAAGCTGGCGGTAGTGCTGGGCGCTATGGGCCAACAGCAGGTACTTATGAATCGTATGAAACCGGACCACCGCCTGCCTCGTCGCCCCGCCGTGGATCAGATCCTGCCAACGGCGATAGCAGAACACTCGCTCGATGAAATTTTCCCGCAGCAGGGGATCGCTCAGCCGACCCTCCTCCTCCACGGGGATGAGCGGGAATCGCCCGACGAACGCCCGCGCAAACAGACCCACGCCTTTGCGATTCGGCATGCCATGCTCGTTGTATGTCCGGACACGTTCCACCCCGCAACTCGGGGAGTCCTTTTTGAAGACAAATCCCGACAGATCGACAGCCTCCAGATCGGCCAGGCGTCGGTTGGTCATCATTTCCAGGGCCCGTGTGTGATCCTGGCCGCTCCTGATGCTCACCAGCCTCGGCTGTTGCGGATCTCCGACGAGCCGCATCGCCTCACGCGGCGTACCAAGCCCCGCTTCGACCTCCGGACAGACCGGAATCCATTCCACATATCGGCCCAAGACATCGGTCAAGAATTGGTCCCGCTTATGGCCGCCGTCAAACCGAACCTGTTCGCCGAGTAAACAGCGGCTGATGCCCAGCCGAAGCGCCGACGCCGTCATGGAGCCACCTTCTGCTTCCCGAGATCCAGGTATTCCTGGCGCGCCTGCCGATGATCCACAATCGGCTCAGGGTAATCGATGCCGATGCGGCATCGAGCCCGAACCTGTTCCTCCTTGGGCATGAGCGCTGGTTCATGAATCCACTTGGTGGGCACCTGACTGAGCTCCGGGACATACTGGCGCACATACCCGCCCTCCGGATCGAACTTCGCACTTTGCAGGGTGGGATTGAAAATCCGATAACCCTGCATCGCATCCGTACCGGTCGACGCACACCACTGCCAGTTGCCGTTGTTGGCCGCCAGATCCCCGTCCACCAGGTGCTCCAAAAAGTAGCGTTCCCCGCGTTGCCAATCCAGCCGGAGATCCTTCACGAGAAACGACGCCACGACCATGCGCACACGATTATGCATCCAGCCCGTCTCATTGAGCTGGCGCATCCCGGCATCAACGATCGGATAACCGGTCCGCCCCTGGCACCAAGCCGCAAACAACCGATCGCACTCTGCTCCGGCGGGACGCGGAGCGGGGAGCCCGGGCTTCGCCTTGAACGGTCCCTCGGCCACATGCGGAAACGCCGACAAGACCTGTTGAAAAAACTCCCGCCAGACCAGCTCATCCATCCAGGTGAACACATCGGCACGAGAGACTGATCCCCCCTTCAAGAGGGTCTGCAGCGCGGCATGCACCATCGTGCGCGCACTGATCGTGCCGAACCGCAAATGAGGCGACAACTTGGACGTCCCGTCTTGAGCCGGGAGATTCCTGCCGCTGACATAGCGATGGATCGGCCCTTTCAAGAACCACTGCAACCGAGCGCGGGCGGCCTGTTCACCAGGCTCGATCCACATCGGCATCGGCGTGTAGCCAAGCGCATCCGCCGTAGGCCACGCGGTCTGGGAAGAAGCCACGGGGTTCTTGGCAGACGGAATGACTGGAACCGCCAGCACCGGCGGGGCGGCCGCGCGCCACTTCGTCCACCATCGATCGCGATAGGCACTGTAGCGTTGAAATGGGTCTCCGGTCAGACCGCGCACTTCCTCCGCCTCAAACACCACATGATCTTTAAACGTCTTCACCGTACGACCCAGTCGAGCCAGCTGTTGCTGAGCTTGGCGGTCCCGATCAATGGCGGCTGGTTCATAGTCTCGATTCCAATACACGGCATCCACCGCCAGATCCTGAGCCGTCCTCACCACGGTCTCAACCGGCTCCCCCATTCGCCAGAGCAGCGACACACCCCTCTCGGCCAGCGAGCGCCGCAGATCTTCCAGACACCCCAACATGAATCCGACACAGGCGGATCCGAACACCTGAGATCTCAGCAACGGCTCGTCGAACACAAACAGCGGCACGATCTCCCGACACTCCTTGCAGGCCGCCGAGAGCGCCGGGTTGTCATGGACACGAAGATCTCGACGAAACCACACCAAACCTCTCACGAAGGCACCTCCGGGGATGATGAGGCGAACCGCGTCGGCGGCGGCAGCGGATCTGTGAACAGCACGCGTCGCCAGGCAACATAGCAGAGGAACAGCGCCGTTGTGGCCATAAAACCCGTGCGCAGATGATGGTAGCCGAATTGAAACTGATTCATCAGTTCGCTCGTAATGCCGAATCCGCCATAGGCTATGGCGAGCCCCCAGGACCAGGGACGCAGAAACACAAAGCCGTAGCCGATCAGGAAATGCACGGCCGGCGAATGCAATTTGACCACATAGGCCAGGGGCCCGACGATCGTCACCCCGAACAACTTCAGCGCATAGGCGGGGAAAAATTCGATGATAAGCATATCGATCAGCCCCACGAGGAGGAAGAGCGCGCCGAACAACTTGAGATCGATGCCCCGTTGCGTGGTTTGTCTCAGCATGGTCCTGCCTCCTTCGCTGTGCGGATGCGGCGCCGCAGGGGCGGCGGTCTTCATCGTATCCAAGCCTCAGGAAACGCCTGCCACCATGTCGTGGGGTGCGTATTCCGCCATTGCGTCTGTTCTTGCCAGAGCCGATCGGACACGACCTTGTTGAGTCGCACCGCCATCGCAGCGCTGACGTCGGCCTGTTGGCGCACGCTGGTCTGGATCATCTCTTTCGCCATCCTGGCCAAACCTCCCGGGGGATCGACGAGGTCTTCCGTGTGCCGATAGGCGAGATTCAAGTACAACTGCTCCACCGCCATCCAGCTTTCATCCCTGGACAATTGTTCCAGGTACGCGTCGATTGCCTGATAGACGTACGTCAGATGCAGATACGCCTCCGCGGACGGACGGTCTTGGATTCCCTGTTCACAGGCTTCCAGCGCCCGACGGTAGTCACCTGCCAACAGGTAGAGGCTTGTCCTCTCGATTCCCGTCAGGGTCGGCGACGGAGAAGAGCGATCAGACGCCTCCGCCGCCGTTAGGCCGGCCAGGAGCAATACCACTACGAGCCTTGCCATGGCGTGTCTCACGCGTCACCTATTTGGTCTGGCCGCCGTGCGATCCCATCTGCCCCTTGTACAAGGTCTGACCGGCGACCCGGGTGACGGACACGTCCCGGACGCCGCCCTCAGACTTCACGCCCAATTTGACGACGGTTCCCGGTTCCCCACGAACCATGAGGGCGACCTCTTCGTAGGTCTTGCCGGTCAACGCAGCCCCGTCCACGGTGATCAACTGGTCGCCCTGCTTGAGTCCGGCTTTTTCCGCCGGACCGCCGGGCAACACTTGGGCGATAAACAACACTGAGGGATCGCCCACTCGCTCTGCCCCGACGTGCAGCGCCACGCCGATCACGCCATCCGGTATGCTCGCCTCTACTGCATACATGCCGCCTTGCGCCATCGAGTTGTCATGACCTTCCCCGGCCCAAGCCTGATGGCTCATGACCGATGCCTGACTTACCCACAGACTGAGAACTCCGGCGAGGAAGCCGCGCCACACACACATCTGTGCCTGCATCACCTTGCTCCTTTCTTCATCACACGTGACGAATCGCGCCGACCAGGCAAAGACCGCCGAGCAACACCAGTGTATTCAAGTACAGCGACCGTTGATGCAACCGAGTCCAGGCCGCCTGCAGCTCGGGATCGATGGAGCCCTGCCGCTCCTGCGCCTTCAACTGATCCCTCATCGCGTTACTCTGTGGGGTCAAAGGGGAACGACAGTACGACTCCGACAGAAGAATCACCAGCCACACTCCTCCGGCTACCAGCAAAGAGGTCGTCGGCCCCTGGAGGAATCCGATTACGATCAGGGACAACAATCCCAGAGTCGCCGCTCCCATGCCCAGGAGATAGTAGGCCGGGAATAATCGGCGTACGACAGATCCGAACTGCTCCGACTCCAACTGCTTCGCCAGAACGGGAGCGACCACAAAAGACAAGAGCACAACCTTCCCCACCAGAACGGCCACCGCCAAGGCATGCGCATAGTGCATCATCGACTCCATGACGGCGCTCATGTCCGATGCTCCGTGGCGAAAATCGCTCCCAAGGCCGGCTCCAGCGTGGGATACCGAAAGACAAATCCTCCCGCGCGCGCCTTGGCCGGGTCCACACGTTGTCCGGTGGTCATTAATGTCCCCAGCTCACCCAATGCCAGATGTAACGCGAACCCTGGGACTGGAAGCCACGAGGGACGATGCAGCACGTTGCCGACGGCGGAAGAGAAGGTCTTCATGGTCACTGCCTCAGGCGCCACGGCATTGACCGGTCCGGACACCGTCGGCGTTGAGATGGCCCATTGGATGAGTCCCACCAGATCGGCCCGGTGAATCCATGACACCCACTGCGTGCCGGGCAGGACCGGCCCCCCGGCAAAGAATCGGAACGGCAGCACCATCTTCGGCAACGCCCCGCCGTCCTTTTCCAGCACCATCCCTGTGCGTAGGACCACCACCCGTGTATGAAACTGACCGGCGCGCAAGGCCTCAGCTTCCCAGACTGCGGAAAGGTCTGCGAGAAAACCTGTCCCAAGTGCGGACCGTTCGTCGAGTACTCGGTCGTCGCTGGCGCCGTAGTAGCCGATGCCTGACACGCTCACGAAAACGGCAAGGGGCGAGGCACGGTCGGCAAGGGCGTCCACCAGCAGTCTGGTGCTGCACGTTCGGCTCTCCAACAGCAGCCGCTTGCGGGCCGGCGTCCATCGGCCTTCGACGATAGGGGCACCGGCCAAGTTGATGACCGCGTCGGCTGCCTCCACCTCAGTCCGCCATGAGCCCATGGTGCGAGCATCCCATTCGACGTAACGGACAGTCGAATGGGCCGGCTGTCCGGGCCTCCGACACAACACCACCACATCGTGCCGCTGCTGCAGCAGCTCCCCGACCAGCGCCCGACCGATGAACCCTGTGCCTCCGGTGACGACGATCCGCATGGTGCGCTCCCCCTCTACAGCACTTGTCGACTACGGCTCGATCTGTGAGCCGTTCCGGGAAGACGGTCTGCCGTTCTCCTCATCTCCCTGATCGGGAACCTGCTTCGCCCCTGATTGCCCTGG
>WIAG01000165.1 GCA_014055495.1 Nitrospira sp. CR1.2
GCACCTGGTTCGTGGCCTGGTCGCGCGTCACCAGATAGAGTGGGGCATTGCCCCCGATGCCCCCCGTATCGATCAGGTCCACGGCGAGGGTGCCAGTGGCCGCGGCGGCCGTGACATCGATCGGCGCAATCGGCTGTTCGAGGCCAGTCGAGTCAATCGGCTGGCCGATGGCCGGAGCCGGCATCCCGGAGACGAAGACAAAGCCGACCGATACCTGGCCGTTCACCTTGATCCCATCATCCACCACCGGCCCGCGTAGGCCGTCCGGGGTGGAAGCCAGCACCGCCGTCTGCCCGCTGCCGAGGCCCGGCACCATCGGCGTCCGGCTCAAGGGCTCATCGATGCCGGGGCCGTGGGTGTAGCGTGCCTGCAGCACGTTGCTGCCATTATATTCCAGCAGAATATCTTCGCCGTCGTAGATGTAGCGCGTGGTCTGCCCGTTGGCCACCTTTTCGATCCGTCGCCCCAAGCCATCGTAGCGGTACGTGGACGTCGTGACAGCCGTGGGATTGCCGGCCGCGAACTCCTGCACCTGCGTCAGGCGATTCTCCGCATCGTAGCTGTATTGCGTATAGTTGCCCGTGGCGAGCAGCGTTTTTCTGATGAGGTTCCCGTTGTCGTCGTACTGGTAGCTATGGTTAGTATCCGCCGTGAGTTGATTCCCTGGGTTCACGACAACACCACCGGTGGTGCGATTCCCCACCGCGTCATAGGTAAACGCTTGCGGATCGAGTAGCAAGGGGTGGCTGGCTGAGGTGAGTCGGTCCAACCGGTCATAGCCAAACGTCTGCGCGCCCCGTCGATCCGTCAGACTGGTCCGATTGCCGACTGGGTTGTAGACGTAGTCGGCTTTGTTGATCTGGCTGCTGGTGGCCGTGAGTTGATGCAGGATGCTGGTCACCTGACTCGCGGGATCATAGGTATAGGTGGTCTGGATCCCGTTCGGAAGCGTCAGGCTTGCCCGTCGCGAGAGCGCGTCATACACATAGGTCGCCACCGGTTGGGTCTTCGCCCGGCTCTGTACCTCGGCCAGGGTAAGCGTCCGCCCGTAGAGTCGCACTTCGTCGAGTTCACCCTTAAAATGCCCGCCCCCACCCGCCGTGTTCGGGTCTTGCCGTCGCCCCAGATACTGCTGGTTCACATTGAAGAGGGTCCCACTCAAGGTCGCCGGACCGAACACGGCGGTCAGACTGATGGCCTGCCCATTCACCCAGATCTGCGCCGTGCCCGCCACGGTATCTACGGCTGCGGCCACATGTTGCCATTGGTCGAAGGTGATCACACTCGCGGTCGAACGGAACGTGGAGCCGGACACGGTGGGGCTGGTGGTGGTCCGGACGGTCAGTTGAATCCGGCCGTCTTGGAGGAGCGCCACAGAGAACCCTTCGCTTACGAAGGGATCGCGCCGGGCAAAGAGCCAGGCTTCGGCCCCGAGGGGGATCTCCGGCTTGATCCAGGCGTCCAGGGTGGCGTTGATGCTGAGGCTATCGAGCACCGCCGAATCCGGGATGTTCACATAGTCATCCACCCCGTCAAAAAGAAAGGCCTGCTGGCGGACACCAGGTCCGAAGGTGGTGCCGAGTTGCACCGTGCCCGACTGGCCGCCCACTGGATCGGCCGCACTCCCATCCCCCGGCCAGGTGGCGAGCAGATTCGGGAGCCGAGTGGCCGGGGCTGTCGGCTGCGTCAAAGACTGCAGGCGATTTAACGCATCATAGCGGTAGCTGGCCACCTGAACCGGATCGGTCAGACTCAGCCGGTTCCCGGTGGGGTCATAGCTGTAGGCTAAGGTCACGGCGGGTTGATTCGGAGAGCCATCCGTCTTGACCGTGGTCAGGCGGTTCGCCAGGTCGTAGCTCATGGTCAGCACGCTATCCGGATCGGTCACAGTGGTCACGTTGCCGGCGAGATCATAGAGGTAACTCGTCACCTGGCTGCCCGGCAGAGTCTTGCTGAGCAATTGATTCACGGCATCGTACGCGAAGCTGATGGTCTCGTTCTTGGGCGTGATTCTCGTGAGCAGATTGTCGTTGCCGTCGTAGGTGTAGCGCTCGATCTTGCCGAGGGGGTCAG
>WIAG01000088.1 GCA_014055495.1 Nitrospira sp. CR1.2
CCGAACCGCTCCACGTCGTAGACGGGGTTGGCCAGCGCATTCATTTCCATCTCGCAGGCGTTGCACGACCCCGTGTCCACCTCCCGGATCGTCAGGGACCGCCTGAACGGCTTCGCCTTTTCGATCGCCTCCGGGGTCACCGGCTCTTGGGTCGCATGCGACGCCGGATACTGCCCCGTCACGATACCGGTGGCGAGACTCTTCCTAATGATCCGAAACATGGCGCCTCCTCGGCTGTCAGCCTCCAGCCATCAGTACTCAGCTCAGATCCGACTGCTGATCGCTGAACGCTCATGCGTCACAAGTCGTTCCCTGCATAAGACAGATTGAAGCTCTTATTGATCAACGGAAAATCCGGCACAATGTTCCCCAGCGCCGCCCATTGAATCGCCGGCCAGTGCACAAACGACGGGTCCCGGACTTTGCACCGATGAATCCGCCCTTCTTCTCCCGCCATGACGACGTAGAGAATTTCGCCGCGCCAGCCTTCGACGGCCGCTATCGCCCACTGGCCGGGCATCGAAGCCTCAACCGCCTGCGTGCTCAGCGGCCCCATCGGTACTTGCCGGCGAAGTGTCTGAATCAGACGGATCGAGTCATGCACTTCATCCAACCGTACCCGCATGCGGGCGCGCACATCGCCGTACCGATATACCGCTACCCTTGGCGGACACTCGCGATACGCGGCGAATGGTCGATCTCGACGGAGATCCCTGTCGATACCGGACGCTCGGCCCACGACCCCCATGACCGCATGGTCCCAGGCGATACCCTCCGACAACACTCCCGTATTCTCCAACCGCTCGGTCAGTGAGGCATTCGCAAAGAGGATGTGTTCAATCCCGGCAAACTCCTGCTCAATGGCCTGCAACTCCTCTTCGACCTGTGAGAGTTGCGCACCGGAGAGGTCCCTCGATACGCCTCCGACCCTGTTTACCCCTCGGAGAAAACGGGACCCGGTCAGGCGATCGTTCAGTTGCATGAGCTGTTCTTTCATGCGGCCGCAGTGGGCATGGGCCAGGGCATAGGCCGTATCGTTACAGATGGCGCCGACATCGCCGATGTGATTGTGCAACCGCTCAAGTTCCAGAAAAATGCTGCGCAGATACCGGGCTCGCGGCGGCACCGTCACCCCCAGCAGCGTCTCCACCGCCTGGCAATAGGCCAGGCTATGACCGACCGACGTATCGCCGGACACCCGCTCGGCCAGCGGCACGGCTTCCGTCAGACGCTGTTGCTCGAACAGCTTTTCCACCCCGCGATGTTTCCAGAAATGACGCACCTCGAGCTGCAGGATCGGTTCGCCGGCCACCGAAAACCGGAAATGGCCCGGCTCGATGATGCCGGCGTGGATCGGGCCGACAGGAATCTCGAACACGCCGTCGCCGTGAATTTTCCTGAAGACATATTCCCCCTGCACACGCTCCAGCACCTGATCCCACACAAAGTCTTTCTTCAGCGGATGCGATCCCTTCGGCCAGTGTTCGTGACGGACGAGCCGACGCAGATCAGGATGGCCGACCGGAATCAACCCGAACAGATCGCGAATCTCTCGTTCGTACCACTTCGCCGCATGCACCATCGGCGTGATCGACAGAAACTCGCGCTCGCCTCCTGTGAGATCAACCGACAGGAGCAGCCAGTCTTTGCGTTCCGCCAGCGTGAACAGATAGCAAAGTTCATAGCGGGCCTCGCGAGGGCGGTGATCGACAGCCCAGAGCAGCGAGAGCGAGCCGCGCACGTGTGGATCCGTATGGATATAGCGGGCGACCGCCGGAACATCCTGCTTCCGCACGCGCAGCATCGGCACACCGTACACCGCACCGATGTCCGTGATGGCCAGGGCGAATGCCCCTCGAATCCGTTCGACCGCTGCCGATCCGTCGTTCATCTGCTTACCTCTGGACAATCACCGTGACAGCCCGGGCCAGCAACGTCCGTAACGGCTCGGGGAGTGCGACCCCCAACCCGATCAACGCCGCCATCATGACCAGCAGAGGCACGTGTCCCACCGTCCAGGACTCGCCTCGAGCGACGCCCTCTCGTGGAGCGCCCCATACCATGGAGCCGAGTTTCGCCATCATGCCTCCGAACAAGACGACTCCGAACAGCAAGAACACGGCCACGAGTCCGACACTGCGCACCTCGTCCGAAATGGTCACGGCCACAAACCGGCCCACATGCACCGTATCGGAGGCGAAGGTCTTGGCAGACAGGGCCGAGACCACCAGCAACTCGCTCACGAACGGCGAAAAGGGAGGCAGCCCGACCAGCGCGAATGCCGCCACCAGCGTCGCCACCGCTGTGACGGGTTGAGACGTGGCCAGACCCCGCACACCGTCGATTTCCAGCGTGTCATGCCGCCGGTGAATATTGCCGGCGACGAAAAATGCCAGTGCCTTGGCAAGGGCATGGTTCAGCAGGTGGAAGAGCCCGCCGAACGTGCCGACGAGCCCGCCGACCCCGAAGCCGATCATGGCCAGCCCCATATGCTCGATACTCGAATAGGCAAAGAGCCGCTTATAATTGTGCTGGAGCAGGATGAACAGCGAGGCCACCACAAACGACACAAACCCGAAGAGCAACAGCAAATTGCCGGTGAACTCGGACGGGAGCGCCTGATCGACGATCGCCTTGCTGCGCAGCAGCGTATAGACCGCCACCGTCTCCAAGACCCCGGCCAACATCGCCGCAATCGGGGCCGGCGCTTCCGTATACGCATCCGGCAACCAGGTATGCATCGGCACCAAGCCGACCTTCGTGCCGTACCCGACGAGAATAAAGAGGAACGCCAGCTTCAGGACGTTCGGGTCTAATCGATCGGCGACTCCGATCAACTCCGTCACATTCAACGCCGAACTCGCATCGCCAAGCACCCGCACCGACGAGTAGTAGGTCAGGACGACGCCGAACAGGGCCAGGGCGATACCCACCGAGCAGAGGATCAGATATTTCCAGCCCGCCTCCAACGACTCCCGCCTCCGGAAGAAGGCAATCAGGAAGGTCGTCGCCAACGTGGTACCCTCCACCGCCACCCATTGCACGCCCAGGCTGTTGGCCATCGTCGCGGCCACCATCGCGAACAAAAACATATGGAACAGGAAGAAGAAGGCCCCGAGATGCTTCGGCGCAATCACGCCCCGCGCCACCTGTTCATCCATATACGACCACATGTACAACGAGCAGGACAGTCCGATGGCGGTGATGATGATCAGAATAAAATCCGAGAGCGCATCCGCATAGACGAGCGCACCCAACGTCGTGACCGATCCGTCCGCCAACACCTGTCTGGTCAAGACGGCCTCGGCGACACCCAATGCCAGCATCGTCGTAAAATTTACGGCGTGCAGCACCCGGGCACGACGGATCACGAGGCTCAACAACCCGGCGAGGACCGGCCCCGCCAGCAAGACGATCACCGGCCACATACGGCACCTGCTTCAGAAACGTCCCGCATCACGGCGTTCACTCCTTCAAAGCCGTCAGCTCGCTGGTATCCACACTATCGAAGGCATCTTGCAATCGATGCGTGTAAATCCCCGCGATCAGGCCCGCGACGAGCACATCGAAAAACACACCCAATTCGACGATCAACGGCATGCCGTAGGCTGCCGCCGTGGTTCCCAAAAACACGCCGTTCTCCATCACCAGAAATCCGACCATTTGCGTGACCGCTTTCTTACGGGCGATCATCGTAAAGAATCCGATCAGAATGATGGCCAGGGCGATGGCCAGCGAATCCCGAGTCAGCAGATACCCCAGCGGAATGATGGGCTGCGTGATGAAAAACGCCACCACCACCAGCCCGCCGCAGATCAACAACCCGGCAGGAATGTTGATGTTCATGACCAATTCCCGCGACACATTCAGGCGCTCGATGACTTTCCGGAGAATCCGTGGCAACACGATCACTTTGATGACCACGGTCAGCGCCGCAGCAAGATAAATGTGCCGATGTCCGGTCAGGAAGGCGACCAACGCCGCCGTGGTGGCCAGGAAGAACGACTGCAGAGCGAATAGATCCACGCAGGCCGAAAGCCGTCGCTGCGCAACGATGGCGAAACTACTCAACAACAGCAGCACCGAGCAGAGATTGACCAGCTGCGAACCGAGATGCGTGAATTCCGACACCGTCTTATCCTCTCAACGTATAGAAGAACACCAACGCCAGCAGGGCCAGAATAAAGGCCGCGCCGAGCAATTCCGGCACGCGAAACAGCCGCAACTTGGCAAACATCGATTCAATCACCCCGATGACGACCGCCAGCCCGGCGACTTTCAGCACATACGCCACGACGCCCGTCGCCAGGGCAACCGGCGCCACGCTCGTCGCGATGCCCCAAGGGGCAAACACATTCACGATGAGCGTCAGGAACACCAACAGCTTGATGCCCGCCGCCCATTCCATCAGCGCCAGGTATCGGCCGGAATATTCGAGCAACATCGCCTCATGAATCATCGTCAATTCCAGATGAGTCGCGGGATTGTCCACCGGCACACGGCCTGTCTCCGCCAGGGTCACGATAAACATGGCGGCCAGCGCCATGAGGTGCGCGGGCGGCGCCAGCACCACGTCCTCCAGCAGGGCCGACTGATGGACGATCGTGCTCAGGTTCGTGGACCCTGCCGTCAGCGCGATGGCCAGAATGGACAGCATCATCGCCGGTTCGGCCAGCGTTGCGATGACCGCCTCCCGACTGCTGCCCATGCCCCCGAATGCCGACCCGGCATCCAACCCGGCCAGAATCAGGAAAAAGGTTCCCAGGGCCAGGAGATACACCAGCGCAATAATGTTGCCGGCGAAATTGAGCGGCGTGTGCGAGAGGAACACGGGCATCAACAGGCCGGCCGCCACGGTCGACGCGAATACGATGTAAGGCGCAGCCGTAAAAATCCAGGATGTGGTCGAGGATCGCACCGGCTGCTTGCGGAACAGTTTCGCCAGGTCGGCATAGGGTTGGAAGAGGCCTGCGCCGCGACGGCATTGCAGCCTAGCTTTGATCTTCCGGATCACCCCGACGATGAACGGAGCGAGGGCGAGCAGCATGATCAACTGCACGACGATCAGCACCACTGGCACCATCACATGCATCCCGCGTCTTCCCTCCCCGTCGGCATCCCGGCGTCCTGCCGTCGACACACCCCGACGCGAACTACCCCGCCCAGAGCAACAACAAGACGAGCGTCACAAAAATATAGGTCAGATACAGGTGCAGGCTTCCGACCTGAATGACCCGTAAGCGCTCCGCGACGGCCAGTAGCTTTCTCACCACCGGCCGGTAGAGGTACGTCTCGAAGAGTGGTTCCGTGTGAAATTCGACTCGCTGATGCCGGAGAAAGTACTTCGACTGCTCCAGAAATTCCCGTTCCAGTTTCACCGTCGGCTGATAGACCGTCTCAAACACCTGCTTGATCGGTTGGACGAAGCCGGTGGCGGTATATTCCATGCGCGGGGTCAGCGGGAGGCCGCAGCCCCACGTTCTGGTGTAGCGCGCCTGCACCCCTTTCCCGAGGCGGCGGGCGATCAGTAGCCCCAACAGACCGGCCCCGACCAGGAGCGCCGCCAACACCGGGGTCGAGATACTGGAGAATTCCACCGTCACCGGGGCCACGACCCAGCCGTCGAGCGCCAACACTTTGTCGCTGATCGCCACCCCTGTCAGTGGACCGGTGACCCGATCCAACAGAGGCACGACCAGCATGGGAGCCAGTCCGAGCAGCACACAGCTCCCCGCGAGGATCCCCATTCCGACTCGCATCGACACAGGCACTTCCACCGCCTGCCTGGCATGGCCACTGCGCGGCTGCGCCAGAAACGCCATGCCGAAGGCTTTCGCGAAACAGACCAGCGCCAGCGCACCGGTCAGCGCCAGGATCGCGGCGGCGATCGGCAACATCAGTTTGAGCAACAAGGTCGGCAGTTGCACACTGAGAATGAGGCTCTGAAACACCAACCACTCGCTGACGAAGCCGTTGGTGGGGGGAAGCGCCGCGATCGACACGGCACCGACCAGAAAGAAGAGCCCGGTCCATGGCATGCGGCGCAGCAAGCCCCCGTACTCCTCGATATCCCTCGTGTGCGTGGCGAACTGCACGGCGCCGGCCCCAAGGAACAGCAAGGCTTTGAACATCGCGTGGTTGATCGTGTGGTACAGACCGGCAAGCAGGCCGAGCGCGGCCAGTTCGTGCAGGCCATAGGCATGAAAAATCATGCCTGCGCCGATCCCCAACAGAATAATTCCGATGTTCTCGACACTGTGGAAGGCCAGCAGACTTTTCAGGTCATGCTCCATCAGCGCGTACATGACGCCGAGGAGGGCGGACACCGCGCCGATGCTCAACACCGTAAAGCCCCACCACCAGGGAAACACCCCTTCCAGAAAATCGAAGTACACCCGGATCAAGGCATACACGGCGGTCTTGATCATGACGCCGGACATCAGCGCTGAAATATGGGCCGGCGCCGCGGGGTGGGCGTAGGGCAGCCACACATGCAAGGGAACGATGCCGGCCTTGGCCCCGAATCCGATCAAGGCCGTGAAAAACGCGATCGACCGCAGCCCGTCGGGCAACCGTTGATCGGGATGACGAAAGTCGTCGAAGGAAAAGGAACCGGCCTCCTGTGAAAAGATCACAAACGTCAGAATGATGAACGCGGTCCCCACGTGCGTCATGATCAGATAGAACAGCCCCGCCTCGCGGACGCCGGGCCGCTCATGTTCCGTCACCACCAGAACATAGGAGAGCAGGGACATGACTTCCCAGAGGATCAGGAAGAAGAACCCGTTGTCGGCCAAGACCACCAGGGTCATGGAGAGCACAAACCCGTTCAGGAGAGAACCCACGACTCCAATCGACGCACGGTCGGCATACTCACTGACGTAGCCCTGCGCATAAATCGAGGCGGCCAGGCCGGCGAGTGAAATGGTCAGCACGAAGAACGCCGCCAGTGGATCGAGGCGCAGGGCGAAGGTCAAAAAAGGAATGTTCGAGGGAACAGAGAGCGTGAGTGGTTGCGCAGCAAAGAGCCCGACGAGCCCCAGCACGATTCCAGTCAGGCCGCCTGCAGCGGCACCACCATGGGCCAGAGTATTCTGTAGCTGCGGGCGCGAGGTGCAGAGGGGGAGCAGCCCCCCAAGGAGGTAACAGGCGAGAAGGACGGTCAGGAGGGCGGTCATGACGACACTACCCTCCCCACGCGCAGCATCGCGATGCTCACCGAATCATCAAGAGACACGTCAGCTCTTGCAGTTGTCAAAGTACAGGTGGAACAAACGGTATCACTTCTTCATGTATCACCTTCTGCGTCGCGGCGCAATGCATCCGCCGAGAAGCAGCCTCAGAGCACGACGCATACAGGCATGACTTGTAGGAAAATGTGTCGCGCTGCCGGAGAAGAGGAGAGCTGCCCGCAAGGAAGATGACGCGTTATCTGCCGATCTCACCCAGCACACACCACAAGCGCCTGGTGCCGGATTTCTGGTCGGTCACCGCCTGGCCTGAAAAAAAACTTTGCTGCCAGGCAACGATGTCGTCCTTGGGATGGGGCGTGGCGGTCCAGTAGATGCCGGACTTGATATTGCGGAAGGGATGGCCCTGCGGGAGCGAGGGGTCCTGCTGATCCGGATCGACCAGTGTTTTGATTTCGTCGATGGTCGGTGCTCGCCAACCCTGCCGGCCTCCGACGGTTTTCGTCGCGCATCGTGCGACAGAGCGATCCCACACATCGAAGACATAGTCCGGCTCACGCTCCCAAACCAAGCCGGTCTTCCGGTCTTGCACCGCTTCGTCCTCGAACTGCAGCACGAACCGCGCCGCTCCCTCGTCCGCCGTCGCGGCACCGGACGGAGAGGCGGCCAACAGCAGAATCAACACCAGCATCGTGCGGCGACAGCCGGACATGACGCCAGTGTGCCCGATGTCGGAAACCTTTGCAACGGGCTCGGGACCGGCCAGGAGATGAAATGGATACGGCTACCAATCGAGTCGCCGATACTGTCTGCGCAGGAGCCAGGCCTCCCAAAGTAACGACACCAGCATCAACGCCGTCCCGATGCCGTAGGAGAGATGCGCCAGACGATGGTCGTACTCCAACCACCCCAACATGGTCAGCAGGTTGTTCCAGTCATGGGCATCAACTTCCTTCCCGGTGAAACCGCCGAGCAGAATCAGATCCATCGCGCGGGCGTCGTTGATATAGGGCGCGACGTCCATGAAATTTTCTGCCGTCCACCAGAGCGCCACCGATCCACCGAACGGATCGCGCGTCCTGATGAGGAACGTGCCCAGACAGATCAGCGGCATGAGGATCTGGCCGAGACTGCCGCCGAGGATGGTCATGAAACGCCCGAACGGCATGAAGATCAGATGCCCGGCCTCATGAAACGGGAGATTGATCAGATGGAGGAAGGATTCGCCGGTGTCATTCGTCTCAAGCGGTGTGGTGATCAACCGCCAGCCCCACCAGGCCAGCAGCAGGAACACCAGCACACGCCCGGCGAAGTAGAAGGGAGTAACCGACTCCTCAGTGATAAGCAGCCACTCCTCGACGAGCCGTGCCCAAGTCGATTCGTGAACCATCTCTCGCGGGATCGCTGCCGGACGTGGGTGACGATGCATCTTGGCGAAGATGATGCCGCAGCGGGCGCAATCTACCCGCCCCTCGTCCTGTTCCCATCCGCATTTTGCACAATGCATGGGTTAGCGGAGAATAAACGGCTCCCAGGAGAACGTCAGCACAAAGATGAGCAGGGCGAGCCAGCCGATGAACAGGCGCATCCCGCCGAGTTCTCGCCCTGGATTCCGCACCGGGGGATGCGCCAGACCCATCAGACCGGCAAGCCCCACCCACAAGAACCACCCCTTCCACCCCAGCCAGCCGAACAGCATGAGGATCGGTACGAGGGCGACGGCGACACTCCGCTGCCGCTCCCCCAGGAGAGCATAGGCGACATGCCCGCCGTCGAGTTGGCCGATCGGCAAGAGATTCAGCGACGTAATGAACAGGCCGAACCAGGCGGCAAACCCGACCGGATGCAGGATCACGTCCGCGGTGGGCGCGAGCGGGCCGATTACCACCCAGGACGCGAACTGTAGCAGGAGCGGCTCGCCAAGATGCATACCGTAGCTGGTTTGAATCGGCACCACCGTGGAGAGTCGGAGTCCGATCACCAGGGCGACCACCGCGACGACGAATCCGGCAATCGGCCCGGCCACGCCGATATCGAACAACGCCCGGCGATCGGTCAGCGGCGCGCGCATGCGGATAATCGCTCCGAACGTCCCCACGAAATGCGGTAACCCCGGCACGAAGAGGGGCAGTGAGGTCGGCACGCCGTGCAGACGCGACAAGACGTAGTGACCCAGTTCATGCGTGACGAGAATGCCGAGGAGTGTCGCGGCGAAAGGGATCCCGCTCCACAAGGAGCGCGGCTCATCCATGAGAAAATTCCAGGGATCGACCAGGGGGTTCGTATTGGTCTGGTACGCGCCGGCCCAAAGGACGGTAAACACGGTGAGTACAAAAAGAACCAGGGGAAGCACGAAAGAAGAGGAGGCCGGGCGCTCTTCTTCCTCCCACTCCTCGTCTTCCTCGGCGCTCTCGAGTGAAGGGGATCTCAGTTCGCCCGAAGACGGGTTTTGATCCGACTCGTCGCGGTTCATCACAGGCCTCTGACGTCACGTCGCGAACGGATTATGAAGACGCTCTTCGTGAACCGTCGTGGCCGGTCCATGCCCGGGAAACAGCCGCGTATCCGGTGAAAGGGCCAGGACGCGCTGGCGGACGGACCTAAGATGCGCCTGATACAGTCCGGCCGGATTCGAACGGCCGATCGAGCCGGCAAACAACGTATCTCCCACAAAACACATGGGCTCTGGTGCCTCCTCCAGGCGATAACACACTCCACCGGGAGTATGGCCCGGCGTCGGCATGAACCGCAGCCTCAGTCCGCCAACGGGCAACGTCTCCTCCTCCTTGGGCACGTGCAGCACGTCCTGGGAGGGACGCCAGCTGAGGAGATCGAGATCGTCAGGACCGAGATAGACAGGCACAGGGTGGGCTTTCAGAATCGCCTCAATACCATCCGCATGGTCGGAATGCCCATGGGTGAGACAAATCGCCCGTAAGCGCAGCTTTTGCGCGGCTAGCCTCTCCAACATGGCGTCGGCGTTATACGCAGTATCCACGATCACGGCTTCCCCGCGATCATGGACGATGTACCCCTTGACCTCGTACCCGCCGATGGAGCCTAACACCGTCTCGATATGCGGACACGTCGATGGAATAGCCTGCGGCGTCCAGCCCTCGGCCACCTGCACCAGCGGATCGGGCCTCAAGCCGAGCGCGCGCGCCACCGCCTGCACCTGCTCGCGACTCTGCGGAGCCTGGCCACGTTCCAATCCGGCCACGTCCGCCTCCGGAAGACCACCCGCGCGCGCCACATCGGCAACCGACCGCTGCTGCCCGGTTCGGGCCTTCTTGATGATATCGCTCAGTTCGTCTTCAAGTGGCATCGTCCGTTCAATTCCCTATTGAATGATGGCATGGTGAGATGAACCCGGGTCAGCTCATCTGGATCGGGGCAAAGGCCGCATGGTCCTTCACTGCGCGCATCGAGCGAGCACATTCTGATCGTGCGTGCTCTGCGAGCAAGAAGGGCCTGTGGCCATCGCCCCCCCAATCCAATCCGTCTGCCCGCTAACTCTCCGGTGCCAGCGTAATTTCCTTCACCTCACCGAAACTCGCCAGCACTTTCGACAAGGCCTCGCCGGAGCCGACCGCGAGAATCCGCAACCGTTCCGGATTAAAATGGGCCTTCGCCGCCCGCTGAATATCCTCTTTCGTCAGCTTCACCACCTTGTCACGAATCTGCTGCAACCAGTCTTTCGGCAACCCGTCGTATTCCAGATCCATCAACCGCCCGACGATGCTGGAGGCGCTGGTGAATGAGAACACGAACGAGTTGACGTACGCCTCCTTGGCCTCTTCCAACTCACTGTCCGTCACCGGTTCGTTGCGCATGCG
>WIAG01000166.1 GCA_014055495.1 Nitrospira sp. CR1.2
TCGAACTCGCTGTTCGGCCCGTTCCACACGTAGATCGGGGTGAGACTCGCCAAGCGGAAGCTGAGCTTCATATCCTTTTGTGCCACAAGCCGCCCCGATTCGAGGAGGAATTGAGCGGGCAACGGCAGGCCCTTTTCCTCCTTCCAATGTTCGAGTGCCTCGACCACGCCTTGCGTATGTAGTTTATCGACCACGTTTTGTGTGTAGTTGGCTCGATTGGCATCGATCACGGCGTGAATGAAGCTGGTGACACGCTCCGGCGCCACCATATCCGCCTTCCGCGATTCGGCCACGGCCAAGGCGATGACCCAGTAGGTCACTGCCGCGACGAAGCCGGCCACGCCGGCCGCTAGAATCCAGAATCCGTTTCGACTCATGCACTCCTCCTCGTCGCCGACTGTGAACCGGTGTAGATGTCGACCGCCGCCCGCACCGCGTGGCCGGCCTGCACGGGCCATCCGTGGTGAGCAAAGATCTCTTCAAGGGCGCCCAGCAGCGTCAAGACATGAGCTTCCCGGCTGGATTCGCCCATGAGCCCGATGCGCCAGACCCTTCCGCGCAGCGGTCCCAATCCGCCCCCGATCTCAATGCCGTAGTCCTGGAGAAGCCGGGTCCTCACGGCAGCGTCGTTGATCCGGTCCGGCAGGGTGACACAATTGAGCATCGGGAGTCGATGTTCAGGGGCCGGCAGGGGCGCCAGGCCTAACATGGTCAGTCCCGCCAACAGGGCCTCGCTGTTGAGTCGGTGGCGTGCGAACCGTGCCTCCCGTCCTTCGGCCTGCACCAGGCGTAGGCCCTCTCGAAGGCCGTACAGCATGGAGATGGGGGCGGTGTGGTGATAGGCGCGGCTCTGGTCATTCCAGTAGTCGGCGATCAACGCCAGGTCCAGGTACCAGCTGTGGCAGGGAGTCCGTCGTTGCCGAATCGCCTCCATGGCTCGCGGGCTCATGGTCAACGGGGCCAGACCGGGAGGGCAGCTCAGACATTTCTGGGTGCCGCTGTAGCAGGCGTCGATGCCCCAGGCGTCGACTTCGACCGGAATCCCGCCGAGGGATGTCACCGCATCGACGATCAGGAGGGCTCCGTGGGCGCGGCAGAGGGCGCCGGCTTCCTCCAGCGGCTGCCTGGCGCCGGTGGAGGTCTCAGCATGAACCAGCACGACGGCCTTAACCGGAGCGCAACGGGCGAGTTGCTCGCCCACGGCTTCCATCGGAATGATGTCCCCCCATGGCGCGTCGATGCGCAGCGGCACTCCGCCCTGTCGTTCGATCATCGTGGCCAGTCGCGTGCCGAAGACTCCGTTCACGCCGACGAGGGCTCGGTCTCCCGGTTCAATCAGGTTGGCAATAACGGCTTCCATGCCTGCCGATCCGGTGCCGGATACGGCGATGGTAAACGCATTGGCGGTCTGAAAGATGGTGCGGAGACGGGTCTGAATGTCGTTCATCAGGCCGAGAAACAGCGGATCCAGATGCCCAATGAGCGGCTGAGCCAGCGCGTGCAAGACGCTGGGATGAACCATGCTCGGCCCGGGACCCAGGAGCAGGCGATAGGGCGGGTGAAACTCGTGATCCTCTGGAGGCAGGCTCATCGTCGGAGTCGATCGTGTTTCGTCAGGGAAGGTTGCACGGCCTGGCTACAGGCTTGTCATTGCATGAGCCCTAGTATAACGAAACCGATGGGGATTCAGCCATGGGATTATGCCGGGGGCCTGGAGGCGTGGCGCCTGTTTCACCTCTCCGAGGCTGGTGTTATACTCCGGCGCCTCGTGCGTTTCGGGAGAACTTCATGAACGCGGACTCCTCGACCGGTCTGACAGCGCAGCCAGTGGACTCACCGCTCCCCTGTATGGGGGCGCCTCCTCCCCCCCATGCCTACAATCCCGGCTTCTCGCGAGCGGTCACCCTGTTGTCCGCTATGGTCCTGTCGGCCTCGATTATTGTGGTGGCGTGGCTTTCGTTCGATGTCCCGAGGATCGAGCGCGTCCCGGAGGCCGAACGCGCCCTCAGTCATATGGTCGGACGTCTGATGGATCAGGCCGAAGGACTGAAGACGCTGCCGGTGTGGGA
>WIAG01000089.1 GCA_014055495.1 Nitrospira sp. CR1.2
CGAACGTGCGGTGTGCGCCGAACAACCGTGCGATGTCCAGAAAGTTGCGATCTCCCTGGGCGCCGGTCATGGCGATGATCTTCGTGTCCATGTACTCGCGAGTCAGCTGCAGCGTGGCTTCCAGTCCATCCACTTCCGGCATCAACAAGTCCATGATCAGCAGATCGGCTTTGTGTTTCTGATAGAGATCCAGCGCTTCGCGTCCATCCTTCGCTTCGACAACCTTATGTCCGGATCGTTCCAGAACCTCGCGCAGGAGGCCACGGATGGAAGGTTCGTCGTCGATCACCATGATGGTCGCCATAACTACTCCTCGGGAAGATGTCAGGTTGCCGTCTCAGGAGAGGAGCCACGCCAGGCAGGGCCCCTGCGCAGACACCTCAACGTGTAGAAGAAGCTTACCGCCGGGATGAAAGTCTGTCCAGAAAAGAGTCGGAACCAGCGTGGAATCGAGCGCCCGGTCTGCGGATTCAGGGCGATTCGGCAACGAGTTAGGAACCGGAACCGATGCCGGAGCCTGGGGAATCGGCGGGGGCTGTCTTTCGTCCGGTCTGTTTCGCCATGTAGGAATAGATCGCTGGAATGACGAGCAGTGTGAGCGCTGTTGACGTCACCAGGCCGCCGATCACGACCGTGGCCAGCGGCCGCTGAATTTCGGCACCCATACTGGTGGCCAGGGCCATGGGGAGAAACCCCAGGCTGGCGACCAGGGCGGTCATCAACACCGGCCGCAGGCGATCCATGGCTCCCTGGACGACGGCCTGATCTGTGGAAGTGCCCTCCGCTTCGAGCCGACGGATATGGCTCACCAGGACCACGGCATTGAGGACGGCAATGCCGAACAGGGCGATACAGCCGATGATGGCCGAGATGCTGAGCGGTAAGCCCCGCAGCCACAATGCCAGAATCCCGCCCGACAGGGCCAGCGGCACATTGAGGAAAATCAGCAGTGCCGGGCGCAGTGAGCCGAAGATCACCGACAGCATACCCAGGATCAACAGCAACGTGACCGGCACGACCATGGTCAACCGTCTGGTGGCCTCTTGGAGATGTTCATACTGTCCGCCCCAGATTAGCTCGTAGCCGGGGGGAAGGACGACGGCCTGGGCGACGACACGCTGCGCTTCGGCGACAAAGCCGCCGAGATCACGCCCGCGAATGTTGGCCTCGACCACGATCCGTCGCTGCACGTGTTCACGACTCACCTGTGCCGGACCTGAATCGACGAGAATGGTGGTTACGCGTGAGAGCGGGACAAGTTCCCCGTGCATCGTTGGGATCAGCAGACTGCCCAAGGACGCAGGATCGCGGGAGACCCGGTCAGCCAGCCGTACGACCAGCTCGAATCGCCGTGATCCCTGTACGACGGTTCCGACGACGGTCCCGACCCTGGTCGATTGGATCAGGGCGAGCACTTCCTCAGCCGTGAGCCCATACCTGGCGATTTCGGCCCGATCGACGATGACGCGGAGCAACGGGAGTCCGGCCACCTGCTCCACCTTCACATCGGCTGCGCCCGGTACCTGTTGAAGCGCCCGCGCCGCTCGTTCTGCCTGTTGTTTCAGCACATCGAGGTCCGGGCCGGAGATTTTCACGGCGAGGTCCGAGCGCACTCCGGCAATCAGTTCATTGAAGCGCATTTCGATCGGTTGGGTGAACCCGAGCCCGACGCCCGGCACCTGTTCGAGAATCCGTTGCCTCATCGCGTCGATCAGTTCATTGCGGCTCTGTGCCGTGACCCAGTCGCGCTGGGGCGACAAGATGACGAAGACATCGGAGAGTTCAACGCCCATCACATCCGTGGCCACCTCCGGGCTGCCGGTGCGCGTAACGACCTGCGTGACTTCGGGGAACCGGCGCAGCACCCGTTCGATCTCCAGCGCGGTGGCGACGGATTCGGTCAAGGAAATGCTCGGGAGACGCCACACCTGCACCGCGAGGTCTCCTTCTTCCAGGCGTGGGACGAATTCGATTCCCAGTCTGCTTCCCGCCAGTAGGCTGACGGCGAAGAGACACAGCGCGAGGGTTACGGGAACGATGGGACGGCCCACAGCCCGCTGAAGCCAGGGCGCGTAGGCCCGGCTCAACCCGCGAATCACGACTGTGGCCTCTCCGTCGGGTGTCGCCCGCAAAAACCAGAAGGACAACAAGGGCGTGACCGTCAAGGCGAGAAGGAGGGATCCTGCTAAGGCCATGATGACCGTGACGGCCATCGGGCGGAACATTTTCCCCTCAATACCGGTGAGCGCCAAGATCGGCACGTACACGAGGATGATGATCGTCACGGCGAGCGTCATCGGCCGCAGAACCTCTTGACCGGCAGCCAACACGTCGGTCAACCGTGCTTCGCGGGTCACCGTCGGTTTTTCGGCCAATCGTCGGAGAATGTTGTCGATCATCACGACGGAGCCGTCGACGAGGAGTCCGAAGTCGATCGCGCCGAGGCTCATGAGATTGCCCGAGAGCCCCGCCTGCATCATGCCGATGAACGCGATCAGCATGGAGAGGGGAATGGCGGCGGCCACGATGAGGCCTGCCCGCAGGTCGCCGAGAAACAGGAACAGGACGGCGATGACCAGCAGTCCCCCTTCCAGCAAGTTGTTCCGGACGGTCTGCATGACCTTCGAGACGAAGATGGTGCGGTCGTAGTAGGGGGCAATGGTCACGCCGGCGGGGAGGGTGGCTTGAATCTCCCGTACCCGCGCCTTCACGCGAGTGACCACGTCCTGGGCATTTTCCCCGGCGAGCATTTGCACCATGCCGATCACGGTCTCGCCTTCACCCATGGCCGTGGCAGCCCCGACTCTGAGCGCCGATCCCTCCTTTACCTCGGCGAGATCCTCGATGTAGATGGGCACGCCGCCTGGTCCATGGGCCACGACGATCCGAGCCAGATCGCCGACCCGGGTGGCGAGGGCTTCTCCACGGATCAACAATTGTTCGCGTTGGTGTTCGATGTACCCGCCGCCGGCAATGGCGTTGTTGCGCTGCAAGGCGCCGAACACCTGTTTCAGGGACAACTTGAAGGACAACAACTTCGACGGATCGACGACGACGTGGAACTGTTGCGGCTCGCCCCCCCAGATGTTGACGTCCACCACGCCGGGCACCGCACGCAATTTCATGCCGATGTCCCACTGGAGGAGCGTTCGCAGGGCCATCGGGCTATAGCCCTCGCCTTTCACCGTGAATTGATACACCTCCCCCAACCCGGTGGTGAGCGGCCCCATCATCGGGCGGCCATATTCTGCCGGAATGCGTTCGATCGCCTGTGCCAACCGTTCCGCAACGAACTGCCTGGCTCTGTAAATGTCTGTGCGATCGTCGAAGATGGCCGTCACGGCGGAGAGTCCGTACCGTGAGATGGATCGTAACTCGCGTAGGGCCGGCAGACCGTTCACTGAGGCTTCGATCGGAAAGGTGACGAATTGTTCCACCTCGACCGGCCCCAGCGCCGGCGCATGCGTAAGAATTTGCACTTGGACCGGGGTCAGGTCGGGGACCGCATCGATCGTCAGGTGCGCGAACGACCAGAGTCCGGCGGCCATCACGACGGCGATCGCCACGAGCGTAAAGAACCGGTAGCGAAGCGAAAACGTCAGCAGGTGATTCATGCGCGCCTCATTCACCAGCCCCGATGTGTTCCTTCAAGAGCACATTTTTCAGATCGAACACACCGTCGCTGACGACACGATCGCCTTCCTTCACGCCGCGCCGGATTTCGATCCACCCGCCCCCCTCACGGCCTGTCTCGATCGGCAGAAAGGTATAGCCGCCTTCGGATTCGAGGAAGAGCCCGCGGGTTTTTTCGATGGTCGTGATTGCGCTGACGGGCACGGTGACCACCGGTGATCCGGACCAACCGAGCGCCACCTCGACATATTCGCGTGGTTTTAACTGTCCGGTGGGATTTGCCACTTCGAATCGCACGCGAATGGTCCTGGTCGTCTCGTCCACAATCGGCGCAAGGTACGTGAGTGGTGCGACGACGGCCTCTCCGCCCTTTGGTGTAATGGTGCCGGAATCACCTTCCTTGAACTTACGAGCCTGTTCGATGGGCAGGTTGGCAAAGACCCAGACACGACCGGTATCGACGACATCGAACAACTCGTCGCCGGGGCCGACTCCCTGTCCTCGCACCGCGCTTTGGGTGACCACGGTGCCCGCAATGGGGGCTGTGAGGGTATAGAGATGCCGGTCTTCGTGTTGTCCACGGTCAAGTTGGGCCGTGGAGACCCCCATGTTGGTGAGTTTCTCGCGAATGTGTTGGAACCGTGCCTGTGTTTCGAGATACAGGCCCTTGTCCTCGATCAGTTTCCGTTCTGTGACGATGTCGTCCGCGCGCAGTTTTTCCGTCCGGCGAAAGCTATTTTCCGCCACATCGGCTTGGGCTTTTCCGACGAGGTATTCCTCGATCAACTGATCGAGCTGCAGGCTGCCGATGGCGATCAGCGGCTGGCCCTTTTTCACTCGATCGCCCAGTTGCACATGGATGCGTTCAACCTGTCCGCCGATGCGGGACGTAATCTTGGCCACCTGTTTCAGATCGAGCGCCACTTCCCCGGGAGCGGTGACGAGTTCGGGTACGGCCCGTAGGGCGGCCGGCTCGGTGCGGAGGCGAGCCTGCACGGCCGGCGGAGGATGAATGGATGTGCTACTGCTGGCGACGGTTGGTGTATCACTGCTTGTGGCTGGTTTGGCAGGCTGCACTCCCTGATCGCTACAGGCTGAGATAAGGCACAGTAGCGTGGGCAAGAGGCCGATCGTCGTGACGCGTCGTTTCATCGCAGCACCCCGATTGTTCCGTTCAATCCGGGTCGCGTTCATAGTGCAGTGCCTAGCGCGCGCTCCAAGCGGGCGAACGCGATGGAGAGGTCGGCTCGCACCTGGGCATATTCGAGCTGCGTCTGCCGGAACACCCGCTGCGCGTCCAGCACGTCCAGGAGGCTGGCTGCCCCATGCCGGAAACTCGTTCGTGCCAGCGTCAGCGTCTGCTCGGACTGTTTCAGCAAACCGGTTTCGAAGAGCGAGAGCTGCTCCTGCGCCGTGCGCACCTCCTGGGTATGTTGGATGATGGCCTGTTCCAATTCCTGTTTTGCCCGCACCCGTTCCGCGTCGGCGCGATGCTTGGCGCCGAGTGCGGATTGAATCTCGCCTTGTCGCCGGTACCACAGCGGTAGGGGCACGGCCAGTCCCGCCGTGACGGATTCATCGCCCGCCTCGCGATGGTAGCTGCCGATCACGCTCACATTGGGCACACGGGCCTCGCGCTCGAAGCGCAACGTGTGCTCGGCCTGCTCCTGTAGTTTGCCGACACGTCGAATGGCCGGGTGTTGTGCCAACGCCTGTGCCGCCAATCCGTCTGCGTTGAGCCCTGGCTTCGGTTTGTCAAAGTCGCCTTGAACGGAAAAGTCCTTGCCGAGCGATCCGGCAGTGAGCGCATTCAGCCGCGCCTTGGCCACCAGCAACGCACTGGTCGCCCGGGCCACTTCCTTCTTCGCCTTCTGCACTTCGACCCCGGCTTTCAAACTGTCGAATGACGTAGCCTCGCCGGCCGCCACGCGCGCCTGCACGGTGCGTAAGACCTCTTCCACATTTGTGACATTCTGGGTGGCCAGTTCGACATCACGTTGACCGAACAGAAGGTGATAAAACGCGATTTTCACATCGGCAAGCAACGAGAGACGGGCGTCTTCCAGGGCGGCGTTGGCCCCGGCCATCCCCGCATCGGCGGCGTCCTGCCGGGCCTGGCGTTTTCCTGCCCATTCAAGGGGTTGTTCCACGGTGAAGGTTCGTTCGGTCACATGCGTGCCGGTACTCGGGTCACGGATCGCGCCTCGACCGGCAATACCGGTGAGGGAGGGATTGGGATAGGCGCCGGCCGCGATCTGCTGCCCCTGGCTCTGTTTGACGAACCCCTCGGCTCCGGCCAGGGTGGGGTTGTGCTGCACGGCCAGCGTGAGAATATCGGGCAAGGAATGGGCGGTGATGCGTGGCGCTTCAGCCCCGGCCACGTTGCCACCCGTAAAGGGGAAGGTGGTCAGGCTCATGCAGACAATGGACATGACGAGTCGAGCAAACATCGGGCGCCTCCTCTGTTCGCAATCGGGCCATCCCGCTCAACAGGAAAAGCCCGCGCCGGTGGGCGGATGCGAGCAGGATATAGGTGTTAGAAGGGACGGGAGTTAACCGACGAGTGGAGCAGGCGGTGCACGCACAGGAATGTTTGAAACGAGAAGGGGGAATGCAGCGGTCGGATCGCTCTGTTCCACCGTTTGGCCACGGCGCTCAGGCGAGGGGAGGAAGTGTCGGACGACGAACAGCAGATGCGTGAACAGCGGCTTGACGAGCTTGCGGTCCGTGGCATCGTTCAACAGGGAGAAGCTAAGTTCGGGGTCAGGGTTCCAGGCATGTGGGGTTTCAGCCGAGAGCGCCGGCCCCGATTCTGTGCCAGAAGCATGGTGATGGGCATCCTGATGGCCCCCGAATTCGGCCTCGAGGTCAGCTGAAAAGACCGTGTGCACGGCAGCAGCGTGGATGTGACCGGCTTCACCATGATGAGGATCCGTCTCGGGATGGATATGGAAGAGCGGCAAGGCCAATAGCCAGAGCACGGCCCATGCGCGAAGCAGGTGATCGAGTCGGAGAGGTCTGTTGTGAATCGATTGGGCGGACATAATTTTCTAAGTAGACGCTATCATAGGGAACGAAACACATCAAGCCGCGGCTGGAACCGTCCATAGGGTCGCATCGTTCAGGAGCGCGACATCTATTCCTTCGTTCTGCCAGTGGGGATCGATGGCCAACCTCGCCTGTCCCCCTGTTCCCCCGCAGGGGCTGTTCATCGCCCTGTTTCGTCCTCTCCTTGATTTTGGTGCGCTGGTCGTGCGCATATGCACGGGTGTGCGTGGACGCACGTGGCTCATGGCAGAGGGCTTTCGCCCATCCGGACCGGCAGCCGGTTGATTCCATCGCTTTCCGCATTTCATCGGGTTTCGTGTCCGCCTGGTCCTGGGCCCTGTTCTTGCTGATGCCCTCGTGCAAAGTATTCCTGCCTGGGAGGTCCCTGTGCCATGGATGGTATTGTTCCACTGATCACGATCTTTGCGCCCCTGCTGGGCACGCTGCTTATCGCCCTGTTCCATCGTGAGATGGGTGAGAGGGTTGCTCGCCTCGGCATCGGGGCGCTCTGGTGTTCGGCGTTGACCTCGCTCGTCACCCTTGCTTTCGTGCTCTATGGAGACCCGATCCGCCTCACGATCCTGGGTGCGCCTGCCGGAGCGTTGTCCTATACGATTCTCATCGATCGCCTGGCCGGAGTCATGATGATGCTGATCAGCCTGGTCAGCCTGATCATTCATGTGTATTCCGAGCGCTACATGGTAGGGGACGCGGGCTACATCCGGTTTTTCGCGTTTCTGGGGGGGCTGACCTCTGTCCTGCTGAGTCTGGTCAGTAGCGGCAATCTGTTCTGGATCTTCGTCTGTTGGCATTTGGTGACGTGGCTGCTGGCGTCATTGCTGGTGTGTAACCCGGCAAGTCGTCCGGCCAGAGAAGCGGGACGAATGACCTTCTGGGTGCAGGCGCTCGGCGATGCCGCGTTTCTCCTGGCCCTGATGGCGCTCTATGGAGCGACCGGGACCCTGGATCTGACGGATCTGTTCGCCCGCTTACAGGCAGGCCCCGCGACGCTCACCCTTTGGCCCGGCTGGCACACGGACCTGGATGTCGCCCTGGTCGCGACCCTGTTGTTCCTGGTATCGGTCATGACGAAATCGGCCCAGTTTCCGTTCCATTTATGGCTCATCGGCACGATCGAGGCGCCCACGCCGGTATCCGCCTTGATGCACGCAGGGATCGTGAACGCCGGCGGCTTTCTGGTCAATCGCCTTGCCCCGCTGTTCGGGTTGGCCCCCACGACTCTCCATCTGATGTTTGTGATCGGCGGCGTGACGGCCTTGATCGGCGCCACCGCGATGCTGACGCAAACCAGCGTGAAGCGCCGGCTCGTCTACTCGACCATGGGACAGATGGGGTATATGGTCATGGAGTGCGGGTTGGGTGCCTTTGCCCTGGCGGTCTTCCATCTCTGCGCCCACGGCCTGTTCAAGGCCACGCTGTTTCTCAATTCCGGTTCGGTCATTCATAAGGCGAGAAAGGAATTCAAATTGCCCCCGGCTGCGCAGGTGGATGAGGCCCATAGTTTTTCACCCATGACCTGGACGACCGGCCTGGTGGCGACTCTGGTACTGCCGTTGGTGATCCTGCTCGTTGCGCACGGGGTCGTGAGTATCCCCTTGCAGGACGCGCAGGGGGCGGTGATCTTCCTGTTCTTCGGGTGGGTCACGACGTCGCAAGCGATGTTCACGTTGTACCGGCTTCACACCGGGGCCTCCTGGACCGTCTCATTGACCATGCTGGGAGCCTTGGCGTTTATCGGCCTGACCTATCTCTGGGCCGGGGAAGCGTTTACCCATTTCCTGTATCCGACCCACGATACCGCGGCGGGCTTTATGCGTGCCGCCGAGTGGAATCGTTCGTTATTTGACGCGGTGGTGGGTTTGGTGGTGATGCTGATTCTCGCGGCATGGGGGATGATTTACGGGAAGGCCAAAGGTGTCACGTTGTTGATGCCGGCGTGGATGGAGCAGTTGCGCGCAAGGGGCTATGTCATGTTTCTGAACGGCCTGTATGTCGAGGATCTGGTTCGCATGATCGGTCGAGCCGCGTTCCGCCGGTAGTTTCCCGGGGCGCTGATCGCAATGGAGTCGATGCATGGCACTTGAACGACGCATTTTCACCGATGCAGAGCGGATGGAATTGCGGTCTCACGTGGAACTGGCGGGGGAGGCCATCGCCTCCTACTGGCCCATGCGCACGTTCATCCACCATAACCCCTTGCATGGCATGGAAGAGCTTCCCTTCGATCAAGCCGTGAAACGTGGTGAACAACTCCTCGGGGGCAAGGGCCATCTTCCGAGTACGATCTATCGCCGCTATGTTGCCGAGGGCCGCATCCGTCCTGAAGATGTGACGCAGGTGCTGACTCAGCTTGCCGGGGATCGCCAGGTGACGTTTGCCGGTCGCTCATTATCGCATCTGGAGGCGCTGCGGTTGTCCATGATGCATGGGCTCACCGATCCGGCCGCCGGGTCGCCGGTCACCGATGAGGCGACGGATCACATCGCCGCCTGGCTCACTGAATCGGTCGGCGACACCAGGACCATTCAGCCGGAGTCGCCCCTCCCGTGGGAACCACTCGATCTGTGCTCGCAGGAGACCTTGTCCGGCTGGTGCGATCGCACGTTGGGGACGTCGATCGTGTCGGACATCAACGAGCAGATGGTGAAATGGTGCGGAGTGTTTCTGGATGAGGGGGAAGCGTCCTGGGTCATGCCGGAGCGGCAGCATACGTTTTACCGCGCATGGAAACGTTTGGCCCGGTACGATGCCGGCCTCCGGTTGCTGGGCGTGAGGGATGCTGCACAAAAAATCGACGCCATGGATGATCGACCGGAAGAGGGAGTCCTTCATAGCCTGGCTGCGATGGGCATCCCCAAGCCTGCGTGGGAGGCGTATTTCGCCCTGCACCTGGCCGCCCTGCCCGGGTGGACGGGGTACATCAAGTGGCGATCGGAAGAGCCGCATTACCCGTGGCAGACACGGTATCCCATCGATCTCGTGAAGTATCTGGCCGTGCGATTGTTCTACGAACGGGAATTCGTCGACCTGCATTGCCGGAAACAGCTGAGTATCGCGGGACAGGTTGACGCCATCCGTGGCCACATCGAGCAGGCGCCGTATAGCCATTGGCTGAGGCGAAAGTTGGTGGACGGGGGACTGGCGGGAGCGGTGACCGACGAGGTACAGACGTGGCAGCGACAACATCGGAAGGCCACGCAGGAGGAGTGGAATGACTTTGGACGGCAGATCTATGACCGGACTACCGGGGCGCGCCATGCTGATATGTGTCGACGAGATGCTCGCCGACTCTCGGCCCTCGCCGCCGCCCTAGGCGTCGATCCCGGGTTGATCACCCAGTCGTCACCTTCGGAGGTGCTCACGGTCCTGAACTGGTTGGACGGGTTTCCTGCCGGACAACAGAGCCAACGCTGGTTGGAAGCGTTTGAAACACGACAACGTGTGGATGTGGTCGGGCAGTTGAGCGGAGTGGCGAGGCAGCTGCGGGAGAGTGACGGGCGCGCGGCAGCCGGTGCTCCTGCGCGTCCTCTCGCACAAATGGTGTTCTGTATCGACGTGCGCTCCGAAGTGTTTCGCCGGCACCTCGAACAACTCGGCGGGTATGAGACGTTGGGCGTGGCCGGGTTTTTCGGCATTCCCGTGAAGTATCAGGCTTTCGGGGAAGAACTTCCGGTGACGCACGCGCCCGTGCTGTTGAAGCCGAAGAATCATATCCGCGAGATTCCTCGAAGTTACCATGGAACGGCGGCGAGCCGGCATCGGCTCTTCGCCAAGCTGAGCCATGCCGGCCAGCATCTGCTGCATGATCTCAAGGAAAACGTCATTACCCCCTACGTCATGGTGGAAGCGCTGGGGTGGTTTTTCAGCGTGCCGTTTTTCGGGAAAACCCTCTTCCCTCTCTGGTATCACCGCGTCACGACCTGGGTGAAGGGGTTGTGGCTGCCGCCGTTGGCGACCACGCTGACGATCGACAAATTGAGCCGCGAAGAGGCGCAGGAAATGGTGGCGGTGGAGCAGCGTGCGGCCATTCGCGCCGCGCTGCGGCAGGAGTTTCCCGAACTCGGGTCCGCAATCACCCCGTCGTTGATCGATAACATCCGGCTCGGGGTCATGGAGCATCAGGATGATCGGAGTAGTCAGGACGTCGCCGCCAGCCTCGGAATGTCCGTTGCCCAGGTCGAGGCCCTGTACGAACGGTTCCGTCGTGAATACACGCTGACCCCTCGGGGCCTGTCTTCCCGGCTGCAGCGCATCACCCAACATGGATTCTCCGTATC
>WIAG01000090.1 GCA_014055495.1 Nitrospira sp. CR1.2
GGTCCGCGCCGCTGAAGCCCTCCATCTCCTGGAACAACTGCCTATCGAACTGGTTGAAGTGGATCTGCCCTTGGTGCGAGAGGCGGCGGAAATCAAGAGTGAGCATGCGGTCTCCTATGCGGATGCCTTTTGTATCGCCACGGCCCGCCGCCTTTCGGGAACGGTCCTGACAAGCGATCCTGAATTTCACGCCGTCGAGCATCTGATCGCCGTCCGGTGGCTGACAGGCCCCTAGGCCCCGATGCCCGAGAACAACGCATCCTTTGACATTGTTCGAGGAGCCTGTCCCCATCGGCGACGCAAAGCTGAAATGGATCGAGTTCATTCCTCTGGCGCGCTTGAACCACTTTGCAAACTGACAACCTCCGTTCGTTCGGCTCTCCCCCATCAGGCTTGTCACTCACCCTCGTTCGTTTATAGACAACTGCAGCCATGACGCTTTCTTCCGCCACTGTGTTGGCTCCAACTCTCGTCCATCTGGCGGATCTGCTTTACCAACGACATCGGGAATGTTCGCTTGAACATTGAACACCGAGCATTGAACATTCCGGGGAAGCCCAAGCGACGGCTCCCTGGCTTCGATCGAGTGACATACCAGCATTCGCTCCTTTCTCTCCGTTGACAGATTTCGTCGCAACGATTACCGTACCGCCATCTTTTTGATCATCCAATTGCTGATGCTCACCCATCCCGCCGACCAAGGAGGTACGTATGGCAAAGACCACGTCGTCATCCAGCAGCAAACCGAAGGGCCTCTCCTTGCACATCGGCCTCAACGCCGTGAGCCCCGCCGCCTATGGAGGCTGGAGCGGCGACTTGGCAGCCTGTGAGTTCGACGCCAAGGACATGGCCGCGATCGCAAAATCGCAAGGTATCAAATCCACCGTGCTGCTGACGAAACAGGGCACGCGGGCGAAGACGCTGGCCGCCATCCGGAAGGCCGCCAAGCGGTTGAAGAAGGGCGACTTCTTTTTTCTGACCTATTCGGGCCACGGCGGCCAGGTCCCCGATGTCACGGGCGAAGAAGCGGACAAGCGGGACGAAACCTGGTGCCTCTTCGACGGGCAGCTGATCGACGACGAGTTATATTTCGAGCTGAGCCGCTTCGCGGCGGGCGTGCGCATCCTGGTGCTCTCCGACAGCTGCCATAGCGGCACCGTCACGCGCAACCGTCCGCCCCAGGTCGATCCTTCCGCATCGGTCCGGCGCTCGAAAATGATGCCGCTCTCCGTCGGCTTGCGCACCTATCGCGAGCACCAGCAGTTCTACGACAACGTGCAGAAGAACGTCGCCAAAGCCGCCGGCAAGGCCGGGGTCGCGGACCCGGACAGCGTGCTCGCCCAATTGGCCGTGAGCCCGCGCTTGACGGCGATCGCCAAACGGTTCAGCGCCTCCGTGATCCTGATCTCCGGCTGCCAGGACAACCAGACCTCGCTCGACGGCGAGCAGAACGGGGCCTTCACCGAGCAGTTGCTGAAGGTCTGGAACCACGGAACCTTCAGCGGCAACTACGCCAAGTTCCACGCGGCCATCCGGGCGGAATTGCCGTCCAGCCAGACGCCTAATCTCTTCACACTCGGCGCGGCGGCGAAGTTTCTGCGCCGGCGGCCCTTTACGGTGTAACGGCATTGGCGCATGCACCCGTGGGAGGAGCATCATGACACTACGACGGCTTGTCGGCATGGTAACGATGGTCATAGGACTGGTCCTGTCGAACGCCGCTGAAGCGGCGGACATGTCCGGTGCCTGGAAAGGGCTGCTCAGCAGCGCCGACGGCAGCCAGGCGGAAGTCCAGATCGATTTCAGCCCCCAGGGCTTTCCCCTCTACTCGTATACCAATAACAAGGGACTCACGCGGCACGTGGAGTTGTCCCACGTGGGACAAACGGTGGAATACGTTCCGTCCGGGGGCGGCGTGCAACGGATGGTGGTGGAACGTGTCGAAAAGGGACCGGGACGATTGACGGTAGGAATCTCCGGTTCCTTCGAGCGGGCGAGCCAGGGCTACCTGACCCAGCAGCAGGAAGCCGCCCTCTTCGAATATGCCCTCGTTCCCGGCGGCCTGAAGATGCGGGTGACCACCAGCTCGACCTCGCACTTCGGCGACAAGGATCTGATCGTCGGCGGCGATCCGAACGCCGTCGTCGCCGAGGGCGTCTTACAACGGCTGCGGTGAGACGACGGACGCAGCCGATCTACGGCACACACCTCCCGATAGCCATGCCGATCCCGATCGACGCCGGTTCCCGTGCGATCGATTCTGGCCTGCGCACGCCCCCCCCGCATGGTGTGCTCAACGACTCGTAGGAGCCGGCAAGCCGCGATACCGTCACCTGGGTACAACTACCGAGACGCCATCTGCACAAATCGCGTCTTTGCTATTCCGTTCGACCGACCTGTCCTAGAATGCCAGCTACGTGCATGGCCGTTCATGACAGGAGGTATCCGGAATGTTCCGCCCCGCTCGATTGTTCAGTTCGAAGAATCGCCGCGCCCCGCTTCAATGGACTCCCCGCCGTTCGAACGGTCAACCCGTCGACGAACAGATCCGCGCCCTGCAATGCGCCTGGGGCGATGCGTTATCGCTCCCTCTCTGTCTCGCCCTGCTGGCCCTCTACGAATGGTGGCGATGGTTGTTCTCCATGACTCCGAATCCTCTGTTACTGACCTTCGCCGCCGCCGTGGCCATTCACGCCGCCTGGCGACGCCGCACACGCTATCGATCGGAGTTAAAGCAGCTGCGCCTCACCTCGCCCGCGCAACCGGTCGCGCATCACTTACTGGAACTCCTGCACCTTGTGGGCGTGCGTCTCGCGCAGGAAGTGAAGGTGCAACTTGCCCCGGCGGCCATGGCCGCTTCACTCCGTCGACTCCTGTCGCCGGCTAACGGCCTCGCCAAACGTCTCGCGACGGTCTTCATGAATCATCCCGGATAATCCCTCCGGCATATGTTTCCCCTGTTCCGTTTCCCGCCCCCCCGCTTGCTTGACAGTCCAAAAGCCCATCCCTGACAATGCGCCATGGCCGCGCGCATCATCATCGAACGCCTGGAGTTTTACGGCCGCTGTGGGGTGACGGAGGAAGAACGGCGAACACCTCAGCTGCTCGCCGTGGACCTCGAACTGGACGCGGCGGTAGAGCCGGCAGGCCTGTCGGACCGCCTCAACGACACCATCGACTACGCGCGCGTAGCCAACCGCGTGGTAGCCCTGGGCACCAACCGCACCTGCCGACTCCTCGAAACCCTCGCCGAGCAATTGATCGACATGTTGTTCGCCGAGTTCCCCGTCACGCAGCTCCGTATGTGGATTCGCAAACTCCACGCCCCGTTGGCCACGGTGGCCGGATCGGTCGGGGTCCGATTCGAGCGCCGGCGCAGCGCGCCGCCGCCGACGCAGCCGATGCCCCTCCCCTTCCTTGTCGAGCAACTGGGGCGTATCCCCAAAGGCCTTATTCTGGATGTCGCAGCAGGCCGAGGCCGCAATACCCTGTATCTCCTGTCACAGGGCTCGCAGGTTGAGGCCATCGACCGGGATGCGGAGGCCTTGGCCGAATTGACCGCGTCTGCCAACGTCCGCCGCCTATCCGGGCTGACAACCAGGGTGCTGGATCTGGAAGCCGACCCCGACCGCCCGCCGAGTGTGGGCCAGGCCTGTTATGATGCCGTCATCGTCTCCTACTACTTGCACCGTCCCCTGTTCCCGTCGCTCATCGACGCATTGAAGCCGAACGGCATCCTGTTGTACGAAACCTTCACCATCAACAACTATTTCCGCCATCACCATCCACGCCGATGGGAATTTTGCCTGGCGCCGAATGAACTCCTTCGTCTCACGACCCCCCTGCGGGTGCTGCATTACGACGAGGGCGAACACGACGGCGGCCAGGGCGGCGGACCGAATGACACCGCGCGCCTCGTCGCGCAGAAAGCGGGACCAGAGACGCCATGAGCCGTATCGACCTTCATCTCCACACCACCCATTCGGACGGCAGTTTTTCCACGCGTGAGGTCATGGACTTCGCCAAACAGGCCGGCGTCGCCGCGTTGGCGATCACCGACCACGACATCGTGGACGGCGTTCCCGAAGCGACGGCGATCGGGAAGGAACTCGGCATCGAGGTCGTGCCCGGCGTTGAAATCAGTTCGCGACTCGGCGACAGCGAACTCCACATCCTCGGCTATTTCCTGGATTGGACCGATCCCCTGCTGGCCGAACGGCTCAAGACGCTGCGCGACAGCCGTCACCTGCGCAATCCACGGATCGTCCAACGCCTCAATGAACTGGGCATCTCCATCACGTATGACGAAGTCCGGGCCTTGGCGGGCACGGAATCCGTGGGGCGTCCACACATCGCCCGCCTGTTGATGGAGAAGAAGTTGGTGACCTCGGCGAAAGAAGCCTTCGACCGCTATCTGGCGAACGGCCGACCGGCGTTCGTCGATCGAGACTTGCCGGAACCGGCTGAAGCGGTCCGATGGATTCGTGAGGCAGGCGGGGTCCCCGTCCTTGCCCATCCGACCTGGGTCCGTACCTCGGCCGACGGCTTACGCGCGCTGGTTCGCGAGCTCAAGGCGGTCGGCTTGGGAGGCATCGAAGTGCATTACAGCACGCATACGCCGAGCCAGACGACCGAGTATCTCGACTTGGCCAAGCACTGCGACTTGCTCGTGACCGGCGGCAGTGACTTTCATGGCGTGACCAAGCCGGACATCGAAGTCGGCATCGGGCGCGGCCAACTGAAAGTCTCGCACACACTGCTCGATCCGTTGAAAAAAGCCGCAACTGCTGCCTAACTCATTCCGCTCCCCTCCACATCCCATCTCAGCCTCCCGGGCGAGGCCCCGCCTCGCCTGCATCGATGCATGATTCCCTCGTTTCGTTGACAGCCCCGGACCTTCCGTTACACTGAGACACAACCACGCATCACTTCAACTCATGACCACATCCTGGGGCTGGATCGGCCCGTATGTCATCGTCATTGTCCTTGCGATTCTGGTAGGGCCGTTTCTGGCCTCGCTGCCGCTGTTTGTCCACACCGTCATCCGCCCGGTAGGTCTGAATGCCTCGCAACTCGTCCTGTTCATCGCCGACGGCATCTGCCTGCTCATGCTCTGGATGGGAGCGGCCAGGGCCAGACAGGACCTGCGCGACAACGGCCGCGGACAAACGTTCGTCCGCGCCATTTTGTTTCCCTCCGCGCTGCTGCTGATCGTCTTGGCGGCATCCCACGCCTATGAAGCCCACGGGATTCCGGTACTGGGCCCACCGAAGCAGCCGCTCTACACCTGGCTGGTGACCGGCGGCCTCATCGGCGCTGCCTCCTGGTTGACCTTCGCGTGGGTCCGCCATGTCGATGCCTTGACCCACGCCTTCACACGCCGCCCCGGCCGCCGGCAGACGAAGCACAGCGGTCCGCCGGCGAACCAGACCCCCGACGCACGGGCCGGCGTCGAACCTGCCGCCCCCGCACCAGCCCGTCCGGTCGGAACGGCCATCGCTCGCCACGGTGGAGGCGCACCGGTCACGTTGGGACGGTATCAGGTCCTCAAGGAATTGGGGCGCGGAGCTATGGGCCTGGTCTATCTGGGGAAAGACCCCACGATCCACCGGCACGTCGCCATCAAGACGATGCGCCTGGACGACATCGACAGCGCGGAGGAGCTCAAGGAGTTCCGGGACCGGTTTTTTCGTGAGGCGGAATCGACGGGACGCCTGTCCCATCCCAACATCGTCACGGTGTACGACGCCGGCGAGCAGGACGGCCTGGCCTACATCGCGATGGAGTACCTCGAAGGCACGCTGCTCAGCTGCTACTGTCAGAAGTCGACGTTGTTACCCTCCAAACAGGTCCTGCAGATCGTGGCGGCCGTCGCCGACGCGCTCGATTATGCGCATGGCCAGGGCGTGGTCCATCGAGACGTGAAGCCCCCGAACATCATGATCCTGAAACAGCGCCATGTGAAAGTGATGGATTTCGGCATCGCCACAATGGCCAGCGCCTCGAAAACTCAGCCCAGCCTGATCGTCGGCACGCCGCGCTACATGTCGCCGGAGCAGGCCACGGGCAAAGATGTGGACGGCCGGTCCGACGTCTTTTCGCTGGGCGTGGTGCTGTTCGAGTTGTTGACCGGGGAACGACCGTTCGACGCCGAGAATATGCCCGCCCTCGTCACGCGCATCACCAAGGCTCCGCATGCCCCGCTTCTGAAGTACCGCCAGGATCTGCCGACACGCGTCCAAGGCATCGTGGATCGAGCCCTCCAGAAAGACATTCCCAATCGCTACCGCCACGCCAGCGACATGGCGCAAGACCTGCGCGATATCCTCCAGGTCATGCCGAGATAATGCGACCATGCATGCTTGGCACATCACACACGGAGCCGCCTCGGACATCGGGCTCACCCGCCGCCACAATGAAGACTGCTTTCATGCCGATCCCGTTGCCGGTTTGTTTCTTGTCTGCGACGGCATGGGGGGCCACCGGGCCGGGGAAGTCGCCAGCAGCCGTACTGTGGCGCTGATCCCCCAACACGTGGCCGCAGCAGCCGCTGCCCCGACGTTGCCCCTCCTCGGTCCCGCGCAGCCTGAGTGGTCGGCTGCGACCAACCGGCTGGCGAGCGCCGTACGGCTGGCCAACCACCGGGTCCACCAAGAGGCCGCGCACAATCCGGCCTATGCGGGAATGGGCACGACGGTGGTCGCCGTCTGGCTGACAGGGGCGCGGGTCTCGATCGCCCACGTCGGAGACAGTCGGCTCTACTTGATCCGCGACCAGGCAATTCAGTTGCTCACCCGAGACCATTCCCTGCTACAAGAACAGGTGCACTCGGGATTGTTGACCGATGCCGAAGCCATGCGCTCCGCCCACAAACATGTGTTGACCCGCGCCGTCGGCATCCACCCGCTGGTGGATGTGGAACTGAAGGAAGTTCCGTTCGTGAACGGCGATCTCTTCCTTCTCTGTTCGGACGGATTGACCGCCGGGGTGTCCGCCGACACGATTCTCCGTGTCCTGTTGGACACGCCCGATCCACAGGCCGCTGCGAACCGGCTCATTGCCCTCTCGAATGACGCCGGCGGTTCGGACAATACGACTGTTGTGGTGGTCAACGTGATGCAGCGGAACGCCAACCTTTGGGACCGCCTGTGCGATCGCCTGTTTACCGCACCCCCATTGAATCCATCCTAAGGCACAGCCATGTCGCAGCCCCATTCGTCCCCCACCCTCCTCGTGAAGTCGCCGCAAGGTGCCCCCCAGGTCTGCGCACTCTCACACATGCCCTTCACGCTGGGACGATCACGGGACAACGATCTGTCCCTGGACGACACCGCCGTCTCGCCCCGCCATGCTCGAATCATCACGGTGCACGATGTGCTGTTCATTGAAGACCTGGGGAGCACCAGCGGCACCTTCGTCAACGACCAGCGAATCGTCCGTCGGCAACTCCATCATGGGGACAGTATTCGCCTGGGTCACCATCGCCTGATTCTCCAACATGCACAGCAGGCGACGACGGGATCGACTCGCGGCCAAGAGGTGCTCAACGGAGACACCAGCGCGGTCGCGGCATGCGGGCCTGAAGGAAAAACTCCGACGCCCGATCGCAACATCGGAGTCGTGGAAATTCTCTCCGGCAAAACGGGGCAGGCGCAGTACCGGCTGACCAGACCGGTCTCGCTGGTCGGCGCGCAGGATGACGCCGTCATTACCCTCACCGGGTGGTTTGCTCCGAAAACTGCGGCGGTCATCAACCGGAAGGGTGACGGCTACCTCGTGAGCCAGACGGAGAGCGGGAAACGCATTCTCATCAATGGTCGTGTGGCGCAGGGAGAGCAGGTGTTACGACATGGGGATGTGCTGGAAGTGGCCGGGATTACGATGCGATTCCTTCTGCAAGACCGGACGGCTGCGGCGCCGAACAGCTGAACGAGAGGGCGGGCTGTGGCTGCGCCTGTCTCTACTCACCATCCGCCGGACCCGGCTCCGGCGCCTGACACGGACCGATTCAGTTGAGCAACCGCCCGCGCTTCGGCAGCAGTTGGAAGCACTGGTCCGAGACGGACTGGGCGTGGGACTCCAAACACTGGACCAGCTCCCCGCCGCCCGCAACCACCTCACGACAATACTGCCGCCGGTCTGCCTCACAGGCGATACGTAGCTGCTGCATATGCTCCTTCATTCGGACGAGTTTCTCCCGCAACATGGGTCGGCAGGGCTGGGACAGTTGTGCCGCCTTCCGCTGCAGACAGGCGTGACGCGCTCCTTCCCCTTCGGGACAGAGCGCCTCGATTTCCAGATCACATTTGACTTCCGTCCCCACCGGAAGACCGACGGTATCGATCGAAGACGGACGAGGTGGTTCCTGCACAGCGGGCGGCCCGTTCGTCTGCACCGCCGCCGCGGCTGGAGTGAGGGGTGCGTCGGGCACCGTCTTGACGGGGGAACTGCTGGATGAAGGAGAGACAATCGGTGGGGTGGCAGATGAACTCGGCGCGGTCTCGGGCAGCGCGTCGCTCTCCGGCAGGAGCAGGAGGACCACCCCCCAGACCCCTCCCAGCGCCAGACAACTCAGCACTGTCACCAGAATTACGGCGCCGATTCGAGATGAGCCAGCCAAGGAACTCCTCGGTGACAGGTATTCGGTGCCGATGGATCAGCGGGACGCCCAACGTTGCGGACGGGCGATCACGATCGCCGGAAGAACCACCAGGTGGGCAGGACTCGCCGCGAGCCCGGCGCCGGTCAGTTTTCCGGGGCTTCTACGATGTGATTCTCGAACCGGGTGCAGCCCTCAGCCAACAAACGATTCGTCAGCATTTCACCGGGCCATTCGATCGGGAGGTCGGCCGTGAACACCCACACATCCGGCGACGTCCAGACCGGACCATGGTCCTCAGGCAGCTCCGGATCAAAGAGGTCGGTCCAGACCGGCATATACACCCCGTTCCCGCACTGCGTATGCAGATGCACGATGGTCCGCGCCCGCACCATCGGATCGAGGTCTCGCCAGACTGCGGCCGTTTCATCGGCCAATCGATGTAATCGCACCGCATTCTGCGCGTCGAACAGCGCATAGGACGCATACACCGGCACTTCCAGCGTATCTGGCGCCAGGGCCAGCTCGGAACATTGGGCGACCAACCCCTCAAGAAGCGCGCGGCGCTCCGGCTCCTCCAAGGCGTCCGGCAACCCCGGATCGGGCAGCCCGATCAGTTGGAAAAAGAGGAACGCCGTATTTTCCACCGGCGGATACAATCGGGAGGCGATGGCCTGGGTGCGTTGAGAATCGGCGATACTGACAAGGTGCTCGTTCAAGGTTTGCAGGGTCAACCCTTCGAGGGTGGCATCCGTCAGCAGGCGAGGCTCCACACGCACCACCACGCCGGAGGGAACTTGCAAGTGCCGGTGGAGAAGGTCCGCCGTGGCCACAGGATCGATTTTCAAGCCGAGCGGCTGCCCCAGATTAGCCTGCAACGGCAACTCCAACGCCGCCATGACCGCATACGCGTTCTTCTCTTCGTCCGGGCCATCCATGATGACGGCGCAGGACGCTTCCGCCACCAGGTCGAACATCCATTCCGCCATCTCTTCATCGAGCGCAGCCAGAACCGTCAGCAGATCCTGTTCCCGCCCTTGTTCGATGAACGCCTGCAACGTATCGATCGCCGCGTCCGTATCGCCATGGTCGTGACGGCGGGCATTAATCAGGTGAATCAAATCTCGCGTCAGCGGATCCGGTCGCGACCAACTCAACATGGCTGGCCTCCCAGGTCGATGCGACGTCGCGATGTACAATCTGTGGTCATCCTGTTGTCCATGTTGCCAAACTTTCCGGGACGTGGCAAGCGTGAATGCGGTTCTTCATGGCATCGATCTCGATACCCGATTCCATGAATGCCCGCACCCTACTCGCCGATCACTTTCACCAACACGCGCTTGCGCCGCCGCCCGTCGAATTCACCGTAAAAAATTTGTTCCCAGGGCCCAAAATCCAACGTTCCATCCGTAATCGCCACGAGCACTTCCCGGCCCATCAGTTGTCGTTTGATGTGCGCGTCGCCGTTGTCCTCGCCGGTCTCGTTATGGCGATAGGTTGCCTGTTGCGGCGCGAGCCGCTCGAGAAAGGCATCGTAATCCTGGAGCAATCCGCCCTCGTCGTCGTTGATATAGACGCTAGCGGTAATGTGCATGGCATTGACCAGCACCAGCCCCTCGCGCACGCCGCTCTTCCGCACGGCGGCTTCCACCTGCGCGGTGATATTCAGATAGGCACGCCTGGTCTTGGTCTCGAACCAGAGCTCCTCGCGATACGACTTCATCCGCTTCTCCGCTCACATGTGGTGGGCGATTCTGCAACGGCACTGTTCAAAGTTGCAAGCCCTTGTCCCCTCGACTCACGCGTGCGCTCGCCGCCGTGCTCGATGCCCAAGCGGGGAGATGCGCTCACGGTTGTCCTCGTCGAAGCGCGTGCCCCCATGCAGGCGTTGCGCGGTGAAGGAAACGTATCCTGTCGCTTTCTTGAACAAAATTGACAGGCCCTAGCACCGGTGATAAGTACCTACGATGAGAGCGTGATGGTTCCGAATGAGGAGGTCCTCCGATGGTGTCATCCATGGGCATTCCCGCGATCGGCAGTGAGTGGACAAATTGGCGTCTCCTGTTCGCGAGTCAGCCCGAGCCCGACTTGGAATTCACGGAAGAAGATCTGGACGAAGCCACACCGCCGCCCGCCCCGCCGATGCAGGAGCCGAAGCGGTCGAAGAAGGGACCGCTGCTGTGGATCCTGCTTCTCCTGCTCGTGGGCGGCATCGGGTACGTCGCCATGGACCCTGATGGAGCCATGCAACTCATCCAGCCCTATCTTGAGGATGGAGCGGACACCGCTCCGCCGGTCGCCCGACGCCCTGCCCCGCCCGTGCCGAAACCGGCTGCGGCGCCGACGCCCGCGCCCATCGCAGCCC
>WIAG01000167.1 GCA_014055495.1 Nitrospira sp. CR1.2
AGGTTCGTGTTCCTCAACCGTCCCATGCTCAGCCTGGAGGCTCATCTTGGCGTAACCGCTTCGCCTCAAGCCCCGTTTCCCGCGGACTTCGTCACCTTGCCAGTGTCCGGCAAGTCACCGCCGCTTCGGCTCACTCCTTCTCGTAGCAGAAAGAGGACATGCTCGTGACTGCTACCATCGAGTCATGCATTCCAGACATGCTCAAGCAACTTAGCCCCAAACAGGCGGGCTTCGTTGGCTGGGCGTACTATACGTGATATCAGCCGCCCAGACATGGTTTGATCGGGTGATCTCCAGATTGCGCAGCAGATACGGGTACACCCGATGAGCCGGATGTCGCTGGCTGGTTTTGGGTTTGCGGTACAGCGCGTCGATGCCGATGCGGACCATCACAGTGCGCACCCGCTTGCGCCCGATCCTGTGGCCTTCTCTCCGCAACAGGTCACGCAACATCCGGGCTCCGGCAAACGGATAGGCCAGATGCAGCTCGTCAATCCGGCGCATCAGCGCCAGATCCGCTGACGACATCGGCATGCGCTGGTAGTACGCGGTCGAACGCGCCAGCGCCAGGAGCTGGCATTGCCGAACCATCGGCAATGCATGGGTTCGTTTGATCATCGCTTTGCGCTCAGCAATCCCGCCTTGATGAGCGCTCCTTCTAAAAAATCATTCTCCAGCGCTAGCTGCCCGATCTTGGCGTGGAGGGCTTTGAGATCCGGCGCGTCCGACGGGGACTTCGTACCGCCAAACACGTCGACTGCCCGCGCTAGCAATTGCTGCTTCCATTCCGTGATCTGAGTGGGATGCACGCCGAATTGTGCGGTCAACTCAGCCAGCGTCTTGTCGCCCTTGCACGCCGCCAAGGCCACCTGGGCCTTGAATGCCGCGCCGTGATTTCGTCTCGTTCTCTTCATCGCCGTGCTCCTCTAGTTCGCCACCGTTCGGTGGCGTGGGTGAAGCAAGGCTACCACTTATCACACTGTCCGAATTTCCGGGGCCCCCTCTCTGGTTAGTGAGATCGCTTACTGCCGGTGTCGGGGGAAGAGAGGCGCCAGATTATGTTCAGGAAGCCGTGCTGGCTACGCTAACTGGACGAAGACCGTGGAATAAAAGTTATCCGATGTATAAGCATCTCTGTTGGGCTATCAGGTCAGAGGTGAGCAACCATGCGGAGCATCACAAGAGTCAACGGTATCGAGAGCCGGTTCTTCTCTCAGCGCTCAATTCAAAAGATGAAGATGGCGACGATGATGAAGTAAGAGGGAAGACTGCTGATGATTTCCCCTCCCCTCTTCCGAATCCGGAAGCAGAATTAGAAGCGAAACGCCAGGCCCACATTGTGACCAACATTAAATGCCAGATGTCGGCCGTTCTGGGGCATGAATCTATGGGCCATCAGGTGTTTCAGTTGAAGTTGGACGGGTTAAGCGGCCGAGATATTTGCCGAGAGCTCAAGCTGACCAACCGTCAATACATGGCTTACAATATGCAAGTGGTGCGCGCAGTTAAAAAGATCAAGAAGCGCATCCAAGAAGGAGCGTTATGAGAACGAAATCGAAGAGCATCCATTTGCAATATGAGCGTGTGTTAGATTTGCAGACCGAAGCCATTATGAGTTTGTCCGAAGAAGAATTGGATGAAGAAATCCGGGAGAGTGGCCTGGAACCGCAAGAGCTTGAAGAGGAGACGAGAAGAGTAGTCGCAGAAGCACTTGGAAGGCACAATGAGCAAGCATTGGCCCGATCCCGTCAGACCTATCAGAAAGAGGCCACCTTGCTAAAGCGTGTTCGACTTTCTTTGCCAACGACTATGAAAGATAAGTTGGAATTGCTCAAGGCTTGCCTCGCACATCATCAGTACTTGAAGCCGGCGGTGCTGACTGGTCAGCACCGAAAATTAAGCGATATGGCGCCGTCAGATGTCGATAGCCTTTTGCGGCAACTTCATGTCTTGGGTCTTCTCAAATTCAAGAAAGTCTAGGGGCGGCAATCCGCGCAAACTTTCTGGTTTACGACATCACGAGTGAGAGCCGTCGGC
>WIAG01000014.1 GCA_014055495.1 Nitrospira sp. CR1.2
GGCCTGACGCTGGGGAATGTGCTGGTAGGTATGGTCGGACGGACCATTCACGATCTGTATACGCCGCTCGCCGAGACGACCAGGGCGATCGGATTTGGACCGGGGTCGAGCCGGCTGCTGGTGGAGGCTGTCGTCATCGGAAGCGTCGTGTCTGTCTTGGGTGCGTTGGGTCCCAGCCTGGACGCTGGACGGACGGTGATCGTCGCGGCGCTGGCGCCAGGGGAATATGATGTCGCACGACGTGTTCGCGCCGGGTCGCTTGGAGTAACGGGACTGGTGCTGTTGCTGATGGCCTTGGGCTGTGTGTTTGTCGGACCGGTCGCCGGGATACCCATCTTTGGGTATGTGGCGACATTTTGTCTTCTCGCGGGGCTCTCGTGCCTCGTGCCGGCGCTGATGCACGTGGTCTGTCGCACGCGAGAATTTGGTCTGTTGTCCCCGGCGCCTTCCCTCGGCGGGGCTGTTCGTCACATCGCCCGTGAGCAGACCACCAGGAGCATGGGGCGAAACGCGGTGACCGTGTCGGCCTTTCTGGTCGGGGTCGCCATCATGGTCGGAGTGATGGTGATGATCAGAAGCTTTCGCGAAACGGTGGAAATTTGGATAGACCAGACCGTGATGGCGGATTTTATCGTCGCGCCTGCCGGGTGGCCGAATAGTACGCGGCAGGGTGCGTCGCCGGCCGTGCTTCCGGGTGCATGGCGTGAGGAGTTAGCCGGTTCCGGGGTAGTGTCGGCGGTCGATGCCTACCGGGATCTGCGTATCGATGTGCAGGGGCGACCTGTCGCGTTGGTGTCGAGGGATCTGGTGCTGCACGCCGCCCGGAGCCGGTATCTGTTTCTTGCAGGCGATTCAGCGCGCATTCTGACCCGTGCCGCGGCCGGGGAGGGAGCGATCCTTTCGGAGGTGTTGGCCAACCGTCTGCAACTCACTGAGGGGAGCCGGGTGTCCATTGCCACACCGTCAGGGGAGCGGTCGTTGCTGGTCCTCGGAGTCTTTTACGACTACGCGACCGACGGAGGGAAACTCGTCATCGACCGAACCCTCTATCGGCAATGGTGGACAGACGATGGCGTAACCGTGTTTCCCGTCTATGTTCACGCGGGGACGGATCAAGAGCAGGCTCGTTCGGCCATTTCGGAGGTCCTCGCGCGGGAGAGCGGTGGAAGCCTGATGCCGACGGTTCTCAGCAATGCCGAATTGCGCCGGGAGATTCTTCGCATTTTCGACCGGACATTCACCTTGACCTATGTCCTTGAGGCGATCGCCGTGATTATTGCGATGCTAGGCATCATCAATACGCTCGTGACGTCTGTGGTCGAACGACGTCGGGAATTGGCGACGCTGCAAGCCTTGGGGAGCAGCCGGGGGCAGGTGACGGCATTGATTCTGTGGGAAGCCGGCTACCTGGGGTTGCTGGGAACGGGCATGGGACTCATCGGAGGGCTTGCCCTTGCGCAGATTTTGATCAGGGTCATCAACCGACAGTCTTTCGGTTGGACGATCCAGATCGCTTGGCCTTTGGGTCTGCTGGTGGAAGTTGCCGCCCTTGCCCTGATCGCCTCACTCGTCGCCGGGTTGTGGCCGGCCCGATGGGCCGCCAAGCAACCGCTGGTCGAGGGGCTGCGTTACGAGTGAGGAGCGACGGCCGGTTCACCGGCAGGAGCCGCACCCTGCGTCAGAGGCAACGCATCCACCTGGATCTCGAAACCCAGATCTTCGATCATGCGCCAGACTTCTGCGGCCGGTTGGCCGGGCGTCGTCAGATAGCCGTTCACGAAGACCGAATCCGCCGGGTAGAGGGCCAGCGGCTGCAAGCTGCGCAGGTTGTGTTCTCGACCACCCGCGATACGAAGCTCGGTCCGAGGGTGGAGAAAGCGGAAGAGGCAGAGGGCCTTCAGGCAGCGTTGCGGGGTGAGCGGCGCAGCATGTTCCATCGGCGTGCCGCTTGCGGGATGGAGGGTGTTGATCGGAATCGAGTCTGGTTTGACGTCTCGAAGGGCCAGGGCCAGATCAATCAGATCCTCGTCGCTCTCGCCCATGCCGACAATGCCGCCGGAACAGATTTCGAGGCCGGCAGTCCGGGCGTGCCGAATCGTGGCCAAGCGGTCCTGAAAGGTATGTGTGGTGCAGATTTCGGGATGGTAGGCTTCGCTCGTGTTGAGGTTGTGATTAATGCGGTCGACGCCTGCGGCTTTCAGGTCTTTGGCCTGGTGTTCGTTGAGCAACCCCAGGGAGCAACAGATCTGAATCGGAACTTCCTGCTTGATGGACCGAACCGCTGACGCAATTTCGGCAATGTCGCGATCAAGGGGGCTCCGTCCGCTGATGACGATGCAATAGCGTTGAGCTTTGGCGGCCGCCGCGCGGCGTGCGCCGGTGATCATCTGCTCTTGCGGGAGGAGCCCGTACCGCTCGATCGGCGCCTTGGACACGGAGGACTGCGAACAGTATCCGCAGTCCTCCTGGCAGGCGCCGCTCTTGGCGTTGAGCAGCATTTGCAGGCGAACGGTCTTACCGAAGTAACGTTCACGCACCGTGAAGGCTGCTTGTAGCAGCTCCAGTAGTCGGGAGTCGGGGGTCTGCAAGACAGCCAGCGATTCTTCGTGGGTGAGCGGTTCGTCTCGTAAGGCCTTCTCGGCCAGCCTGGTCAGCTCAGTCATGCACGCTACTCCTGGGAAAAAACAGATCGAACCTCGGTACCCAAACGGTGCGTTCGTGGGCGAAGGCCGTCTCTGTGAAGTGAAAAAAGTGCGGACAAAACCCTACACGGTTTCAAAGGGAGATGCAATGCCTTGGTAGGGGACGGAGGGAAGGCGTGAGTGGTCACTGCCTGGGTCCGTGTCGGCCTTTGTGGTGTCGCGCCAGGGGAGCGCCACGTAGGTATTCCAGCGTCCACAGCGTCGGCAACGGCCGGACCATTCCGTCAGTTCATGGTGGCATTGCGAGCATTGATAGGGGACGACGACTCGCTTTTTAAAGCCTAGCGCTTTCTTGAGCTCTCCTACGGCCTCGTCCATGTGTTGCTTGCGGAGATACAGGTTCGCCATGATCTTGTGGTAATCGACCAGCTGTTCCTGCGTGCCGTCCAGCGTCGAGAGCACGTCGTAGGCTTCGTCCACCATTTCCAGCCGGTAGTAGAGCTTCCCCAGGTAGAACTGGACAACGGCGTTGTGGGGGTCTTGCTGAAGGGCTTCCTGATACACGCGGATGATCTCGTCCGGCTCCCCGAGCTCCAGGAAAAGTTCCTCCAGGCGGTGGAGAATGATCACGCTCCGTGTCTTGGCGTAAATCTTTTTGAGAATTTCGACCGCGTTCTTGGTTTTGCCCTCGCGGACCAGGATTTCACCGATGCCGATATAGGCAGGGAGAAAGGTGCGGTCCTTCTTGATCGCGCCCCGGAAATACCGTCGAGCCTTGTCGGGGTGCCCTCGCTCCAAAAGCTGCCGGCCAACTTCGTACATGCAACCAAGCAGAAGATTGGCCTCGGCCCGGCGTTCACTCTCCGGCAGATGGGCTTTCACCAGCCGGTGCTGGATCTCCAGCGCATCGCTCCATTTTTCGAGGCGGATGTACAGGTCCCGCCTGCGGATCAAGGCCATCAAGTTATCGGGTTCGAGTCGGAGGATGGTCTGGAGGGTTTGGAGCGCGTCTTCGTACCGGCGGGCGCCCTCCAGGTCCTTGGCCAGTTCCAGGAGCACTTCCACATTGCGTTCTTCGATCCGGTGGGCTTGCTGGTGGAGCCGGATCGCTTCGGCGAAGTTGCTCTCCGACCGGTAAATATTTCCGAGCCACAGCAGTGAGTCGGTCCGGTTCGGATCGATGACGAGTGCGCGTTCGAACAAACTGACGGCGTCGGCCGTTCGTTTGGACATGAAGGCGTGCGTCCCGTCCCGATGGAGGGCATCAACCTTTTCCTTCCGGCGCACGAGACGGTTGGTGCGCCAATTCATGAAGACGTGCGAGGTTTCTTTGATCGTGACGATCAGGGCCACCAGCGTGGCACCAAGGGCCATCGAGAACAGGACCAACGAGACGGGGCTGAGTTCAAACAGGGCGTCGGGGCTGGTTCTGACCGTGATCGTGCCGGGATTCAGTTCGCGAAAGTAGCTGTAGAGAAAGATGCCGACACTGGCGAGGAAAATCGTGGACAGGAGCCGAAACATGCTAGACCCGTTTCCGGGTGCGCGTGGGGCGTGTCGTCGTTCGTGCCGGTGTTGCTGCCTTCACGGCTCGCTCTTCCGGTACCTGGACTTGCCCTGCGTCGCCCCACAGTCGTTCGAGTGCGTAGTGTTCGCGAATATCCTTCTGGAAAATGTGGACCATGACGTCACCAAAATCGATGACGACCCACTTGGCCGACGACGCCCCTTCAATGCCGAGCGGCGCATGACCCTGGGCTTTGAGCACGTCGCGTACATGGTCTGCGATCGCTCGTGCCTGCCGCTCCGACTCTCCGGAGCCGATAACCAAGTAATCGGCGAGGGAGGTCAGTTTGGCGATATGCAGGATGAGAACGTCGGTGGCCTTTTTGTCCAGGATGGCACTCGCCACCGCCAGCGCTTTGGCTTTTGATTCAGAAACGCTCACCGTCCTCCCTGTATAACCCCTCGCGAAGTATATAGGATTCAACGAGGGGGGGCAACAGATTTGCCAGTGGACGGCCGTCCCGCAAGCGGGCTCGAATCTCCGATGCGGAGCTGTCGCAAGGCGGCAATCTGAGGAAGGTCAGCGTGCGGCCGTCGGCGAGGGGCACGTCTGCCCGGCTTTGTGTCGCAGCGTCCAGGGCCTCCAGCTTGTCTCGTGGAACTTCGTGGAAGAACGGAACGGAGGCCAGGGTCAGAAACCTGGTGGACGGTCTTGAAATCACAACAAAATCGCAGGTCTTCAGGAGGAGGTCGGCTTCCTTCCAGGACGGGAGATCCAGAAACGCATCCAGACCGATGATAAAAAACAGTGAGGTAGCCGGGCCGTATTCTTGTTGAATCGCCCGGACCGTATCGATCGAGTAGGATTTGCCGGTGCGGCGGATTTCGAGATCCGTGAGGGCGAATTCAGGAATGTCGTGAATCGCCAGCTCGACCATGCGGTACCGATGCCGGGCCTCCGCGAGGGTTCTGGACTCCTTGTGCGGAGGGTCACCGGTCGGAATGAACAGTATGCGGTCCAGCGCCAGAAGCTGCCGGGCCGATTGTGCGATCGAAAGATGGCAGCGGTGGATGGGATTAAAGCTTCCGCCCAAGAGTCCCAGACGCACGCGTCTTTCCTCTCACTCGAACTCAGATCTGTGTGAAGCCGGTACTCGCTGGACACCAAGGGATCCCGGCGTCGCGGGGAGTATCCACCGGCCGCTACAGAATCACCAAATTGTCGCGGTTGATGACCTCTTCGTACTCCTGGAGACCGGGGATCTTCTGGATATCGGCGGTCTTGAGGCCTTTGATCCGGGCGAGGATCGCGGAGGAGAAGTTCACCAGGCCTTTGGCGTATTCCTTGCCATCCGGGCCTGTGCAGGTGACTGGGTCGCCCGCGTCGAACTGGCCGGTGATGTCGAGGATTCCCGAGGCCAGAAGACTCTTGCCCTTGCGTACCAGCGCCTCGACCGCTCCCTGATCCAACTGGACTTGGCCCCTGGGGCGTAGGGTAAATGCGATCCAATGTTTCCGGCTGTTCATGCGGCGTTCCCGGCCAAGAAACAAACTGCCACCCGGGTGTCCGGACAGCACATCCGGGAGCAATCGTTCGTGAGTGCCATTCAGGATTAAGGTCGGCACCCCGTATTCGCCCACCTTTTTAGCCGCGCGCACCTTGGTCGCCATGCCTCCGGTCCCCTCAAACGTGGAGGACAGGCCTGCGCGCTGTTCGATGTCGTCGGTGATGTCGTGAATCAGCGGGATCAAGGTCGCGCTGGGATCTTTCCGCGGATCGGCGGTGAACAGACCATCCACATCCGACAAAATGACGAGGAGATCTGCATCGATGAGATGCGCCACCTGGGCTGCCAGTGTATCGTTGTCTCCGACCCGGATTTCTTCAACGGCAACGGTATCGTTTTCGTTGATGATGGGAACGACCCCGAATTCAATCAAGGTGGTCAGGGTGTGCCTGGCATTCAAAAACCGTCGGCGATCTGCCAGATCCGCATGCGTCAGGAGCACTTGCGCCACGCGGAGATTGAGGCGCTCGAAGGCCTTCTCGTAGGCCCACATCAACTGGCTCTGGCCGACTGCTGCGGCGGCCTGCTTGACCGGCAGGCTTTTGGGATATTCTCGCAACCCCAGCTTTTTAATGCCGGAGACGACCGCGCCGGAGGAGACCACGAGCACCTCACGTCCCTGGGCGCGTATCTCGGCAATTTCTGCCGCAAGCCGTTCCAAGCGCTCGGCACTTAGCCCCGTCTCGCGCGAGGCGATGAGGCTGCTGCCGATCTTCACGACGACGCGCTTGGCGTGCTTTACGACTTCGTCTCGCACGGGGTTGTTCGCAACGCCTCCACCTGCTGCCCCATGTAGCGGAGGCACTCGTCTAATCCTTCACGCGTGGCGGCCGAAATGGCAAAGAAGCGTATCTTGCGCCGTTGGCAGTACTTCTTGAGCTGTTCGAGCCGTTCGCCTTCGCCTTTGATGTCGAGCTTGGTGCCTACCACCGCGTAGGGGCGATCGGCAAGCGCAGGATCATACGCAGCCAACTCGTGCCGCATGACTTTCAAGGCGGCGACCGGGTCTTCTGTGGCCCATTCGGAAATGTCGATCATGTGAATCAGCAGGCTGGTGCGTTCGATGTGCCGGAGGAACTGAAAGCCGAGGCCTTTTCCCTCATGCGCACCCTCGATCAAGCCGGGAATGTCCGCAATCACGAAAGTATGCTCGTTGCTTGATCGGACGACCCCAAGATTTGGTGTCAGGGTGGTAAAAGGATAGTCGGCAATCTTGGGCCGTGCAGCGGAGACGGCGGCAATGAATGTGGATTTTCCGGCATTGGGGTACCCGACCAGGCCGACATCGGCCAGGAGTTTCAGGTCGAGCCGAAGGAGGCGCTCCTCGCCGGGAGTGCCTGGTTCAAACTGAGTCGGGACGCGGTTGGTGGAGGTGGCGAACCGGGTGTTGCCGCGTCCCCCATGGCCCCCCTTGGCGACGATGTAACTGTCGCCATCTTCGGTAAGGTCGGCAAGAAGCTCTTGGCTGTTCGCGTCAAACACCATTGTGCCGACCGGAACAGGGATGGAGACGTCGGTTCCGCGACGACCGTGGCAGTTGCTGCCGCCTCCGACCTCGCCTTTCTCCGCTTCATAGTGTTTCTGGTAACGAAGGTCCAGTAGGGTGGCGAGGCGAGTCGTGGCCTGAACGATGACGCTGCCCCCGTCTCCTCCGTCCCCCCCGTCTGGGCCGCCACGGGGCACGAATTTTTCGCGGCGAAAGCTGCAGGCGCCGTGACCGCCGTCCCCCGCCTTCACGAGAATCTGGGCTTGATCGACAAATGTGGACATCGCAACGTCCCCTCAGCCGGCGTAGTTATTCAGAAGCAGGAGTATACCGTATCCGCCGGCTCATGGGGGCGTTGCGTGAATGAAGGGTACCAGCACCGCGGGAGTCGTGGTCGGGACTGAGGAGAAATTACGCCTTCGTGGACACCGGATACACGCTGACCTTTTGCCGGCCGCGTCCACCTTCAAACTTCACGACACCGGAGATATAGGCATAGAGGGTATGATCACGGCCCAACCCCACATTCAGGCCGGGGAAAAACTTAGTGCCGCGCTGGCGCACGATGATGGATCCTGCCTTGATGGTCTCTCCCCCGTAGGCTTTCACGCCGAGGTATTGCGGATTGCTGTCACGGCCGTTCCGTGTGGAACCGCCGCCTTTATTTGTTGCCATGGCAAACTCTCCTTACGAGCCGTTACTTCGTTTCGATCCCGGTGACCCGCAGCTGCGTGAAGCCTTGCCGGTGGCCCCTGGTTCGCCGATAGTTCTTGCGACGTTGCTTCTTGAAGATCGTAATGGAGCGGGTGCGTCCTTGGCGAAGAATTTCCGCCGTCACTGTTGCTCCGGCGACCACCGGTTGACCGACCACTAGGCCGCCAGCTCCGTGCAGCAGTCGAACCTTTTCGATCTGCACAGAATGCCCGACCTCGCCGGGAAGTGACTCCACTTGGAGCACGGTCCCTGCTTCCACTCGATACTGTTTCCCGCCTGTTTCGATAATAGCGTACATGTTCGTTTCTTCTCCTCGTCAGCAGAACGTGCGTGTTTATCATAGGCGTCGCGAGAGTGTCAAGAATAACTGCGTGTGCGGAACGACGATCGCCACAGCGGGAGCGTCGCTGCATCCGGTTCTGATGATGGGAGGGGTGTTGCCTTGACGCTCATCGAGAGGCGCTGGTATTATCCGGCGCATGCTACAAACCAGCGAAAAAATATGGATGGACGGCAAATTTGTCGCGTGGGCCGATGCACACGTTCATGTGCTCACCCATTCACTGCACTATGGCCTGGCAGCCTTTGAAGGGATCCGGTGCTACAAGGGGCAGAATGGCTCAGCTATTTTCAGATTGCGCGAGCATGTCGATCGGTTATTCGAATCGGCGCATATCGGCCTCATGGAAATGCCCTACGACAGGAAGCAACTTACCGAAGCCATCGTCGAGACCGTCCGAGTCAACAAGCTGGAGGCCTGTTACATTCGTCCGTTGGTGTATATCGGCTACGGCGCGATGGGTCTCTACCCTGGTGAGAATCCCATTCAGGTGAGTATTGCCGCGTGGAAGTGGGGGACCTATCTCGGAGATGAGGCGCTCGCGAAGGGAATTCGAGCCCGCGTGTCTTCGTTTACGCGCCATCATGTCAACGTCTCGATGACTCGCGGGAAGATCTCCGGCTACTATGTCAATTCGATTCTCGCCAAGCGGGAAGTCAAAGCCGATGGGTACGATGAAGCCATCATGCTGGACCCCGAAGGATATGTCGCAGAAGGTACGGGGGAAAATGTGTTCATTGTGCGACGTGGGGTTGTAAAGACTACACCCCTCACCTCGATTCTGGAGGGGATCACGCGGAACTCAATCCTTCAACTGGCCAAAGAGCGTCAGATTCCGGTCGTTGAGGAGCGATTCACTCGTGACGAGATGTACGTGGCTGAAGAAGTGTTTGTCACCGGAACTGCGGCAGAAATTACGCCGGTGACCGAGATCGATCAGCGGCGCATCGGTACTGGTACCCCCGGTCCCATCACCAAGACCCTACAAAAGGCATTTTTTGACGTGGTAGGTGGAACAGATCCCGCTCATCGTCACTGGCTGACTCCGGTGTAACTCTCTCTCGGAAGGTCTCTTCCCTTAACGCCAAGAGTGCCTGCATCTTGGCTGCACCGTCATCCCACGCCTTCGATTCACGCATCTTCGGTACAGACGGGGGCTGGTCACGCGCTCCCGTCCCTTCATAAGAAAGAGACGTCATGACTGTGAGGGTACTCCTCACGGAGGTATGCCAGAATTTCCCCCCCTCGGTCGCCTGTTTCGGAGCACCCCTGCCGATTATTCTGCGACATGCAGTGTGTCCATTCCAGCGAACCGACGTGTGATCGCTGGTCTGCAGCCACTGCTGACGATGGCGCATGGGATCACGAAATGGCTCGTGAGTCGAGCGAGGGAGAGATTGCAAGAGAGGAACTGAGAAGGTTAGTGGGAGCCTTCGCCGGAAGAATGCGATTCCTTCGCTGGAGCGGGGGTGCTGTCGGTGGATGTCGAGCTGGGAGCCGTTGCAGCCGGTTTCTTGTTCAAGTCAATGACGGTGGAGGAGAAGCTTCGATCTTTGGCCAGGATGGCCAGTGACAACGAGGTGAACATGAACACGAAGGCGGTGATCACCGTAAACTTGCTCAAGAAATTCGCCGGGCCTCGGCTGCCGAACACAGTTTGGCTGGAACCCCCAAAGGCTGCACCAATTTCGGCGCCCTTCCCCGATTGCAGCAGAATCGCGCCAATCATGAGCAGGCAAACGATGACATGAACAATGATAAGCAGGGTGTACATATTGTTTACGAGGTCGTGGTGGGCTTGGACCCGATAGCGACCTTGGCGAGTGTAGCAAAAGAGAGGGGATCTAAACAAGCCCCGCCGACTAAGGCCCCGTCGATTTCTTCGAACGAGAGAAAGTCAGCGATGTTCTGCGGTGTGACGCTGCCGCCGTACAATATTCGCAAGCCCTGGGCTGTGGCTGGTCCGCCCAATTCGCCTATGATGCGACGAATCTCGCGATGGACCGGCACGGTTTGCTGGGGGGTCGCAGCCCGTCCGGTTCCAATCGCCCATACCGGCTCATAGGCGATCGTGACGGCAGCCAGTCCCGGGCCATCGACTCCCGCGAGTCCGGCACGCAGCTGTCGTTCAATGACGGGCCCGGTGTGACCGGTATCACGCTCCTGCAGCGTTTCGCCCACGCAGAGAATCGGCTTGAGTCCATGTCGAAGGGCCGCCAGCACTTTTCTGTTCGTCCAGGTATCCTGGTCCCCAAAGTACTGGCGGCGTTCAGAATGACCGACCAGGACGAACTCACAGCCGAGGTCCTTGAGCATAGGGCCCGAGACTTCGCCGGTGAAGGCTCCCTTGTCTTCCCAATGCAGGTTTTGGGCTCCAAGGAGAAACGCCGGGCCGGAAACGAGGGCGCCACGTGTGGCCTGCAAGGCTGTGAACGGCGGCGTGATCCCGACCTGAATTCCCTCAATGTCGGACAGTTCCTGCTGGAGGCGATGGACAAAAGCCACAGCTTCCGTGGCCGTCTTGTTCATTTTCCAATTGCCGACGATGAAGCGTGTTCTCACGAAGCCTCTATCGGGAAGGGCGGACGAAGGATATCGTTACGCCTGCCGGTTGGGAAGGGCTGCGAGCCCAGGGAGGGTTTTCCCTTCGAGCAGCTCCAGCGCGGCCCCACCACCGGTCGAGATGAACGAGATGCTTTCAGATTCCCCGGCACGATGGATGGCAAGAGCCGTTTCACCGCCGCCGACGATGGTCAATGCATAGGCATTTGCGACCGAATGGGCCATGGCCAGCGTCCCTCGCGCAAAGGCGTCCACCTCAAACATGCCCATGGGACCGTTCCACAGAATGGTCTTGGCATCCTGGACGGCTTCCGAAAACAGTTTGACCGAGGCCGGACCGATATCCAGTCCGTACCAGCCTTTGGGGATTTCTTGAACCGGAACGATCTTGGTTTCGGCCCCCGGTTCGCGGCTCGCGGCGACCACGCAGTCCACCGGCAGGTAGAATTTGACGCCGCTGGAAAAGGCGTGGTCCTGTACCCCTTTGGCGAAATCGAGCATGTCGTTTTCAACGAGGGACTGGCCGATCTCCAGTCCCATCGCCTTCAAAAAGGTAAAGGCCATGCCTCCGCCGATAATGACCTTGTCGACTTTCTTGCCGAGGTTCTCGATCACGCCGATTTTGCCTGATACCTTGGCCCCGCCGAGAATGGCCACAAAGGGCCGCACCGGATTTTCCACGGCTCCTTCGAGATACTCGATTTCCTTCTTGAGCAGATAGCCGGCCGCTGCCTCGGGAATGTATTGTGTGATGCCGACCGTGGAGGCATGAGCCCGGTGCGCCGCGCCGAAGGCGTCGTTGATGTAGACATCCGCGAGTGAGGCGAGTGCCTTGGAAAATACTTCGTCGTTCTTCTCCTCTTCGGGGTGGAACCGGAGATTTTCCAACAACATGACATCGCCTGGTTGCATTTTGGCAACGAGGCCTTCGACGGCGGCGCCGATGCAGTCAGGAGCAAACGTCACTTCTTTGCCCAGCAAGCGCTGGAGGCGTTTGGCAACCGGAGCCAGGCTGAATTTCGGATCGAATTTCCCTTTCGGCCTGCCGAGGTGCGAGCACAGGATGACCTTCGCTCCCTCGTCAACGGCGCGGTTGATGGTGGGAAGCGTTGATCGGATCCTCGTGTCGTCGGTAATCTGCAACGAATCATCGAGCGGGACATTGTAGTCGGCGCGAATAATCACGCGCTTGCCGCGAAGTTGAAGGTCTTCGATAATCCGTTTGCGAATATTCATGGCAGAGCCTCACTCCTTTTCCGGGTGTTCCGCGCCGGTTGCTGGCAGCTCCGGCCCGTGCTGCACGTCAGAAAAGCGCGCTGTGGGGGAGTCGGTTCACGACGCTTTGGCAACGATGTATTTGATCAGGTCCCGCACACGGCAGGAATATCCCCACTCATTGTCGTACCAGGCGGTGACTTTGACGAGCCGTTTATCGATGACTGCGGTCAGCGGGGCGTCGACAATGGCGGAGTGCGCATCGTCCTTGAGATCGATGGACACAATCGGGGCTTCAGAATAGGCCAGCACGTTCTTCATCGGGCCTTCGGCGGCCTTCTTGAACGCGGCATTCACTCCGGCTACATCGCAGTCCTTCTCCGTTTCCACGGTGAGGTCCACCAATGAGACGTTCGGGGTGGGAACGCGAATGGCCAGTCCATCCAGTTTCCCCTTTAATGCGGGAATCACCAGGTGAAGCGCTTTGGCCGCGCCGGTACTCGTGGGAATCATGGACATGCCGGCAGCACGGGCCCGCCGCAGGTCCTTGTGGGGCAGGTCGAGCAGTTGCTGGTCGTTGGTGTAGGAGTGAATGGTCGTCATAACCCCGTGTTTGATGCCGAAGTTTTCGAGCAAGACTTTCGCGACCGGGGCAAGGCAGTTGGTCGTGCAGGAGGCGTTGGAAACAATGTGATGTGCGTTGGGGTCGAACACCTGCTCATTGACGCCGAGTACGACGGTGGCATCGGGGTCCTTCGCAGGAGCGGAAATGATGACGGTTTTGGCGCCGGCCGAGAGGTGTTTGCTCGCGCCCTCGCGATCCGTAAACCGCCCAGTGGATTCGATCACGATATCCACGTTGAGCGCCTTCCAGGGCAGTTCCTTCGGATCCTTCACGGCCAAGACCTTGATGGCTTTGCCGTCTACGATCAGGTGGTCATCCTTGGCTTCCACGGAAGCGTCCAGTGTGCCGTGAACCGAATCGTACTTGAGTAAATAGGCCAATGTGTTGGCATCGGTCAGATCGTTGATGGCGACAAATTCCAGGCTGGGATCGCTCAGGGAAGCGCGGAGAACATTGCGGCCGATGCGTCCGAATCCATTGATGCCGATGCGTGTGGTCATGGGGCTAAATCCTCAAGAAGTAGACGGGTTGAACTGAGTGAGTCTGGGGGGATAGTACTGACCGACTTTCTGTGTGTCAAGCACACAAAAAGAGGGAAGGCCGGTGGATATTGGCGAAGCGGGCTTCGCGGAATCAGTGGAAGGTCGGCCTGTCTTGTTGTCGGTGCACGTGGTCCGGTAGAGTCTGGTCCCTGAACATCCATCGAGAGTTGGAACCAGATGCCATCTGAATCCTTGCAGATCGAGGCGGGAAATGTGCTTGAGTGGGGGACGTTATTGGACCATCTGGCGTCCTACGCTCAGTCGACGGTCGGCGCAGAGGGTTGCCGCGCGATGGTATTGGAGCAGGACGTTGCGCAGGCCCGTATCCGGCAGGCGGAAACCACAGACATGATACGCTTGCGTGACGGTACCGATCCCTTCCCGGTGCTTCGATTCCCGGATGTGTCGGAGTGGTTGGGGCGGGTCGCAAAAGGCGCCGCCTTGGAGGCGCATGAGTTGCGAGACATCGCGCTCGTTCTGGAAGTCATCGAGGACGTGCAGCGCTATCTCCTCCGCCATCAGGTTGATGCGCCCATGGTGAGCGCCCTCGTGTCGGAATTAGGGCCGGTGAGCGAATATCGCCGGCTTTCGGTTGCGCTGAAGGGCGCGATCGAGCCGGACGGGTCGATACGGGAATCGGCCAGCCCTGAGTTGCACCGTTTGATGCAACGTGCCACCGACCTCAAGCAGCAAATGCGGCATCGCCTCGATCAAATCCTGCGGTCGCGCCGCTATGAGGAGGTTTTGCAGGAACAGTACTTCGCCCAGCGCGAAGGGCGGTATGTGGTTCCGATCAAGGCCGAGATGCAGGGGCGGGTCCCCGGCATCGTGCACGACGTGTCCTCGAGCGGCGCCACGCTTTTCCTGGAGCCGCGCGAACTGGTAGACCTGAATAACGCGATTAAGGTGGTGGATTTGGACGTCGAGCGCGAGGTACGTCGTATCTTGCGCGAGCTCTCGGCCCTAGTGGCGCCTCACCAACCGGCACTTGCCGGGACGGTGGAGGTGCTCGGTCGCCTGGATGCCATCTCTGCGAAGGCTGCGCTGAGTCGGCGTTTGCACGCCTGCCCCCCGCGTCTCAATGATCAAGGGCGCATTGTGCTCAAGCAGGCCCGTCACCCGTTTCTCGTGCTGACGAAGGAGCAGGTGGTGCCCAATGACCTGGCATTTGATGAAACCGTGCGGGTGCTGATCATCTCCGGCCCCAACACGGGAGGAAAAACCGTCACGCTGAAGTGGCTTGGCCTCTTCGCCTTGATGGTGCGCTGCGGGCTGCATCTTCCCTGTGCGCCGGAGTCGGAGATGGCGGTCTTTCCATCGGTGTATGCCGACATCGGCGATGCGCAAGACCTGGCGCGAGATCTGTCCAGCTTTTCGGCCCATATTACCCAGATGGTGCAGTTGCTCAGTGAGGTGTCCGACGGAGCCGGCACTGCCGATCGGCCTCCGACAGCGCCTCCTTCACGTGCCCTGGTCCTGCTGGATGAGCCGGTAACCTCCACCGATCCCACCGAAGGGGCGGCGCTGGCAAGCGCCTTACTCTGTCGGCTGGCCGAGGCGGGGGTGAAAGTCGTGGCCACGACCCACTACAGCGTCCTGAAAGGGTTAGCGCAAGAGCGACCGGGGTTTGCCAATGCGAGCGTCGAATTCAATATTGAGACCCTGTCTCCTACCTATCGATTGATCACGGGCCAGCCGGGCGGCTCTGCCGCGATTGAAATTGCCGGGCGGCTCGGGATGGATCAGGCGTTGCTGGATGATGCCCGAGCGCGGCTTCAAGGGGATACCCGGGTGCTGGAGACCCTGTTGAATGATCTGCAGGACAAACAACGACGGTTGAGCGAGGACCGTGCGGCGGCGGCGGCGGCCAGACAGGGCGCTGAACTGGCTTCCCAGGAAGCCCACGAGTTGCTGACCCTGCTGCGTGAGTCTGAACGAGACGAACGGCAGGGCCTGAAGAAAAAGTTGTCGCAGGAATTTCAACGCGCCCGCGCCGCGGTGCAGGCGACGATCGATGATCTCAAGCGCGATCAAAAACTGCTCAAAGCCAAGGAGACTAAAGTCCGGCTGGTTGAATTGGAACAGGAGGTTCGGCGTGAGGTGGAAGAGCCCGAGGGGCCGATTCCGGTCGATCAGCTTGCCGCCGGGGATCCGGTGGAAGTCGTCGGCTTGGGGATGACGGGCACGTTGCTGGAAGCGCCTCAAGGGAAAAAGCGGGTGCGGTTGAAAGTCGGTGAGGGTGAGATTCTCGCGAATGTGGCCAGCCTGGTGGGTGTTGCCAAGCCTCAGCAGGCGGCGCGCCGTGAGCCGGTCAAGGCGAGTTCGGCTCCACCCAGGCGTACCAGTCACACACTTGCGACCGAAGATATTCAGGAAACCTTGGACGTGCGCGGCCAAGCGGCCGCTGATGCGCTGGATGTTGTGGTGGCCGGCCTTGATCGTGCTGTTCTCGGTGGAAGCCCGTTTGTTCGTATTATCCACGGGCACGGAACGGGTCGGCTGAGGACCGCCCTGCGGGCATACCTGAAGGCCTCTCCCTACGTCGTCGCGTTTAGGCCGGGTGATCGTGCCGAGGGTGGCGACGGGGTGACGATCGTGGAGTTGCGATAACCCCCGCGGACCGTGGCAGGGGGGCTATGTTCGATGCCTGAAGTTTTGTATGCTGAAGGGGTACTGTGTGTCGATGTCTGCATGCCGCAGGGCATGTGGAGCATGAGTTGACGTAACCCACATTGCGTCGGGATCGGGGCTTCGCCGGGCCGCACACAACGCTTGGCTGAGACTGCCGGTCAAGCCGCAACCTACCCATGGCCTGCCGTCATGCGCCAGCGGGTCGGTCTTCAAAGTTTGGTCACCCTCTCAGTCCTCGCCGTGGGGCTGGTCTCCGGCACGGTGGGGCTCGCCTATGCCTACTGGCATGCCCGACAATCTCTCCAGACCACCGTCGGGATCACGTTTCAAGAAATCGCCCGTCAGAGTGCCGACAAAGCCGCCTTATTGCTCACCGGAGAAATTGAATGGGTGCAGCGACTTGCTGCGCTTCCCGATCTTCGTGCCTCGGTGGAAGGGGCCGTGTCGCCGGATCAGGCGGCTCTGCAGGTTGAGCGGTGGCGCGAAGCGCAGCATGGCTATTTTCATGCCCTGGCCATCGTGCGGACGGATGGGCGACTGGTCGGAGGCCGGTCGAGTGATGCCGTCCGAGGATTTTATGTGAGGCAGCCGTGGTGGCTGATGGTCGTGGAGGAGGGACATTCGTGGGCGGGACCCCTCACGGTCGACGACGAGGGACATGGGTATTGGGAAGTTGCGGTTCCAATCGGCGAGCGGGGTGGGCCGGTCCGTGGAGTCCTCAAGGTCGTCATCGGGACGGATCGCATCCTGTCTTCGATCCTCGGGAGCCGGATCGGTCGAACAGGCCACATGATGCTGTTGGACGATCACGGCGCGATCCTGGCCTGCTCCGCGCTGGCGCCAAACCTCCATATGCCGCTTCCGGCGAGTGTGACGCAGTGGAATGCCGAGGGCTCAGCTGCTCGATGGGCACGGGTCGATCAGGATAGTCACGGCCGCCAGGGAAGTATCGTTGGAATGGCCCCTGTCGTGCTGTCGGCTCAGGCGGTGCGTGCACCGGCCTGGTCTATTCTCGTGCAGCAAGATCCCATTGAGACATTCGAGCCATTGGCGGTCCTGCTCGGCAAGCTTGGCGCATTCTGGATCGGAACGAGCGTGTTTATGGTGTGGCTGCGTTGGAGACTGGGGCGGCGAATTGTGCGCCCTCTTGGAATCCTGATCCAGCGCGTCAATCGGATGGCCGAAGGCGGAACCCCTGTCACGTTGCCGGTTTCGTCCCCCCGCCAGGTGTGCGATATTGAGGAGATCGATCGGCTTGCAGCAAGTTTCGATGATCTGACTCAACGATTGGAATCGGCATCGCTGGCCAAGGAACAATATGTTCGAAGGCTCGAACAGGCCAATGTCGATCTGGCCACGTCTGAGGAGCACTATCGTCTGCTCTGGGATCACTCGGTCGATACCAAAATCCTGGTCGATCCCTTTGGGGTGGTGCAGGCCGTGAATCGACGTGGCGAGGTAACGCTTGGCCGATCGGCATCGAGTCTCGTTCATTGTCCGGTCATCGACGTTGTGGCGGAGGCCGAGCGGGCCCGTCTGCTGGCACAACTGCATCTGGTGATCGAGAGCGGTGGGGAGGTGTCGGTCGGGCTGATGCGTGTGCCGATAGCTGGGGGTGAATTGACGATGGAGATCGACTGCGTGCCGGTCACAAAGTCAGGCCGCATCGAGTCCATCATGGTGCAGCTTCGTGATTTGACGGAGCAGAAAACGCTCGAGCAGCAATTGCTCCGATCCGAACGGCTCGCGTCGTTGAGCCAATTTGCCTCCATGTTTGCGCATGACATTCGAAATCCTCTGGCCGGTATCAAGAAAACGCTCGAATGGCTCAGCGGGCGTCCGGAGATGACGCAGGACCTGTCTCGACGCTGCCTGGAAGATTTGCGCTTCACGACGGATCTCCTCCTCGGCATGATCAACGACATGTTGGATGTGTATCAGGAGCACTATTCAGGAATCCCGCTGAGTACCTCACCGGTGGCCGTCGGCCTGCTGCTGCACGAGACGATGCGGCTCTTTCGTTCCGAGGCGGAAGCGCAGGGGGTGCGGTTCGCGGTGCACCAGCCATCGGCTGAGGTGTGGATATGGGGGGATGGGCGACGGTTGCAACGGGTGCTGATCAACCTGCTGCATAACGCCCTCAAGTACTCGCCGCCGGAGGGTACGATTCGCATGACCCTGCAGGTGGAGAATGCGCTACTGTCGAAGGCCGTGCTGCCCGGTGAGTCCCCTTCCGAATCAATGGTGACGATCCGTATCGAGGATGATGGGCCGGGAATCGCTCCGGAAGATGTGCCCCATGTGTTCGAGATGTTTTTCCGGAAGAAGGACGGACAGGATTACCGGATCGGCCGCGGCCTGGGGCTGCATTTCTGTCGTCTCGTGGTCGAGGCCCATGGCGGGCGCATCACGGCCGGCAATCGCCCCGCAGGTGGAGCCGTCTTGACGGTCGCGTTGCCGGTCAGACAGGAACGGTCATGCCTCTCACCATCCTGATCGCCGAAGATCAACGGCTCTTCCGGCAGAGTCTCCGGTTGTTGCTCGAGCATGAGTCCGACATGGTGGTGGTCGGGGACGCAATGGACGGTCGGCAAGCGTTTGATCTCGCCGTCGAGCACAAGCCGGATATCGTCTTGATGGATGTCGACATGCCGCGGCTGGATGGCATCACCGCCACCCGTTTGATCCGCAGCTGTGTGCCGGAGTGCCGGGTGTTGATGTTGTCGGTGCATGACGACGATGCGCGTATCGTCGCTGCCGTGCGGGCCGGCGCCTGCGGGTATATCTTGAAGGACGCCGACCATCAGGAGTTTCTGCGGATCATCCGTGCGACGTTTCAGGATCTCCCCGTGCGCTCGGCTTACATGCCGGACGGTTTTGCCAGGAAAGCTCTCTCCATGGCGAGCCGACAGGGCGGGGCGAATCCGGGAGGGCTCTCGCTGTTGACCGATCGTGAGCGGGAAATTCTCGCCTGCGCCGCCGCCGGGCGCAGCAATAAAGAAATCGCCGACCAACTCTGCGTGTCTCTCGATACCGTCAAAACCCATCTCCATCATACTTACCAAAAGTTGCAGGTCAGCGGGCGTGTCGAGGCCGTGCTCGTGTATCTCGGCAACGGCTGACAGTCGGCCTTTGATCCTGTCTCCTCACCCGAAGGGTGGAGAGAAAATCCATCCCCCAGGCAATAGTCCTCGCCTCGACCATCCCGTAGAGTGGGATCGGTTTCACTCGCCGTGTACTTGCCTGAGAGAGGAGGACGCACCATGGATACCAACGCGCGTCTTGCGACTGCATTTCAGATCGTGGTCGGGTTGGCTGTCGCACTATTTCTGGCACCTTCCGGTACGGCTCAGGTTATCCACCCGGATCAGATGCTCGGGACGTTCTCGCCGCAATTGGAGAGTCGGCCCGGAGACGGTCCCGCTTTCAGTGAATCGGCGGGGCCTGAGTCGGACAAGCCGGTTGAGAGCCAGATGCGGGTCCCGGAGAACGATGTGTCCGGTGGAATTGACATGAAGATGCTGAAGACTCCGGACAGCCACGATGCAGAGGAGGCACGAGAATCGGACCGTCAATCGTCGGTTTCCTATTGATCCCGTCTCCGCCGATTGGATCATGACCAAGGAGGCGCATTATGAACAGTCACAGACCAGGATACGGGCTGTGGGCTTTGTTGTTCGGATTCTGTCTGGGGACGAGCCTGCTGCTCGGAACCGTCGGTGCTCAACAGTCGTGGGTCGATGAACTCAACGGGTCACTGAACTTCTACAAGACCAGCTATCCGGGAGCAAACTGGGAGCCCTACAGCCAACGACTGGCGATCGTGAAAGACGCCATCGGACGGGGAGATAACAAGACCGTCAAAACCGAGATGGGGAAGTGGTTCAAGATGTTGCGGACTCGCGATCAGGGTATTCACGATGTGGCGGCGGATGAGTTGTTCAACTTTGCCGTCATGATCACGCCGATCCAGGAATATGGGATTGCGGTTCCGCCGGTGCCGGGCATGGGCAGTGAGTCCGGTTCCTGAACGGAAGGACGGAGCGCGAACGACGCGAAAGGAGGGTGCCATGAAGTGGACGGCGTGCCTTCTCGTCGGGATGTTCGGAGTCGTGTGGCCATTGGTGCCGGCCTGGGCGGAATCATCAGAGGGATCATTGCCTGGTGTGCATCTGGCCGTGAGCGGGCAAATTACTAAGATCGAGAGCGGACTCCTGTTTGTGAAGATGCCGTATGGGCTGCAACCGCGGACGATCAGCCCCAATAAGGCGGATCGAGTCGGGCTACATGACGCGCGGGTCGGTGATGAGGTGTGGTTGTTGCTCGATTCGGGCAATGTTTTGTTGGACGCCACCAGGCCAGGCGGGGAGGGTTTTGCCAATCACAAGGTGTTGGCCGGTCGCATACAGTACGCCGATCCCTATTGGGGTGAAATTCAGATCTCGACTCCCGAAGGGTTCGAACGATTTGAGGTGGATACGCTGGCAGGGAGCAAGCTCTCGGTGTTCCAGGAAGGGATGCCCGTGACGATCGAACTGGATGCGGACAATGTCATGATCGACATCCAGTCGAGCCGCTGAGAGGGTAGGGCTCGGCATGCGCGCGCTCCTTGACTTGCTCGCAAGCGACTCGTAGCATTCCTACAGGCGTGCGCTGTTGTCCGGCTCAGTCGGGCGGCAGCGCACGGCTTCCCACAGCCCGCAATGCGAACGCATCAGGGTTGCCCATGCGACGTCGTCTGCCGCGGATGTTGGCCTGTTTGCTGATCGGAGGGGGGCTCACCGCCATCCCGCCGACCGTAGGGTTTGAACAATCCGGCCGGTCCTCTCTTCCATTTCACACGGTGCTTGAACTCGAACAGACCGCTCGCCTGCTCGCCGTGCTCCTTGACTCCGGTCGCGCGGTCATCAACGATAATCAGATGGTGTTGGAGGGGTCGCAGGGCAAAGGCCTCACGACGGAGGCCTTCGAACGACAACTCGTGGACATGTTCCGGGGCCGGGCCGGTATCGACCTGCACGAGCTGGATGACACGGTTCTGGCCCCACGTACCAAGCGTCTGCTTCGGGCATTGGTAGAGACCAGCAGGCAGGTCATCGCCGATCTTCGCCGGGATCTCCAACCCCAGGATGCAGGATTCACCGGGTTTATTCCCGCGGTGTTCGGGGCTCGGGTGTCGGCCCGGTTTACCGATCACACTGGGGTGCGCTTGAAACAAACCTCGTTGACGCCGCGGAACCCTGCCAATCGTCCGGACGCCTACGAACGGGGTGCGTTGGAAGCCTTTGCCGATTCAGCCTATCCCCGGGAAACCGTCATCAGTGAAATGACGGCCGACAGCGCGTCGTTCCGACTGATGTTTCCGTTGTATGCGACGAGGCATTGTCTGGATTGTCATGGTGAACCCAAAGGGGTAGTGGACCGCATGGGCTATCCGCGGGAGGGCCTCGTTCTCGGACAGAATGCCGGGGCGATCAGCGTGCTGCTGCCGGTCAAACCATGAAGATCCTTCTGCTGGTACTCGGCCTGCTTCTCGGCACTGTTGACGGCGGGAAGACCACTGAGCGCCCGCCGTTGCCGCTTGAGAAACCGGCGGGCAGCGGGGTCATCGTGCATCACGATGGGTATGTGCTGACTGCCCATCATGTGGTCGCCAACGCGAAACGCATCACGATTGTGACGCCGGGGGAGTTTCGCGCGCCTGCAGTGCTCGTCAGTGTGGATGTGGAGCATGATCTGGCGCTCTTGAAGGTCGAAACCGTCGGACTCTCCGAAGCGCCGCTCGGGTATGCCGGTGAGGTGAAATTGGATCAGGAGGTGATTGCCGTCGGGTTTCAGTTCGGGTTGCGCGAAACCACCATCACCAGAGGCCATGTGGTCGCCGTGCGAACGAGGGGCGTGCAACGGGTGTTTCAAGTCGACGCGGCGGTGAATCCGGGCAACAGTGGCGGGGCGATATTCAATCGACAGGGTGAAGTCGTCGGAATTCTCACCACGAAATTTACGCACCCCTCCGGCATTGTGCCCGAAGGCATGGCCTTCGCTGTGCCGATCAGTTATGCCACGCCTCTCCTGGCCAACATTCCGGACTTTGATTTTTCCGCGATCGGCAAAACCAGAAAGGAGTCCAAGAAAGGGAGGGGGCACGGCGACCCCGTGTTGGAAATGGCGCGGACCTCGGTGCGAATTGAAACGATCCGCATGTCTGAACCGCCGGCGGTTCAGAGCCAGTCGGCGGCATTGCGAAGCGGGCAGCCTTCGGTACCCCGTGCTCCGGCGTCGGTGGCCCGTCCGAATGAGGGGGCCGGTGAGGAGGCGATCGATCGGGTCAATGCTCAGTTGCAGGCAGACCAGCAGGAGGCGATGAAACGGCTGCTGGATCAAGGTCTGACGCCGCTGCCGGGGATGGTGCTGATCCCGGAGGGAGAATTTCTCATGGGAATGGAGGATGGCCTGCCCGATGCGCGCCCCCCGCATCGCCTCTATTTGAGCGCCTACTGGATTGATGAACTGGGCGTTACGAACGGGCAGTATCGGACCTGTGTGGACGGCGGGAGTTGTCTTCCGCCGAAAGTACGCGCGGCCTTCGATGATCCCCAGCTGGAACAACGTCCGGTGACCGATGTCACGTGGATGCAGGCGAGAACCTACTGCCAGTGGGGCGGGAAGCGGTTGCCCACGGAAGCCGAATGGGAGAAGGCCGCGCGCGGAACAGATGGCCGGCGGTATCCCTGGGGCAATAGTGACGAGGTGATCCAGAAAAGCCGTGCGGCCCTCACTGATGGAAAGACCTCCGCGAACGGCGCTGAGACGGCAGGCATGCCGTCGGCGGCTCGTTCACCTTATGGCGTGTCCGGCATGATCGGCCTGGTCTCGGAATGGGTGAAGGATTGGTATGCCGAAGATTTTTATCGCACTTCGCCTACTCGTGACCCGCAAGGTCCCCTGCGTGGCACCTTCAGAGTCTTGCGCGGCGGCAGTTGGATGGAACGGCCCCTTGAATTGCGCGCCGGCTATCGAGGCTGGGATGAGATGACCTACTGGGGCCCGACGTTGGGGTTTCGTTGCGCGACTGATGCGCCGTAGCGGTCAGGATGCAGCGCAGGCTGCCGGTCTTCTTTGGTGAGAGAGCCCACCGTTGCTCGCCCCTTTCCCTCGCAGCCGTTCTCCAGTACGATAGCCCATCCCGTACAGACCGTTGCGCCGGCTGAATCGTTTCGATGACCTCTTCGACCCAGACAACCAAAATTCTCTCCGCGCTCGCGGTCGGCCTCGCGGTGTTCGGCCTCGTGGCGGGGCTGCGGATGACCGGATGGTTCGAGGTGGTGGAGCTCAAGGCGCTGGATCATCTTGTCCGTCGCTACGCCGATCCGGCCAAGGCGGATTCCAATCTGGTGCTGTTGGCTATCGATGAGTCGAGCCTAGAGGCCTTCGGGCGCTGGCCCTGGCCGCGCGATCGTTATGGGTATGTCGTGCGGTATCTCAAGCAGGCGGGTGCGCGGGCCGTGGTGTTCGATGTGATGTTTTTCGAGCCGGATGAGAATGCCGAGGAATTCGATCAGTCGTTTGCCGACGACATGCGGGCGGCAGACAACGTGTTCCTGCCGATGTTGTTCCAGGCCGAGCCCCACCCGATTTCATCGGACCTGCAGGCCCGCGCGACGCTGAACGTCGAGCTGCCGGAATCGGATCGGGCTGCCGAGCGCCAGGCTGGGGTGAAACCACCGATTCCGTTATTGGCGCAGCGAGCTCGTGGTCTTGGCGTCATCAATCTGTCTGCCGACGCCGACGGCCCTACGAGACGCATTCCGTTGTTGGGGCAGATGAGCGGGCAGTTCGTGCCGCACCTCTCCCTGGCGGTTGCCCGCTATGTGCTCGGGGCGGACGGGATTTCCCTCAAGGATGGCCGTGTACAGATCGGCAGCATCAGTGTGCCGCTCGATGCTGATGGCCAGCTCCTGATCCGGTGGCACGGGTCGTTGGAGGAGACCTACCATGTCCGGAAGTATTCGATCGGCAGAGTTCTACAGGCGTTCGCCCAGCAGCAGAAGGGGGAACGCCCGGGTTTAGATGCCACGCTCTTCAAAGACAAGGTCGTGTTTATCGCCGGGACAGCTGCCGGGTTGTACGATCTTCGGGTGACGCCCTTTTCTTCCGCCACGCCGGGTGTGCTTATCCATATGGCGGCCTTGGACAATCTGTTGCACGGGCAGGGGCTGCAGGCTGCGCCTTCCTGGTTTGCATTGACCGTCCTCGTGGTGCTCTGCCTCGCGTCTGCCGGGACGTTCATGTTGTTCCGATCCTATCCGGTGAAATTCGGCGTGACGCTGGGGCTGGCGGTGGCTTACTACGGTCTGGTGGCGCACGCGTTTGAGGGGCACGCGCGCTGGCTGGAACTGGTGTTTCCCGAGGTGGCCCTGGCCCTGACATTTGGCACCGCGGCCACGGTCGAATACGTCACCGAGGGAAAGCAGCGTCGGCTCATGCGCGCCGCCTTCGACAAGTACATGTCGTCGGAGGTGGTCGAGGAAATCATGCGCAACCCCGAGGCGATCAAGCTGGGCGGAGAGAAGAAGGAAATCTCTATTCTGTTTTCCGATATCGCCGGCTTCACCACGATTTCGGAGAAGATGACGCCCGAGGATCTCGTGGCCTTGCTCAACCGTTATCTGTCGGCCATGACCACCATCATCAAGACGACCCACCGCGGCAATGTGAACAAGTATTTGGGAGACGGGATCATGGCGCTCTTCGGGGCGCCGCTCGACGATCCGAAACATGCGTCGCTGGCCTGTTATGCCGCATTGGACTGCCAGGCTGAATTGGCTAGACTGCGCCGGATCTGGATGGAGGAGGGGCTCCCGGAGATCGGGGCCAGAATCGGCATCAACTCCGGTCCCTGCATCGTGGGGAACATGGGTTCCGAGGAGCGCATGGAGTATACGGTGACAGGCGACAGCGTCAACCTGGCGTCGCGGCTGGAAGGCGCGAGCAAATATTACGACACGTTGATCCTGATCGGACAACGGACCGCCGAACTGGCCCAGAACGACGTTGAAGTGCGCGAGATCGATCTGTTACGAGTGAAAGGTAAAAAAGAGCCGGTTGTCGTGTTCGAACTCCTGGGACGGAACGGGCAGGTAGCCGAGGAAAAACGTCGCGTCGTCGATCGGTACCTGCAGGGAATGGCGGCCTACAAACAGCGAGATTTTGAGACCGCTTGTACTCGATTCACTGAGGCGCTTGCCTTGGATCCATCGGATGGACCGTCACGGGTGTACGTGGAACGGTCCACCACCTATCGGCAGGCACCTCCGCCGGCAGATTGGGACGGAGTGTACGAGATGACATCGAAGTAGGCTGCGGTGTTGAGGGGAGGACGCTGTGACACAGTTACGACGAAATTGGGGACCGCTGGTTCTGTTCTGCGTCGGTCTGGCGGTTTGCGGGACAGAGGCCTGGGCTGAAACGGTCTATGTGCAGGCCAAGACGGCGCAACTCCGTTCCGGGAAAACTTCTTTGGATGCAGTGGTCGGCAACGTCAAGTATGGTGACGCGCTGGAAGTCGTCGCCCGCGACGGCAGCTGGGTCGAGGTCAAGACGGCCGCCGGTGCCAAAGGATGGATTTTCGCCAACAAAACGTCGAGCGCCAGACCATCGGGTACCAACGACACGCTGGCGAGGCTCGGACACAGTATGCGCGGCGGTGACGCGTCGGCCACCACGGCATCCGCTGGAGCCAGGGGCCTGGACAAGGCGTCGGAAGGGTATGCGGATCGTGCCGGTGTGTCGGCGCGGGATCGCGAGGCGGTAGATCGCATGACGGCTTATCAGATTGCCGATCAGGAGGTCGAAGAGTTTCTGCGGGAAGGGGGGCTTGGTGAATATGCGAAATAATCACGTCATGGCGACCGGTCTGTTCGCACTGTCCCTGTCCCTGGCCGGCTGTGCGGAGGTGCAACGTGCCGGAGAAGATCTCGCGCGGCAATCGGGAAACCCGCGGCTGGCCGGCGCCATTCACGGAGTCGGCAATGTCGTCGGCAGTCTCTTTCCCATCGGGTATGAGGAAGAATCGTCGATCGGGCAGGCGATGGCCTTGCAGGTGGTGGCTCGTTACGGTGGGGTCGTCGACCAACCGGAGTTGGTCCGGTACGTGAATCTTGTGGCGAGGGCTGTGGCCAACACCTCCGACCGGCCGGATATTCCTTATCGGGTGGCGATTCTGGAACATGACTCGATCAATGCCTTTGCCGCACCGGCGGGGTACATTTTCGTGACCCGTGGGTTGCTCAGACAGGTCAGGAACGAGGCGGAGTTGGCCGCCGTGTTGGGGCACGAGATCGCCCACGTCAGCCAAAAGCATATTCTCGACATCATTCAGCGGAGCAAACGCCTGGCCGGGGTGACAGAGGCCGGCCTCTCCTATGCGACGAGCAATCCGGCTGCGTTTAAAAACGTGATCGACGGGGCCGTCAAGAAACTCCTCGACGAAGGGCTGGACCAGGGGAAGGAAATGGAGGCCGATACCATCGGCGAAGTCTTCGCCGCCCGAGTCGGGTATGATCCAGGCGCCTACGTCGGGTTGTTGACGCGCCTGCGGGAGTTGAAGGGTGATGATCGCGCGCTGTTCAAAACGCATCCGAATTTTTCCGCGCGCATCGAAGCGGTGCAAAAGACGATACAAGGCAAACAGCTCACCCCCACGGGGGTCATCTTGCAGGAGCGGTTCTCCCGAATGACCAAGCGCGTCTAGCGCAAGATGTTGACAGAGGCCGCCGGCGGCGTTCTCGCGGCGCTGAGCGGCTTGCCGCATTGACGCATGAAGATCGTTAAGACACTGCCCGCTCACCGGCTCGCGGGCGCGCACAAACGTGGCGCTCGTTATTCCTCGCGCCGTGCGCCTCGCTGCGGCCTTGCTGGACAGCCTATTTGAACATCTTGCGTGGCTGCTTCATCAGGTCGCCAGCGGCGTTCCCAATATCCGTGAAGCGTGATGCGTGAAGCGTATCTCGTCAGGATCCTCGACCGGGCTGTCACGAGAGACGAACGACGCTTCACGAACGCCGGTCTCTTGCTCAGCCCGCCACCGGGCGAAATCGTAGCGTGAAGGTGGTTCCCTCTCCCTGCTGGCTGATCACGGCCAGGGTGCCCCCGTTATCCTCGACCAACCGTTTGACGTTCGTGAGGCCGAGGCCGGTGCCATAGTTTTTGGTCGTGAAAAACGGTTCGAAGATTCGCGACAGATGTTCCGGCGCGATGCCGCTTCCCGTATCTGCCACTTCAATTTCCACATCGCCTTCCGGACCCACCCTGGTGGTGAGGGTGAGCCTGCCGCCGTCGGGCATGGCTTCCCGTGCATTGATCAGCACATTCATCAGCGCTTCTTTGATCTGTTCTGGGTCAACGCGGATCGGAGGAATCGGGTGTCCGTACTGCTGCTCAACCCTGATCCGCTCATGTCCTCCCTGCGCCTCCCATTGTTTGAGGGCCGCGCGCACCACGTCTTCTGCGGAGTGGTTGGTGAGGTCCGGCGGCTTCTGCCTGGCGTAACGGAGAAAATCGTGGAGGCGCTGCGAGAGTTTGTCGACTTCGTCGATGATATACCGGGCCATCTCCTGCCGTATCGGTTCTTCCTGCGGTCCCTCGAGCACGATCTGTGCGGAGCTTCGGATGACGCCGAGCGGATTGCGCAGGTCGTGAGCGAGGGCGGCCAGCAATTGTCCCACCGAGGCCAGCTTTTCCTGTCGGATCAACTCATGCTGCTGAGAGCGGATCGTGCGGAGGTTTTCTTCCAACACCGCCCGCATGGCGGCGAAGGTCGTGGCGAGGTCCTCAATCTCATCGCCTGTTCGGTACTCCTGCGGTAATGCCGGAATTGCAGGTGGGGGAGCGTTGGGCGTTTCTGGCGTAGCCAGGTCGAGGCGTAATCCTTCGGCTTCGCGTTGGAGTGCCGTAATGGGTTTGACGATGCGTGAACCGACCACGAAGCCAAGGCCCGACAGGACGATCACCAGTCCAAAGCCGATCATGCCTACCGTCAGCAACAAGGAGTAGACCGGTGCGTAGGTCTCCTCAGGCGCCTGGCGTATGAACGTAAACCACCGGTCTCCGTCGAGACTGAAGGGCGTGAGGCGGTGGCTGAAGCGCACCGGCGCGGCCCCCACGATCGCATCGCGCCCGCCGTGTGCATCGTCGTCCGCCACCAGCCAGAGAGGGTGGTCCATCGTCAATCGGTTCATCAGGCCCGAGGGGATGAGGTGTGCGGTGGGCAGCAGCACCGGACAGATCAGGGGGGTGCCTTGGGTGTCGAGCAGCATGGCGTGGCCGGTGTTCCCGATGTGGATCGGGAGGATCATCTGGGTGAGCAGGCTGCGACGGAGGACGATGTCGACGACCCCGATCGCGGCATTGTCTGGATTGTCGACGACGGGTACGGCAATGTGAAATACGGCATCGCCGTTCCCCGAATCCGCAGCCACGTTGCTTACGTAGGCGGTGCCGGCTGGGGCCTGCATGGCTTCGCGCCACCAGGCCTGGTGTTCCTGTCGCCGTGGGACTGCGGGGTCCGTGGATGCGATGACGAGTCCCTGGTGGTCGGCCACGGTGACGCGCGCATAGTGCCGCGACTCTTGCGCCCAGGTGTTCAGAGCCTGTGGCGTAATCGAGCGGGGAGCCAGCCGCCGCATCTGCTTGGGAGGTGCAGGTGATTGAGTGTTGTGGGGAGCAGCAGCAGATTGGTCCTGCGTGTGTTGAGATGCCAGCGTTGCGGCCAACTGGGCGGCGCGATCGATTTCATCATCCACGGCAGTCGCCAGGCGAATCGATGTGGAGCGCGCGATTTCCTGAAACCCTTCGCCGATCGCTTGCTTGAGGGTGGTGGTGCTGAAGTGATAGGTGGCCCAGAGCGCGACCATGCCGGGCACGATGCCGACAATCAACAGCGCGAGGAGAAACGTTCTCTGAAGCCGACCGGTTCGTGCTGCAGGGTGCATCAGCCTTGAGGCTGCGAGAGGTTGTGTTTCGCCAGTCGATACCGCAATGTGTTTCGAGTCATCTTCAGCAGGCGGCTTGCCTCGGACACATTCCCCCCGCTTTTCTGCATGGCCTCCTGGAGCATCGCCTTTTCCACTTCTTCGACCGAAAGCCCCAGCGACAGCAACGATGGTGTGTCGGCCGGTGCGCCAGAAGGCTGAGGCGACGAGGCGTGCAAGGAGGCCGGAAGGTGCTCGGGCAGAATCGTCTCCTGCTTGCAGGTGATGGTCAGCCATTCCACGACATTGTGCAGTTCACGGACGTTTCCGGGCCAGGCATAGGATTTCAGCATGGAGAGGGCGTCAGGGGCGATTCCTTTGATGCGGCTGCCACGCTCGCGACGGGCTTGATGGAGAAACTGGGTGAGAATCGGCTCAATGTCTTCCGGTCGTTCCCGTAAGGGCGGCATGCGGAGCTGATAGACGTTCAAACGGTAATACAGATCCAGACGGAACCGCCCGGCCTTGATGAGATCGGGCAACTCCTGGTTGGTGGCGGCGATCACTCGGATATCGACGGGAATACTGCGTATGCCGCCCAGCGGTTCCACGACATGCTGCTCGAGTACCCGCAGCAGTTTTGCCTGGGCCGTGAGGCTCAACTCGCCGATTTCATCCAAAAACAACGTGCCCCGATCGGCGATCTGAAAGCGGCCCGGCTTGGATTTCTTGGCATCAGTAAAGGCCCCCTTTTCATAGCCGAACAGCTCGGATTCAAGGAGGTGTTCGGGAATGCCGGCACAGTTCAGTGCCACCATCGGCCCGTGAGCACGAGGGCTGACAAGGTGAATAGCGCGTGCCAGCAGATCCTTGCCTGTGCCGCTTTCCCCCGTGATCAGCACGGTGGCATCGGTGGCCGCGACTTCCTTGGCGAGTCGCTTCACCAGCTCCATTTCCTTAGAGACGCTGACGATCCGGTCGAACCCGAACTGCTCCTGCAGCCCCGCCCGCAGGGCGCGGTTGTCCCGGGCGAGCTGGCGGATTTGCAGTGCCCGGGCGATCACGATCTTCAGCTCCTCATTGTCGACCGGCTTGGAGATGTAGTCATAGGCGCCCTTCTGCATCGCCTCGACGGCCGACTTCACGGTTCCATATCCCGTGACGATGAGGACTGGTACGTCGGGTACTTGTTGGCGGGCGGCTTCCAGCACTTGCATGCCTGAGACTGTGCCCAGCTGCAGATCCGTAATGATCATGTCGAGGGTATCATGGTCTTGGATCAGGTGAAGGGCTTCGTCTCCGGAGCGCGCCAGAAGCAACTGGTACCCGGCAGGTTTCAGCACGAGCTCAAAGAGCCGCCGCATGCGCTCTTCATCTTCGACGATCAGGAGGGTGGGTGCTTGCATGGCCTCGTAGCCGGCTGCGGTGGATCCTCGAACGAGCGAGGACGTGATGCCGTAGCCTACCACTATCGGTCGGGGAGGAACAGTGGGGCGTGGTCAGCCGGCGGCGGTCGGCGGTGGTGTGGAGGTATTGGATAAGGCCCAGGACAGGTTGCGCCGGAACCCGGAGTACTTCGCGCGCGTGATCGGACTCTGTGCAAACGTCGTCTTGAAGGTCGGCTCGTCCATGTCGGCGAGATCTCTGAGGTCGGGGGCCGTCGTGATCGGGCTGGGCTGGAAGCCTGGTTCGCTGGTGGGGGTGGCCTGATGGTTGTAGGGGCAGATATCGAGACAATCGTCACAGCCGAAGATTCGATTGCCGATGCCGCGGCGGAGTTCCTCGGGGAGGGCAGGCTCGTTGCCGCGACGTTCGATGGTCAGGTAGGAGATACAGCGCCCGGCGTCGACGACATAGGGCTCGGTAATGGCGCCTGTCGGGCAGGCTTGAATACAGAGCGTGCAACTGCCGCAGAGATCCGTTCCCGCCTCGTCCGGCTCCAACTCCACGGTCGTTAGAATTTCCCCCAACACGAGCCAGGAGCCGAATTGCGCCGATACGAGATTGGAATGTTTGCCGATCCAACCGAGGCCGGCCTGTTGAGCCCAGGCTTTTTCCATCACCGGGCCCGTATCGACATAGGGACGATGTTGATGGCCAGGAGCCAGGGCACCCAGCTGCGTAGCCAGCTGTCGGAGGCGGTCACCGACGATATCGTGGTAGTCCAGCCCCCAGGCATAACGGGCGATGCGTCCGTTGCCCTGCCGTTCATCGGCGCGCTCGTCGGTGTAGTAGTTCATGCCGAGGGAGATAATGGAGCGGCAGCCGGGCAGCACCATGGCCGGGTCCGCTCGTCGCTGCGGATCGCGGGCCATCCAGGCCATGGTGGCGTGGAAACCACGTTGGAGCCAATCGTGTAACCGCGTCAGAAGGCTGTCCGGTGAGATGTGCTGGTCCCGGGAAGATGCGCCATGTTCACGCGTCGATAGCCTGCTGATGCCGACGACGTCGAAGCCCAGGTCTTGCGCGGCCTGTTTGATCTGCGCTGTGAGCGCGGCAGACATCAGGGTCTGGTGCACTCGAACCGTACCATGAACTGTCCGGTGCAATGGCTGGAGTCGCATCGTGTGCAGTGGCCGGTGATGCGGGTTTTCCAGTCCGTGCCCTTTTTGTCGAAGGTGCAGAAGGTGCGCCCGGCTTTCGACACGGTGGTCCAGGGCTTGTCTGTGCCGGGAAATTTGGCGATGACACAGCCGCTCGGGATCGGCACGTGGCACTGATGGGCCGGGTCGCCCTTGGCCATCCCGAAGCTGCAAGACTGTTCGGTCGTTGCGGCGGAATCGGTTGGGGCCTGTGCCTGGCCGGCAGCGAGCGAGGGGAAGGACATGAAGATGATACATATACCGACAAGCAGCGGTGACTGATTCGATCGATCCATACCAGATGAACTCCAAGAAAGACGGCATCGTACCATAGTCATGGTTTCTGCGGCGAACCGCTCGCCACCTGATCGTCAGGCGTGAAAGGCCGGGAAGTGCCGATTCTGTCCATGTCTTGTTCAAAAAACACCATTTTTTCGGGGGCGCCCGGACAAGGCAACGCCTAACTCAGCGCGGGGACATAGAAGCCTGAATGGCATGCGAGTTGCGTCCTTCCCAAGGCATCGTCGGCGTATGGATACGTGTGCGAGCAACGCGGCCTACCCGGCGGTCGCATGATAAGGGCATGTGGTGACTGGATGGCACAGGAAAAAATTCTGATCGTGGATGACGAAGTGGTGGTGGCTGAGGACATCAGGCGCCAGCTTGATTCGCTCGGGTATACCGTGATCGGCGTCGTCTCGTCGGGGAGTGAGGCCGTGCACATGGCCGGAGCACACCGGCCTGACCTCATCCTCATGGACGTCAAGCTGAAGGGCCCGATGGACGGGATCGACGCGGCGCGCACAATTCACGCACAGTACGGTATTCCGGTCATGTATCTGACGGCATTCTCCGACGAGGACACGTTGGCTCGGGCGAGACAGACGCTTCCTCTCGCCTATTTGATCAAGCCGTTTGTCAGTAGCGATTTGCGGGCGGCCTTGGAACTTGCGCTGTTTCGCCATCGTGTCGCGCGTATCGCCGAGCAACGGGGACGCTGGCTCGATGCGGTGGTGCAGTCCATGGGAGAGGCCGTCGTGACCGTCGATCCGTTGGGCCGCGTGACGTTACTCAATCCGGCGGCGGAACGATTGACCGGCTGGTCGCAATCGCATGCATTGGGAAAAGCCATCCAAGACGTGATGATCATGCTGGATCCGGAGCAGCGAACACCGGTCCGGCATCCGGCGTTGCATGCATTGAGACCCCAACCCTTCCCGCAGTCGAGTGTGCGTCCGCTTCTGCTCGTCGATCGCCGCGGAGAGGAGCGCCTGATTTGTGAGAGTACGGCCGTGATTCGGGATGAGCGGGGAACGGCGTCGGGCGTGGTGCTGGTATTTCGTCTTGCGGCGAATGTGTGATTCAGGGCCCCCTCTCTCTTACAGACGCCAGCGGACAAGGCGTTCCGTACGTTCCTCCCCAGACTCTCGCACTCCCCGCCGCTGATGAGTATACTGCTTAAAAGAGGCGGAAAAAGTCCGCCAGCGGCGTTTCCCACATCTGTGAATCGTGAAGCCTGTCTCGTCATGAGCCGGAACCGGGCTCTCACGAGAGACGAACGACGTTCACGGAAGACGGGGGAGGACGATCGTTATGGTGCGTATCCTGCAGGCTGTGTCGACGTGGGACGGCACGCGGAGCGCGGAGCGCGCTTTGATGCCGGAAGTAAGTGGTTCCGTAACCTGCCAAGAGAACCTGGGATTGTACTGATGCGTGTGATCATACGGTGCCTCTGTCCTGTCGGTATGGTGGTCGCCGGCCTGACAGTGTCTACGCTCGCCCCTGTGGCTCATGTCTGGGCGGGAGAGGTGGGGGCTATTCACCTGCTTCGCGAGCTTGTCGTGCAAGCGGAGCCGACCGGGGGGGTCCGGGCGACGGCCACACTCCTGTTTCCCGGGGATCCGTCCGTCCTCCATTCAATCCTGACTGAGTATAGGAAGTGGCCGGAACTGTTCGAGACCAAGATGCGGATGGCAGAGGTCGAGGAGCACGAAGGGCATGTGCTCACCGACGTGTATATCTCTCATCCGCTGTTGCCGGGCGAACAGCGACTCATCTGTGAATCACAGGTGTTGCCGGGAGGTGGACTCGTGACTGAACTCAAGGGGGGCGATTTCAAGCAATACCATCGGGCCTGGAAGCTTGAAGCGGCCGGTGATGGGAGTCAGACCAGAGCGGAATTTGAATTATTGGTCGAGCCGAAGACGCTGATTCCGGATTGGGTCATTGCGGTTGCCATGGAGCGGGAACTCAATATGCATTTTCGCCTGGTGCGGCAACGAGCGCTGGATCGGGTTACGAGGGAAAGGTGAATGTGGAGAGTTCGGCCTTGTCCACGCCCTGTTTCACGAAGGTGTTGACGTCCAGGCTGCGTTCGATCCGGAGGATGTCGTCCAGTCTGGTGCGGGTACTGGGGTGAAGGGGGACAAAGAGCTTGCAACAGTCCTGATCCGGCTCGATTGAGGTGACGAAGCTCCCGATGTGTTGCGCCTGTTCGGTGATTTCGATTTTATCCATCCCGATCAATGGACGGAGCAACGGAAGTTCCGCCGCCTCCTCGATCACGGACAGGTTCTCCGGTGTCTGTGAGGCCACTTGTCCGAGACTATCTCCGGTGACCAGCGCCCAGCAACGTTCCCGCCTGGCGAGTTCCTGCGCGATCCGGACCATGATGCGTCGGTACAACACCACACGGAAGGGCGCCGGCGCATTGGCCACGATCTCCCGTTGAATCTCACCGAAGGGTACGATGTGGAGCTGCGATTCGTACTGGTAGGCCGTCAGCAACTGGACCAACTCCTGGACCTTTTCCTCCGAGGCCCGGCTGACCAGCGGGCGACCGGAGAAATGCACGAAGACCGCCTTGCAGCCGCGTTTCATCATGCGATAGGCGGCGACGGGTGAGTCGATGCCTCCTGATATCAAGCAGGCGACCTTGCCGCTCGTGCCCACCGGCATGCCGCCGGGCCCTTGAATTTTTCTTGCCGCAACGTGGGCCTCATTCGTCAACAGCTCGATGTAGAGCGTCAGGTCGGGCTGTTTGAGTTTGACGGATTTTCCCGTGACATCGAAGAGATACCCCCCGACTTCGCGTTCGACGTCCATGGAGGTCACGGGAAGGCGTTTATCTGCACGCTTAGCGGTGACCCGGAACGAATGGAAGGTTTGTTCGGCCAGTTGCCGTTCCGCGACCTGCTTGAGCGGCGTGAGGTCCGGTGCCTGAAGATCCAGCGGGACCGATTCGGTGAGAAGGAAATTCGACACTCCGCATGTTCGTCTGAGACGCTCCACCACCTGCTCGGGCGAGACCTGATCGGGGATGGCGACCCGAATGCGCCCCTGCAGGGATTCGATACGCCGGATCTTCAGATCACGCAGCGCCAAACGGAGGTTACGAACAAGTCGTTGCTCGAAGAAATCGCGGTTGCGGCCCTTCAGGGCGAGTTCGTGGTAGTGGACGATGGCGCAGTGCATGGTATTAACAGGATGCTGAAAATGGCCGCCAACTTCGTTCTCGGCTCGACGATATCCTCAACGTACCCCTGAGAGTACGCCTCCGGTATCTGTCTCGCCTGCGGCCTCGTTGGACGACCATTTTGAGCATCCTGCGCGGGATTTAGAGGTGATGCAGAGTCGACTCAAGAAATCGTTCCGCGTCGATGGCGGCCATGCACCCGGAGCCGGCCGCGGTGATGGCCTGACGATATTTGGTATCCTGCACGTCGCCCGCGGCAAACACGCCGGCGACGCTGGTGGCCGTGCCTTGCGAGGTGAGGATGTACCCCTTTTCATCCATCGCGAGTTGGCCCTTGAAGAGATCGGTGTTCGGGCGGTGCCCGATGGCGACGAAGATGCCGTCGCAAGCCAGTTCAGAGGAAGTTCCTGTCACGAGATTCTTGAGCCGGGCCCCGATGACCAGGTCCGTTCCGAGGATGTCCTCGACGACGGAATTCCACGCGAACGAAATTTTTTCATTCTTCATGGCGCGGTCCTGCATGATCTTCGATGCCCGCAGTTTGTCACGCCGGTGGACCACGGTGACGGTTCTGGCAAATTTTGTGAGGAAGGTGGCCTCTTCCAGCGCGCTGTCGCCGCCGCCCACGACCACTAACTCTTTTCCGCGAAAAAAGTAGCCGTCGCAGGTTGCGCAGGTCGAGACGCCGTGGCCGGTCAGGCGTCGTTCATTGGGCAGTCCGAGCGGAATGGCCGAGGCGCCGGTGGCGAGAATCAACGCCGCTGTCTCGACGGTGTGTTCTCCGTCGATCGTCAGACGAAAGGGCCGCCGGGCAAGATCTACCGCGGACACATCGCCGGTCAGGAACTCCGTCCCAAACCGTGCGGCCTGCCCCCGCATCTCCTTCATGAGCTCGGGGCCCATGATGCCCTTGGAAAATCCGGGATAGTTTTCGACCTCGGTGGTGGTGGTCAATTGTCCGCCGGATTGCCAGCCCTCGATCAGCAGCGGGGAGAGATTGGCGCGTGCCGCATAGATGGCGGCGGTGAGCCCGGCTGGTCCGGACCCGATAATGACAAGGTTGTGCATGCGCGGATGCTAACACACCGAAGCCGTGAGGGCTAGGCCAGTGCGAGGAGTTCGCGGTAGAGCCGCTTCACGGCGGTGAAGAGGTGCGGACGGGGGGTGGTGCCGTCAAGGAGATAGTCGGCAGCCGCGGCTTTGCGCTTCAACGGCAGTTGGCTGCGAATGCGTCTGATGGCCTCGGCGCGGGTGAATCCGTTACGCTTCTTCAGGCGGGCGATTTGAGTTTCGCGATCTGCGGTGACCACGATGACCTGGTCCACGCGCTTGTCGATGCCGGCTTCGAAGAGAAGCGGAACGTCGTACATGACGACGGCCTTGGGGTTGTTGCGTGCGGCTTGTCTGGTCCGTCTGGCCTGTTCCCGCGCGACGCGAGGGTGGATGATCTGCTCCAGCCGTCGCAGCTTGGACCGGTTCCGGAAGACCATGGCGCCCAGGGCCTGACGATTCAGCGTGCGATCAGGGTTGAGCACGGTCTTGCCGAACGTCTTGATGATCGCGCGCCAGGCGGGTTTTCCTGGTTCGACGACCTGATGGGCCAGTGCATCGGCATCGATGACCACTGCTCCGCACCGGGCAAACATGTGTGCCACCGTGCTTTTGCCGGTCGCCACTCCGCCGGTGAGCCCTACGAGAATCATGGGGCGTGAAGATAACATGGGGTAGCAGCCCCCGCAACGATGCTCGATTGACTTCTCGTTGGTCCCGGCGGTATAGCCATCCATATGGTCCATTCGATGTTTCAACGCGTGTTCATGTGTCTTGTGATCGTGGTCATGGCCGTGACGGGCGCGCCGGCGGAAGAGCCGGCGGGTGCGGAGCGCGAGCCCCTGGTGGTGGCCTTGGACGGGTCGGGACAGTACCGCTCCATTCAAGAGGCGGTCGACGCCGCGAAGAAGGGGGATACCATTCTGATCAGGCCCGGCGCCTATGCCGAAGATGTCACGATTCACAGCAAGGAGAACGTACGTCTGATCGGGGCCGGCATGGATCAGGTGACGATTCTGGGCCGTGAACGGGTGGGCGTGTTTCATATCGGCAAGTGGCCCTACGGCGCCACGAACATTGAGATTTCCGGCATTACGGTGAATGAACACGGCGGGCACGCGATGGGCATGTTCAACGGCCGCGGCATTCACTTCCATCATTCGCGCGTGAAGGGCATGTTGTTCACGCAGCAGGTAGAGGATGTGCGGATCGAAGATTGCCTCATCGGTGGCAGTGAAACCACCGGTATTCAGTTTGCCAACTCGCAGGCCGTCATGCGCAGGAATTTCATCCATGACAATGACCATGGGGTCAGTGTGGCGGGCAAGTCCACCGTACGCCTGGAACGAAACGTCATCACGAGGAGCCTCTTCGAGGCGGTGATCGTGAATGATCAATCCCGTGCCATTCTGGTCGGCAATACGTTTGTGAAAAACGGCGGAGGGGCGGCGTTCCTCGGCACCTCCCAGAACGAAGCGTCCGGCAACATCGTCAGCTTGAATACCTATGGATTTGTCGTCAGCGCTTCAAGCCGGGTGCTCTTGTCCTACAATGCCATGCAAAATTCCGGGTCCAACTATCTCCGTTCGGGCACTCCCAACCAACCGGCTCCCGAATTGAAGCCTGATTCCGATTTGACGGTCGATCCACGCTTCGTTGACACTTTGCGAGACGATTTCAGGTTGCGAGCGGATACGTCCCTTGTTCGGATCGGCGAGTTCCCCTACCTGGGCGCCCTCCCTCCCCTGACCGAATCCCACTAACCGTCGGCCAAAGCAGTCACAAATTCAGTGGTTAGCCCGTTGACCAGGACGGACCGCTGCATGTGCTATGCTTCATCGTGAGCGGAGACATGATGTGGCTCCGGTTGGCTCAAGAATTGCTGTACTACGACCGACAAGGGATTGGAGGTGAGACGTGGCCAGCTTTCGATTCGAACTAGAAAAGCGCAGCACCGACGGGATTCCCAACTTGGCGGAAGTGGAATCCGGCAAGCTCCTCGGGGCGGTGTTGCCCATGTCCGAGCAGGCGCAACTCCAGTTGCGGGATAGTATCGAGGTCATCGACTATCTCATGAACCAGGAAGGTGTGATCTGGAGTTAGTGCCTCTGCCTCCCGGTTGACCCGCCCGCACCCTGTCTCCCACATGTTCCTGGCATCGTTCCGGTCAATCTCGGTCCTCATCGGAGCCGATCTCCTTTTCCCCTCAGTCCTTCTCCTCGACGTCAGATTCCCGCGCGGTGCGAGTCTAGCAGCCGGGATTCGTCGATCCGAGCCCCCAGTTGAATCTTTTTGACGCCGGGTGCATGCTGGCAGCGGTTGTGTGGCCGACTGCGGCCGCTGGACGGGAGTCTGTGTCATATGTCGACATCGGCAGAGGGGGAGGCCGCACGCCAGCTCTCAGCGGAGCAACAGCGCCTTGAGGAAGATGATCTGCGTCGGAAGCATTGGAAGCGGTGGGGGCCTTATTTGAGCGAACGCGCCTGGGGGACGGTGCGGGAGGATTATAGCCCCTACGGAACGGCTTGGGAGTCAGTCCCTCACGACCAGGCGCGTTCGAAAGCCTATCGGTGGAATGAGGACGGGCTGGCCGGAATCTGCGATCGTCACCAGTTCGTCTGTCTTGCGCTGGCGCTCTGGAACGGGCGCGATCCGATTCTCAAAGAACGGATGTTCGGCCTCACCGGCCATGAAGGGAATCACGGGGAGGATCTCAAAGAATACTACTTCTACCTCGACTCCACCCCCACGCATTCCTACATGAAGTTTCTCTACAAGTATCCGCAGGCCCCGTTTCCCTATACCCAACTCGTTGAAGAAAATCGCCGCCGGACCCGGAACGATCCGGAGTTCGAACTGCTCGATACGGGCGTATTCGACGACGACCGGTACTTCGATGTGTTCGTGGAGTATGCGAAGGCCTCGCCCGAAGACCTGTTGGTGCGGATCGAGGTCATCAACCGGGGCTCGGTGCCGGCGGATTTGGCGGTGTTACCGACGATCTGGTTTCGCAATACGTGGTCCTGGGGCCTCGATGTGCGCCGCCCTCGGATGCGCAAGGGCCGGTCCATGCCCGGCGTCAGCGTCGTGGAGTTCGATCACGACTACTATGGCCGCCGACAACTGCTCTGTGAAGGGGCGCCTGATCTGCTCTTCACCGAAAACGAGACCAACACCCGGCGGCTGTATGGCGATGCAGACGGCGAACGGTACGTGAAGGACAGCTTTCACGCGTACGTCGTGGAAGGGGAGCGGGCGGCCGTCAATCCTGAACAGGTCGGCTCGAAAGCCGCGGCGCACTATGTTCTTTCCGCCCAGCCCGGCCGGCCGGTGAGTATCCGGTTGCGTTTCACGAACGGTGCATCCGAAGGCGCGTTCGACCCTGAGTCGTTTGATGCCGCCTTCGCGACGCGGCTTCGGGAGGCAGATGAGTTTTATGCGCATCTCGCCCATCCGGACTTGTCCGACGACGCGCGCTTGGTTCAGCGGCAGGCCTTTGCCGGCCTTCTGTGGAGCAAGCAGTTTTATCACTACGCAGTCGATCGCTGGCTGAAGGGGGATCCCGCCGGTCCCGAGCCGCCACCGGAGCGGTTGCGCGGAAGGAACGCCGACTGGACGCACCTGTACAACGCCGACGTCATCTCCATGCCGGACAAATGGGAATATCCCTGGTATGCCGCCTGGGATCTGGCGTTTCATTGCCTGCCGATTGCGCTGGTGGATTCCCGCTTCGCGAAGGACCAGCTCGTGCTCATGCTGCGTGAGTGGTATATGCATCCCAACGGGCAGATTCCCGCCTACGAATGGGCCTTGGGAGATGTGAATCCTCCGGTGCATGCCTGGGCGGCCTGGCGGGTGTACAAGATCGAAAAGAAGCGAAAAGGGGTGGGGGATCGCATCTTTCTGGAGCGGGTCTTCCACAAACTGCTGCTGAATTTTACCTGGTGGGTGAATCGCAAAGATGCCGAAGGGAAAAACATCTTTCAGGGCGGATTCCTGGGATTGGACAACATCGGGGTCTTCGACCGGAGCAAACCGCTCCCTACCGGCGGGCACATCGAGCAGTCGGACGCCACGAGTTGGATGGGCATGTATTGTCTCAACATGTTGTCCATCGCGCTCGAACTGGCCCGCGACGACCGGGCCTATGAAGACGTCGCCAGTAAGTTTTTTGAACATTTCGTGTATATCTGCCGGGCCATGAACAACATCGGCAATGCGAAGATCGAACTCTGGAACCGCGAAGACGGGTTTTACTACGATGTGCTGCATCTGCCGGACGGGAAGACCTTTCCGATGAAGGTCCGTTCGATGGTGGGGCTGATTCCCCTGTTTGCCGTCGAAACCCTGGACTCTGAGCTCATCGACCGACTGCCGCGTTTCAAGCACCGCATGCAGTGGTTTATTGAGAATCGTCCGGATTTCAGTCTGCACATCGAAACACAGTCGCAGGACGGGGAGGTGCGCCGCTTCCTGTCGCTGGTGAATCGCCATCGCTTGCCCAAGGTGTTGCGGTACATGCTGGATGAACGCGAGTTTTTATCGCCGTATGGTGTGCGGGCGTTGTCCCGCTATCATCAGGAGCATCCGTACATCCTGTCGATGATGGGTACGACCCATTGCGTGGAGTATCAGCCGGCGGAATCCTCGAACGGCCTCTTCGGCGGGAACTCCAATTGGCGTGGGCCGGTCTGGTTTCCGGTGAACTATCTGCTCATCGAATCGCTGCAGAAGTTCCATTACTTCTTGGGCGATTCGTTTACCGTCGAGTATCCGACCGGATCCGGTGAGCGGCGTCACCTTGCCGACGTCGCCGCGGAGCTCTCTCGCCGCCTCACGCATACCTTTTTGCGCGGAGCGGATGGCCGGCGTCCTGTGTACGGCGGCACGGAAAAGTTTCAGCAGGACCCTCATTGGCGTGACCTCGTATTGTTCTACGAATATTTCCATGGCGACAACGGTGCCGGGATCGGCGCCAGTCACCAGACCGGCTGGACCGGTCTGGTCGCCAAGTTGATTCAGCAATCAGGAACGTAACCCGGAGTGGTGCATGACGATCGATGCGAGGGAGTGTCGGGATCTTGATCGAGCGTTGAGTCTGGAATGGCTCGAGCCGAACGGTCGCGGCGGCTTTGCGTCGGGGACGGTCGCCGGCGCCAACACCCGCCGGTATCATGCCTTACTGCTGGTCGCCAGGCATCCACCGGTCGATCGTGTGGTGCTGGTTAATCATGTGGAAGAATCGGTCGAGATCGGAGGAGACTCCATTCCCCTCTCGACGAACGTCTACGGCGGCGCGGTGCATCCGGAGGGGTACCAGTATTGCGAGCAGTTTTCCAATGTCCCCTGGCCGACCTGGCAGTTTGCCTGCCACGGTATCCGGTTGGAGCGGGAGCTGGTCTGTCCCCATGGCCGTGACCTGGTCATCCTTCGCTGGCGACTGCTGGATGACGCCTCGCCGACCGTGGTGTTGCGTGTGCGACCGATGCTCACCGGGCGGGATTTTCATGCGACCCATCATGAAAATCCCGGCCTGCGAGGCGAGGCGACGATCACGGAAGGGCAGGTGGTCTGGCATCCCTATGAGGGTTTGCCGCCGGTGCGGGCGCTCCACAACGGGCAGTACCATCACCGGCCAGATTGGTACCGCCAGATTCACTATCGCGTCGAGCGGGAGCGCGGGCTTGAGCATGTCGAGGATTGGTGGTCGCCGGGCGAGTGCCTGTTCACCCTCACTCCGGGGACAGCCGCTGAACTCCTGTTTACCACCGAGACCATTCCGACTCTCAACGTGACGCAGCTCATGGACGCGGAACGTCGTCGTCGTGAGATGGTGGTGACCGCTGCGCCGGGAGAAGATGAAGTGATCCGCCGACTGTGGGGCGCTTCGAATGCCTACCTCGTGAAGCGGGGAGCCAGGCAGACGGTGATCGCCGGGTATCCCTGGTTTGCCGATTGGGGACGGGATACCTTCATTGCCCTGCCGGGGCTCTGCCTGGTGACCGGCCGGTACGACGTGGCCCGACACGTGATCGAAGCGTTCGCGTCGTATGTGTCGCAGGGGATGGTCCCCAATCGATTCCCCGACATCGGGGAGCAGCCGGAATACAACACGATCGATGCCTCCTTGTGGTTCATTCATACCGTCGATCGCTACCTGCACTACAGCGGCGATCTTGCGGGTGTGCAGCGGATGGCCTGGCCGGCGATCAAGCAGATTCTCGACGGGTATCGCCGGGGCACGCGTTTCGGAATTCGCCTGGACGAAGACGGGTTGATTACCGGCGGCGTCGAGGGGGTGCAGCTGACTTGGATGGACGTGAAGATCGGAGACTGGGTCGTGACGCCGCGGCACGGAAAGCCGGTCGAGATTCAAGCGCTCTGGGTGCGGGCCCTGGCGGTTGCCGCTGCGCTGGCGGAGCAGTTCGGCGAGTCGGCCTATGCGGTCCACTGTCGACAGGATCGTGCCCGTGCGACCGCATCGTTTCGGGAACGGTTCTGGTACCGGACCGGAGGGTACTTATTCGATGTGGTCGACGGGCCGATCGGGGATGATGCGTCGCTGCGGCCCAACCAAATTTTTGCCCTCGCGTTGGATGATCAGTTGGTGACCGATACGCAGGCGAAACAGGTGCTTCAATTGCTCAAGGAGCGCCTTCTTACGCCGGTCGGGCTGCGGACGCTGGCGCCGGAAGATATTCGGTTCTGTGCGTCGTACGAAGGGGGCGTGGCCGAGCGGGATGCCGCGTATCATCAAGGGACCGTGTGGCCGTTCCTGCTCGGCCCCTTCGTGACGGCGTGGGTGAACACTTACGGAGACAGCCCGGCTGTGCGTCGGGAAGCACGGCTGTTTCTCCAGGGGGTGGTCGAGCATCTCGACGACGCTTGCCTGGGGCAGGTGTCGGAAATTTTTGACGGAGCACTCCCTCATCGGGCGCGCGGCTGTGTCGCGCAGGCCTGGTCCGTGGCGGAGGCCTTACGGGCCCTCATCGAAGATATCGGTGTGACTCGCGAGGGCGCGCCGGTGGTGCGTTGAACTGCTGTGCCGGGCCGATGCCTGCGACGACGCTCCCGATGGTTGTCTCCCCATGCGTCGCCGATGCGTCGATCTTTTCTCCGGATTCCTGCCCAAAATTCTTGACAGTGCCGGAAGCATTCCGGTAAGCATACGATCAATGGCACTCTCCAAGGCGATACCTCTGTCTGCGTGGCTTTCGGTCGGCATGTTGCTTGCCGGTTGCCAGATGTTCGATGCCTCCACGCAATCGACGACCGTGCGATCGACATCGGTGATGTCGATGTGGGAATTGTACCGACACTGCCAGACGAGCGGTGATGTCGAGACGGTTTTGTCGGCCGCAAAGCAATTGCAACAATCCGCCGATACCCATGTCGTCCCCGCTCCCGATGTTCCGAAGAGTCTGGATCGCTTCGTTACGAAACAGCCGGTACGCACGACCGTGGATCCCAAAGCCCTGGCTGCGTCCTGCACCCTGCAGGCGGCTCGGACAAGCCTCGGCGCGGGGCGTGAGCAGGAAGCAGAACAGCTTCTGTATGCCGTGGTGTTGAGTTATCCCGAAAGCGACTACACCTTCTATGTCGCACAGGCGAAGGTGTGGATAGAAGAACTGCACCGCCCCGGAGCAGGGGATCCCGTCATCCATCCCATTTCCATCAACTAACCGCGGTCGGTCTCGTCTCCTCCTCGATACGATATCTGTACCCCCTCTGAGCTATGCTTGGGTGGTGCCGTGCTATTCCCACTCGCTCCAGACCGTTCGTTTCCGTCGGGAAGCTTCCTCATATGGCTTGCCTGTTGTTCTCGTCCTGCCGGTGCCGGGATGGATGGTTGGAGTATTGACAGAGCGGGTAGATGGCCGTAGTCTCGCGATGCGATGATCATTGAGACAACGATGGATGGAGGCCAATGATGGTGAGGGCGATACACGTGTCCAGGAGACAGTCGGGCCTTGCGGTGCTGGGGGTCATGATGTTGATGGCAGCCGCCGGAGGGGCGTCGGTGGCACAGGCAGCGGATGAGTTGCCGAAAGAATCAGTGTTGCCGGCGTCGCTGGCCGGCAAAGCCGCGCAGGCGGCAGTGGATTTCTGCAAGAAGGACGGCTATCGAGTCAGCGCGTCTGTCGTGGATCGCGCCGGCGTCTTGCGCGCCATGTTGCGGGCCGACGGCGCTGGCCCGCACACGGTCGACAGCAGCAGGAAGAAGGCCTACACCGCAGCCAGCTTGCGCCGTGCGACCACGGAGTTGGCGGAGATGATCGCTAAGCAACCGGCGTTGCAGGCCTTGCGGGAGATGAACGAGAGTATTTTGATGGTGGGTGGCGGGTTGCCCATCGAAATCGCCGGTGAAGTGGTGGGGGCGATCGGAGTCGGTGGGGCCCCGGGCACTCATTTGGATGATGCCTGTGCCGAAGCCGGTCTCGATGCCATCGGAGCCGCTTCGAAGATGCCTGCGGGAAAATGAAACGAATGCGAGGGAGGGGGCCGAGCCTGATGGTGATCGGCTTGCTCCTCGTCCTGGTCGGCTGCAATAGTGATCGTCCGGAGCCGGCGGAGGTCGATCTCCCCTCCGTCGGCCTACGGGTGCAATTGATTCGTGTGGCCACCCATCCGTTTTTGTCCCGCTATCGGCTGACCCTCTCTGTCGCCGGCCGGGAGGGTTGTGAAGCGACGGCGGAACTGTTTCCCGATACGGGGTATGTCGGGCGCCGCAATCTGTACGCGCAGGCGTCGGGTGCGATCACCGTCTTGGGGCAGTACGACGCGAGGGTCGTGGATCCGTCGAGTTGCGCCATTCGCCTGGTGGAGTTTCAATCGTTGACCGGACAGGCCACCTACCTTGGCATGTTTGACGTCAATGCGCAGAAGCGATGGCAATTTTTCCCGCCATCGGTCAGACCCGAACGGCCGTTTGAAAAGCTGTGAGCGCGCGGCTGGGGTGGTTTCCCGGTGCGTTATCCCTGTGCGCGCTCCTTGAACGTCAGTTCCGCCACGGCCGATTTGTCCATCTCTCCCTTGCCGATCGCGATCAATCGCCGATATTGCTCATAGGTGGCCTTGGCCAGCGGGAGGTCCAATCCGACCTGTTCGGCCAAGGCACAGGCGATGCCTGAGTCTTTCGCAGCGTGGGCCGCAGAAAAATAACAGTCGTGTGCACGATGCTGCATGTCTTCACCGTCGGTTTCCAACACGCGGGAGTTGGCGCCGGTTTGAGAAAATACTTCGCGGAGCATGGTGAGGTCGAGGCCTAGAGCAGATCCCAGTCCGAGTCCTTCGGCCAGGGCGGCAGTATTGGCGTTCATCACCATATTCACGAGGGCCTTCACGTTGGCGGCTTCTCCGGCCGGACCGATATAGCGCAGATGTGCGCTCAAGGCGTTGAGTAATGGCCTTGCCCGCTCGAAGACGTCGGGGCGTCCGCCGCACATGAGGTAGAGTGTCCCTTGGCGAGCCTGTGTGATGCTGCTGGCCATGCAGGCCTCAAGACACTGTCCGCCCTGTTGTTCCACCACCCTGTGGACTTCTCGTTGGAGCGCCGGGGACAGTGTGGCGCAATTGATGAAGAGCCGTCCGGTTGCCTGTCGTAAGAGGCTGTCAGGCGATTCGGTGGAGAAAATCCGGCGCATCGCCTCATCGTCCGAGACGACCGTCAGTACCGTGTTGGCGGGTTCTGCCAGACCTGCCAGGGTTGGGGCGGCTGCGCATCCCAGCTCTCGCGCCAGCGCCTGCGCGCGTGGTGCGTCGGTGTCATAGACCGACACAACGGGGTAGTGGAGTTCCTTGAGCCGTCGGGCCATGTTGGCCCCCATACGTCCTACTCCGACGATGCCGAGACGAAAGTCTGACTCTGCCATGCATGACCTCCTGGAAAACCTGCTGCTCTTGTCGGCGCGGAAGTGTACCATAGTCGCTTCTGATGCAGATATCCTGATGCGTGACGGTGTCGGGCCATCAGCATCGTGCGTGCACGGTGGAGGCGAGGGGAGTCCGGGATGCAACAGGCGATCATCGGGTATCATCAAGACGAAGAGGGCCACTGGGTCGCAGACCTCCGCTGCGGGCATGGCCAGCATGTGCGCCATCAGCCGCCGCTGACGAGTCGCCCGTGGGTGTTGACGGCGGAGGGGCGGCGAGGGTTTCTCGGCACTGAGCTCAATTGTAAGAAGTGCGAAGAGGGAGGGGATGGGTACAGCCCCACCGAGTCCCTGTCCAAAGGGACCCGGTAGAGCCGACGCCGATTTGCGGGATGTCGTGGGCGGGATGCCGGACCCTGCAACGCTGCGGGGATTCTAGGCCCAAATCCAATTCAACAACGACGAGAACCAGCCGGTCACACTGGAGAACCAGGAGTCTTCCTGCGGGGCTGTGGCTGTCGCGGGACGAGGGGCCGCCGGAGCCACTGGTGCCTGAGCCACCTGTGCCGGTGCCGGCGAAGGCGCAGGTGGCGCAACGGTCGGCGCCGGCTGCGGTACGGTCGTGGCCGGGGCGAGGTTCGCAGCCGTTGGGGCAGACGTCTGGGTTGGAGTTGCCGCAGGGGCCGGCGAGGCCGTCGAGGATTCAGCCGGGCTTGGTTGCGGTGTCAGCACTGCGACTATCGGCGGCGCCGGCTGCACATGATCAATCATCGTCGCATGCGCGTCCGTCGGAGCTTCGACAGGAGCCATGGTCTGCTCACGCTCGGCAGTCAGCGCCTCCAACCGTTTCTCGAGTCGCTTTGTCTCGCCGATTTCCTTCACCATCGCCTGATGCCGGGCGCGTAGTGCGGCGATGTTGTGTTCCAGGAGCGCCAGTTTGGCCTGGTTGGCCTTGTGGATCTGATCATAGGACGCCTGAATCTGCTTCAGCTCGCTCTTGAGCGCGGCAAGGGCGCGTTCATCATGCTGGTTCGCGAGATGGGCCTCCTCCCGTTGTTGCTCCAGCTCCTTGATGTCCGACTGGATCTGGGCCAGTTCATTGGCCCTCGTGTTCACTTCCTGCTTGGCGGCGTCGTAGGTCCGTGGTGAGACACAGCCTCCCAACATCAACGCAACGCTTCCCACGATACAGCAGAGGGTGATGGCTCGGGGAGTCAGGGCTGAGGGGTTCGCTGCTCGTGAAGATGGGGTCATTGGTTGCATGGGACGTTCCTCTCAGGTGCGTAGAGTGGCAGTCTCTGCGTCGGGTGGCTCGCTCTGTGCGAAGCCACTGTGCCTAAGGTAATTTTTCAGAAAAGGGGAAAAACGGCAAAATATTTCGGGAAACGTGCAGCCGGTTGTCTGGGGCGGGAGAGGGAGCGTGCGTCCGGTCGGACGCCTATTCAATGATGATGGTGCCTGCCGGGGACGGCGTCTCCATCGCCAGACCTGATTCCTGCCAGGGCTGCAGGTGAGGGCCACTGTACCGATAGCCACCGGCGACGGGATCGGTGGAGAGGAGGAGCGGGGTATCGAGATCGAGCACCTCAAAGCCGCCCATTCCCAGCACGAGGCTGAACGAGCAGCCCATGGCAATACGAGTTTCCAACATTCCTCCGACCATGAGACGGAGGCCGATCGAGCGAGTGAAGGCGGCGATGCGCCGCGCTTCGATCACGCCGGTTTTCATGATCTTGATGTTGATGTAGTCGGCGGCCTGCATTTCGACGACCCGGCGCGCATCGTCCAACGATCGTACGGACTCGTCTGCCGCCACGGGAATGCCGGTCAAATGCCGGATTGCCTGGAGTCCTTCGAGATCAGCCCGTGCGACCGGTTGTTCAAGCAGGACCAGTCGACCTCCGAATGCCTTCACTCCGCCGGCGAACCGAAGGCAGTCTTCACGGGAAAATCCTTGATTCCCGTCACCCATGAAACTGACGCCTGGGAGCGCCTCGTGCACAGCGCGGAGTCGGCGGATGTCTTCTTCCACGTCGGTTCCCACCTTCATTTTGAACAGGCGGAATCCTCGTCCATGCCAGGCGCGTGACAGGGCTACCGTCTTCTCCAGACTGCAGATAGGAATGGTGATGTCGGTTTCATGGGCACGAATCTCCGCCGCACCCCACAGCCGCCAGAGTGGGACGCCCTGTGACCGGCAATAGGCATCCAGTACGGCGGTTTCCAGTCCGCAGCGGGCGGCTGGTTGGAGGGGGGCCTGTTCTGTGAGTCGATCGGCAAGCGATTCGTAGTCGGCAGCCGATCGGCCGATCATGGCGCGGGCGAGTTGTGTCGCGGCGGCAATGCAGGTGGGGCGATCTTCCCCGCCGACTTCCGGAAACGGCGCCGCTTCCCCGAGGCCTTGAGCCCCGTCACGCAGCGTGACTCGGATGAACAGGTTTTCTGCCGTCACTCGTGCGCCGGTGGCGACGACAAACGGATCCGTGACCGGAATATCGACCGGCCACATCTCGATGCGTTGTATGGTGTGGGCGTTCACGGCCTCTGCTGCATTCGTGACGAATTCTTCATCCGTACCGGTCGTTTTTCCAGGGGAAGGCGGTATTGGAGTAGCCCCGGACTTCCCAGAATCCCTTCTCGTCCTGTTCTGAAAACGTGATCTCCTTGATCCACTTCGCGCCCTTCCAGGCGTAGCGCTTCGGGACGATCATCCGGACAGGGCCGCCATGTTCCTTCGTGAGTGGCCGTCCGTTCCATTTGTAGGTGAGCAACACGTCATCATCCTGACAGGCACTCAGAGGCAAATTGGTGGTGTAGTCGTCGTACGACTTGAACAACACGAATCGAGCGGCAGCCAGCGGTTGAACAACGGTCATCAGCTGTTTGAAACTCACCCCTTCCCATGCATTGTCGTAGCGACTCCAGGAGGTCACGCAGTGGAAGTCGGAGATGTCCTTGAACTGCGGTTGGGCGAGAAAATCCGCCCATGTCCAGGTGACCGTCGTGGTGACGGCGCCCCCGATGGTCAGTCTCCAATCCTCCAGGGCAATCTCCGGCTTGTGCCCGAGGTCCAGTACCGGCCAGGTTTCTACCAGATGCTGACCGGGTGGAAGCCGATCGTCCCCCTCATAAAACACCTCACGCTCTTCCCCACCGCGGCGAGCCCTGGCCCACTGCTCCTTGCTCTTGGTCAAACGGTCATTCTGATCCATACCCAGCCTCCTCGGTTCACAGAGTAGGGCAAGTGGGCCTGGTCTGACAAGGGCAGAGGGGTTGAGAGCCAGACACCACGATACCCGGCCAATGACGAAGGCTGCTGGGTGACCGTCGCGGAACGTTTCAGTGCAAATCGTTGGAAGTCTTGATCTGTACGTGTGAGAGATGCGGATGGTATAGGCGGAAGGGCACCCCTGGCTGCGGAAGGCCATGGGGCAACCGGGTGGCAGGAGGAAGGAGCGTCAGGCGTGGAGCCTGGTCTCTCGTTCGCACCAGCGTTGTGGGCGCATCAACGTCCCCAGCGCGGCGATGGCACAAATCGTCGCCAGGAGGACGAAGCTTGCTATGAGGAAAAATCCACCTTTCATATCGTGTACCGAGAGCGGTCCCATGACGTCACCCCCTGCTATGATGCAAGTGTACCACCATCACTCCGTGCGCCAACCGCAGCTGCAACGCCATGATTCTTCGGGTGAATTTTTTCTCAGGCGTGAACTGCAGTGCGGGCAAGGGCGCATCCACACATGTGAGGTGGTCTCGTAGCCGGGGTGGGAGCTGCAGGTCTGCTGCGAAACCGAATGTGTCGTCGGCATAGCAGGGTCCAGAAGATCGATTAGTGTGACAACCATGACATTACCTCCTCTCACCCTCTGGCTTCAAGAGATCTTTCGGAAGTAGAAGATGGGTACTTGAGGGGCATCAGCGGTCGATGGGAACGATGAGGCGTCGGCAATCTATTTTCCCAGGCCATCCGTAAACCGATCTGTGTCGTGACGAGTCGCAAGTCTCTTTGTAAGGTCGCTCACATTCTTTCAACCGAACGGGGTGTATGGTCGATTCAGGTGAGCGAACGATTGACACATGAATGAGGGGACACCATGATAGCGATCCAGAACGCAATGACCACTTCTGCAGAATCGTCCGCAGCGTCGAAGAATGCCGGCCTCAGCAAATGGCTGGTGGGGCTTTCCGTCGGTCTCGGCATCGCGGCCTTCTTCTATCTCGATCTCGGCCGGTATTTGTCTCTGGATGGACTCAAATCCAACCGGGATCATTTGCTCGCGTTCACGGACGCAAACTATACCCTGGCTGTGGCCCTGTTCATCGTTGCCTATTGCGTTGTCGTCGGGCTGTCGTTGCCCGGCGGGGCGATCATGACCCTGGCCGGAGGATTTCTGTTCGGCAGTGTGTGGGGCACCCTCTATGTCAATGTCGGAGCGACCGTGGGGGCGACTCTGGCCTTTCTGGTGGCGCGGTATCTGTTGCGAGATTGGGTGGAGCGGAAATTCGGGAGCCGCTTGGGGGCGATCCAAGACGGGTTTGCCAGGAACGCGTTCAGCTATTTGGTGACTCTGCGTCTGATTCCTTTGTTTCCATTCTTCCTGGTGAATATGGTGTCCGGCCTCACACGAGTCTCTGTCGGGACGTATGTGGCCGCCACGTCCTTGGGGATCATTCCGGGCAGTTTTGTGTTCGCCTATGCCGGGCGCCAGCTGGGGACGATCAATTCACTGAAGGAAATCGTCTCTCCGAATGTGTTGTTGGCCTTTACGCTCCTGGGCATTCTGGCGCTGGTTCCCATCTTGTACAAAAAAATTACCGGCAAGACGACGTCGGTCGTATGAGCGCCCGGGAGGGGCCGTCATAGAGACCGCGCGAATGCTCTCATTAGGAGTTCGCTGTAGCTGCGAGTTATTGGATGGAGTTTGCGAAGCCGCCATGAGTGATTTCCGCTCGAATGCGGTCGCCGACTTTCTTGTCGCCGCGAAGATGTTTGGTTCCCGGCCCGAAATGCACCGTCATTTGTCGGCCGTCATAGTCTTCGACCGTGTAAGTCTCGCCGTGAATCTCCTTGACGGTACCGCCGACGGTCTTCCAGGCGACTCCGGGCTTGGAGTCAGGCTGTCCGGGTCTGGGCAACGGGGAGTGCTCGGGGGCCGATGCCGGATGTGAGGCTGCCGCGGTGGTAGTTCGATGATTCGAATCTTTTCCGGCTTTCTGCTTGTCCTTCGCTGATGCCGGCGCTGCGACCAGAGCGACGACCAGGATGGCCGCGATGATGGTGAATGTTGAAGGCCGGAGTCTGGGGTTCATAAGAATCCTCCTTGGGGTGGATCATCTGTCCTGTCGAGATGTGCTCAGCAAACTGTGTGCCCGGGAAAGCGCGGCCTGCAGTGTAGAAACGCTCGGATTGCTCTCGATTGTGGCTCATTGACTGAGTAGGAAATGGCGGAGGAGGGAAGAGGTGACACCACGTGTTCAAATATGCTCAGGCCGACTAGTGGCATTGCGATGACGATGAAGCACCTGTTGCCTATGATGGTCGACCGTGCGCGGCCCTTGACCAATCTGATGCGGGGGCGGCCGGTCCTGGCCACGTTTCAGGTCACCCTGCGTTGCAACTCCGCTTGCGGATATTGCGATCTCCCCTTGAACCAGGGGCGGTACGAGCTGACGCGGGAAGAGGTCCGGGGCATTTTTGGGCAGCTCTATCAGGAGGGAATCCGATTTGTGCTCGTTCAGGGTGGAGAACCGCTGCTGCGCACGGACCTTGTCGACATCCTGTCGGACCTGTGTTCGCTGGGATTGCGGCCCACTGTCATCACAAATGGGACCAAGCTTACTGCCGACCTCGTCGCACGGTTTGCCTCGCTGCGCCTTCCCCTGTCGATCAGCTTGGACACGCTCGATCGTACGCGTTACCGGCTGATTCGCGGGGCTGATCAGTTACCCCAGGTCTTGGCCGGACTTGGTCTCCTGGCAGAGTATCCCCACTCAAAGTTTCTGACCTGCATCGCCAGCAATGTGAATTGCGAGGACGTGCCCGACGTCGTGCGGTTCGCCAACGCACGGGGTTTCATCCCTGTCATGGGAGCCTACCATTGGAATGTCGGACTCTACGGCAAGGCGGATCCCATGTTGATGTATGATCACTCCTCGGTCGCTGGGTTGTTCGAGCGGATGCTGCAGGAGGATCTGATCCCGCCCGGGTATTTCCGGAAATTCGTCGGCGACAGTGCCGTATGGTTGCGAGGTGGGCGGTTGGAGCCATGCGACGCCGGACGGTATAGTATCGCCGTCGATGCTTCCGGCGAGGTCTCGCCCTGTTTGGCAATGCCGTCCGTGGGGAACCTGCGGACGGTGCCGTATAGAGAGATCCTCAGTCGATTCAACCGGAGTCAGATTGACGCCTGTTCCGAGTGTTCGTCCTGCAACCGCCTGGACGGGCGTGTGGTCGGGACGATTCTCAGACATCCGATCACGGCCTGGCAAACTCCGGTGCGGTTTTAATCAACGAGGAATGGTCATGCGAAATATCTTGGTCGGGGTCCTCGTGATGGTGCTAGGCGGTTGCTCGTCCGTACCGACCGCGTTCACCCCTTCCGACCCGCTCCCGGCGAAGGTCCTGTCTCATCGGCTATGGCACGAGCTTCTGATCGCAGATGTGCACGACGGCGTGGTGAACTATCCCGCCATTCGCAACCGGGATCGACTTCCGTCGTATCTGGCGCAGTTGAATCGGGTCGATCCGAACGGTTTGTCGCCTGAGGACCGCCTGGCGTTCTGGATCAATGCGTACAATGCTTTCGCCGTCTCGGGCATCCTCGACGGGTATTCTCCGAAGACGCTGTTCGGCCGATACCGGTATTTCATTGCGCGGGAGTATATGGTTGGGGGGCAATCGCTGAATCTCTACGATTTGGAGCGGGACATTCTGATTGCGCAGTTCCACGAACCGCGCGTGCACTTCGCCATTGTGTGCGCCTCGGTGTCCTGCCCGAAACTCCAGTCGTGGGCGTTCGACGGGCGACAGCTCGATGAGCAATTGAATCGAGCGACGATTCAGTTTGTGAACGATCCCTCGCGTAATCGGTTCGACCGATCGCGCAAAGTCGCCTCGTTGTCCATGATTTTCAAATGGTTCGCCCGCGATTTCGAAGCCCGTTCCGGAACTCTCCTTGGTTTCGTCGGGACATATCTGCAGGACGAGTCGCTGAAGCAGGAGCTTTTGGCTGGAGGCTATACCGTGGAGTTTCTCGACTACGATTGGAATCTCAACGGCCCGCCTCCGCACGACTGAGGGAGATGTCTATGGTGGTGCTGCCCGGTGAACGTGTTCCGATTGCCCGATTGCTCGCGTTCCTCGAATACGGCGAGCGGATGGCACATGGTTGTGCGCAGAGCCAAGCGGTGTTGGCACCCGACGCGAAGGAGCGGCGATTCTTGACGACCCAGGCCAGGCAGGAGGCGATGCACGCGATGGTGTTTCGCGGCGCAATTGCGTGGCTTGCACCGCGTCATCTCGGGGACGTGCCGTTCTTGCCGGCCTTGGAAGCCTATCGACGCCTCCTCACGGAGGCGCTAGAGCGGGGGGATTGGCTGGAAAGTCTGTTGGCCGAACAAGTGATTCTTGAGGGGCTGGGAGAAGCCATCCTGACGAGGATCGAGTGTGGCCTGGAAAAGCGGCAGGCCCCGTTTAGCCGGTTGCGCCGCGTGCTGTTGCATCAGGAAGAGGCCCATCATGAGTTCGGTCGCCGCGTATTGGAGCGGGCGATGGCGGAGGGTAGTCGGGAGCGGGAGGCTCTCCGGTTGCGATCGCAAGACTATCTGGCCTTGACCGAATCAATGGTGCTGACGCTCTGCGATCTCTTCCACACGATTGAGGAGGACGCATCCGCCTGGGCCGCAGATGTACGTACATTCCTGCCGCCCTGGTTGACGACATGATTTCCATCGTGATTCCCGCCTACAATGAGGAGCGAGCACTGCCCGCCACGCTTCGCCGCTTGCTGGCACACGCCGGCACGTACGAAGTGATCGTCGTCGACGGGGGGAGCCAGGATCAAACCTGTGAGATCGTGCGGCGCTGGTCCCTTCACGATGGAGCGCGCGCCCCGCTGACCCTCCTCGTGGCGCCCAAAGGCCGTGCTTCTCAAATGAATGCGGGTGCGAAGTCTGCCTCCGGCGAGTGGCTGCTGTTTCTGCATGCCGATACGCTGTTGCCGGCCGATGCGCTGAGTCAGCTGTATGCGTTGGATTCGAATCTTGCCGTCCAAGCGGGTGGATTCCGACACCGATTCTCGTCGACGGACTGGCGGCTCCGGATGATTTCCTGGCTCGACAACTTTCGCTGTGTCCGGAGCCGAATTATTTACGGCGACCAGGCCCTGTTCGTACGGAGAGTGTTATTCGAGCGGCTCGGCGGATTTCCGGATCAGCCGTATCTGGAAGACGTGGCATTTGGTGAGAAGCTGCTGACGGTCACGACGCCCGTCCTCCTATCCCCGCCCGTTGTGACCGATGCCCGCAAGTTTCTCAAAATGGGGGTCTGGCGGAGTTTTCTCCGTGTGCTGTTGATCATCCTGCACGTCGAGTACAAGTTGCCCTACCTTCCTCGGGTCTTTTTCCAGGATATCCGCTGACTTCGCTGTCGCCCTGCGCGCCGCTCCGTGACGGTCCCTCGTCCGGTTCCTTGAAAATCGCCATTTTGATTGTCAACCCGGCAGCCCCCTTGTACGTTGGAACGGCTGACAGGCAGGAGCGCTAACCGAGGGAGGATGTATGAAACAAGCGATTTGGAGTGCGGCGATGTTGTCGATAGTCTCCGCGTCAGTGGTGTTCGCGCAGGCAGAGACGCCTAGGATTGATCAGCGGCAGGCCAATCAAGAGCGGCGTATCGATCAAGGGATCGCGAGCGGCCAGTTGAATGAGCGTGAGGCCGCTCGCTTGAGCAACCAGCAGGAACACATCAACAATTTAGAGGACAAGGCCAAAAGCGACGGTGTTGTCACGAAGAAGGAACGCGCGCGCATCAGACATGCTCAGGATCGCACGTCGCGCCATATTGCTCGCCAGAAGCACGACCGCCAGCAGCGATAACGTTCGTGTGTAGGCCGCTCTGGGTCTGTGTGTCCATGGGGAGAGCCGGCCGACCTCTCGAATACCGCGCGGGTGCTTCATGCCGAGTGGTTCCGTGCCGTCCGCAACGCCCGTTGTGGACGGCACGGCTGTTTTGACGGCTCCCCGCCGTGAGCCCGGTACGTGATCCACCCTTCTGTCGGTCCTCGCAGCGCTCGCTGACATTTCTGAATCGATTCGACCGATCCTGCTAGAATGCCGGCATGGATCTGATCACGACGCATGTCAATGCTGACTTTGATGGCGTTGCCTCCATGGTGGCCGCCAGGAAGCTCTATCCTGGGGCGGTGCTGGTACTTCCGGGTGGCGCACAGGAGTCGGTCCGGAACTTTCTGGCTTCGCACAATCTGGAGATCGTTCGCCTCAAGGACATCGCGTTGGAACATGTCCGGCGCCTGGTGCTGGTGGATGTGCAGGAACCGGATCGCCTGGGCCCATTAAGCGTGCTCAGTTCCCGCGGCGACGTCGAGGTCCATCTCTTCGACCACCACGGAGTCGAACAGATTGCCGAGCCGCCTCTGTGGCCGTTGATCAGCCGGCGGCATGTCGAATCCGTCGGAGCCACCACCACCTTGCTGATTGAGGAGTTGCAGCGCAGACGGATTCCCCTCACCAGCGAGGAGGCGACAGTGCTGGCGCTGGGGTTGTACGAAGAAACCGGTTCGTTCGTCTATCCTTCAACTACTCCGCGGGATATGGCGGCAGGGGCCTGTGTCTTAGGGGCTGGGGCTGATTTGCGGGTAGTGGCGGAGACGTTGCAACATCGCCTGGATCCGGACCTGATCGCGCTGCTGAATGATCTCTTGCAGTCGGGCGACATTTACTATTTGGAAGGTCGGAAAATTCTGGTCGCATCGAGTGCCTACGATCGGTATACGGGCGATCTGGCTGAAGCTGTCCATCGGCTTGCGGAATTGCAAGGTCTCGACGCCGTCATCGTTGCGATCGCGTTACAGGAGAAGGTGGAGATCATCGGGAGAAGCCGGAGACCGGACATCGACGTGGCGTGGATTGCGCGTGAATTCGGCGGTGGCGGCCATGCGGTCGCGGCCGCCGCGAGCGTCAAAGGCCGGACCTTGGTGGAAGTGCAGCAGCAATTGACACAGCTGCTGACGCAGCGTTATCGCCCCACGTTGTTGGCTCGAGATGTCATGACGACGCCGGTGAAATCGATTGCTGAAGAGGCCACCGTCGCGGAGGCCGAACGGGCTATGACGACCTATGGAGTCAACGTGCTTCCTGTGGTCGATCGGAAAGGCCAGTACCTCGGCACGATTTCGCGGGAAACCATCCAGAAAGCGCTGTTCCATCACCTTGAGGCCCACTGCGTGGGAGATGTGGCCAGCAGCGGGCAATATAGTGCGCAACCCGAGACGCCGTTCCACGACATTGAAACCAGGATGATCGAGCTGAACCAGCGATTTGTGCCGGTGCTGTCCAACGGCAAAACGGTCGGGGTCATCACCAGGACCGATCTCCTGCGCAGCCTTCATGACGATGTCCTGGCGGCTGGTCGTGGGAAACCGAAATCGTTGATGGGGTTGGAGTCGACGGGCGGCGTTCGGCGGCGGGACGTTAAGGGACTGCTGCGTGATCGGTTGCCTCATGGCGTGCACGATCTCCTACGAACGGCGGGCGAATTGGGGGACAGGCTGGGTGCGGCGGTGTATGTCGTCGGTGGATTCGTCCGTGATCTGCTGCTCAACATCGACAATTTGGATGTGGACCTCGTGGTGGAGGGGGACGGGATTGCGTTCGCTCGTGCGCTCGCGAAGGAACATGGAGGAAAGCTTACAGTGCATGAGCGGTTCGGCACAGCGGTGGTGCATTTGCCGGACGGCTTCAAACTGGACGTGGCGACGGCTCGCACCGAATATTACGAATACCCGACTGCATTGCCGACGGTTGAGCAGAGTTCGATCAAGAAGGATCTCTATCGGCGGGATTTCACGATCAACACCTTGGCCGTGGCACTCAGACCGCGACAGTTCGGTCAACTCATCGATTTTTATGGTGGGCAGCGTGACCTGAAGGAACGCCTGGTCCGAGTGCTCCATAGTTTGAGTTTCGTGGAGGATCCGACGCGAGTGTTTCGCGCGATACGATTCGAACTGCGGTTCGATTTTCACTTGAGCAAAGAAACGTTGGCGTTGATCAAAGGCGCCGTGAAGATGGAATTGTTTCACCGGCTGTCCGGGCGGCGCCTGTTGGATGAGTTGCGCCTGCTGTTTTCCGAACGGACGCCTCGGCATGCCGTTCGACGGTTGTCCGAACTCGGTCTGTTGCGATTCATTCATCCGAAACTCACCTGGTCGAATCGGCTGGATCGCCGACTCATCGAAGTGGAGGCCGCGCTGGATTGGTACAGACTGTCTTCCCTTGACCGGCCCATCAACGGATGGCTGGTCTACGCCATGGCACTGGCTGAAGCCATGCCGGACCAAGCGGTTCGCGACATGCTGAAGCGATTCCCGTTTGTCGATGCCGAGCGGGACGCACTCAACGAAGCCCGGTTTCTCACGCAGCCGGCCTGTCGGACGCTGAGCCGACGCGTGCCACCGAAACCATCGGAAACGGTTCGGGTGTTGACGGGATTGTCGGAGGAGTGCCTGGTGTTCCTGCTGGCCCAGAGTTTGACGGAGTCGGCGAAGCGGCAGCTATCCTTGTTTCTCACGACTTATCGCAACGTGAAGCCCTCGCTTACGGGGAAGGAACTGAGTGCCTTGGGCCTGAAGCCGGGTCCCCTGTACCGCACGATTCTGGGGCGATTAACCGAGGCGCGGCTGGATGGGGAGGTCAAGAGCGAGGAGGAGGAACGGGCGTTGGTGAAGGAATGCGTTGATCAAGGACGGAGACGATCGAAGACGACGCGTGAGATCGGATAAGGAGGCATCATCCAGTTCGCGCCGTACGACTGCGCGTGCGACGCCGGCCCGCATGGAGATCACGCGGCCGAGGAGAGAGTCGGAGGAGGTTAAGCTACCGGCTCAACCGGCTCGAATTCGTCGTCGGTGTCGACGGCTCGAGCGTCTTTCCCCATCGCGGCGACCAAGCCGTCGTAAACGATGCGAGCCGCGTCCGACCATTTCGGATTGAATGGGCGACCAGCGAAAGCGGCCTCAGCCGCCTTTTTCTCATCGTGGGTAATTTCTCGAGGAGTCAGTGTGGTGTCCATACGGATAATAATAGATCGCTTCAGGGCAAAGTCAAGAAGCGGTCGGCGTTTCCATCCCCTCTCGTTTGGCGGGGAGCGCATGCCCTGAAGGTGCTCCGCCGTGCAGAAAGCTCGGGCTTGGAGCGGACGAATCAAGGACCCTGTGGCGGCAGCAGCCGTTCAAGTTCTGCATGCAACGACCGAAATAGCGCAGATGCCTCCTTCGCGCTGATGACCACAAACGAGAGGCTGTCCCCGGGCCCCAGTTGGGCGGCGAGAGAACGATCGGCACGGATCATCGTCGCCAACTTCGTATACCCACCGGTCGGTTGACAGTCGGCCATCAAGAGAATCGGCTGGCGATTCGGCGGCACTTGGATGCTTCCGGCACTGACGGCCTCGGAGATGATGTCGGCCGGGCCGCGATGCGGCAATTCCGCTCCTTCCAAACGGTACCCCATGCGATCGGATTCGGAGGTCACGCGATAGGGGCTCATCGCCAGCAGGTGCAACGCTGCTTCAGTAAAGCGGCCGACCTGTGGCCCCGGGATCACGCGCAGGGTCGGAGAGGTGAGGTACTGAGGGCGAGAGGACTGCGCGAGTGTGCGACCCTCGCAGCACCTTCCAGAGAGACCTCCTCCCGCAAGTGTGTCATTCTTCTTCAGTGGGCGTCCTGCCAGTCCGCCGAGTCCACTCTGCACATGTGTCGAACGGCTCTCGAGCAAAAGTGGCGCTTCGATTCCGCCCGCGATGGTGAGATAGGCGCGGGTCCCTTGTCGGCGCGTTCCGAATTGCAATCGGCTTCCAGCCGGCATGGTCACCACCGTCCACATGGGCAGGGCTACGCCGTCGCGTGTCGGTGAGAGGTCCGCCCCGGTGACGGCGATGGAAAGCCGATGTTCAAACAGCAACTCAGGACCTTGCAGTGTGAGTTCCAGGCCGGCGGCATGGTCGGGATTGCCGAGCAGGCGATTGCCGACTGTCAGCGCCCAGGGATCCATGGCGCCGCTCACCGAGACGCCGAACCGCTGATAGCCCAAGCGCCCGAGATCTTGAACCGTCGTGAAGAGCCCGGGGCGCAGCACATGGATAATCGATGGCTTAGGCGACATGGTCCACGCGTATGACGGAGATACCGGCTTCGTCGAACATGACTCGCAACGCCTGGGCCAGCGAGACGGCATCAGGCGTATCTCCGTGTAGGCAGAGGGTGTGAATGCGAGGGTGCAGGACGCTGCCATCGATGGCGGCGATACGTTCGACGGTGACGAGTGACCTTGCGCGGGCCACCACAGCTGCTTCGTCATGAAGGATGGCGCCCGGTCGGCCGCGTGGTACCAAGCTGCCGTCGGCTCGATACCCCCGATCGGCAAACCCCTCGGCAGCGACTCTGAGCCCGTAAGCCGATCCCGCGGCAATCAACTCCGAATCGGCCAGTCCGACGAGGATCAATCCATGGTCGAGCTGTAACAGTGCTGTGGCGATGGCATCCGCAATCACGCGGTCCCGTGCTGCTATGTTGTATAGGGCTCCGTGCGGTTTCACGTGAGACAAGCGGACTCCCTCCGACTGGCTGATGCTCATGAGGTCGCCGACCTGGGAGCGAATGAGTTCCTGCACGAATGCAGGAGACAACGATTGCTCACGACGTCCTTTGGACTTTCGATCGGGGAGCCCGGGGTGGGCGCCGACGGCCAAGTTGTGCCGGTGGGCCATGCGAACCGTGTGGCGCATGAGTGTCGCATCGCCGGCATGCACGCCGCAGGCCACATTGACCGACGTCACCAACATCATCAGGCGCGCCTCCACCTCGAGTTGGCTTGGTGTTGCAGCTTCGCCGAGATCACAATTTACATCGATGCGGCGTCTCTGCGTCATGCCGGCTCCATCGAGAGCCTGCCGAACTCGTCCTCGTCGATCGGGACAAACCGAACGAAATCACCGGGGGCGAGGAGGAATGGCTGGGGTCTGTGCAGGCTAAACAGACGAATCGGGGTCCGTCCGATGATGCGCCAGCCACCGGGACTGGTCTGCGGGTAGATGCCGGTTTGAGTCCCGGCGATGCCGACGGAACCGGCGGCTACCTGCTTGCGGGGAGTCGGAAGGCGGGGCGTGGCGATGCGCTCCGGTACGGTGCCCAGATAGGGAAACCCCGGACTAAATCCCAACATGTAGACGCGGTAGGTGACAGAGGCGTGGAGCCCGGCCGCGTCGGCCGGAGTCAGGCCGGCCAGTTCCGCCACCTCGAGCAAATCCGGGCCGGCGGCGCCACCGTACCACACGGGGATGGTGTGCGTCGTGGCGGGGCGTAGGAGCGTATGGATGTTCTGTGTGACCAAGGCCTGAATCTGTCCCGTAAGTGTGGTCGTATCGGTTCGCAACGGATCAAAGTAGACGGTCGTGGATCGGTAGGTAGGGACGACGTCCACTACGCCGGGAAGGGCTGCTTGGTCGATTGAGGCGGAACATGCGAGCACCAGTTCGTTCGTTCGAAGGGTGATCTCGTCGCCGAACTCGACGGTGAGGGCGCATTCACTCAAGAGAACGAATCGCGGAGGCGCATACACGGGAGACCTCATGGTGCGGGGAAGGTGATTGGCAACCGTTACTCCGGGAGCGGACGCCCGTTGGTTTCTGTCGCCAGCGGGAGTATGGCTAAGCCCAACAGGTAGATCAATGCAATGGCACTGGCGGCGCTGTTGAACGAACCGAGCACGGTGACGAGCCAACCCGTGAGAAAGGGCGCCGCGGAGGCGAGTACACGGCCTGCGTTAAAGCAGAATCCGGACCCTGTGGCTCGAAGGCGTGTGGGATAGAGCTCAGGGAGGTAGATCGGGAATCCACTGAAGAGGCCGTTGTTGAAGAATCCGAGTGCCGGCAGCAAGACCAACACCTCCGCGTAACTGTGGGGCACAAGATAGGTGGCCGGCAGCAGGATGAGACTGCCGAGACACATCACACCGAAGACAGGAAGACGCCCGAATCGATCCGCCAACGGCCCGAACCCCACATATCCGAACAGGGCGCCCACGTTCAGCAGCATGATGGCGTAACTCACCTTCTCGCTGAGGAGCGCGGGATCCTGGCCCTGCAGATCGGGCATGGCACGGATGAGGGTGGGGGCCCAATTAGTCGCCCCCCACAGGCCGAAGACGGCGACGAACGCCAGGGTGGACCCTACCAGGGTGTCGCGGCGCCGGGAGGGCTCGAACAGTTCACGGAGGTGCCGGAGAGTCGCGCGAGCTGAGCGTCCCTCCAGTTCATGCGCCTGCACCCAGCGTTCCGGCTCTTTGACCCATCGACGGACGAGCAGCGCCACACACGCGGGGAGAATGCCGACCAGGAACAGCATCCGCCACCCGGAATCTTTCAGCAGGAGATTACACCCGGCGGCAAGGAAAAAGCCGAAGGCCCAGGCCGACTGTAAGATGCCGGCGGCTCTGGCCCGTTTCTCCTCAGGCCAGGTCTCAGCCACGATCGCCGCGCCTGCCGCCCATTCTCCACCGACGCCGAGTGCGGTGAGAAAGCGGGCGATCGCCAAATGCCACCACTCTTGGGCGAAGGCGGCCAGACCGGTGAAGACCGCATACATCAGGATGGTCGCAATCAGTGTCTTGGTGCGGCCGAAATAGTCGGCCGCGATACCGAAGCCGATGCCGCCGATGGCCCAGCCGATCAGAAAAATGGAGAAAACCAGGCCCCCGTACCATCCGATGAGTTCAGCGGGGACGTCGCCGTTGGCGGCTCCGGTTCGGAGCAGTTCCCGGAGGGCAGGATGGAGCACGATCGCGTAGATCGTGGCGTCCATGGCGTCGAACACCCATCCCAACCAGGCGACGAACAGGACCAACCATTGATATCGTGTGACACCGTTCGTCCATGCCACGCAGAGTCCTCCTGGGTTCCACAACGGAATGGCCGCCACGCTACGGGCAGGATCTCGCGCTGTCAAGGTGAAGCTGCCCGAGTACCGTGGTATAGTCGCCGATACTATGCCAAGAATCGACTATTATCGTGTCCTCGGTGTCTCGCGCGACATTTCCGATGAGGACATCAAGAAAGCCTATCGCAAGCTCGTCTTCGAGCACCATCCCGATCGAAATCCTCACAACAGCAAGGCCGACGAGAAGATTCGGGAGATCAATTCCGCCTACGAAGTTCTCGGCGATCCGGAGCGTCGGCGCACCTACGATCGTTTGCACTGGGGCGAGGAACCCAGGGCCGAGGCCGCCGATCCCTCTCAGATTCTTGAGGAGATGGAGAAGAAGCTGTTCGACGAGGGGCGCAAGGAAGTCTTCGCCGTCCTGATGAACATGGTGCTCCGGATCAAATCGGAGCTCGCCATCGTTCGTGAGCGCACCGTGGCCCACCAAGGGTATGACACCTTCAAGCCGCCGATCGTTGCGGCACGTGGAGCGGAAGTCATCGAGGAATTTGTGACGCCGGAAATGGATCAGCGTAAACAGCATTTGCTCGAAGTGGCGGTGCAAATGATGGTGTCGCAATCGGTCGTCGCGCGGGGCGATGAGGGGGGGATTCGGGTGCTCCGGGGGCGCCTGGACGACGCGTTTCGGAAAGGCCGCATCAACGGCTTCGTCACCGCCCTGGAGCTACTGTACGAACGCAGGTAGCCTCAGGGCTGATCCGCGGCAGCTGAAGCCGTTCGGGGCTCCAGCGGGATAGCCGCGGATGTGTTGTGAATCACAGTCGTGAGAGTGGCCCTGCCACGAAGCGCCCGCCTTGCATCACGCCGGCGATCCGTTCCGGTTTCTGCAGCAGGTCGATCTTTCTCAGCGGGTTTCCTTCCACGAACAGGAGATCCGCCTGCTTTCCCGCTTCGATGGTGCCGATTTCCTCGGACAGGCGCAGCAATCGTGCGGCGGCGGAGGTGCTGGTCATGATCGCATCCATCGGGGCCATACCCAGGCTTACCATCCGCGCCAGTTCCTGGGCATTGTCTCCGTGATAGTTGAACGGCGTACCGGCATCGGTGCCGAGTGCGATGGGCACCCCGCGTCGCACGGCTGCGCGGAAACTCTTCTCGTGTTGTTTGACCATATTCTTCGCTTTGGCGCGAGCGCTGTCTGGAATGCCACAGCCGCTCGGGCAGGCAGCCGTAGTGGCGAGGGCGGACAGGGTCGGCACCATGTAGACGCCTTGCCGGCGCATCATCCCGGCGGCTTCGTCGTCCATCAATGTGGCATGTTCGATCGAGTGCACGCCGGCGCGCAAGGCGTTCTTCATTCCGGTCGCTCCATGGGCATGGGCGGCGACATGTCGCCCGCTTGCGGCGGCGACCTCTACGGCGGCTTGTAATTCTTCCACAGTCATCTGGGCCTCATCGGGGGACGTGCCGGGTGTCAGCACCCCGCCGGAGGCAATGACCTTGATGACCTCCGCCCCGGCATCGAGTTGATCCTGTACGGCCGCTCGGACCGCGGCAACCCCGTCCGCTTCGCGCCCGATGAAGCGGGCATGTCCGCCCGGCATACAGATGGCCAGCCCGGCAGCCACGATGCGTGGCCCCGGGGTCAGGCCTGTTGTGATGGCGTGCTTTAGTGCAAAGACGGCGTGATCGCGGAATCCCACGTCACGCACGGTCGTAAATCCGGCCTGCAGCGTGCGGCGGGCCAGCTCGGCGGCCTTGAGCAGCGTGACGGATGAAGATTCACCTTCAACCGCCGCCACGACATCGGCTTCCGCGCCCAGGGAGAAGTGGACGTGACAATCGATGAGTCCCGGGAGGACGGTGAGACCGCGACCGTCGATGCGCTGCGCCCCCTTGGGGATCCGGATGGTGCGGTCTGAGCCGGCTGCCACGATGCGGGTCCCATCGATGAGGAGTGCGCCCTGTTCAAGTCGCCCTCCGAGGCCGTCAAGAATTCGAATGTGCCGGATCGCAATAGTCATGGAGCCTCGCTGATCGGAATGGTGACGATCACACCGCCCATGATGTCGTTGAGCTTATAGTCGCGACGCGGACTGTTCACGTGGGCATTGTGGCAGGCGACGCAGCTCTCGGACACGGCCCGGTCGGCGTAGATCCCTTGGAAATACCGTACACCGGCTTGCTGGTAGAAACCGGTAAACGGCTTCTCCGGCGATTTCATGACGGCCTCCAAACCGCGCCGTTCGAACTCGCTGTTCGGCCCGTTCCACACGTAGATCGGGGTGAGACTCGCCAAGCGGAAGCTGAGCTTCATATCCTTTTGTGCCACAAGCCGCCCCGATTCGAGGAGGAATTGAGCGGGCAACGGCA
>WIAG01000015.1 GCA_014055495.1 Nitrospira sp. CR1.2
ACCACTACTTGCATGCCGGCCACATCCAGCCGTCGATCGAATGGCCGGATCCCGCGCAGGCTCCAGGCAATGACGTCGTGCGCCTGCGGGCGGTCCGGGTCAAAACCGAGGCCGGGCGCGTCGCCGATGTGGTTGATATTCGCAATCCCATCCGTGTTGAAATCGAGTATGACATCCTTAAGCCAGGACATTCGATTGTCGCACAGTTCGGATTCAACACAGAGGAGGATGTCATCGCATTTATTGCGAATGATCGCGATCCTACTTGGTACAGGAGACCACGCCCAGTTGGTCGATATATCAGTACGGCGTGGATTCCGGGAAATTTTCTCTCAGAGGGAACGATGGTTGTGGGAGGAGGGCTATTCTCAGAGGATCCATGGCATGAGCATTGTGACGTGCCGCGGGCTATTGGTTTCCGTGTGGTGGATCCCGGAACGGGCGATACGGCGCGGGGTGATGTCACTGGACGATGGGAGGGTGTTGTGCGGCCATTGCTACGCTGGGTCACAGAGCGTTGCGTATGATAGCGACCAATAGAGCACTTGTACGTACATGTCTAAATCCTGTCGAGGCCTGGTGTTCGATCATGCAGTTGGCTATGTCATGTGGGTAGGTTGTCTGTATTTCCGCTCATTAGCTGATCACAATGTTTGTGAGGACACGTCTGCAAGCGTGCGAGCATGATTGCGGGGTGAATAGGTGATGGACAGCCGTGTAAAGCCAGAGATTAAGAGACGACTCACATGTCCCAACTCATGGGTATGCGGGCATGGTGCATATCTTGGTCGACGGTGTCGAGACAGTCGGGAGGCAAGCGGCGGCCCCAGCCGTATGTTCACGGTGAGCATAATGCTATTTGAAGAGGTGTTTTAACCAAAAGGTGCTATGGTGAAAACATCTGCTATTACTTCATATGCAGGGGGGTGTTCGCTGTCTCTGACCAGAGGGTTGGATGGCGGTGGGAAACTCTGTCGTGGCCAACAGGGGTTTGAGCAGGTATAGCTTTCGAAAATGTTCAGGAACATCGAGCCTCCTCGTCGCACCAGAGAGGCTTGCGCCGCGATAGCGTAGAAAGTTTATTGAATCCTCGGACGTAGGCATCCGTGTCAGCACAAGTGGTGACAACGATCGATTGCTGGAGGTAGGGACATGAAAGCGGTGATTTTGGCGGGGGGACTAGGTACCAGATTGTCTGAGGAGACCGTGCTTCGTCCGAAGCCGATGGTTGAAATTGGCGGCAAGCCTATACTCTGGCACATCATGCAAATTCATGCGGTGCATGGAGTGACGGAGTTCATCATCGCACTTGGATACAAAGGGGAAATGATCAAGGAATACTTCCTCAACTTCTTTGCTATCAACAATGACCTGTCAGTGGATCTTTCTACTGGGAAAACCACAATTCATGATGGCAATCAGCCAAAGTGGACAGTTCACCTGGCTGATACGGGACAGGTGACACAAACGGGCGGGCGGGTGAAGCGGTTGAAGAAATGGTTAGGAAACGATGAGACGTTTATGTTGACGTACGGAGACGGTGTGGCGGATCTGGACATCAGTAAATTGCTGGAGTTTCATCGCTCCCATGGAAAGATTGCAACCATGACCTCAGTCCGGTCCCCAGCGCGATTTGGTCGAATTGGGTTTGACGGCGATCGAGTGACTGAGTTTTTTGAGAAGCCTGAGTCTGGGGAGGGTTGGATCAACGGCGGGTTTTTTGTCCTGAACACAAAAGCATTAGACTACATTGATGGTGATCATACGGCATGGGAGCGTGAGCCTGTAGAACGTCTCGCTCACGCCGGTGAAATGGTAGGGTATAAGCACTATGGGTTCTGGTCGTGCATGGATACGCTGAAAGAAAAGAGTTATTTGGAGGAGTTGTGGAATTCAGGTAAGGCGCCGTGGAAGGTATGGTGACCCTGAATCAATGTGCCAACACCAACATCCCTAACGTTGCTGTGTTTGGGCGGCTGCGTGCATCAAGTCGAGAGGAGTGAGAGTCAATGACCAGTCAGATATCTTTGTTCGCACAAGCACAAGAGTGGTTGGACGAGGACTGGGCGCGAATGGAGAAAACGTTGGGTTCTCGATTGGAGGCGTTTCGCGGAAAGCATGTTCTCGTGACGGGGGCAGCTGGCTTTCTCGGGTTTGGGTTTCTCCATTTCTTCGCGTATCTTAACCGGACCCTTTTAAAGAATGGCCGTCTGTCAATCGTCGCTGCCGACAACTATATCCGGGGCTGCCCACGCTGGCTTACTGAATTGGCCGCCGCAAGTCCCGACATTCACCGGGTCCGACAAGATATCACCAAGCCCTGGACGCAAGTGCCCGATACCCATTTTGACTTTATTATTCATGGGGCATCTATTGCCAGTCCAAAAGTCTATCGTCAATATCCGCTGGAGACATTAGATACGAATATTTCTGGCTTGCGACACATGCTTGAACTTGCCAAGAGTCATCGGACCGAAAGCATCCTCTATTTCAGTTCAAGTGAGATTTATGGTGATCCTCCAGCTCAGGAGATTCCAACGAACGAGGCCTATCGTGGCAATGTGTCATGTATTGGCCCTCGGGCGTGCTACGACGAATCCAAGCGTTTAGGTGAGACTCTCTGTTATTTGTACTATCAGCAACATGGCGTGCCTGCGAAAATCGTCCGACCGTTCAATAACTTCGGTCCTGGATTGCGCCTGGCCGACGGCCGCGTCCTGCCTGATTTTTGTCGCGATATCTTAGCCGATCGCGATATCGTCCTTCGGTCGGATGGGAGTCCAACTCGCACCTTTTGCTATGTCTCGGATGCACTAACAGGATATCTTCTGACCCTTCTGTCTCGGCATCATGCTGAACCGTTCAATATAGGAAGTGACTCACCTGAAATCTCAATGCGTGACCTTGGACGGATGCTGATACAGGTAGCAGGTAGTGCTCGGCAAGTTGTCCATAAGCCAAGTGAGGAGGCCGACTATCTGACGGATAACCCCAATCGTCGTTGCCCGAACCTCGCGAAGTCTCGATCGCTTCTTGGCTATACTCCGCTTGTCGATCTCAGGCTTGGCTTGGAAAGAATGCTGTACTGGTATAAGCAGTTTGTCGACCTGGAAGAGCTTGAGCAGCATGAACGTGTTGGCTAACCAGTAGGGTGACCATGAAGATATCAGTAATAGGTACGGGATACGTGGGGCTTGTATCAGGAGCCTGCTTGGCAGAGCGTGGGCACCAGGTGACCTGTGTCGATATCAGGCCGGAGGTTGTGAGTGAAATTAACGCGGGTCGTCCTCCCATTCATGAAGTAGGGTTGGAGGACTTACTCCTGGCAGCGCGCGACAAGGGACGGTTATCCGCCACCACGGACGCAAAGCCAGCCATTCTCGATTCCGATGTGACGCTGATCTGTGTGGGTACGCCAACGGTAGATGGGCGGATGGACATGTCTCAAATTGTGGCTGCCGCAAAGGAGGTCGGAGCAGCGTTAGTGAACAAGCGTGGATACCATGTGGTGGCAGTGAAAAGTACCGTCCTGCCTGGAACTACGGAGGGCCCGGTGAAGGCCGCGATCGAGTCTGAGTCTGGCAGGAGAGTCGGAGATGGCTGGGGTTTGTGTATGAATCCGGAGTTTTTGAGAGAGGGTCGTGCTGTCGAGGATTTCCGAATTCCTGACCGTATCGTGGTCGGTGCCACGGATTCCACCACGGCGGACGTGTTTCTGAGGATCTACGCAGAGTTCACGTGCCCCAAATTAGTAACTACCCCGCGTACGGCTGAGATGATCAAGTATGTGTCGAATTCCCTGCTTGCGACGATGATTTCATTCTCGAATGAGATTGGCAACATGTGTTCCGCTTTACCTGGTGTCGACGCACGCTTGGTGTGGAAAGGGGTCCATCTCGATAGGCGACTCACACCGATCAATGGCCAGGTGGGTGGACCTGCGGGAGTCACAGAGTATATTTGGCACGGTCTGGGATTTGGAGGCAGTTGTTTCCCGAAAGATGTGGCGGCACTTCGGAGCTTTGGGCGCACCGTGGGTGAGCGGACACGAATGTTAGATGCTGTGTTGGACATCAATGCCGACCAGCCTCTCCGAATGGTTGCATTGTTGGAAAAGGAATTGAGTCTGTCAGGCAAGACCGTGGCAGTGCTCGGTCTCGCATTCAAGCCTGGAACGGATGATTTGCGGGAATCACCGGCGTTGCCCTTGGTGGCTGAGCTTCGAAGGAAGGGCGCAAAGGTGCTCGTTCACGATCCCATTGCTATGCCCCACGCGAAGCGGCGAGCCGAGTTTCGAGAAGTTGCATTCGCTGAAAGTTGGGCTGATGCGTTGAGGAAAAGCGATGCCTGCTGCCTCGTGACTGCTTGGCCGGAGTATCGCGAGATTCAGCCGGCGGACTTCTCGCGATTGATGGCCCACGCTCTTGTGATCGATGGCCGTGGGGTATTCGAGCCTGCAGCAATGGTCACAGCGGGAGTCGTATGGCGCGGTGTGGGATACACGCCGGAATCCGCCTGAAAAGCAGTCCTTCGATTCAGTGCATGCTCGTATCGTGGTTGTTTTAGCCAAAGGAGAGTAGATCATGTCTCGTGGCGGATGTCGATTTTGTGGAACGCTTCTGCAGCACGTCTTCCTTGATCTGGGTATGTCTCCGATGGCCAATTCGTATTTAAAAGCCCACCAACTCAATCAGATGGAGCCTTTTTATCCGCTGCGGGCATTCGTGTGTGAACGGTGCTTGCTCGTCCAGTTAGAAGAGTTTGAGAGCCCTGACCACATTTTCTCTGATTACGCGTATTTCTCATCATTTTCCGACCTGTTTCTCCAGCATGCCAAAGAGTATGTCGATATGGCGGTGGAACGATTCTCCTTAGGGTCCCAGAGTTACGTCGTCGAAATTGCCAGCAATGATGGCTACCTACTGCAGAACTTTGTGAAGCGCGGCATTCAAGTGTTGGGTGTCGAGCCGGCTAAAAACGTGGCCGAAGTGGCCATCAAAAAAGGGATTCCCTCATGTGTGAAATTTTTCGGGACTCAGACCGCACGGGAGCTCCTAGCGGAGCAAAGACCGCCTGACTTAATCATTGGCAATAATGTCTTGGCGCACGTGCCGGACCTGAATGATTTTGTCGGGGGGCTCAAACTCCTTCTGGCCCCGAAGGGGATCATTACGATGGAGTTTCCTCATTTGATGCATCTGATGGCGCTGAATCAGTTCGATACAATTTATCATGAGCATTTTTCCTATTTTTCACTTACCACGGTGATTCAGATCTTCAAGAAGCATGGCCTAACTATTTTCGACGTCGATGAAATATCCACGCACGGTGGTTCGTTACGAGTCTACGCTCGTCATGAAGGGGTTCAGTCCAATTCGGTAACTGATCGATTGATGGCGTTGCAGAAGAAGGAAGAAGCATTGGGATTTGCGACGCTGTCCCATTATCTTTCCTTCTCGGAGAAAGCTCGAGAGACGAAACGCGCGCTTCTCGAGTTCCTCATTCGTGCAAAACGTGACGGGAAGTCAGTCGTTGCCTACGGGGCCGCAGCGAAGGCCAGTACGTTACTCAATTATTGCGGTGTACGGGAAGACTTTGTTGATTACCTGGTGGATCGAAGCACATACAAGCAGGGACATTGGCTCCCGGGAGTTCACATTCCCATCCATGATCCGCAACGTGTCAAGGAAACCAAGCCCGACTATGTGCTGATTCTTGCCTGGAATCTCAAAGAAGAAATCATGAAACAAATGAGTTACGTCCGCACTTGGGGCGGAGAGTTTGTTGTGCCGATCCCAGAAGTGCGAATCTGCACCTGATGGAAAAGTGGAGCCTGTTGGTTTGAACTGCAAAGGGCCTGATTCCGTGAATAGTTGCGATTCAAGGGCGAGTCTTTCGGACGATAGCGGCGAGGCGATGTATCGACTCATTGGGGAACTTTATCCGATCTGTCGGAGTATTACTGGCCAGGGCATTCGGGAAACATTCGGGCGCATTCAACAACATATTCCGTTGACGATCACCGAAGTGCCAAGCGGAACTCAGGTGTTCGATTGGCTGGTTCCGCTCGAGTGGAATATTCGGGATGCCTACGTGGCTGACCGGCAGGGAGTCCGAATTATCGACTTTAAGCAATCCAATCTGCACGTGGTAAGTTATAGCGTTCCCGTAGCGGCACGTGTGTCGCTAGCGGATCTCAAAGCGCACCTGTTTACCTTGCCGGATCATCCCGAGTGGATTCCTTATAGAACGTCCTATTACAAGCAGACGTGGGGATTTTGTTTGAGCCATCGTCAGTATCTTGAACTTCAAGATGAAGAGTACGATGTCGTGATTGACTCGTCCCTGGAGAAGGGGCATTTGGCCTACGGGGAATACTATTTACCCGGGGAAACCGAAGAAGAGGTGCTCATCTCATGCCATGCCTGCCATCCATCTTTGTGCAATGACAACCTATCAGGGATTGCAGTTGCAACTTTCTTGGCTAAGTCGTTGCAAGCTTGTCCACGTCGATACTCTTATCGCTTCCTGTTTCTTCCGGTAACAATCGGAGCGATCACTTGGCTGGCCCTCAATCAGCGACATGTATCCAACATTAAGCACGGTTTCGTCCTGACCGGCGTGGGTGATGAGGGGGGCTTCACCTATAAGAAAAGCCGGGTCGGTACGGCTGGTATTGATGCGGCATTCGCTCATGTCTTGCGACACTCAGGGGACCCGTTCGAGATCACCGAATTTATTCCCTATGGATACGATGAACGCCAGTATGGTTCACCGGGGTTCAATCTTCCTGTCGGCTGTTTCATGCGTCGGGCCAATGGAGCGTACCCGGAGTATCACACGTCTGCCGACAATCTTGACTTCGTCAAACCGCAATCGCTCTCACGATCGCTCGAAATTGTTCGGTCAGTTGTGGGGGTGCTGGAGTCAAACAGGGGATACGTCAACACGTCCCCCTATTGTGAACCACAGCTGGGTAAGCGAGGCCTCTATCGCTCAATCGGGGGCAACGTCACCGGGCGAAGCGCGGAAATGGCTTTGCTCTGGGTCTTGAACCAGTCTGATGGTATGCACACATTATTGGAAATCGCCGAACGATCCGGTCTGCCCTTTGTTACCATTAAGCTGGCTGCTGATGAGTTGGAAAGCCAGGGATTGCTGCGTCGCGCTGGTTAGTGTGACGAGTGTATGCGTTGGTGGCAGTAGAGCTCCCAGATATGGTTGTAGTTGATGGCTTAAGAGCCGTTTGCGAAGCTTGGGAACTGGGTACAGAGGCGCGATGCGGTTGCGAAGGCAACAATGGGTGTCTACCGCCAAAGGAGATGTTGAATGAATAACACCATTTACTATGACGCCCGATTGAGCGACGACGAAAGAAGACAGCTGATTTTTGACGGGCAGTTGATGGCGTATTCACCGCGAGAGCATTCCCTGGCATTGGTGACTCATGCACGCAAGTTGATCGAAGAGGCTTTTGCACCGCTCGATCCTGAAACCGCACAGTTTCACATGCCTGTTGAACAGTACGCTGAAGTGCTCGGTAAGCTGAAACCAGAGTTCATTCATCACCCAGACTCCAAGAAGCACCTGCGGGCGTTGCTGGTGGAGATGGGAGCTGATCCAGACAAAACGTATTTTGATGTTCCCAAAATGCGAAGTTCGACCAGTGATAACTATCTGACGACCGGGATAGCGTATGCGTGGCATCCGCATCGCGATACGTGGTATTCAGCCCCACCATGCCAAATCAATTGGTGGATTCCCATTTACGATATTCGTTCGGATAATGCGATGGCCTTTCATCCGAAGTACTGGGATCGTGCCGTCAAGAATGATTCTCGTGGTCACAATTACTATGAGTGGAACAAGCAGCATCGTGGTGGACACGTGTCTCAGTTTTTGAAAGCCGATCCACGTCCACTTTCCAAGCCCATCGAGGCGATCGAGCTCGACCCGCAAATTCGCATCATTGTTCCGGCAGGAGGGATTATTCTCTTTTCTGCAGCTCAACTGCATTCGAGTGTGCCGAATACGTCAGGCAAGACGAGGTTCAGCATCGACTTCCGTGTAGTCAATGTGGATGATGCTGCCGCCCGTCGTGGAGCGCCTCGTGTTGATGAAGAATGTACGGGAACGACCATGCGGGACTATCTGAGAGGGACGGATTTGACACAGATCCCAGCAGAAATAGTCGCTCTCTACGATGATGGGCCGCACGAAGGCGGCGAGTTGCAGTACAAGCCGCAAGATGACACAACCCCCTCTCGGTAGACGTATCGCTTCTATGGCACATCTTGAGCGGTGGTTTGGAGAAAGAATCCTTGTGACGGGCGGCAGTGGGTTTCTCGGTTCGCGTTTGTGTCGAAGGTTGTTGGATCTTGGGGTGGAGGTGCATGCAACGTCACGTGTTGCACGAAGGACCGAGCCGGGGGGGCCAATTTGGTGGCAGCTCGATCTCGCAGACATCAACAGTGCGCGGAGACTGTTGACGGACGTAAGGCCAAAGGTGGTGTACCACCTGGCGGGGTCCGCAGGCGCGAAGCCGGATCTCGCCCTCGTGTTGCCTACCCTCGAAGGGCTTGTGATAAGTGCAGTGAATGTCCTTGTGGCGGGAACAGAAGCTGGCTGTGGGCGTATTGTGATGACAGGGTCACTGACCGAACCGATCGGGGGAATGATACCACCCATTCCAAGTTCTCCGTACGCGGCAGGAAAATGGGCGTCGACTGCCTATACGAGGATGTTTCATCTGCTCTATCAAACGCCCACCGTCATTCTTACGCCGTTCATGACATTCGGGCCAGGCCAGGATCGAGGGAAGATTATTCCGTCCGTCATCCTCTCACTTCTCAGGGGAGAATCCCCGAAGCTTTCTTCGTGCCTCTGGGAAGTCGACTGGGTATTTGTTGATGATCTCGTGGAGGCATTTCTGGCCGCCGCCAGCGTTCCACAAATCGAGGGAGGATGTTTTGACGTAGGGACGGGAACGAACCAGACGGTTCGTTCGGTAGTCGAACGGATTTTCCTCCTGATGGAAGAACCGACGAAACCGCTCTTTGGTATGGTGCCGGATCGTCCCTCGGAACCTGTGCGTCGCGCTGATACGATACATACCTATGAACTGTTAAAGTGGCGTGCGCAGATCTCCCTCGATGAAGGATTGCGGCGGACGATTGCGTGGTACACCACTCATGCAGCCACGGGATTGGCATGAACGCTATCGCGATACAACGGATCAGGAAGTTGTGTGCCAAGCGAAACGTCCGATTGTTGAAGCCGCTCAGCCATCCCCACATGTTTCGCTGGCATGGTCGATGTTATATGATCCCAAAGACCCACCAAGCGGAGAGCGTGTGTCTCTGCGAAGCCAGATCTCTTCCGGCGAAATAGGAGTGTACTGAGACGCTGCTCCATGACTAGCGTTTCAATGACCATTCAATCTTTAATTGTCACGACCAGTAGTGGTTGTTTAGCGAGACGAGTCCAATTGTGGCGCACGATAGGTTCGGCCTCTATCACGCTCCTGATCTTCGCGAGCCATGGCAGAGCTTCCTCGATCGCCGATCATTCAAGCAAATCTCTATGTCGCCAGGGCCGGCAGAATTGGTCGCAGCGGTGATGATCGCATCTGCAGGTTTGCGCAAGGCTGGGTGGCCGATTCCTGAAGGCCGCCCGAGGACGATCTGTTGAAGCGATTGTGGCGCTATCTACAGCGGTACCAATTGTATCTATGGGGAAGAGAGGTCATTGGTGCCATCCGTGGCGTCTGGCCGCAGTTTAGGGGTGGCGTTGTGTCCGTGCACGCTGCGGGGAGCTCGCGTGGTAACGTTTTGATTTCCTACGACAATCAAGGGCTTCTCTGCAAAGCACGAGGGCAGCCTATTCCTAATTGCCACCCACAATTTTTAAAAACCTCGCTGATGGCTCAGACATTTGTCGAGCTGGGTTATGACGTAGATGTAATCCATTGCGAGAATCAGAAATTTGTCCCTTGGAAACCTTATGATGTGGTGGTGGATACCCGCGTGAATTTGCAGAGACTCCAACCCTATCTGCCGTCCACCTGCATCAAGATTCTGCACTGTGACACGGCCCAGACTGTCTACCAGAACCAAGCTGAAATGGGGAGAATGTTAGCGTTTCAGCAGCGAAAGGGGCGTACTGTTCCGCCGAATCGATTAGAAACACCGCATTTAGGTGTGGAGCACGCAGATTATCTCACGACCTGCGGTAATGATTTTACTGTCAACACATATGCCTATGCGAATAAGCCTGTGTTTCGCTTGCCCATGGTGGTTCAGCAGATGTGGCCTTGGCCAGAGAACAAAGACTTTGACGTGGTTCGACACCGCTTCATTTGGTTTGGAAGCCGTGGCATGGTTCATAAGGGACTCGATTTGGTGCTGGAGGCCTTCATGCGATTGCCTGACTGCCAGCTCATTGTTGTGGGGCCAGTGCAGGATGAGCCGGAATTTGTGGATGTGTATCGGAAGGCACTATTCCACACGCCCAATATCAGGTGCGTTGGTTGGCTGGATAAATCCAGTGACGAGTTTCGAATGGTCTTGGAGCAATCCATTGCCCATGTCTTTCCCTCTTGTTCAGAGGCTGGAGCGGCGGTCGTGCTTGAGACCATGGCTGCGGGTGTGATCCCAGTTGTGAGCTATGAATCGTCAATCGATGTCGAAAACTTCGGTTTTCTCTTGGGAGATGTTTCAATCGAAACGATCATGCGACAAGCACGCGAGATTGTTGGCATGTCTGTGGATGAATTGCGCCGCAGGGCTAAAAAAGCGTGGGAAGCAGCCCATAATAATCACACTCCGGAGAAATTCGAGCAAGCTTATCGTGCGACTGTGGAGATGATTCTGGCAAAACATGGAAGGCGATAAGGGTAATAGCGATTCAAGGTGGTCTTGAAGGGCCTTCGGGATTCTGCGGTTGAATCGAGCTCACGAGCAGAGGAGAGTGCGCCGGCATGGGCGAGATGGGGCGACGAGTGGGGAAAGCGGCAAATCTTGCGCTTCTGCTGGGTGCGACAGTCTGTGTTGCCCTATTCATATTCTTGGTGTGGCGCCATGGTATGTCGTCTCGGTATCTGGCGTTCATCGTGGCGGCAGCCATGTTATCTGCCGGTATGCGTTTGCCGGTATCGGTCAAAATCAATAGTGTGTTTGTCGGGGCGTCGACACTTATCGCGCTATACTTTGTTGAAGTGCTCCTCGCATATTCCGGTTCTACCATTGCGTCGCTGGGTGCCCAAGGGTGGCTAAGTTTTCCGCAGGATGCCAACCCGAAGGTTGCGGCAGACCGGATAAAGACCTTGGAGGCTGGGAATCAGAAGTTCGATACCCGTTCGAGGTTGCAAGTGATTTATGATATGAGGGCACGTGGCATCGTCGCGTACCCCGACATATTTCCCAGGGTCTTGTTCGAGCCTGCTTCGAGCGAGACGATCAAGTCGATCCTACTCAGAAATAACGAAGAGTTTTTGCCTGTGGCGGGTATGTCTATGACGACGACCGTCTTCTGTAATGAGAGTGGCGAGTACGTTGTGTACGAGAGTGATGAGCACGGGTTTCACAATCCGCGAGGCATGTGGGAGAGGCAGTCGGCAGATATCGTCACCCTCGGCGACTCCTACACCCATGGCGTCTGTGTGCCGACGGATAAAGGATTTGTGGCGACCATCCGATCACATCGCCCTCATACGATCAACCTGGGCGTGAATGGTCATGGACCCTTGACGAGTTTGGCAACGTTGAAAGAGTATGGGGAGAGTCTCAAGCCTAGGTTAGTCCTCTGGTTCTACTATGAAGGCAATGACCTCCGGGATCTGGACGGATGGGAAAAGAACTCCCCGCTGCTGAAGCGATACATAGAGTCCTCCTTCTCCCAACATCTAATCAAGCACCAAACAGAAATTGATCGGTTACTGAAGGCCCACATTGATGGGGAAATGGCCAAGGCCGAAGCTCCCGTCTCGGTTGAACTGATTTTAAAACTGCACCATCTTCGCCGAGCGCTCCATGTGTTTCGTGAACGCAGATCGACAGAACAAGGGCTCCCAGCCGAGTTGGTAGAGTACCTCCGGGAGTCCGGTGCACCAGCAGCGGCGGAAGATCTTCAACTATTTGAGCGGGTGCTAGCGGACGCTCGGGACACAGTGAGTTCGTGGGGCGGCAGACTTGTATTTGTCTACCTTCCCACATGGGAGCGGTACCGCATTCCTGAATTGGCAAGCCAAGATCGAGAGCACGTTCTGAGTATCGCCAGTCGCCTCCATCTTCAAGTCGTGGACATACACAGGTCTTTTTCTGAGCACCCGGATCCGTTGTCCTTGTTTCCGTTTCGCCGTTACGCCCACTACAATGAACTCGGTCACAAGTTGGTTGGCGAAGAAGTATTGAGGGCGCTTGAGAAGCTATAAAACCCGTCGGTTAAGGTGCTGAAGCCTCTTCCCCTGTCCTGTGCCCGCATCATGAATGGGTGTAGTCAGAAAGTCGGATCGTACGTAGAGAAAAACCACCACGGGTAGGTCTGAACTAAATGAGCACCACGCACAAACAGCAAGTTGCGATTGTCGTGCCGATGCACAATCGAGCGGAGTTGACTCCCGACGAGCAAATTTCCTTCGAGCATTTGAGGCGCTATCTCGGTGGATATGACAAATATCTGGTGGTGCCGGAGTCTCTCAATATTGATCTGCCCGGATGTTCTCTCAAACGATTTGGTGATGAATACTTTGGAAGTGTTGCTGCGAATACCCGCCTCTTGTTGTCAGAGGATTTTTACCGTGCGTTCACTGACTATCAGTATATTCTGATTTATCATCTTGATGCTTTGGTATTTTCAGATCAGTTACGTGCCTGGTGCGAGACGGGGTTGGACTATATCGGCCCGCCCTGGTTACAGTGCGCGGATAGTCCTTGGGTAAAAGAGGCACGGGTCGGAAATGGTGGATTCTCGCTACGTAAAATTGAGAGTTTTTTGAAGGTGTTCCGGTCGGACGTGTATTGGATGGAGCCGAGAGAGTACTGGCGCGAAAAGTACGCCGGGTGTACATTGCCCATTCGAATGCTGAACTCACCCCGACGGTTGCTCAAACGATTATCCCGATTCAATAATGTGCGGTTAGAGATGGCGCGTTGGCATCTTCGTCCGGACGGGACGAAGAATGAGGATCACTTTTGGTCGGATCGTGCCAAGCACTACGTGCCGGACTTCAAAGTGGCGTCGGTGGAGGAGGGCTTACGGTTTGCCTTCGAAGTGGCCCCTCGAATGTGTCTCGAGCTCACTCGCGGAGAGATGCCGTTTGGGTGTCACGCATGGCCGAGATATGATCGCACATTCTGGGAGCCCTACTTAATTGCTCCTCGAACTGAGGAGCGCGCTTTGAGCGGGTAGCGAATAATGCGAATCGGCTTGAGCCATGAACAAATGTGACTGAGAATGAAGCACGTTGCTATGGCCCATGCAGCAGTGAGCCAATCTCGGCTGCCGTAGTGGAGCCTTGGCATAGGCTCATTTCGCAGAGTTTTGCGGTAAGAGGGGACATGTCTTGCATACTCGCTTAAGAATAGGGAAGGAGTGAGTCCGCCATGAAACGGATGCTTGTGACTGGGTCTTCCGGCCTCATTGGTTCTGAAGTGTGCGCCTATTTTCATGGGCAGGGCTGGTTGATCCATGGCGTCGACAACAACACGCGTGCGACGTTTTTCGGCCCGCAAGGAGATACGCGTTGGAATCAGCACAGGCTGCAAGCTGAGTTGAAAAATTTTCAACACCACGAGTTGGATATTCGTGATCGCAAAGGTGCCTTGGCTCTTATTCAGGAGCTGAAACCCGAAGTGATCATACACACAGCCGCACAACCTTCGCATGATCTTGCGGCCAAGATCCCCTTTGATGACTTCGATACGAACGCGGTAGGAACGCTGAATCTGCTTGAAGCGACAAGGCGGCAGACGCCCAAGACAGTCTTCGTTCATATGTCTACCAACAAGGTGTATGGGGATGCGCCGAATGAATTGCCGCTTGTGGAGAAGGCTACGCGTTGGGACTATGCGTCGCCGGTCGATGTTGACGGAATTACTGAACACATGCGTATTGATCAGTGCAAGCACTCCCTCTTTGGTGCGTCCAAAGTGGCGGCGGATGTCATGGTGCAGGAGTATGGTCGCTACTTCGGTATGAACACCTGTTGCTTGCGGGGAGGATGCCTGACGGGGCCGAATCACTCGGGCGTCGAATTGCACGGATTCTTGAGCTACCTCGTGAAATGCAACCTGGAAGGCAGGAAGTATAGTGTGTTCGGCTACAAGGGGAAACAGGTCCGCGACAATATTCACTCCCTTGATGTTGCGCGTTTCATTCATGCATTCATCGAGAATCCCCGAAGTGGGGAAGTCTATAATCTTGGAGGCGGGCGGGGAAACAGCTGCTCAATTCTCGAAGCCTTCGAGATGATCGCAACGATTTCTGGCAAGAAGATGATCTATGAGTACGTCGACAAGAATCGCGAGGGCGATCATATCTGCTACATCAGCAATCTGAAGAAAATGACCACGCACTACCCAACGTGGGGCATTACGAAGAACTTGACTCATATTTTCGAAGAGATTCACGCGGCATGGCTTCGGCGCTCGACGAACGCGAACGCATCCGTATAGTCATTACCCCCTGAGTGGTCTGTATGCGACGAGCCCCCACGTCATGAAAGTCCTGGTGATATCCGCAGCATACCCTCCGATGCATGCCGGGGAGGCGACAAATACCTATCACTTGTGTCGGCAGCTGGTCGAGCGTGGTGTGGAGGTGCACGTATTGACCTCGTTCGGGAATATGGGAACCGCAGATCCTCAGATCCATGTGCATGCCGTGATGCCAAGCTGGGGGTGGGGTGATCTACTGCGGGTTCGCTCCTTCCTCAAGAACTGCGCTCCAGATGCAGTGTTTCTCATGTATATCGGGCTTATGTACAAATTTCACCCGATGGTCACATTTCTCCCCACCCTCAGTAAGAAGCTTTTTCCAAAGATGCCGTTCGTGACGCGGTATGAGAGTGCCTTTGTCGGAGCGGATCCTTCGAAGACGGGGATTCTTTCTCGCCTCGTGAGAAAGCTGATCGTCCGATGGGCTGGGACCTCGGATGTGGCCTACAGCTCCGGGACATTGCTCCGCGATAGCGATACGGTCATCGCGTTGTGTGAGCGGCATCGGGCCATGTTGGTGAAGGAGTGGGCACCGGTCCAGGACAAAGTCGCGCTCATTCCGCCTCCACCAAACCTGTTCATCGCTTCGAATGTCTCGGGGCTGGCCCGTGAACGAGGGCGAAAGCGACTCGGTGCGGCCCCTGGCGAATTTATCGTGACATTTTTTGGGTACCTCTATCCGATCAAAGGCATCGAGACGCTACTGCAAGCATTCGCGATAGTTGCGGCACAACGCCCAGAGGCCCGGCTGTTGTTTATTGGTGGAAAAGTGGGCTTAGATGTCGAGGGTGGGGCGTCGTACTTCGACAAAATGCAGGCGCTGGCCAAAGAGTTGCGCGTCGACGCACGGACGACCTGGACGGGTGCGTTCAAGTCGGAAGAAGAGGATGCATCGCTGTTACTTCATGCCTCCGACGTGTGTGTGCTGCCCTTCCTGGAGGGCGTGCAACTGAATAACAGTTCGTTCGCGTCCATGGTCGCGCATGGCTTGCCCATTATTGTGACGCGAGGGCCACAGATGGATGAGGCCATCGTCGATGGTGAAAACGTTCTTGCCTGCGAACCCAAGGATTATCAGGAAATCGCCCGTCTGATACTTCAACTGATGGACCACGCCGACCTGCGCGCGCGTCTTCGAGGTGGCGCGCTGAAGCTTGCAGCCGAGTGGTTTTCATGGGATACGGCCACAGAGAAGACGCTGACAGCTTTGCGGCCCCGGTTGTCGGGGACTGTTGCATAGGTCAATTTTCTGGATACGTGCCCATATGCCTCGTGTATCAGTCGTGATTCCAACGTTCAACTGTGAGCGATTTATTCGGCGCACCGTGGACTCGGCGCTTGCCCAAACCTATCGCGATTTTGAAGTTATTGTGGTTGATGATGGTTCGACGGATGGTACGCGGGAAATTATGGAAGAGTTTGGCCTTCGGGTTCGCTATCTCGTCCAGTCGAATCAGGGTGCATCAGCGGCACGAAATAGAGCCATAGAAAGTGCCACCGGAGAGTTTATCGCGTATCTCGATGCCGACGATCTGTGGGCACCGGATAAATTAGCGCGGCAGGTGGAATATCTTGATGCACACCCTGCCTGTGGGATGATTCACACCGAGGTGGCGGTCGTTGATGAGCAGGATTCGGTGCTGCATGCGAGATTCAATCAGGAAACTCAGAGAGCGGTTCCCCAGGGAGCGTGCCTTCGGCAGCTGCTTCAGCAGTCCCATATCCAGACGCTGACTGTCGTGGAGCGACGATCTGCGTTTGACCGTGCCGGTAAGTTTGACCTGCGCCTACCGGTTGCACAGGATTACTTACATTGGATTCAAGTTGTGCTTGAGGGCTACGAGGTAGGCTATCTGCCGGAGCCATTGGGACTGTATCGATGGAGGGCCGGCAGTCTGATGTCCAGTCAGCGGCGTCTACTTGGGGACTTCGTCAGGATCTATCACATTCTCCTGACGGAGCATGACATTGAGCGACACGATCGTCGCGACATTGTACAGTTGGTCGAGGCGCAGCTGTATCAACAGGAACGACGGTTAGCCTATCTGGAACGGCGAGAGTGCTCGGGTGCGTTGGCGCGTCATCGGCTCCGCAATCTGATCAGGCGGTGGCCGCTCCGGTTCGAATTGTATGCGGACTTCGCGAAATCCTATGTCTCCCGGAACAGGGCTCCGGTGGCGTCGAATGCTGTGTAGTGCTGGTGGCTGCCAGTTCCTCATCTAGGTGCGTTGGACGATATGAACATCATGTTGGTGACTCCTTGGCGCCCATCGTTGACCGGCGGGGTCAGTACCATCGTCCGGCGGCTCGCGAGCGAGTTTCGCAAGCAGGGCCACGCGATCACTATTTTCGTCGCTGATCGCGACAATTGCCTGCGCGAGATCGAGATGCTGGATGGAACTGCCGTATATGGGATGTATCTTCGGTCTCCTGTATCGTCGACACATCCGATGCGTGCAATCCTGATGTGTTATCTGTGGTTCCCGTTCACGCTGTTACAGTTGTTCCGGCTGGCAAGGCGGCAGCAGGTAGATGCAGTGGTGATTCAGTACCCGCTGCCTGCGATGTTCTACTTTGGGATCTTAAAACGGCTGCACGGAGGCGTGCTGGTGGTGACCTATCAAGGAAATGATGCCCATGACCTCGCTCTTTGGGAGCCGCGTGAGCAGCGGTTAGTGCGGTTTCTGCTCGAGCAGGCTGATTGCGTGTTCGCTGTATCCCGGACGCTTCTCTCGAAAGTCGAATCGGTGTTGAAATCCGTTCAATTGCGTCGCAGCCAGTTGTTGCCGAATGGCGCGCCGCTGGATGTGATCGAATCGGTTGAGCAAGCCGGAGTCGAGAATGATCTCCCGCCGAACTTTCTTCTGACCGCGGGGCATTTAATTCATCGAAAGGGCATCGACGTCGTCATCTCTTCGCTGCAGGAGGCGAAGCGTAGAGGTGTGCTGCTTCACTTGGTGGTGGCCGGCGACGGGCCGGAACGTGAGAATTTGCAACGTCAAGCACAGGATCAGGGAGTCTCCGATCAGGTCAGGTTTTTGGGCAATCAATCGCAGAGGCAAGTGCTCGCGCTGATGAAGTCATGCCTGGTCTTTGTGTTGGCGTCACGGGCGGAGGGTATGCCGCTCGTGATTGCCGAGGCGATGGCCTGTGGAAAAGCTGTTGTCGCGACCGACGTAGATGGCGTTCCAGAGATTGTACAAGACGGTGTGACGGGAGTGTTGGTGCCACCGGAGGACCCTATGGCCTTGGCTTCCGGCTTGATGAAGGTGCACGCTGATGACGTGTTGCGGAGTTCTTTGGCCGGGCGGGGGAAGGAATGGGCATGTCGTGAATACAACTGGGAAGTGATTGCGAATCGATACGTAGGCTGTATCAGCGAATGCTTGGAAGGGCAATGACGCAGGATACTTTAGGTTTATCGGTGAAGTGTTGCGTGTCCGCAATGCTGTTGCATTGTTACGCATCAAACCGACGTGCACCCTAAGAGGACAGGTATGAACATCATCGGCATTTCGGCGTTTTATCACGACAGTGCGGCATGCCTGGTGCGTGATGGAGAGATCATCGCTGCTGCTCAAGAGGAGCGCTTCACACGAAAAAAACATGATCCAGGGTTTCCTCATAGGGCGATCGAATATTGCTTGAGAGAAGGAGGCATTACTCTCAACGATGTCCAGCATCTGGTGTTTTACGACAAGCCGCTGGTGAAGTTTGAGCGACTCTTAGAAACGTATCTTGCCTTTGCGCCTCGTGGCGTCCAATCGTTTCTCGCCGCCATGCCGGTATGGTTAAAAGAAAAGTTGCTGCTGAAGAGTCTGCTACAAAAAGAGTTTCTGGTCCATGCGCCGGGTTTGGAAAAAAGTGCACTCCCGCAAATTCTGTTCTCCGAGCATCACGAATCCCACGCCGCGTCGGCCTTCTTTCCTTCACCGTATGAAAAAGCCGTCGTATTGTGCATGGATGGGGTCGGAGAGTGGGCCACCACGTCAGCATGGCTTGGAGAAGGAGGAACGCTGACTCCTCTCTGGGAGATTCCGTTTCCCCATTCCATTGGGCTGCTGTACTCCGCCTTCACGTATTACACCGGGTTCAAAGTGAATTCCGGAGAGTACAAGGTGATGGGGCTGGCTCCGTATGGCGAACCGAAGTATGTGAAGGCGATTTACGAACACTTGCTGGACCTCAAGCCAGACGGTACGTTTCGTCTCAATATGGACTACTTCAATTATTGTACCGGCCTCACTATGACGGGGAATAAGTTTGATGAGGTCTTCGGAGGCCCGCCTCGGAAGCCCGAATCGAAGTTAACCCAGCGGGAAATGGACTTGGCTCGATCAGTGCAGGAAGTCACGGAGGAAGTCATGCTTCGCCTCTCGCGAACTCTGCATCGTGAAACGGGTGTCGACTACATGTGTATGGCTGGGGGTGTGGCACTCAATTGCGTAGGCAACGGACGCATTCTTCGGGAGGGACCGTTCAAGGGACTCTGGATTCAACCGGCTGCCGGAGATGCCGGCGGGGCTATGGGTGCGGCCTTGACGACGTGGTATCAATACGAACAGAAGCCTCGCAAGGTGGCGAAGGGGCAAGATGGCATTAAAGGCTCTTATCTGGGCCCCTCCCACACAAACGAAGAAATCGAAGCGTATCTCAAAACGGTGAGTGCACCCTATGTCAGGCTGGATGAAAGCCAGTTGTATTCTCGCGTAGCGGATGAACTGGCGGCCGGAAAAGTTGTTGGGTGGTTGCAAGGGCGAATGGAGTTCGGTCCTCGGGCATTGGGCGGGCGTAGTATCTTGGGAGATGCCCGTAACAGGGACATGCAGTCGGTGATGAACCTGAAGATCAAATATCGTGAATCATTTCGGCCGTTCGCCCCGTCCGTGTTGCGTGAGCGCGTATCCGATTATTTCGCCCTGAATGAAGACAGTCCGTATATGCTGATCGTGGCTCCTGTGGTCGAGAAGCGGCGGCTTGCCGTGGGGGCCAAGCAAGAGGGGCTTTGGGGGATTGAATTACTCAATGTGCCACGGTCGGACATTCCCGCCGTCACGCACCTGGACTACTCTGCGCGAGTTCAAACCGTTCATCAAGAGACGAATCCACGATACTACGCGTTGCTCAAGGCGTTTGAGGCAAAAACTGGAGATGCTGTGCTGGTCAATACCTCCTTCAATGTGCGTGGTGAGCCCATTGTCAGTACTCCGGAGGATGCCTATCGGTGTTTCATGCGAACTGAGATGGATGTCCTTGTTCTCGAGAATTGTGTCTTGCTCAAGACTGAGCAGAAACCGCTTGAGGGCGATTCGGATTGGAAAAAAGAGTTTGAACTCGACTAATCACGGGATGGTAACGACGAAGGAGGAAACGATCCATGCGAATTCTGATTACAGGCGGGGCCGGATTTCTTGGTAGCCACTTATCCGACCTCCTGATTGGGCAAGGTCATGAGGTGATTGCATTGGACAACTTGATCACAGGGCGAGCCGAAAACATCGCGCACCTGATCGGCAATCCGAAATTTAGCTTTGTGAAGTACAACGTGTGCGATTACCTGCATGTCGACGGTCAGTTGGATGCAGTCATGCACTTCGCTTCCCCGGCCAGCCCGCAAGACTATCTTGAGATGCCGATCGCAACACTGAAAGTGGGGGCGCTGGGGACGCATAAAGCGCTGGGGTTGGCAAAGGCCAAAGGGGCGCGCTTCCTGCTGGCGAGCACTTCCGAAGTCTATGGGGATCCGCTGCTTAATCCGCAGCCAGAGACGTACTGGGGGAATGTGAATCCCATTGGTGCTCGTGGGGTCTACGATGAGGCCAAGCGCTTCGCGGAAGCGATGACCATGGCGTATCATCGGTATCATGGGGTCGATACGAGAATCGTTCGGATTTTCAATACGTACGGCCCCAGAATGAGACCGAAAGATGGGCGAGTCGTCTCGAATTTCATTGTGCAGGCGTTGCAGGGCAAGCCCTTGACGGTATTCGGCGATGGGTCTCAGACACGGAGCTTTTGCTATGTCGATGACTTGGTTCGTGGTATCGTGGCACTACTGCACGCAAAGTCCGACAAGTCCGTTGCGGAACGCACCGATCGCACGAAGTTTCTCACCCAGAAGCCGGACGCGAGTCTTGATAGCATTCACGATCCAGTGAATATCGGCAATCCTCGAGAACTCACCGTCCGTGGAATTGCGGAGATTATCCTCAAACTGACAGGTTCCAAGAGTGTCATTGAGGAGCGGCCGTTGCCTGCCGATGATCCGAAGGTGCGACGCCCTGATATTACGAGGGCGAAAGCGCTGCTCGGTTGGGAACCTCAAGTGGAGTTGGAGGATGGGATCAGAAAAGCGACCGAGTATTTCCGCCAAGTGGTGATGAAATAACGTCGGCGGCATGGGTACGAGATAAGACACCGGAAGGGACTGGGTATCGCCGATGTGCGGAATCGCAGTTGCCATAGGGTTGAACGGACGGATGATAGAGCGATCGGCCGTCGAGCGGATGACCGCGAGCTTGTTTCACCGAGGTCCGGACGATAGCGGTATCTACTTGGATGCCTCTGTCGGTATGGGCTTTCGCCGCCTGTCGATTTTGGATTTGTCCGAGGCAGGGCATCAGCCGATGGTCACGGCTGATCAGCAGTATGTGCTCGTGTTCAACGGCGAGATCTTTAATTATGTGGAATTGCGATCGGAACTGAAGGCGTTGGGATATGAGTTCCGATCGAGCGGCGATAGTGAAGTCCTGCTTGCTGCCTATCGCGAGTGGGGCCGGGAGTGCCTTCAGAAGCTGAACGGCATGTGGGCATTTGTGATTTTCGATCGCCGCCGGCGGTGCCTGTTCGGGTCCCGAGACCGATTTGGCGTCAAACCGTTGTATGTGAGCCGTGGGGGCGGGGTCGTGCAATTCGCGTCAGAAATAAAGGCGCTGAGGGCATCCGGGTACGTAAAGACCGGGATCAATTGGAAGACGGCTGCCGCCTTTCTGCTGGAGGGACGTCTCGATAGTCAGGGGGAAACGTTCTATGACGGGATTGAGCAGATCCCTCCGGGCAGTGGGTTTGAGGTTGGCCTGGATGGTTCATGGGAGCAGTGGCTGTTTTGGTCGCTCGACAACCTCTCCCCAAGCCTTCTGGAAAATCCCGCGGAGAGATTTGCGGACCTCTTTGAGGACTCAGTTCGGATTCGGATGCGAAGTGATGTGCCGATTGGCGTGTGTTTGTCGGGTGGATTGGATTCAACGGCCATCATTTGTGCGGCCGCCCGCCAGCAAGGTGAGGGTGGAGCGAGATCGACAGAGGCGCTTCAGGCGTTCTGCTATATGGCCAAGGAGTTTGATGAATCCAGGTATATCGCCGATACGTTGACTCAGACCCACGCCCAACTCCGGCAACTTGAGACGAGTCCCTCAGAACTCTGGAGCGATTTGCAGAAGCTGCTCTGGTTCCAGGATGAGCCGGTTCATACGATGACGGCCGTCGTAGGCTATCAGTTGATGCGTTTGGCGGCCTCGCATGGCATTCGTGTGGTGTTGAATGGCCAAGGGGCGGATGAAACGATCGGTGGCTATTCCAGCTATTTTCAGGACTACTGGGTGTCGCTCATTCGGCAAGGTCGAGTGGGAGACGCCTGGCAAGCTATCAGCGACTATAGTCACGCGCACGGTGGGAGTGCGCCGCAACGATTGAGAGATGCGGCTGTGCGGTGTTTCTCGTGGGAGCTGCACAAGGTTCGTGCATATCGGGAATGGGCACACGCGCGTCGCCATGCCAAGCTTCGTGAGAATCCGTGGTTTTCCCATGAGCTGCTCAGTCATGCCGACAGGGGAGAGGCCTCGCCGCCGGTGGCGACGCTCTCTCATGCGTTGAAACAGTCCGTGACCTCCGCCCCGCTGCCCCTGTACCTCAGGATTGAGGACCGAAATTCTATGGCGCATTCCGTCGAAGCGAGGCTTCCCTTTCTCGACTATCGCTTGGTCTCATTTGTTTGCGGGCTGCCGGATGAGTGGAAAGTTCGTGGGCCCTGGAATAAGTATGTGCTTCGGGAAGGGATGAGAGGGCGAATGCCGGAGTCGGTCCGGGGACGGGTTGATAAGATGGGCTTCCCCACAGCAAGCAAGAAGTGGTTTGCCCACGATCTCTACGAACCGCTTCGAGATGTCTTAGGCAGTCAGACCGTGAGAGAACGAGGCATCTACAACACAACGGTCATCTTGGCCGATTTAGAGCGTCACCGCAAGGGTGAGGCGGATTTTGCCAATCGGCTGTTTCACATCGCTGAATTTGAATTGTTGTCCGATATTCTCCGACAGGAACGAGTCCCCGCTGTCTAGCGTCAGCTCTGCGTCAGTTTGTCTGGTAGATCGCTGGGACCAGCGATCTACCCAAGGTGAGTGTCGCCTTTCACGATGAGTCTCGATCGGTCCGATCACGGTGTGGGTTCAGGATGCCGGATCGCCTGGGTGTCGTCCATGCGAGGGCGATATCCTTCCAGGAGCACGGCGACTCACAGTGCTCGATCGTACTGTTGGGAACGAGTCTGACTGTAGCAACGATGCCTGGGGCTCCCATGGATGCATGGTGAATCTGTGAAGCGAGTGCTGATGGTTGCTTATTACTTCCCGCCGGTGGCGGCCAGCGGAGCGATGCGTCCGCTTGGTTTTTGTCGGAATTTAATGGAGTATGGGTGGCATCCGCATGTGCTGGCCACGACGCCTGAGTGTGTCTACCCGCACCACCAAGTAGATCCAAAACTTGGGGAGCGCGTGCCGGCCAATATCGAAGTGACTCGAGTAGCATATGTGGACAGACTTCAGCAGCTCTTACGGTGCCGCGACCGGCTACGTGGCATGACACAAAAACCAGATGTGTCTGGCGGCGGCAAGAACGATCCAGTTCAGTCGCCACCATCCTCATCCACCCTGTCTCGCGCGAGGCTCAAGGACCTTATTCTCGACTGGGCATTTGCGTTTCCAGACCGGCAATGTGGCTGGTATTCACCAGCGGTGCGACATCTGAAAGACATTAGTCAACGGGAAATCCCAGAAGTCGTGTTGGCAACCGGCGGTCCCTGGACGAATTTCCTGGTGGGTCATGCACTCGCCGAATACTTTGACCGCCCCTTGGTGTTGGATTATCGGGATCCTTGGAATTGCAACCCCTACTATTCCTTCAGTTCGAAGCTCTTAACCAGGAAGTCGCGGGAATCGGAAGCTCGGGTGTGTCGTGCTGCCGTTCACGTGATCGCCAATACGGAAGAACTTCGCGCGAGACTGATTGATGAATATGGTGAACTCCGAGATCGATGCACGTGGATTCCCAATGGGTTTGACCGAGACGTGATGAGCAGGATGGATCTAGCTAAGACAGACTCGGATGCCGGGCCAGGATCGATTGGTTATGAACTGTGTCATTTCGGGACTGTCTATGGGAAGAGAACACCGCGCGTGCTGTTGCAGGCGATGTGGGAATTGTTTCAGGCCGGCAAGGTGAAAGCCGAGATGATTCGGCTGCGGTTTGTAGGCGGATGGGATATGACTGATCAAGAGTGTGAGCGCTACGCCGAGTTGCTGGAAAAACAAGGCCTGCTTCGACGTGAGCCCGCGGTACCTCACAGTGCCTGTCTTCGAGAGATGCAACGATCCAGTGTGTTGTTGGTTCTTCAGCCGGACTCGCCGCTGCAGGTGCCCGCGAAAATTTACGAATATGTCGCGACAGGTCGACCGCTGTTGCTGATCGGGGGGGAAGGAGCGACCGCCAATCTCGTTGATCGACATGCCTTAGGCATCAGTACTCCAAATCAGATCGAGCGGATTAAGCAGCTGTTGAGCGAACTCGCCGCGGGGAAGCAAAAACTCGTTCCACCCGATCCCGAACGTGTGAATCGATTTGAGTATCAATCCCTAACAGGGGAATTAGCGGCTGTGCTTGATGCCGCCCACGATATGAGAGCTTCACGATAGAGCTGCCTGCATGAGTGCATTCATTGAAACAACTCTAGGACGAACCGAGGCCGAGCTGTTGATGTGGGACCAGTATGTCCTTCATTCGGCCGCAGCCTCCGGTTATCATCTGTCGGGCTGGCGGCGAGTCATCGAGGAAGCGTTCGGTCATTCCACCTGCTATCTGACCGTGCGGAGGGAAAATGGGGAGATCTGCGGGCTCGTGCCGCTGGTGTTGCTCGCGAGCCGGGTGTTCGGCCGTTTTCTTGTCTCTCTTCCGTTTGTGAACTATGGGGGCATGATTGCTGACTCCCCAGAGGTGAGACGATTGTTGGAAGCCTGTGCTATTGAGGAGGCAAAGATCCTCGACGCTCAGCATGTCGAACTTCGACAGGAAGTGTGCGAGGAAACGCCCTGGGTTTCGACACAAAGAAAAGTCTCAATGCGTCTTCCGCTGCCGCCTTCGTACGAAGAGCTGCTGAAGGGCTTTCCTTCGAAGTTGCGTAGCCAGGTGCGGCGTGCTGAAAAAGAAGGAATGACCGCACGGGTCGGCGGTACCGAATGTCTTGACGAATTTTATGTCGTGTTTTCGCGATGCATGCGTGATCTGGGGACACCGGTGTATGCCAAGAGTTTCTTCGGCAAGATACTCGAGGTGTTTCCTAAGGATGCCCGTATCTGTGTCGTCTCGCATCAGGACACACCCGTTTCGGCGGGTTTCCTGTATGGGTTCCGATCCACGCTGGAGATTCCTTGGGCGGCCTCGGACAAACGATTCAACAAGCTGTCTCCCAACATGTTGTTGTACGGGAAGGTGTTGGAATATGCCTGTCAGCAGGGATTTCAGGTGTTTGATTTCGGACGGTCGAGTCCTGATAGCGGAACGTACAAATTTAAAGCACAATGGGGGGCGCAGCCTCACCAACTGTACTGGTATTACTGGATGAAGGACGGGCGGGATGTCCCGCAGCTTAACCCTCAGAATCCAAAATATGCCGTGGCTATTCGTCTGTGGCAGACCTTGCCCGTGGCGGTCGCCAATCTCCTTGGTCCGCATATTGTGAAACACCTTCCATGAAGGCTCAACGCACACTCCCGCCCACCGCCGCCCCGATCGAATGGCGTGACCTTCTTCAAGGGTTGCTCGGGCTTGTGCGTCCGAGCGTAACAGTCGATGCCCTCAAGGCAGACTTTGGCCGTCATTTTGGAGTGAAGCATGTGTGGTTCGTGTCATCTGGAAAGGCCGCGCTGACGATCATTCTCCGCGCCTTGCATGGCTTATCCGGGCGTCGAACGGTGGTGATGCCTGGATATACATGTTTTTCCGTTCCGTCGGCCGTTGTCCGTGCCGGGTTGTCGGTCCGGCTCTGTGATGTGGATCCGAGGACGTTCAACCCGGATTTTTCCCAGCTCGAAAAGGCCGCCGATGGCGACGCCCTGTGCGTCTTAGCGACTCACTTGCTTGGGATCGGGGTCGATGTGTCCAGGGTGCGTGATCTGTGCCGCCATCACGGTGTGTTCGTGGTAGAAGATGTCGCGCAGGCGTTTGGAGGCCGACTCAAAGAAAGGCCGTTCGGGACCATCGGCGATGCGGCATTTCTGAGTTTTGGAAGAGGGAAAAACATTACGTGTGGATCGGGAGGTGCTATTCTCACCAATGATGATCGTATAGGTGAGGCGATAGCCCGTGAGTATGCCGGGCTTTCCGAGGTGTCCGTTGCTGAGAGGCTGATGAATTGGCTGGAGGTGGCGGTGACCCAGCTGTTGATCCACCCGTCTCGCTACTGGTTTCCCGCCGGACTCCCGTTTCTCAGATTGGGCGAGACGAAATTTTATACGGACTTTCCCATGGCCCGCATGGATGCAGTCCGTGCCGGTTTGTTGCGGCGATGGAAGGAACGGTTGAGTCGTTCCGAGGCGAGCCGGGTGGCCCACACCGCGCAGATGCGTCGCTTGTTGAGCGAGGCCCCGGTGCAGACGATTCAGCCGATTGAGGACGCGCATTCCGTCTACCTCCGCCTTCCGGTCCTGATGCGTTCCAAGCAAGAGAAGGAGTCTGTGTGCCGCCTTTCCCTGGCGCAAGGCCTTGGGGTCAGCGCCATGTATCCTTCGGCAATCGGACAGGTCGCAGAGTTGTCAGACACGCTGGCCAACGATCCTGTTCCTCAATCGGTGCTGATTGCAGAGCGACTCGTCACGCTCCCGACACACGAGTTGGTATCTGATGAGGACGTCAAGCGGATTTGTTCGACCATCATCGGCCATCTGAGAGATCCAGCCGCAGGCCCACAGTCAGTCTCGGGCCGTTCGCAGTGTTGTGGAGCCGAGGTGTCGAGCTCAAGCTGAGGCAATGCGTCGGGCGGGTGTGAGAGTCGGTTGTGGAGAGAGCTTGTAAGCGGGGGGCTGTGATCCATGTGGTTTGCTGAGTGGGTATTCTGGGGATCGCTCATATTCATCTTTTATGCGTACGCGGGGTATGTGCTCGTCCTGCTGATCCTCTCCCTGTTTCGCAGTCGCCCGATCGTGGCCGGGGACATTCAACCCATGGTGTCGTTCATTATTACGGCCTACAACGAAGAAGCGCGAATCAAGGAGAAGATTGAGAACAGTTTGCAACAGCAATATCCCGGTGACCGTCTCGAAATCGTGGTGGCGTCCGACTGTTCTACTGACCGGACGGATGAGATCGTGCGCTCGTACGAATCATCCGGAGTACGACTCGTACGCGCCCCCGAGCGGCGCGGCAAAGAAGCAGCGCAAAAGCTGGCTGTCGCTGAAACAAGGGGGGAGGTACTGGTATTTTCCGACGTGGCGACAACCCTACCGCTACAGGGCATTGCCAACATTGTGAAGCCGTTTCATGACCCGACGGTTGGTTGTGTGAGCAGCGTGGATCGGTTTGTCGATGCTCAAGGAAACTTGAGCGGGGAAGGCGCATATGTCAAGTATGAGATGCTGTTGCGACGATTAGAAACGAGAGTCAATACGCTGGTGGGGCTGAGTGGCTCGTTTTTCGCCGCGCGCAGAAGCGTGTGCAGTCCGTGGGCGGATGATCTGCAGAGCGACTTCAATACATTGCTGAATTCCATGAAGCGCGGTCTCCGGGGTGTGTCGGACTCCAACAGCATCGGGTACTACAAGAACTTATCGGATGAGAAGAAAGAGTACCAGCGCAAGGTCCGGACCGTGTTGCGCGGCATTGCGGTGTTCATGCGCAGCCTGCCGATGTTGAATCCCTTTCGTTATGGAATGTTCGCGTGGCAGTTGTTCAGTCATAAACTGTGTCGGTGGCTGGTGCCGTTTGCCATGATCGGAGTATTGGGGGCCAACCTAGTGCTGGCGACGCAGTTTCCCCTGTACAGAGCTGTCCTTCTCGGACAAGTGCTGTTCTATGCGACGGCTGTGGCCTATGCAGTGTTTCACTGGATGCCGCAGAGCAGTCTGTTCCGACTGCCCTCATTTTTTGTGCTGGTGAACCTTTCGATCCTCGATGCCTGGATGCGCTATTTCAGGGGAGATCGAGTGTTTCGGTGGGAGCCATCCAAACGGTGACGTGAGCAGGTGGAGAATGGTGCTGGATGAAATCGTCAAGATGTCGATGGAAGAAGACTGGTGACAGGCATTGAGCGAGGGGACGAGAATGGAACAGGTCGTTGAAAAGAGGGAATTGCGGAATTTCGGACTGATGGTCGGTGGTATTTTGTGCGTGGTCGGTATCTGGCCCATGGTTCGATATGGTGAGGCGATTCGTCTCTGGGCCATTCTCCCGGGGGTGTTGCTGGTTCCCCTGGGACTGGCGGCTCCAACCCTTCTCGCGCCGATCTTTAAAATCTGGATGAAGATCGGCCATGTGATGGGCTGGATCAATACCAGGATCATTCTCGGCGTGCTGTACTTTGGGCTGATCACGCCCATGGGCGTTGTCATGCGCATGTTTGGGTGGGACTCAATGAGCAGAGCGTTGAGGCAGGATGCCGAAAGTTATCGAGTGGTCAGACAGCCGAGGCCGCGCAATCACATGACGAGACAATTTTAGATACCGGAGGGGGAGCATGGGCGATTTTCTGACAGAATTGTGGGCCTTCATGAAGGAGCGGAAAAAGTTCTGGCTGCTGCCTATCATCGTGATGCTGGTGTTGCTGGGAAGCCTCATTGTGCTGACGCAGGGATCGGCTGTCGCACCGTTCATCTACACCTTGTTCTAACCAGAGCAACCTGGATCTGGCGTGGGTATCACAATTTCCCGGATAAAGTCGGTGACTCGAACCTCCATCGCGTGGGCCGTGCACGCCTGTTCGTTGCATCAATCACGACTTCGCGGAAAAGTCGTAATCTTGATGTATCATCGGGTACTGACGCGCGAAGAAGTTGCCTGTCAGGCCGTGCAGCCGGGCATGTATGTCCTGGACACCGTGTTTGCGCAGCAGATGGCGTTTTTGCAGCAGACCTTCACGGTGTTATCCTTCCGCCAGCTCCTTGATCTCTGGAAAGCGGGTGAGTGGAATGAACAGGCAGGGTATTGTGTGGTCACGTTCGATGACGGATGGTTGGACAACTACCGATATGCCTATCCGGTCTTAAGGCGGCTCGGAATCCCGGCAACAATTTTTCTGCCGACAGACTATGTGGGTACGGATCAGTGGTTTTGGCCAGACCAGCTCGCCTATCTCCTGAGGACCGCTGGGAGCAACGGGCACGGTGCCCAGCATGGTGAGCAGGTGAAACGGGTCCTGTTGCATGTTCTTGGTGCTGCCGGCGGATCTTTGGGGAAAGGACTGGCGCACGATGAGCGAGTTGCGGACCAGTTGATCGAGCGGTGCAAGGAGTTGCCGAAGGATCAAATCCAGAGGCTGGTGAGTGCATTGGCAGAAGAAATGGGAGTGTCGTTACCCGATGGTCGAGTCGTCGTCAATTGGGATGAGGTGCGCGAAATGTCCACGGGCGGCATATCGTTCGGATCGCACTCGTGTTCGCATCGGATCATGACGACGATCACACCAGCAGAAGTGTCGGAGGAATTGGCAACGTCTCAACAGACGCTTCAACAGGCGGGGATCGAGTATGTCCCGGTCTTTTGTTACCCCAACGGGAACAGCGACGCAGATATCCAATCCCAGGCGAAAGCGCATGGCTATGAGGCTGCGGTGTCGGTGCAAACGGGAGTAGAGGGGCCATGCCCGCCGAATCGCTTTGCACTTCGGCGAATAGGGATCCACAATGATATGACGCATTCTATTCCGTTGTTCTCGCTCAGGCTCTGTGGGCTATTGTCTCCAATAAACTAGGCGACGGTAGGGAAGCACTGTGAGAAAAGCGATTGTGAGGCGAGAGCGCACGTGAGAGTGTTGGTGACGGATGGAAACGAGCGCGCGGCGCTTGCAGTAACAAGGGCGCTTGGTCGTGAGGCGGTCGAGGTCATTGTCGGAGCAGAAGCGAAGCGATCCCTCGCGGGTGCGTCACGTTACTGCCGTGAGAGTTTCTCCTACCCATCTCCCTATCAGGATCCACAGGGATTTGTGAACGCCCTGGTGGATGTCGTTCACAAGCAACGTGTGGATGCACTGTTCCCTGTGTCTGATATTGCCATGCATGTGATAGGGCCGGAGAAGACCAGGTTTGCCGGATATACACACATCCCCACCCCGGAAGCCGAAACGTTTCGTGACATCTCCGATAAATATCGTTTGATGCAGCAGGCGGTGGCCCAGGGAGTGCCGATTCCTGAAACGATCTTTGTTCCTGACGGGCAACTCGATTCGATCCTCGAACAGGTCCGGGAGTTTCCGGTGGTTGTAAAGCCCGGCTGCTCTCTTGTGCAGGAAGGCGAGCAGTGGAGAAAGACGAGCGTATGTTATGCCGAGTCTCGGGATGCGCTAACGCGTGTGTACAAAGAGAAACCATATCTGCGTAACCCTTCATTGATTCAGCAGCGTGTCGTCGGGGAAGGGCAAGGGCTGTTTGTCCTGATGAACGAAGGCTTTCCGTTAGGGATGTTTGCGCATAGGCGTTTGCGGGAGCGTCCGCCATCGGGTGGGGTGAGTGTGTTGCGCGAGAGTATTGCCTTGCCCAAAGCCATGGTTGACGCTACCCTGAAGCTGTTACAACGTGCCAAATGGCATGGAGTGGCGATGGTGGAGTTTAAGGTCGACGCGGTCAGCCGCCGTCCGCTCTTAATGGAAATTAACGGGCGATTTTGGGGCTCGTTACAGCTGGCGATTGATGCAGGGGTGAACTTTCCACTTCGCCTTCTCAATATGGCAATGGGGAAAGTGGAGGTACTGCCCGAAAACGGCTATCGGATTGGAGTGAAGTCGAGGTGGTTGTTGGGTGATCTGGATCAATTGGTGATGCGAATGCGGAACAATGATCGGCTGTTGAACCTACCTCCGGACGCTCCGTCGCGGCTGCAAGCACTACGGTCTTTCTGTCGCTTCTTCGAACGTGACATGTTTTACGAAGTTGAGCGGTTGAACGATCTTGGGCCAAGTCGTTTCGAGTTGATGCGGTATCTCAAGTTAACCTAGGGAGTGGCTATGTCCCACGTAGGGTCGGCATCTGCACGGACACTGGCGCGCTCAATGAAGCACGCTGTGAACGGAGTGCTGAATCACTGGCGCTATCAAGTGCTTGTGAACCAGCAGGTGTTCCCCAAACCTGCGCGCGCGATCTTAGTGGTCTGCAAGGGCAACATTTGCCGTAGTCCCTTGGCAGAGGCCTATCTCAAGCATCAGATGGAAAAAAACGGCCTGCCGGTGAGCGTCTACTCGGCAGGACTTGAGACGTCGTTCGGAAAACCCGCCCATCCCCTTGCGCAGGTGGTCGGAACGCAGGGGGGGCTCGCACTCGGTAAGCACGCGACGCAGCCATTACACAAAGAGCAGGTAGAACGGGCCGATATAATCTTGGTGATGGAGTGGCAGCAGCGCAATCGTCTGGTGAAGTTGTATCCGCAGGCGAAAGGGAAAGTGTTCCTGTTGCGTCAATTTTACGATCAATCAGTTTTGGAAGTCGCCGATCCGTACAGCGGTACCCTTGATGACTTCCAGGTGTGCTTCTCGATGATCAAGCAGGCCTGTGACGTGCTGATAGAACGGCTGCTGTCAGCCAAAAGTCCACAAGAATAGTCTCGCAGGTGCGGTGCGGAAGAAGAATAAGGTACTACTCATGGTTAAGGGAGGTTCGGCATCGATATGAGCTTGCGAACGAGGTTGTTCAACTTTTATTGGACGCTACGAGGTGCCATCGCCCCATCCCTTCGCTACTCTCAGTATTGGTACGAGGAGGCGCTGAAGCGCTATGTGACGCCGTCCGTCGAATGGGTGGAGATCGGCTGTGGACACGCCATTCTTCCCAGCTGGAGGGCAAATGAAGAGCGTCAGTTAGTGAAGACCTGCAAGACCATATTCGGGATCGACTATGACTTGCCGTCGCTGAAAGCGCATCCGAACATCGCCAAGAAGTTGCGCGGCGATGTGACCAAGTTGCCGTTTAGGAGTGGGGCCTTCGACCTGGTGACCGCGAATATGGTGGTTGAACATCTCGACAATCCGAATGAGCAGTTCAGAGAGATCAGCCGCATTCTCAAGCCCAAGGGCGTGTTTTTGTTTCATACGCCGAACGCCTATGGCTATGGTGTCATTCTGTCTAAGTTGGTGCCCGAGTGGCTCAAAGGTAAACTCATCTATCTGTTGGAGGGACGTCAGGAACACGATGTCTTTCCTACCCACTACAAGGCCAATACGGAGGCCCAAGTGAAGGCGCTCGCTCAGGCCAATGGATTTGAAGTGCTTGAGCTTGACCTGATTCCAACCGACGCCATCTTTTCCATGTTGCCACCACTGGCCGCCTTAGAGTTGCTGTGGATTCGGCTGCTCATGACTCAGCGGTTCCGTAACCTTCGAACCAATATGATTGTGGCCTTGAGGAAGACAAGCTGAATTTAACCTCAGAGCCTTCCGAAGATCGGCAAGGCAGTCTCTTCGCACCTTAAATTGAGTACCACGCCGTCGCGGACTCCTCCAGGTTGTGGCTCACAACCTCCCAACGGGAGGTCAAGCGATGGATTCGGGATCACATGCGAAACATAATTGGTTTTCAGCAAATGTCTGCGGTTCCAGGCGAGGGCGGTCGTTCTACGCTTCCCCATCGAGCACGGGTAAAAGATAAAGAAATCGGTTTCGTGCTTGTCTTGCTCGCCCTGCTCTTTGAGTTTGGTCGGCCACAAGACTTTTTACCACCTCTGAAAGTCATTCCCTTTCCTTCAGTCATAGACGCTTCCATCGCTGCGGCGGTGATCTTTTCTGGGCGGGCAAGCCTTGCCAATATTCAGTCCAAATTGTGGATGGGCCTTCTGGCTTTCATGGCTTGTTGGGTGCCCTTTGCTAATAATAATTTTCATGCCTTTTCACAATTAAAGGATCTAACGCTCTATTTCTTTTTCTATTTAGGGATCCTGACTTTTGTGAACACCACCGGCAAAATGCAGAAGTTAATTTTGGTGTGGCTGGGTGTACATGCCTTGTTAGCGGTTAATGGGATGCTTCATGGCGGGCGCGGAGTAGGGGGATGGCTCGGAGATGAGAACGATTTCGCCATGGAGATGAATGTTGCGGTTCCCTTTGCGTTTTTTCTGTATCAGGGGACGAAGGGGAAAGGTGCCAAGTTGTTGTACGTGCTATTGCTAGGCATCTTCGTGCTCTCTTCGATTGCGACGGCATCGCGTGGAGGATTTCTCGGTTTATTGGCCGTGGGTTCCTTCTGTTGGTTCTACTCACCGAGAAAAGTATTATCGCTGGCTTTGCTGACAAGTGTATTCCTACTGGTGCTCCTTGCCGCTCCGCAGGAATATTGGGATCGAATGCAGACGATCACGGATGATAGTACCATGGAGTCCGGTACGGCCGGTCAGCGAATGTTCACCTGGGGTATCGGGTGGGAGATGTTTTTGGCGAACCCAGTGTTCGGCGTCGGGCAAGGTAATTTCCCTTGGACAATCGGTGAATACCTTGGTGGCCGGACATGGCAAACCAAGTCGTTGGCGGGTCGCCAGGCACATTCATTGTATTTCACGTTGCTCCCGGAGCTAGGCATTTTGGGGCTAATCATTTTTGGCGGTATGGTGTTCTCGAATTGGCAAAATGTTCGGTATTGCAACAGATTAGGTCTGCAAAACACTCAGGTTCGGAAGCAAGATGGTGCTTCGGTTGATTCTGATCTTGAGAAGGCTGCATGGTTTGGAAACGCAATCTTAGGTGCCCTAGTAGCCTACCTCGTGACGAGTACATTCATTTCAACTTTGTACTATCCCACCTTTTGGATTTTGACCGGACTTGCTGTGGCGCTAAAGAACACTACAGAGCGCTATGTGAAGCTCAGCGTCGAGACAAGCGCTCCGCCTAATTCTTCTCGGGTGAGCACCTTGCGGACTCCCCGCACGGCTAGGTAATGTGGTTGATTTGTGCATGAAACCGAGCTTTTGATTGCTCGAGCACGGAGTAGCTGGACGGTCACTCTACTGAGCCTGTGGGGATTGATCCAATCATCGAGATGTCTGCGGCATGAGTAAGTATACATTTTTGATTATCTCAATCCTCTTCTTGTTGATCAGGGTGATGGTGATTCTATGGGGTGGACAACATGAGGCGCCGGGAGGGGATCAGCTTGCCTTCTATTCTGGAGCTCAGAAACTTGCTCACTCGTGGGATGCATGGGTAACGGGGGGCGGCGAGTTCGGATATCGTGCGCCTCTGTATTTTGTATACCTCGCGGGCGTGTTTTCACTGGTTCCCGATGCGACATTTCTTGCGGGGCAACTTGCCACGGCCCTGATTGGGGTTCTCAATGGCATTCTGACGTATCGTTTGGTTCGGAACATCACCGGAGAGCGAGTTGCCAGAGTGGCATTCTGGCTGAGAGGTGTGGTGCCGTCGTGGGTGGCTGCCGACACCTTTGTGATGAGTGAACCGTTCTTCGCGACCTTTCTTCTGTCGGTGCTCGTGGTGATCTCGCAGAAGCCCTGCAGTCCAGATCGTCGCCAGGCCCTTATGCTGGGGTTCCTCATCGCGTGTTGTCTCTTGACGCGAGAGGTGGCTATCTTCTACCCGGTCGTCTTCGGCGGATATTTGTATCTGGTGTCACGATCCTGGAAAGAGGCCTGCCACTATGTTGCATGGTTTGCCCTGGCACTGGTGCTGACATTGAGCCCATGGATGTGGCGAAATGTGATCGTATGGGGACAGCCACTCCCACTAAGCTATACATCAGGGGTGAATCTGCATATCGGAAACAATCCCCAAGCTACGGGAAAATGGGTACCGTTTCCGGCAGAATTGGAAGCTGCCGGCGGTGGGTTCGGTACTCCGCAATCTGATGCCTGGCATCGAGCCGAGGCGCTTAAGCATATGCAGGAACACCCCGTTGAGACGTTTCAGTTGGGATTTAAGAAAGTCGCGTGGTTTCTTTGGCCAAGATTTGAACGGGAAGAGCTTACGGAATTGTATAAATTGTCACCGAGACAAGCGACGATTATTAGTAGTGTGCTCGGGATGCTCAGCGGGACAATGCTGATGCTAGGCGTCGCAGGACTTGTTTTTGGAGCGCGTGATTGGTTTTGGTGGGTGAGTCTTATGCTGATAGCCTATACGCTTGCCGTGACGTTTGTGGTATACGGGTCCCCTCGATACCGGGATGCAGTGGACTGCTTGTTACTAGTGTATGCCGCGACAGTCGTTGTGCAATGGCGTCAGCTGTGGGAAGCCATCAACACGAAAGGGACGTTGGCCAGACGACAACTTATGGTCCTGGTCCCCATCGTTTCGTACATTCTTGCCAACTGGATATGGATCGCCTATGGATTCACGCGATCTGGCCACTAGTGCAATGACCCGTGTTTGTTTCACGGTTACGCTTGGGTGTCGTGAAGCGCTGCACTATCTGCGTGTGTGCTCATGCATCTAGTGCCTAAAACCATCTTGTACCTTTCAACCAGCAGTGGCCCCGGTGGTGCTGAACGGGTCATCAGCAATTTAAGCGCTTCGCTTGACCCCGCACGCTATCGGGCGATTCTGTGTTTGTTTCGTCCTGGCTGGATTCAAGCCCATACCGAGGGGCTCGGGGTACGTACCCATGTGATCCCGACGCACGGCATGTTTGATTGGCGATGGATGCTGCGGTTCAAGTACTTGCTGAAAGACGAACATGTCGATCTGATTCATGCTCACGAGTTTGATGCTAATGTGCAGGGGACCTTCGTAGCTGCCTTAACGGGTATCCCGCTGGTTGCCACGGTTCATGGCAAGAACTATTTCTGGGAAAAGCTTAGACGGCGGCTGGCCTATCGGTGGGTCAGCCGTCGAGCTACCATGGTGGCAGTGTCAGAAAATTTGAAACACTTCATTGTGGACAATGTCGGAGTTGATTCGAGAAACGTCCAGGTGGTCTACAATGGAGTGGATGTGCTACCTGCCTGCGACCGAGCCGACATAGATCAGTGTAGAGAAGAACTGGATCTACCGACAGGCAATCAGATTGTGGGCGTCGTTGGGAATTTATATCCCGTCAAAGGTCATCAGTATCTGATTGCGGCAATTCCCGCGATCTTGGAGAAGTGCCCCAATACGACATTTATCTTCGCTGGGAGAGGCCAGCTTGAGGTCGAGTTGAAAGGGCAAGCCCATCGGTTGGGCATCGATGGGTACGTCCGATTCCTCGGTCTGAGGCAGGACATCCCACGAATCCTGGCTGTGCTCGATGTCTTCGTCTTGCCTTCGTTGTCCGAGGGGCTTTCAATGGCCATACTTGAGGCGATGGGTGCCGGGAAGCCCGTGATTGCCACGGATGTTGGCGGGAATCCGGAATTGGTGGAAGATGGCGGAACAGGGTGTCTTGTTCCTCCGAAAGATAGTCAAGCATTGGCCGACCGGCTGGTATTTCTCCTGACGAACAGCGCGCGCGCATCTCAATTCGGAAGGAATGGGCAACTCCGTGCACGAGGACAGTTTAGTTTGCAGACCATGGTGCAAAATTATCAGGCCCTGTATGATCAGTGTTTGGAAGCCAAAGGGTAAAGAAATACCTGCTGTCGCTCCGTCTGGCAAGCAATGAAACTCTTATCCGAGAGCATCAGGTGAAAGTATGTCACGTGGCAATGGGAGACTTGTGGGCTGGGGCTGAGGTTCAGTTACTCTCGCTCATGAGATATCTTGTTCGATTGCCGGGGTTCGAATGGTCGGTGATTTTATTCAATGAAGGACGGTTGGCCGAAGAACTTCGCAAGCTGCCCCTGTCGCTGACCATTATTCCCGAGCAAACGTGTAGCACGACAGGCATTGCCTACCGTCTCGCCAAAACTCTCCGGAAACTCCGCCCGGATGTGGTTCACACGCATAAGTATAAAGATTCGTTCATCGGAACGCTGGTGGCGAAGGCCATGGGGATTCCGCACGTGGTGCGGATCGTACATGGTCTGCCAGAACCATTTAAGGGCCTTAGCAATGCAAAAATGGTCGGGTACACCGTCGCCGACAGGTTCGTGACCAATTGGCTCGTGGATCGAGTGGTGGCGGTGTCCTCGGATATTGAGCAGGTGTTGGCTGGGACGTATGACTCAAAGCGGGTGCTGTGCATCCACAATGGGGTCGATCTGGAGGGGGTTCGAGTCACTATCCAGAGAGAGGCTCTGCGTAAGAAATGGCAGATTTCTGAGGATTCCGTGGTGATTGGAACTGTCGGGCGCCTGGTCCCCGTGAAGGGCCACGCCATACTATTGGAAGCAACCAGGATCCTGCGAGCCTCCATGCAAAACGTGACTCTCGTCCTGGTGGGAGATGGTCCCTTACGCAACGATCTAGAGGCACACGCGAAACGGTTAGGCTTGGACAAGGCTGTTGTGTTCGCGGGACACCAAGATCAAGTCTATGATTTTCTGCACCTGATGGACATCTTTGTGCTGCCCTCGTTACATGAAGGCATTCCGATGGTCCTGCTTGAGGCCCTTGCCTTGAAACGACCGGTAGTGGCCACGCGGGTAGGCGGAATTCCTGAAGTGATTGTCCATGATCGTTCCGGAAAATTAGTGAAACCTGGTGATTCCGCTGAACTCGCAGTAGTTTTGCAGGAATTGATCGCAAGGCCGGCGACAGCCAAGGCACTCGGGGACGAGGGGCGAAGGCGGGTCGAGAGAGAATTCAGCGCAAGCACGATGGCGGAGCGAACTGCGGGACTGTACCGCTCGCTTTGTAATATTTGAAATGAGAATTCTTTGGTTAGGTCATAATCTCGCGTATCCCCCCAAGGGTGGACCACTCCAGCGAAACTATAATTTGTTGAGAGAGGCGGCCAGGGAGCATGAAGTGCACGCCCTTGTGTTCGACCAGCCGGCCTCGAGGCCAAAGGGAGTGACGCCTCAAGATTGTGTTGAAGCGCTCTCGAAGTTTTGTGCCAGCGTGGATTGGGTTCCATTGCCCACAGACGCTTTCGGGGGCCGCTACTGGCGTGCGATCAATGGCCTCGTCACTGGGGAGCCCTATGAGTTTAAATGGTTGCGCTCCAAAGAGATGGTGAAGAGGCTCCAACGCTTGATGAGTCGTGTTCGTTTCGATGTTGTGCACGCAGATACCATCGGACTATCCCCCTACGTAGCGCTTATTCCCCATGCCGGTACGATCCTCAACCACCACGATGTTGAGTCTGCGCTTGTCCGGCGACGCGCATCTCATGAGCGCAACGTCTTATGGCGGGCATTCTGGTCACAAGAGGCGGCGCACCTGCTTGCCGCAGAGCAACGGTGGTGTCCCACCTTCGATGTCAACGTGGTTGTGTCTGAGGACGAAGGGCAATTGGTGAAGGCGTCCTGCGGCGGTAGCGCGATCTGCGTGGTCCCGAACGGGGTTGATGTTCACTACTTTACCCCGCGTCCAGACCCTGGAGGCGCGCGTCTATTATTCTGCGGTCGACTGGATCAATTGGCGAACAGGGGTGCCATTACCTACTTTTTTCAGTCGATCTGGCCCGAGTTGTCAGGCAGAGTGAAACACCTTGAAATTGACGTGGTCGGAAAAAACGCACCGGCTTGGCTGGTGGAGTTAGCCCAACGTGATCAACGAGTGCATGTTCCAGGGTTTGTGGACGACGTACGTCCGTATTTCAAGAAGGCGACGCTGTTCGTATGCCCAATAACGGATGGCGGTGGGACGCGTTTAAAAATTCTTGATGCTTTGGCAATGGGCATGCCGATTGTGAGCACGACGTTTGCTGCCTCGGGATTAAAATTGAGAGATGGGGAACATTTGCTTCTGGCGGATAACTCAGGGACGTTTGTCGAGCAGGTGCTTCATGTACTCTCGGATAGGGAATTACGCGGGAAATTGGCTGAAAGCGCGTGCGACATTGCGAAGCGGATCTACTCCTGGGACACGATTGGACGAAGTCTCGTAGCTGCCTATGAGCAGGCGGCTGTCCGCAAAGCGACCGGTCGGATACTAACCGACACACATTTGAGCCTCACCAAAAAATTAAGTTGATGCCAATGACACCATTCACCTCTATTCGTGTGATGTCCAATCTTCGTCGTCTTGATGGCATAGAGGCCGGCCCATATAAGGCGGAGAGTCAGTACGCTGGGGAGAAGGAAACCTTCTGGGATGGACTGTGTCTCTTCTTTCGGGCTCAAGGAAAGGACGTCCTTGTGTTGACCGGGGGGACATGGAGAGTTGTTGGTTTCTGTTTGATGAAGACTCTCTGGCCGTTGGGTCGGTGCAAGGTCGTGGCGGTAGACTTCATCCTGTCTCGCCCTAACGGGTGGAAACAATCGATCATCGCTTGGCTGAAGGGCCAGCTGCTGCGTAAGGTTGATCGGTTTATTTTGCATTTCAAAGATACAAGTGAATATGAGCGGTTGTATGGGATCCCTTCGAGCAAATGCGTCTTTGTTCCGTTCAAGGTCAACTATTGGGAAAAGATCGCTTCTGCCGATCAACCTCCGTGTACCGAAGAGTATGTCTTTACAGCCGGCCGCAGCTATCGAGACTTTCCAACCTTTATCGAGGCCATGCGCAGGGTTGACTATCCCGGGCTTCTCCTATACGAAGATGCTGCGCTACTCAAACGCTCTGCGACTGATGTAGATCTTTCCAATCTCCCCAGGAATCTGGCGACGGCCAAAAATGAAGGAGAACGGAGTTGGGTTGAGTTCATCCGCAGAGCCAAAATTGTCGTCGTGCCGTTGTTGCCAAGTACTATGTATGCACCTGGCTTGAGTTTGTATCTGATGGCGATGGCGTTGGGAAAATGTGTGGTTGTCACAGAGGGGCTGGCAACCAGGGGAATGCTGGGGGACGAAGCGGTCACTGTTGCCCCGCAAGATGCTGCGGCTCTCGCAGAAGCGATCAGGCGGCTCTGGACAGATGATGCCCTCCGCCATCGAACGGCAGAGAAGGGAAGGCGTTATGCCGAGCGCTGTGGGGGAGAAGCCAGACTCCTGGCAGACATCGTTCAGGTGTGCGGCCAACTTTGCATGGCGTCACGTCTGCCCAAGGACCATTCTCTCGGATAAGTGCGTCTCTTTTTAAAATGTAATCAGTAAGGATATGTACAATGGGGGGCCTTAAGCTGCATTTAGGCTGTGGAAAGTCAGTATTGCCTGGCTATACAGGGGTTGATCTGAGTCCCCAGCCCGGGGTGAGTGTTGTATGCGATCTTTCTAATAAGCCTTGGCCATTCCAGGATTCTAGTGTGGAGAGATGCATCGCGTTTAATCTTCTTGAACATCTCCCGGATACCATAAAGGTGATGGAAGAGTTGTGGCGCGTGACCATGCCAGGGGGGGTAGTGCACATTCAGGTCCCCTACTACAACTCGGCAGGAGCGTTCCAGGACCCCACGCATTTGAAGTTTTTTACCGAGAGAACATTCGACTATTTTACGGTAGATGGGACAACGGAACTAAGTCATTACAACTACTATTCTCACGCGCGCTTTGAGATCGAGAGGCTCGATTTCCACCAGCGTCCTCTGTTGAAACGATTGCCCAGACGTATTCAGGTGTTCCTGGGCCATCATCTTGCCACGATCCAAGCTCTTGACGTAGTTCTACGGCCGGTTAAGGCTCTCTAGTTTCTTCTCTGCCATTAACTCTTGGCCCAGTGAGGGAGCTAGGGAGTGGTTACACCCCGCATCGTTGGCATGGCCGGAGGTCCAGGAGGCTGGTCCGTAGAGTTGCTACCACCGGGAATTGAGATGTGGAGATGGTCTATGTAGTGACTCCAGTCGACCGAGGGGACGGGATTCGTGACGGTACCATCCCACGTTTCTGACCAGACCCATTCATTTAACCCATTGGGCGCGTAGTTCATATTGGTATAGTTTCCAACCATAACGCCATTGACCCACCACCGTACGATTCCATCTCGTGATGTGGCGGTGGTGCTTTTCTTGAAATACGCCTCAAGTTTCGTCCACTGGCCTCTGATGGCCTGCACGTTGCCCACATTTGGATTGCAAACCAATCCTAGGTCGAAGGCGCACGTGTGGCTGTTGTCAAGGCTAGCGGTATTATGCCCGAAGTATATCGGCCATGACGTGCTTCCCGGGCTTCCTCCGAGACCAAAAAACCCATTGACTCCGGGACCGCGTACAAAAAACATTTTATTCGCGGTGGTTCTGCCCTCAAAGCTGGAATTTGTCCGCCACATTTTACCAACATAGATCTCATTGACAATTTGTGAAGTGGTCCAGTTGAGTTGTGACCCGCCGGACTGATTCCCTTTGTAGATGGTCGATCGTATTACCCCCGAAGCGGAGATCGGAGCCGTCCCGTCCGAGTCTGGGATGGCAGACGAATACACGTCCAGGATCCCGCAGGCTGAGGGGCTGCTGGAAAAGGGGCAGTCCAAGACCACAGCCGCCCCCGCCGGCTCGTTCGTCCAAACCCCTGCCGCGAGGGTCAGGCGGCTGTCGGCTAACCCGAGACAGATCGTTACTAGGAACACAAGAACAGCCAACCTGTTGGAGGCGTGAAGCGTCGCGTTGCCGTCCATGTTCGTCCTCTTGGTGGTGAAAAGAATGTGATCGGTTGGTAATGGGGGCACGTAACTCGATCTCCCCGGCGCCTTACGTATTCAGAGGGAGGGCACGCTCAATTCCCGTGAAGCGACCTCTGATCATGAACATGAGGTCGGCCATACGGACGAGCAAGATCAGTGCCTGTCTTGACGGCAGTTCTGGCTACCATATCAAGTGTACCTGTAACCTTGCAAATGGTTTCACGATTCTCGCAGCTTTCTGCGCTGCACCTTCTTCCGGAGACCGAGGCGTGGACCTCCCCTAGTGTGTGGGCGAGAGGACAGCACCGGCCAAAATCGTTCCCGTGCGTGCGGACTCGAAGTCGCGAGAAGCGAATGTGCTTCTCGCGCGCCGGTGGTCGCCCCACGCCGGCTGATCTGGAGGTGGTTCTGTGTATCGGGCAGCCTTCTCCCATGCTCTGGCTCGTAAGGTCCTCATGTCGCGAGAGACCTGCGTGCCAATGGGCCGCGTTGCTCCTGGGAAATCGTTGACGGATGTGAGATATTCTGCCATTCTTTTTTACGACATCGGTGGTGCGCGTCGGTTATGGAGAAGGGGAGTGACATGGCGAAGAAGATGCAGCGTCGGATTGCGGTTGTGGGGTTGGGGTATGTGGGGTTGCCGATTGCGGTGGCATTCGGGAAGTCCTCACCGGTAATCGGATTTGATATCAATAAGACCAAAGTTGAAGAGTTGCGCAAAGGCGTGGACCGCACCGGGGAAGTTTCTGCGCAGGATCTGAACGCCAGTCGCGTTCAATACACCTCCGAACCCAGTGATCTCAAGGCCGCCGACTTTATCATTGTGGCGGTACCGACTCCCATCAATAACGCCCTGCAGCCGGATCTGACCGCCTTGAAAAAGGCGTCGGAGCTGATCGGTGCCAATCTCGCTCCAGGCGCCATCGTGGTGTATGAGTCGACGGTCTATCCCGGTGCGACGGAGGAGGACTGTTTGCCGATCTTGGAGAAGGCGTCCGGCATGAAGAGCGGCATCGACTTCAAGATCGGGTATTCGCCGGAGCGTATCAATCCGGGGGATAAAGAACATACGCTCGAACGGATCATCAAGGTGGTGTCGGCGCAGGATGAAGAATCGCTGGAGATTGTCGCTCAGACCTATGGAATGGTCGTGAAAGCCGGGATTCATCGCGCATCGAGCATCAAGGTCGCTGAAGCGGCCAAGGTCATCGAGAATACCCAACGCGATCTGAACATTGCCTTGATGAACGAACTGGCATTGATCTTCCACCGGTTGGGAATCGATACCCGCTCCGTGTTGGAGGCGGCTGGGACAAAGTGGAATTTCTTAAAGTTCAATCCTGGTCTGGTCGGTGGGCATTGCATAGGAGTTGATCCCTACTATCTCACCGCAAAGGCCGAATCCGTAGGGTATCACCCCGAAGTGATTCTGGCCGGGCGACGGATCAACAACAGTATGGGGAAGTATGTGGCGGAACAGACCATGAAGTTGTTGAGCCAGGTCGAGCGACCGGTGAGCGACCTGCGTGTGGGGGTGTTGGGTCTGACCTTCAAGGAGAACGTTCCGGATCTGCGGAACAGCCGTGTGCCCGATATCGTGAACGAGCTGAAGGAGTACGGCATTCAAGTGGTCATCCACGATCCGTTGGCGGAGCCGGAGGAGGCGGTCGGGGAATATGGACTCCGTCTCTCACCTTGGGATCAGCTCAAACAACTCGACGGGATTATCTTGGCGGTAGCACATCAGGACTATCTGAAGATGAGCATCGCCGAGTTGCTGAAGCCGTTGCGGAAACAGCGCAATAACGTCGTGGTGGATGTGAAGAGTGTGTTAAGCCCCGAGAGTTTGCCGGGGTCGGTCAAGTATTGGAGGCTGTAAGCCGCCGCTCAGCGGAAGTCCAACCTCTGGCCCTCCTGTGTTGCCGCTGTGCCTGCTCTGGAGGCCGAGCCTCACCCGGCCTCAGGGTTTTCCCTCTCTCTCGCGTTCTCATTAATGCCGCGTGTCATATCTGCCGAAAGAGGTCTGAGCTCCGGACCTATCTCGTGCCGACCGAAGCAAGAAACTGATTGTCGCGTCTGTGTCAGTTTGATATACCAAAGAGGTTGTAACCTTGTTGATCAGATCTATGCGTTCATCCTTCCTGCGTCCTCACGCCGCACATAGGGGTCAACGGTGCTGCCGGGTGGCAATGACCATCATGGCGCTCACATGCTGTGCCGGGATGACGGCCTGTGGGGCCTTAAACTCCGCTGACGTCAAACGCGGGGATCAGCACCTGGCGGCGGGAAATTGGGAAGAAGCCAGCATCGCCTATCGCCAAGCCCTCAAAGACGACCCATTCGAACCATCGCTCCAGAATAAATATCGGGTCTCGCGCGAGCGTGCCGCTGCGGCGCATGATGAGCGTGGCCGGCAGTTGCTCAAGGATCACCAATTCGATCAGGCGGCCGAGGAGTTTAAGCGGGCGTTGACGATCGAACCGACCAGCAAGGAACATGAATCCGGCCTGACGGAGGCCTTGCGACTCAGGGAGGCTCGAGAGCGCTATCGGGAGGCGGAACGCCTGGCGCAATTGGGCCGGGTGAATGAAGCGATGGCGGTGTATATGCGGGCCGTGGAACTCGATCCCACATACAAAGAGGCGCTGGACGGCGTCGCACGGCTTTCGGCCGAGCAGCATGCCGCGGATCGAGACGATCGTCAGAAGCAGCCGGTCACCTTGCAGTTTCGCAATGCGGGCTTGAAAGAAGTGGTGGAAGCGTTGGGAAAAGCGGCGCACGTGAATTTTGTGTTCGATAAAGACGTGCGGAATGATCCGATCACCGTGTCATTGGAAGAGAAGCCGTTTGATGAAGCCCTCTCGCTGGTGCTGAACAGCAATAGCCTGTTCGCGCAAAAGGCTGGTCCGACGCTCTTCATCATCAGCCCCAACACGAAACAAAAGCAGGAACAGTATCAAGATTTGATGATCCGGACCTTCTATCTGTCGTCGGCCAAGGCCAAGGATATGGTGGCGTTGCTGAAGTCGATGTTGGACGTGAAGCACATTCATGGCAATGAGGCGCTCAATACCATCGTAGTTCGCGATCAACCGGAAAAGGTGGAGTTGGCGGAGAAGATCATTCAGGCCAACGATCGTGAGGACTCCGAGGTGCTGTTCGATGTGGAAGTGCTCGAAGTGAACCGAACGGTCGACCAGCAATATGGGCTCAATTATCCCAAACAAATCGGCGCCAGCTTGGTGCCGCCGGGGTTTACCGGCGCTATTGCCGGCGACCTCGCGCAGCAGTTCACCTATCGCAACCTGGCAAGTTTGGGGCAGGACAACTACCTCTTCAAGATTCCCACCAACGTGCAACTTGATTTCTTCAAGCAGGTCACAGACGCCAAGACCTTGGCTTCGCCGAAGGTCCGCGTGCTCAACAACAAGAAAGCGGAAGTCAATATCGGCGACAAGCAGCCGATCTTGCTGTCCACCACCAACGTGTTGCCTGGGCAGGCCGCAACCGGCGCGGTTCCGACCACCTCCACGGTCACCTCGATCGAGTTTCGTGATACCGGCGTCAAACTGACGGTCGAGCCGAACATTCACCTGGCGAACGAAATGTCCTTAAAAATGAAGATCGAGGTGATCCGGCTGGGCGACACAGTGTTGCTGCAGCAATCCCCCCCGATTTCGCAGTTTAAATTCGGCAACCGCTCCGCGGAGACGATGCTCAACGTGCGCGACGGGGAGACCATCGTACTGGGCGGTCTGTTGCAGGAGGAAGACCGTCGGACCAAGGTCACGATTCCCTGGATCGGCGACATTCCCTTTCTGGGCAATCTGCTGAGTTCGTTCAAGACGCAGCGGGTGACCACGGAAGTCATTTTGACCATCACCCCGCACATCGTGAATTCGTTGCGTCTGCCTGGCCCGCAGGGGCAGGCGTTCTGGTCCGGAACAGAGTCGGTCTATTCCACAGCCCCGTTATTTGCCATGCAGCCGAAGCAGGTGGCAGCTCGTGTGGCATTGCCGACCAGTGCGGGAACCGCGACAGAGAAACCAGTGTCCAAGAAAGGTCAGGCGGGCGTGACGAGTCCTGAATCGGCATCGCTCGGCTTTCAGCTGTCCCTCCAACCGGCAGATGTGACGGTGCAGATAGAGAAAGAGGTGCGTGTGGATGTGATGGCGGCCCACGCACAGGGTTTCGACACTGAAACCCTGACGCTCGAGTTCGATCCCAAAATTCTTGAGTTTCGGGATGCCACGCTCGGAGAAGTTCTTGGTACTGAAGCCGGGAAGGCTCCGGTGGCGGCAACGTCGTCGTTGCCGGACGGTCTGGTTGAACTGCGTCTTCATCGGTCTGCGGGAGCGACGAAAGAGGACGGCCGCCTGCTGCGGTTGACGTTTCTCGCGAAAACTCCCGGTGTCTCGACGGTACGGCTGCATACGGCGAAACACGGCGTCGCTGAGACCCCGGACGGATCCGTCGAAGTGACAGGAGTGGTGAGAGTGCGGTGAAACAGTCCGGCGTGACGTTGCTCGAATTGCTCGTGACCCTGACGATTCTCACGATCTTGGCCGCTGTCGCGCTGCCGTTCACCAAGGTGTCCACCAAACGGACCAAGGAAATCGAGTTGCGGCAGAACCTCCGGGTGATTCGAGCCGCAATCGACGCCTTTCACCTCGAATGGGCGCGAGACGGCGATACGTTGACCGGGCCGGCCTGCGTCAAGAACCGGTTGAGTTGCAAGGACGTCACCGGTCCCTACGGATACCCCAAGTCGCTCGATGCCTTGCTGGGTGTGAAATTGACCGGGGAGCAGGCCACCGTTCGTGGAACGACGATTCGGCGCTACCTGCGATCGATTCCGCTCGATCCCATGACCGGCGCACCCGACTGGCGCTTGCGCTGCTACCGGGATCCCGCCAGTGTCAAAGACTGGTGCGGGGAAGATGTGTACGATGTTACGACTCAGAGCCAGGAGCAGGCCTTGGATGGCACCAAATACCGTGAGTGGTAAGCGCGGATGGGCGGTGTCCACCCCTCGCGGTTTTACGATTATCGAATTGATGATTGTCGTGACGATCGTCGGGATCCTCGCGACATTGGCGGTGCCTTCCTATCATGCCGCCATCATTAAAGCCAAGGAAGGCGCGTTACGACAGGATCTATTCTCCCTTCGCGATGTCATCGACCAGCATCGGGCCGACAAAGGGAAGTATCCGGAAAGCATTCAGGCCCTGGTGACGGCCGGCTACCTTCGCCGGGTGCCGACCGACCCCTTAACAGGAGTCACCACCTCCTGGCAGGAGATGGTCGATGAAGGGGAGGGCGGGATGGTCGATGTGTTTTCGGGGTCCGAGCTGGTCGGTACGAACGGGGTTCCCTACAACCAATGGTAACGCCATGAACATCATGATTCACCCAACGATTCACAGGCGGCGGATGACTGTCGGACTTCGATGCCGGTACTGGAGCCTGGTCATGCTCTTGACGTACGTCTCAATCGGCTGCTCGCGCGTCACGCCGATTTCCGAACTGTCCCCAACCGATCTGCAGGTCACCGCGGACTCCCTCAAGGCGGCGGTTCGGGAAGCACAACGCACTGCAGCCGAATTGCGCATGGAACTCGACGCGCAACGCAAAGAGTTGGCTGATGCCCAGGTGGCGAGGGCGCAGCTGCAGGGCATGTTAGAGGAGACGGAGCGGCGCCTTGCGGATGCGAGACAGATCATCGACTTGCAACGTGAGGAGTTGTCTGAAGCCCGTTCCGAACGCGAGCGTATGGCGCAGGCGGTTCAGCCGCCTCACCACCAACCACGGCAGCTGGCGACAGGGCCGGCTCGTCGAAAATCTCTGCCGGCGGGACCGGAAAGCGTGCCTCAGACGCTGATGGGCAAGGACGTTCCTGGGGAACCACCGGCCACTGTGCTGGAGCAGGCCGTCGCCGGGAGCGAACGGCTTCCCGCGCCCGAGACGGGACCTGGATTGATCGTGGCCCCTGCCGCTCAGCCAGCCGCTGTGCTGACGGCGGTCAGCGAGCCGCAGGTCGGCACCATCGTGGTTCGCCGCGGAGACACCTTGTGGGCGATCGCGCGTCGTCATCGGGTTGGGGTAAATGCGCTCCGCTCGATCAATGGTTTGTCCGGCGACAGGATTGTGGTCGGACGAACGTTGCGGGTGCCGGAGCCTCGGCTGCAGTAGGCGGCGATCCAATCGGTTTTCATGGGCGCGGTCGCCCGAGAACCAGCGGATGTCACCCCGTGCTCGGCTGAGACGGATGAACTCATGGCGGTTTTCTCCTATAGAGCGGCACGAGCGGACGGCACGACCTTCGAGGGGCACATCGAAGGTGATGATGAGCATCTGGTGCGCGCGAAGCTCGAATCCGACGGCCTCCTGGTCTTTCGACTGTCACGACGTGGGACAGGGCTCGGGGTGCCGGGTCTTCCGGCGGGGCGCTGGGGAAAGTTGCCGCTCCAGGATTTCCTGGTGTTCAATCAGGAGTTGCTAGCCTTGATCAAGGCCGGACTACCGGTCCTGCGGGTGTGGGATCTGCTGATCGATCGCACCCAACGCGCGCCGTTTCGCGAGGCGCTGAAGGCTGTACGGCAGGATATTCGTGGCGGCGCGTCGGCTTCGGAGGCGCTCGGCAAACATTCCACCTATTTCTCGGATCTCTATCTCGCGACGATTCGTGCGGGTGAGCAGTCGGGTAATCTGGCGGAGGTGCTTCAACGGTATATCGCGTACCTCAAGCTGATGATTGGTCTGCGTCAGAAGGTGACGAAGGCGCTGGCTTATCCGGCATTTCTTGTCGTCGTCGGCATCGCGGTGGTGGGATTTCTCCTGAGTTACGTCATGCCGACCTTTATCTCGGTCTATGGGGAATCCTCAGCGAATTTGCCGACCGCAACCCGGTTGCTCATCTCGGTGATTCACATGGGGGAGGCGCAGCTGATTCCAGTGGCGATCGTGGTGGTCGTGGCGACCGTTTTGGGGCGCGCCTGGTATCAGACGTCGGCGGGGCGGTTGTCCGTCGATCGGAATCTGCTCCGATTGCCTCTCCTGGGGACCATTCTGGTGGAGCACCATACCATTCAGTTGACCCGCACGTTGGCGACAGTCTTAGCGGGGGGCACGCCCATCGTTGAAGCCCTGGAAATTGCGCGTGGTGCGGTGTCGAACCGCTTCGTGTCACGCGGGCTTGTCTCGGCGGTGAATGAAATTCGGGAGGGCAGCACGCTGGCTGCCGCGATTGAGCGGCCGAAGATCTTGCCCAAGCTGGCGATTGAAATGCTGTCGGTCGGAGAGGAAACCGGTTCGTTGGAACCGATGCTCAGGGATGTCGCGGAGTTTTACGAGGGCGATCTCGACGTGCGCCTCAGCCAGTTGACGACGTGGATCGAGCCGGTGCTGTTGCTGGTGATGGGCGTGCTGGTGGGTGGGATTGTGATCATCATGTATCTGCCGATATTTCAAATGGCCGGGACGATTCAATGATGCGACTGTGCGGCGTGCGTGGTTCATCGATCAGGCATTGGGCTCGAGTCGGAGGCGAGTAACATGGCCATGCAACGTCATCTCACGCGGCCGTCGTTATCCGATGTACTGGTGCGCGAAGGTATCTTGACCCGTCGGACGGTGGATCAGGTCGTGGTCCGTCTGGGGGGCAGCACTGCGGCCTTGGGGCAAACGCTGGTCGAGGAGGGAACAATCTCCGAGGCGCAACTGGCGCAGGCGCTGGCGGCCCAGTTCGGGCTGCCGTACGACCAACTCACCGGCTTTCGGGTGGACTCGGAATTCTATCACACGATTTCCGTGAAACTGATGCGACGCCATCCCTTCGTGCCGTTGAAAGACGAGGCGGGCATTCTGACCATCGCCATTTCGGATCCCCAGAATCTGCTCGCGTTGGATGAGCTGGAAATTCTCCTCAATCGGCCGCTGCACTATGTGGTGAGTTCGAAGAGCGCCATTCAAGCGGCCCTGGAGCGAAGTGAAGGGTCGAGCCAGGCGCTCAGGGAATTGGAAGCCGAATACCGGTCGGTACTGGTCAAGGAAGACGAGCGGGGTGAAGAGGTCCTGACCGTCGATCACTTCGGTGAAGACCAAAGCCCGGTGGTCAAGTTACTCGACACCATCATGCTCAGCGCGATGCAGCGTCGGGCGAGCGACATCCACATCGAAGCGACGGACCGCGCGACTACGGTCAAGTTCCGCGTAGACGGTATTCTGGTGTCCGCGATGGACCCGCTCGACGTCAAACTGCATCCTCCGCTGGTCTCCCGCTTAAAAGTCATGTCCGACCTGGATATCGCCGAGCGGCGCGTACCGCAGGACGGCAGCTTCCGCATGCGCCTCGATCGGAAGACGGTCGATTTCCGGGTCTCGATTCTGCCGAGCGTGTTCGGCGAATCCGTCGTGATCAGAATCTTGGATCGGGAGGCGATCACGACGGGTGTGTCCACGTTGCGTCTGGACCGCCTCGGGTTCAACCCGGAAGATCTCAAACGGTTCCGGCGCGCCATCACGCGACCCTATGGGATGGTGCTGGTGACCGGCCCGACGGGCAGCGGGAAAACGACGACGCTCTATGCCGCCATCAGCGAAATGAACATTCAGGAAGATAAACTGATCACGATTGAAGATCCGGTGGAATACCAGTTGCCGGGTGTCGTGCAGATCCCGGTCAACGAAAAGAAGGGGCTGACATTTGCGCGTGGATTGCGATCGATTTTGCGTCACGACCCGGACAAAATCATGGTTGGCGAAATCCGTGATGCCGAGACGGCACAAATCGCCATTCAGTCTGCCCTCACGGGCCATCTCGTGTTGACGACCGTGCACGCGAACAACGTCTTCGATGTGATCGGTCGATTCGCCTCCATGGGCATCGACTCCTACAATTTCCTCGCGGCGTTGACCTGCGTCTTGGCGCAACGATTGATCCGGGTGATTTGCCCTGACTGTCGGCATCAGGTCCCACTCGATCAGGCACTGGCCGAGGAGTCGGGTCTCGACTATGACGAATTCAAGGGCGCGCCGTTTTACGAAGGGAAAGGCTGTTCGGAGTGTCACGATACCGGCTATCGAGGACGAAAGTGCATCACCGAGTTTCTGGATCTGACCGATGAAATCAAGGAAATGATTCTGGCGGACCGGGCGCTGTCGGAGATCCGGTATCGCGCGGTGACGGACGGCATGATTACGCTGCGCCAATCTGCGGTAAAAAAAGTATTGGCCGGGGAAACGACGTTGCGCGAGATTAATCGCGTCACGTTCAGTGAAGAGCGCTAATCGATGTGGGATTGGATTACCAGTCGGCCGCAGTATTGCCTGAAGATCGGCTCGCACGATCTGGCCTGGGCGGAGGTCCACCGGAACTGGCGAGGGCGGCCCCGGTACCAGTGCGTCGTGTCGGCGCTGCCCGAAGGCATCGTCCGCCTGTCCCCGTTGGAACAGAACATTCTGTCGCCCCACGAATTGGAATCGCATATCCGCGCGATAGCCGGTTCGGCGACGACGCAGGCTCCCGGTCGATCCTCCACCCCCGGTGTGCCACGTGCCGCGACGGTGATTTTGCCGGATTTGGCTGTCCGGCTCGCCGTTGTGCGCTTGCAGGATCTTCCCTGGAGTTCCGAAGAACGGGATGCCCTGGTCCGGTGGCGGTTGGGGCAGGAGCAACTCCTGTCGCTCAGCGGCGCCAAGGTGTTTTCTCAGGTGCTGTCTGAGCCGGCGGCGTCCGGCGACGGGCCCTGTACGGTCCTGGCCGTGGTGGTGCAGGAATCCGTGTTGGCGCAGTACGAATCCGTCTGCGAAGCCGCCGGGCTGATTCCTCAAGAAGTCGATGTGGCGAGCCTCCGCCTGTACAACCTCTGGTCTCAAGGGGCGTCCAGGACGGCTCAACCGACGGCCGACTTGTTGTGGGTAAATGCGACGGATGGCGGAGTGACGGCGTTTATCCTTCACAAAGGGGCGTTGGTGTTTCTCCGTTCAAAATTGCAGGGCGGCATCGGATCAGGCGGGGTGTGGCCGCCCGGTTCGGAGCAGGTGGGCATCAATCGTATTGTGCAAGAGTGCGCGGATTCGATCTACGCCTGCCAGCAGCAGGTACCGGAGCTGGCCATCAGTCAAGCCGTGCTGATTGCCGATGACGTGATGGGTGCAGGGTTGCGGCAGCAATTGGAGAAGGGGTTGGGCGTCCCTGTGCAGGAGCTCGACTGGGACCGGGTACAGCAGTACGGCGGCGGTGCGATTACGGGACCTCGGAGCAGTGCCGCATTGCCGGCCATCGCGGGGGTCGTCTAAGGGATGTTGCTGGATAATCTGACATCTGTGCTTCGTGACGTCGCCTTGCGGGTCGGTCCGCCCGCCGCGCGCAGCGGTCTCTTCACGATTAACCTGAGCAGCCGTTATCGGTGGTACCTGGCGCCGGCCCGATTGGTCATCATGCTCGTGGCGGGGGCGATTGGCGTGGCCATGCTCTGGGATATGTCCCAGGCCTGGTTGGTCTGGCAGGACGTCCAGTCGATGGAAACCGCGCTCAAGCAGGTTCAGGAACGGGATCGGGAGCTTTTGAAGGAAGCACAGCAGGAGGGGCTCGACCTCTCGGAGGCCGCGCTCCAACTACTTCCCAAAGAAATCGAGTTCGCCAATCACGTGATCGAGAAACGGAGTTTCTCGTGGACGCGATTTCTGACTGAACTCGAACGGGCGATTCCCCAGCGCATTGCCGTCAACAGCATCAGGCTGGATCCGGCCAATGCCACGATCATGCTGACCGGTTCCGCCCGCGCGCTGGAAGATGTGACCACCCTGACCGTGACCTTTCAGGATCATCCCCAGTTCAAAGATCCCGTGCTGGGCCAGCATCGGGTGATGACCAATGGCCTGGTGGAGTTCGACCTGACCCTGCGATATCGGAACCGAAACCAATGACGTTTCCAAACCTCGATCGGCTTCAAGGCACCTGGCGCCAACCCTATGCGCCCATACTTCCCTGGATTGCCTTCGTGGCCGGGTTGTTCGTCTTGAGTTACGGCATCCATGCGCTGGTGCTGGGTGCGGCGGAAGAAGAACAACGGCGGCTTGAAGGCGAGTGGGTGAAGGCGCGCCAGCAGTTGAACCGGCACAAGGATGCCAAGAAGGCCAAGGCCGATCTCCAGCGGGTCTGGGCGGTGCTGCCGGTGTTCAGGGACTTTGCCCCGCTGGCGCTTGGGGTGACGGAAGAGGCGAAGCGCGACCAGGTCACCTTGCCGGCGTTGTCCTACAAGACGGAGAAGACCTCGGTGCCGGATGCCAGTAAGGCCGTGCTGCAGGGGACGGTGACCGGCCGATATGAGGACTTGCGTCGATTTTTATACAACCTGGAGTCGGCGGAAGAATTGTTATTCATTGAAGACCTCAACCTTGTTCGCTCAGGCAATGTCCAGGATCAGCAACTCACCTTCAATATTCGAATCTCGACCTATCTGCGCGGGGAACATTTGCAATCTCCGGCAACGCCATAACGCCCATGAACCGAGCCAGTAAAAATCAAGGTGTCCTGCTCCTCGCCCTCGTGGTGCTCTGGATCGGTTTGCTGATCTGGCAAATTGACCACTCAAGTGAGCAGGCGCGAGTGCCGTTGACCCATGTCAGCGGGCAGCGCACGGCGGCGAAACCCCCGGCATCGACAGCCGGCGCAAATTTGCAGGTGCATCTTGAGCGTCTGGCCGCCATCAAGGGACAGAGGGACGCGAGCTTTGCCACCCCGCGGAATATTTTTGCGAGTCTGCTTCCTCAAGTCGAGCCGGCGGCGATTCCCAGCCCGGCACCTCGTCGCGGACGTTCCCGTGGTCCCGCCAAGCCTACGGCGCCTCCTCCCGCGGAGGAGGTCGTTGAAGAACCGGAGTCCGAAATCAAGACGGAAGAAGAACCGGTCGATGAAGGGCCCAAAGGCCCAACGCCCGAAGAGATCGAACGGTTGCGCATCGCGACGGAACTGAATCAGTTCCGGTATGTCGGGTTCATGGCGGTCGGCGGCGGCGCGCAAAAGAAAAAGAACATGGCGGTGGTGGTGAAAAACGACGAAATGCACGTCGTGCAGACGGGCGAAGTCATCGGCGGCGAGGTGTTGGTGAAGGAGGTGTCGCAGAAGGAAATCACGCTGCAGGACGTGGGGTCGAAGATTACGCAGGTTATTCCGGTCACGGACGATCCGGGAGCGGGGGGGCAGGCCAACTAGGAGAATGCGGTTGCGGCACCACCTCGAGAATACGCGCGGGATTACCTACCTGGCGTTGATGTTTTCCATCGTGCTGATCGGCATCTCCGTGTCCGCCGCGGCTCGTCAGTGGACCGTCATGGTTCAACGGGAAAAAGAGGCCGACCTCATGGCGAAGGGGATCGAAATTCAGAATGCCCTGGCGCTCTACTCAGCTTCGATGAAGATCGGGCGTATCATGCCTGCCGAAATCTATCCTCAATCCCTGGCCGAGTTGACACGCGCACCGAAACCGTTTCTACGCCGGGTCTACCAGGATCCGCTCGGCGGAGGAGAGTGGGAGTACATGCGCGCGCCCACCGGCGGCATTATGGGGGTGCGCAGTAAAAGCAAGGCCAAGCCGATCAAAGAGCGTGATTTTCCCCTCGCGATCCGTCACTTTGAAGGCCGCAAGACCTATCATGATTGGATCTTTCAGCATCCGAATCCCTCCTCGCAGTCCATGTTAATGCCGCCGATGATGGGGCTGGCGCCTGGTACCCTGCCTCAGCAACCGGGGGCACCCGGTGCCGTTCCAGGAGTGCCTGCTCCACAGGGTGTGCCGTTGATGCCCGGTGCTCCCGGGAACCCTTGACCCGAATCCAAACCCCACAGTATTCTGTCCCGCTATAGTCGATCGCGTTGACGTTCACACTCTTGATCGGTCGAGTCTTCGGCTTCGCGCCGGACGCTTCGCCACGCAGCAGGAATTTACGACATGGAACAAGATTTGACCGAACACCAGGCTCCGGAACTCGATGCCCCGAGCGAAGTGCTCTCCCCTGAGGACTATGTCGCAGCATTAGTCAAGGCGGCCAAAGGCGCATCGGGCCGGTTGGCAACGCTCTCCACTGAGGTAAAGAACCAGGCACTGCTGGCCATGGCCGACGGCCTTGAGGCGCAGGAAGCCGAACTGTTGGCTGCCAATGAAAAGGATCTCGAGCCCTTCGATTCCACCCCTGAAAGAAAAGCGGTCGCCGACCGGCTTCGGCTTACGGCGGAACGTGTTCGCGACATGGCTGCGGGAATCCGTGATATCGCTCGCCTGCCGGATCCCCTCGGCGAGACGCCCAAGATGTGGACGCGTCCCAATGGCATGCAGGTCGGGCGAATGCGGGTGCCCATCGGCGTCATCGGCATCATCTATGAAGCGCGCCCGAACGTGACGGCCGATTCCGCGGCCCTGTGTTTGAAATCCGGCAACGTCTGTCTCCTGCGCGGCGGCTCTGAAGCGCTGCATTCCAACACGGCGATCGCCAAAGTGCTGAGTGAGTCTGCCGAGAAAGCCGGCGTGCCGTCCGGCGCGATCACCTTCGTCGACCGTCCGGAACGGGAGATTGTGCAACTGTTGCTGAAGCAGGATCGGTCTATCGATCTCATCATTCCCCGTGGCGGCGAGTCGCTCATGAAGACCATCGCCGAACATGCCACGATTCCGGTGCTGAAACACGATCAGGGCGTGTGTCACACCTATGTCGACGTCGATGCCGATCCGAACGTCGCGGAGCAGATCTGTCTGAATGCCAAAGTGCAACGCCCCTCCACCTGCAATGCCATGGAGACCTTGCTGGTGCACCAAACGATGGCGCGCACCTGGTTGCCGCATCTCGTGGCACGACTGTCGGCCTCGAAGGTCGAGGTTCGTGGCTGCCCGAAAACCATTCAACTCTGTCCGGAGGTAAAGCCCGCGGCTGAGGGTGACTTCGGCCGGGAATTCCTCGATCTCATCCTCGCCGTCAAGGTGGTGAAGAATATGGATGAAGCCCTGGAGCACATCGCCACGTTCGGCTCCCGGCATACCGAAGCGATCGTGACGAAAGACTATGGCCGGGCGATGCGCTTCTTGCGTGAGGTGGATGCCGGCGCGGTGTTGGTGAATGCCTCGACCAGGCTGAACGACGGGTATCAGTTCGGGTTGGGGGCGGAAATCGGTATCAGTACGTCCCGTCTCCATGCCCGTGGCCCGATGGGGCTTGAGGAACTGACCTGTTCAAAGTTTGTGGTGCTGGGGAGCGGCCAAATCCGAGAATAAATGCCGCCTGAGTTTTCGCTACAAACTATACTGAGACGTCCCGGTACGCTCACCTTTCCCGCCAATCTTGCCGACGAGCCGCAGTTCTCGGCGTCCGCCGATTCCGCAGTACGCAGGTCGAGCGGTCATCTCATCCTGTACGGGAGTCACGGTCGCCGCATCCTCCTGACCGACCCCGACGGTTACCCGTTGCATGAATGCGAATGGGGCATGGTCGAGGGGAGTTTGTCCCTTCTGCGTGCCAGGGTTCATCTTGACTGGGGGGCATGGGTCGGGCTGACTCCCGGCGGACTCGTCAACAGAATGACGCTGGACTTGTCCAGAAAGCCGGGCTGGCAGCGCTTGCGGGCCGACGACCTTCGAAACATGGCGGCCCAGTCGTTGCGGGTTCCGCTCGACGAAGTGCGGTGCTTCTACAGCGATCAGGATATGACGATTGACGCGAGGGGAACCGCCACGATCCGGCATCGCAAGGACGCGATCTACTATTTGCCGGACGGTACCTTCGACAGCAAGGTTTTCATGGCCTGTATGGGCGCCATGCATTGGGGCGCGATCGATTTTCTGCCGGTCGTCGAACTGTTTCTCTCGCTGTTGCCCGGCACCGGCTCCGCCCTGTTCGAACTGATCCGTGGGCTTTATGACGATCAAAATCGTGGGGCATCGACACCTCGGGCGTTGCACTATCGTGGGATTCCCACCTATCCGTCCGAAGCAGCCTATCGCCTCTTCAGCAACTTCTTCTACCCGCAACTCCCCGGAGGGGGAGATCCGTTTCCGATGTTTATGGATGCGCCGCGCTCGCACCTGGTGAGCTGGATGCCGGTGCCTGATCCCCCCAGGCGACACGTCGAACGCGAGCAGAAGCTCTGCGTCACGATTCAAGGTGCCCGTGTGCTGAAGGCCACGTGCTCGGATGATCCGGCCGGCCTGTCCTATCAGTCGTTCGATCGTCAGGGATTTGCGCCGTGCCGGCGCGGGTTGGCGGTGGAGGGGGATCGGTTGTTGCTGATCGATCAGGCGACCAGGAGCGCGATTCCGCTACCGGCTCGATGGGGAACCGTGACCGGTCCGCCGATGCCCCCGTCAGTGCAGCCGGTGTCCGATTGGGTGTCCGTCTTCAAAGGGGCAGTCCCTCGGGTCAGTCCGGCGGAGGCGTTCGGTGCGGTGCTGTTCTACCCTGACGATCAGGAGGAGATCGGGGAATTGGCCACGCAGCCGTTTGTAGCCGATTATCTGCAGGATCTCCTCGAACAGGATCGCGCGCTGGCGGCTCGAGTGGCAGGGGCGGGGAGGGTTTGCATCACCGGATTCGATAGCGCGATCGTGACCTGTATCGGCCATGATCGCCCGCGCGTCTATACGGTGTGGTACGAACATCCGGCATTCGCGCAGCGGCAGGCCCAACAGTTATGGAATGTACTGGCTCGTGCACAGCGATTGGATTGGCTGCATCACGTCTCGATGCGGACTCTGGTTGAGGATGACGGCGAGGAAGGGCAGGTCTATCAACTCGCGTATGAATGGACGCCGTTCAGGCTCTACGACGATCCTCAGGCGATTGCACATCGTATGCAGCAGTTGTCGGGTCGGCTCGCTGCCGGGGCGGTGGCGTTCGTTGTGGGCCCGGCGTCGGTGGGTGATGGATGCCGAACGGCCGGATTACAGCTGCAGGCCATGATGCCCGTGGCGTCGCTGTCGACATTTCGCATGCACCAAAGTGTGTTGCCGCGCGCCCAACTGAAGCCGGGAGTCATGTTGTATCACGTAATGAGGCCTTGAGGACCGCCTGCGCCATGCCAACGCCTGCTGTCGGATCCGGCGACGATCAGCGCTGATTGACCTCGGGGAAATCAGCTACAGTCCGATACCAGTTCCTGTTACAATTCCGGCTCATGAGAAACGCGTGAGACAGGAAAGCCGCAACCGGCCGAGAAGGAGCGGAACGCATATGGGATGGGAGTGCAATGTCAGTAGGGCAGCGGGTCGGCGTATTCGTCCGGCGGCTGCTCTCCGCTACGGTCAGATTGAGCGATTCAGAGGCTGTGAGGGATTTTCGTTCATCGAGGTGATGATCGTCGTCGTCATCCTGGCGATCCTGGCCACGCTGTTGATTCCGAAAGTCATGGGCCGCACGGAAGACGCGAAGCGGGCGGCTGCCAAAGCGCAGATTTCCAATATCGAAAGCGCGCTGCAACTGTATAAGTTGGATAACGGCAATCTTCCCTCAACCGAGCAGGGGTTGAAGGCTCTTGTTGAACGGCCCGCATCGGGTCCTGCCGCGCCGAATTGGAAGGCGGGCGGGTATCTTCCGAAGGTGCCGGTGGATCCGTGGGGCGCTCCCTACAAATACACCGTTCCCTCGCCGCAGGGCGCAGAATTTGAAGTGCTTTCGTTCGGCGCCGATGGGACCGCCGGCGGCGACGGTAAAAATGCCGATATCGTCAGTTGGGATCTGGACCGTAACTAGCGACTAGACCTATCCGGCTTTGTCACTTCTCGTCGCCCACTCCGATATGATGCCCTCGGTCCGAGAGCCGACTCGCAACACCTCAAGATCAGCCCCTGTTTGACCGAAGAAGAGATGAGGCATTCCTTCAGGAGGAACGGGTGATGCGTCGAGTGATCTTTGTGGACGATGCACCGGAGATTCTGCAGCATCTTCGACGGATCTTCGTTCCCATGCAATCGGAGTGGGACATGCAGTTTTTCTCCTCGGCCGCCGCCGCGTTGCCCGTGATCCGCGAGGGGGGGTGTGACGTCGTGGTGTCCGACATGACGATGCCGGTGATGGATGGTGCACAATTTCTCAGCGAGGTCCGCGCGCTCTCGCCGGAGACGATCCGGATTGTCCTCTCCGCAGACCAAAGCCCTGTCACGTATCTGCGGTCCGCTGCCGTCGCCCACCGTTTTCTGCAGAAGCCGGTAGATGTGAGCCGCTTGAAAGCAACCATCGCGCAGGCGGAGGTGTTGCGAACGGTGTTGATGAACCCTGCCCTCCGGCGCCTGGTGGGGGAGATCGAGGTGCTCCCGAGCCTGCCGTCGATTTATCAAAGCCTTATGCAGGAAATGCAGTCGCCACAGGCGTCGTTAAAGAAGGCCTCCCGTATTGTGGCTAAAGACCTCGGCCTGATGACCAAGATCCTTCAGCTCGTGAACTCCTCGTTTTTTGGACTCAGGACCCACGTGTCCGATCCCGAGCAAGCCGTGGCTCTGCTCGGCTTTGATACCATCAAGTCGTTGCTGCTCTCCAGTCAGGTGTTTGCGCAATTTGATCAGCGTCGACTTCCCTCCTTTTCCCTGGAAGAGCTCTGGTGTCATGCGATGTCGACCGGCACCTGCGCGCGTCGTATCGCCAAGGACGCCGGCGCCAACCAGCAGGTGATCGATGAGGCGTTTACCGCGGCACTGCTGCACGACGTCGGGGTCCTGGTGTTGGCTGCCAATAAGCCGGAGGACTATGCACAGGTGCTTGATCTCATGCGTATGAAGCGGCTACCAGACTGGGCTGCCGAACGGGAGGTTTTCGGGGCGGATCACGCCCACGTGGGTGCCTACCTCCTGGGGATTTGGGGGCTCGGCGACGGGATTATCGAGGCAGTGGCCTTCCATCAGCACCCCGGCGAGTGTCAGGCGTCAGGGTTTACCGCTGTGACCGCGGTCCATGTGGCAAATGTCATCGCCGAGCAACAAGCGCGCGGCGAGCTTGGTACACCGGATTTGGCCGGTGTGGATCAAGCCTATCTGGCCCGTGAGCAGTGTCTTTCCCGTCTTGCCGGGTGGCGCGAGCTATGCGCTGCCGCCTGATCGCATCTCGGCTGGCTTGACCGAGCAGCCTTCCTCGCAGTACAACCACCTTTTCTCACTTCCTCTACCCGAGGCACTGTGGTTCGCCGTCTCCTGTTGATCTGTCTCGTGACCATTGGGCTCTGGATGCTTTTGATTGTGCGGAGCCAGGCCGGCACGATTGTGGTGGATCTCAGCGTCGAACAAGGGCCGATGAACCACCGGGCCAACGGGTATCTCGTCAGTATCGAACCGACGGATCCTCCGACGAGCCTGATTGCTCCGCTGAAGCCTACGAGTTTCCGGGGAAATGCAGGGTATGTGTTCAGCAATTACGAGCGTCTCGCCCAAGTCGGCGTGATGGAGTTCCAACTCACCCTCGGCTTGGTATTTCACCATTTCGCCCTCCAAATATTCGATATCAACCAGATCGGACTCGATGGAAGCTATGCGCCCTGGTTGGCCCATGTCGATCGTGTCATCGATCAAGTTCTGGAACGTCGTCTTCATGTGTTGTGGGATATTTACAATGAACCGGACCTCGCTGCGCTTCCGCTCAATGACAATGCGCGTCTCAAGGAGGGCTGGCGCCTCGCCTATCGTCGCATCAAGGAACGGATTCCCGGCGCCCAGATCGTGGGGCCGAGCGTCAGCCGATACCGTCTGCTCAAACCATTCTTGGAATGGTGTCACTCGCAGGATGTGTGCCCCGATGTGGTGGCCTACCATGAGTATGGCGATCCCGGCGGAGCTCTGGGGTATGTGGACGATCTGCGCAGCTATTTGCGCGCGCAGGGCCTGGAGAAACCGATTTCGGTGAACGAGATATTGGGGCAGGAGTCATGGACGATTGCCGGTTATACGGCGGGGGTGATTGCCGCCTATGAGCGGGCAAACATTCTCAGCGCGATGCGCGCCTGTTGGCCTGATCCTCAGGACATGAGCCGGAGTTCCATGGAAAATACCTGTGATAACCCGACCCTGGACGGGTTGTTGTATGTCGACCGCCGGTCCAAGCGGCCGGGCTGGCACATCTATCACACGTATGCGGACATGCGTGGTGTGCGGGTATCAACGATGACGGACAGTCCGACTCTTCACGCCCTTGCGGCATTGGAACACACAACCAACACTCTCCGGTTGCTCTTGGGGAAATATGAGGATTCTTCAACGGAGGAGACCAGAGTGGTCATTAGACACAGCCGAGGACGGCTGTGGTCTGCACAGAACGAGGAACTGCATGTCTGTGCCGAGCGTATCCCGGACGTGGGCTCCGCTCCGCTGGAGACGCCCGTGGTGACGCTTAATCACACCCTGCCGGCCGCAGAGAGCGAGATCTCTTTCATTCTGCCTGACTTTTACCATTCGGACGCCTACCGTATTGTGCTTGGGCCATCGGCTCGCTGTCCCCGTTCGTAGGAATGGCGAGTCAGCTCGTTTCCCTCACAGAGCAGGAGCTTCGTGAGCATGTGCGGAGCAGAGGCAAGCCTCGCTCTTGCGCGAATGGCCGAAACATGCCCGCCATTGGTGGGTGCCTGCCTTTGTGAAGTGTGCGACGGCTTTGACAGAGCCTCTATCTTCTGGATGTCTTTGAGAAGAAGGAACAGATGTGGCGGATCGGACGGTGAGGGGCGGAAATCGAAGCGGTCATAAAACTCTCTCGCACGTTCATCCTTCGCGTGGACTACCAGGGCACGAATTCCGGCGATGTCGGCAGCCTGAAGAGTCCGCAGGGTGGCATCTTTCAATAACGCGGCACCGACTCCTTGTATCTGCCAGCGGAGATCGACTGCGAGCCTAGCGAGCAGCATGAGAGGAATGGAATGTTTGACCAGTACCTCCTTTACCGGCTCTGGAGCATGGAGTTGTTGCACAGACCCTACAGCGAGCGTGTAATAGCCGATAACGGTGGATCGGCCGACCCCACATAGGTGTGCGATCCTCCGCGGTGCTGGTTCTGTAGTGCGTACTTCTGGAGGAAGAGATTGGGGGCTTCCTGCCCACAGTCGAATGCTTCAACCTGGTGATGCTGGTGAAGTTGCTCGATACGCCTATTCAACGTCTTGCTTTGGAGCTTGGTGCAGGGGACTCATCGAAGAAGCCGGGCTCCGTCAAGAGATGCTGCATCCGAGTGAGGGGGCGAGTGGGGGCATCCAGCACAGCCAGGAATTCAGTCCATTCCGCTTTACTCAACTGAAACACTCAGTGATCCGCCAATGCTTCATCTGCACGAGCCAATGCACTCTCAAGGACAAACGCGCTCACGGAGCGATGAGAAACGGCGGCGGCAGCTTCCAGTCTGCGCTTGGCCGAGGAGCTGACCCGAAGGTCTAGTTTTTCAGTACGGAGTGCAGGGACTGCCATAGGGCGCTTCTCGATACTGTTCGAGCTAACTCAACAATTCTGCAGTGTCGTGACAATGTGATGAAAACCATTCAGCACGCGCTTGATCTTCGTTCGCCAGGCGCTGGCCGTCGGGTGGCGTCGTTTTACTGAGGATACTCTGAACGGCGAAAATGTCTCTGAGGTGCCACCATCCTACGTAGAACCATCTCGAAGTGCGCGATTTGTGGTGCCGAGGGACAGAATCGAACTGTCGACACCAGCCTTTTCAGGGCTGTGCTCTACCAACTGAGCTACCTCGGCATTTCGGTAGGATGTTGAGGGGAAGTTCTGTCTACAGCATCACCGGAGAAAAATCAACTCTTCACATTCGGCGTGGCGGAGAGGGCGGGATTTGAACCCGCGACAAGGCTTTTGGCCCTGTGACGGTTTAGCAAACCGTTGCCTTCGGCCACTCGGCCACCTCTC
>WIAG01000091.1 GCA_014055495.1 Nitrospira sp. CR1.2
GCGCAGCGGGACGAATCACAGATGTTGCTCGATCGACTCACCGTACGCGCACCGCGCGCCGGCACGATTCTCCAGGTCAATGTCCGAGCCGGTGAATTCGCCCTCACGATCGGCGCGAGCGAACCGCTGATGTTGCTCGGAGACATGCAACAACTCCAGGTTCGTGCCGAGGTAGATGAAATCAATGCCCCGCTCGTGGCGCCACATCGGCCCGCCGTGGCTTACCCGAAAGGCAATACTGCCAAGCCGATTCCCCTGACATTCGTGCGGATTGAGCCCTACATCGTTCCGAAAAAGTCGTTGACCGGAGAAAACACTGAACGGGTGGATACACGAGTCCTTCAGATCATCTATCGATTTGAGCGCCCCGCGTTTCCAGTCTACACGGGACAACAGGTCGATGTGTTTATCGAGCGCGAATCCGCCGCTCACGGCCCGGCGGGAGAGTTACCCCAATGAGACAGGCGCGCTTCCTGCCACCACGCACGGGGTTGGTGGTAACAGGCCTTCTCACCCTCTGCATCAATGGATGCCTTCAAGGCCAGCCCTATGCTCGCCCGCCGGTCACCACCCCCGCCGACTGGGCCGATATGAGCGCCGGCTCAACGGTGGGTGCCCGCTCCGACGCACCACCAAACGCCGACTGGTGGCAGGCATTTCGTAACGAGGAGCTTACGCAGTTCATCGAGCGCGCACTCGCCCAGAATCATGACGTGCGGCGAGCCGTGTCTCGCGTCATCGAAGGTCGCGCAGCCGTGACCACCGCCGGCGCCGGACTCTACCCGCAACTCAACATTCAGGGCAGCTACACGAATATTTCCGTCTCCAAGAACACGCTGGCGGGGTTAGGACTGGCCACCGGACAACAACCGGGACCGCAGGTCTTCGCGAAGCCGGGCAGCAGTTTCGACCTGTGGAACGGGGCGGCTGATCTCCGTTGGGAGCTGGATCTTTGGGGCAGAATCCGCCGGGGGATGGAAGCGGCCTCCGCCGAGGCGCAGGCCATTGAACAGGATGCCAGAGCCATCGCCCTTACGCTGATTGGCGACGTGGGGCAGTCGTATTTTCGCATCCGTGAGTTGGATGAGCAGATTGAAATCGCCCAGCGAGCACTTGCGCTCAGGCGAGACTCACTGGACATTATCCGCAAACGAGCCTCCGTCGGGTTGGCCTCCGACCTGGACGTGAAGCGGACGGAAGTGTTGGTTGCTGAAAGCGCAGGGCAAATTCCAGATGTGACCCGCCTGCGCGCCGTGGAAGTGCACCGTCTGGAAGTCTTGACCGGAGCATCGCCGGGAACGTTGACGCTTCCACCAACGCCACTGCGAAAGGTCGTCATCCAGCCGGACATTCCGGTCGGGCTCCCGTCCCAATTGCTCGAGCGGCGACCCGATATCTTGCAGGCCGAAGCCACGCTCAAAGCCGCGAATGCCCGCATCGGGCAGGCACGCGCCTACTTTTTCCCCAGCCTCTCTATCACCGGCCAGGGAGGACTCCAAAGCGCCGAGTTCGCCAACTGGTTCACCGGCAACAGCGCGAACTTCAGCATCGGCCCCTCGGTGACGTTGCCGATTTTTCTCGGCGGCACCAACGTGGCACGGCTGGATGCGGCAGAATCACGCTACCAACAATTATTGGAAGGCTATCAACAAACTATTTTGCTGGCCTTTCGCGAAGTCGCGGATCTGCTGGTTTCGATCCACACGCGCTCAGAGCAGTTGACGCGCCAGCGTGAACAGGCCGCGGCCGCCGGAGCCGCCGTGGGCCTGGCGGAAGTCCGATATCGAAAGGGTCTCGTGAACTATCTGGATGTCCTGGACGCGCAACGCACGATGCTGACAGCGGAAACACAACTCGCCCAGACCGAGCGCGCCCGTCTCACAGACATGGTGAGTCTGTACAAGGCGTTGGGTGGAGGTTGGCAGGAGATCCCAGGAAGCGAGGCCGGCCTCACCGGAGGCGCGGCAGCGCACTAAGCGGTGCATCCCCTCCTTGTGCCCGCCGAAATCCACAAGCCGACTTTCAACTTGAAATTTCAGACCGGATCGGGCTATCTGACAGCGTACGACTCGGGCGTCTCAATTCTCGGACAGACCAGACACCGATTCCTCCTCTTCACCATCTTTCCCATGCGACGACGTAGAAGGAGCCTCCCATGCGAGACGGTGTTCGCCACCCGGCGCGGGTATGCCGCATCAGTCCGACGCTCATGCTGGTCACGTTCGGCCTAACCTTGTCCTTCAGCACAGCATGCCTGGCAGCGCCGGCGGATAAACCCACCCCTAAATCCGGACTGCCCGACAACCAGAGGCTGGAAGAAGAACAGATCGTGCCTACCACCGACAAGATCATCCAACCGGTGGACACGGACGCTGAAGCCATGCGCCACAACGATCTCGGGGTCGCATTTGTCTTCAAGGGAGATCTCGGGCAAGCCATCGACGAATTCAAACATGCGCTGCGCCTCCAGCCTAATTATTTCGCCGCCCACCTCAACTTGGCGAATACGTTGCTGGATATCGGTCGGCATGACGCCGCGATGATCGAATTCAAGGAAGCCCTGCGGCTGAAGCCGGACGATCCGAAAGCGCACAATGATCTCGGAGTCGCGCTGAAGGAAATGGGCGATCCTGCGGGCGCCATCGCGGAATTCAAGACCGTCCTCCGCCACAATCCCGAAGACGTGAACGCCCACAACAACCTCGGCGTCGCCCTGAAGGCCACGGGCGATCTCGACGGCGCCATCGCGGAATACCGAACCGCCGCGACCCTGCAACCGAACGACGTGAATGCCCACTTCAACCTTGGACTCGGGTTGATGGAGAAACGTCAGCCGGAGGCAGCCATCAATGAGTTTCGCACGGCCCTGCACCTGCGCCCCAACGACGCCAAGATTCGGCTTAACCTCGGTAATGCTCTAGCCGGCATCGGACAGCGCATGGAAGCCGCCCAAGAACTGAGACAATACCTCCGCCTGGAACTCGACACTCCGGCCAACAGACGGTGGCTTGAGCAGGCAGAAGCGAAGCTGCGCGAACTGGAAATGCCGTAGCTGCCGGAGTCGCCTCACCCATAACATGTCGGTATACGTAGCGTCGGTTCAGCGCGCACAGAACAACATACTCGACCATACTCGCCCCCAGCCCCTCATTTGGTGTACAGTCCTCACCGCTTCACCTCGGACAAGGACGTTCGATGTATCAGCCTCACTCCGAAACTAGTCTTCCATGGCACCGGCGCCTGGCGGGCAGGATTCTGGCCGTCATCGGCGTAGGAATTCTCGCCCCGTGTACATCCTTACTCGCAGAACAATCAGAAACCGCCTCGGGCCCTCCGCATGCACGTCACTGGACGTTCGACAGCTCCGCCCCAGGGACGTTACCCAGTTCGTATGTCGTCGGGACACTCTTCGACGGGCGACCGGCAGGTGAGTGGAAAATTCTCATTACCGATCGCGCACGAAGCGCCTCCCAGGTCCTCGCGCAGGTGCAGCCCAGAGGCACCGATCAGACACACAAACTCCTCCTGCTGGACGGAACCGCAAGTACGAACATCGACCTTGAAGTCTCCTACCTGGCAGTCGCCGGAAAGGCCGATTTCGGCGGGGGATTAGTCTGGCATGCGGTTGACGATCGCAACTACTATCTCCTGCGTGCGAGTCTGATCGAACAGAAAATTCGACTGTATCGTGTCGTGAAGGGGGTACCCCAGGTTGTGAAGCAGATCGACCGTCCCCTCCCGGCAACCGGATGGCATACGCTTCGTATCGTCCATCGAGGATGCGAGATCAACGCCATGTACGACGCCGCCGTGCTCTTTCGCGCATGCGACACCACCATAGCGAACGGCCGGATCGGACTGTTGACGAAAGCTGACGCCATCACCTATTTCGACGACTTGTCTCTTCGTCTCCTCGAATAGATCTTCGCGGAGAAGCGTCAGCCGAACGACCCCACCCTCTCCCGCCGGCGCGACCGCTCCTCACGCCTCCACGCTCTCGGATTCTTGCTGGTACCTCAGGCAGCCACCCCTCAGACCGCTCGACCGGAAGGCGCTCGCCACGGTGAGCGACGGGTGCCGTCAGGCGGGGGCATAAAAAAAGGGCAGTCACCCTGAAGATGACTGCCCCAAGCTGATGTACAAGTGGGCGTTACCAGCGGTCGCGCTTGCCCCCACGATCATTAAATCCCCCGCCGCTCCGTCCGGGACCGCCGGAACGAGGCTCCTGCGGGCGCGCTTCATTGACCGTCAATGTCCGGCCACCCATGTCCGAGCCATTGAGCGCCGAAATCGCCTTTTGCGCCTCATCGGAAGAGGCCATTTCAACGAATCCGAACCCTCTCGATTGGCCGGTAAACTTGTCCGTGATGATCCGGGCGGATTCCACCGCCCCATGCACCGCGAACAAATCACTCAACTGCTGTTCGGTTGCCGAATAGGGCAACCCGCCAACATAAATTTTAGAACCCATGTGGGTCCTCCTCTTGGGTAGTGACATTGTCTTGATCGAAGGAAAGAAAGGGAAAGGACGGGCCGAAGACGCGACAAAACGGAGCGACTTGGGTCTGGCTTTCGATTAGATTCCCGGGCAAGGCAACATCGAGTCAGGCCTGAACTATTTCAACGCATCCCTCACCAGGCCCCAGCGTGAGACCGCGAATAGTACCATGCCCCCCCCTCCCTTACAAGCTAGGAAACAGGAGAATGGCAACTCAGAGGTAGACCCCAAAACAGGAATACTGCTTCGCCAACTAACACCTGATACGACCACGTCAGGGATGCGAGCATCCTGCCCTCAATAAGACCTAGGAACTTCCCTAGTTCATAACTCGTCAGTGCCACGTTACACCACTCCTCTATGCGAGCGACGCCGAGCTCGACGTGATCCGGTGAGCCGACCATGTCGCCGTTGAGTCACGACGGCACGGGCGAATTCACCAGGTTCAGAACTCGTCCTCGTAACACCTACACGCATGCCGAATGGTGCTGACGGGGGATTTCTTTCCCGGACTTTTAATTTTTGAGTGTCCAGTGTTACTGGACATGTGATAGGATTAAGTACGCGCATTTAGTGAGACCATCCGCACAGGAAAATACCGACGCATCCATATCACGTGCATGTCGCTTGTCTGTCTCATTCCTATGGGCACTCGTTGAACCGCGCGCATAGCCCGGCGCGCAACGACCTCATGGAGCGGAACAGATGCATCGCGAAGGGACACAAGGTCATACCATGAATGCGTTGTCACGGCTGCGTCACCCTGCGGAACTCCCGATGCTGAGCTCGCTGCTGCGCCTGTACCGAAGCGTGCGGGACCTGACGGCCCAGATCTCAGAAGACTGGGCCACCAATCAACATGATTGGACCATGCCTGGATTTCGTGCCATCGCAGTCCATCGTCTCGGCACCTGGGCTGCAAACAAGCGCCCCGGTGTGCTGAAAACCTTACTACTGGGCTTGTACGGCCTGCTCTATCGATACGTGCGCAATCACTACGGCATCGAGATTCCCCTCACGGTCACACTGGGGCGAAGGCTCTGCTTGGTACATCAACACGGCATCGTGTTTCACTGGAAAACGGTGGTCGGAGATGACTGTCTCATCAGGCATGGAGCGACAATTGGAGCAGGTTATGGAGGAGAAAAAACCCTCCACAAAGGCCCACAGCTTGGTAACCGTGTCGTGGTGGGACCGGGGGCCGTGATTTTTGCCGCGGTGAAAATCGGCGATGGGGCAGTGCTGGGACCTAACGTCGTCGTGATGGCGGATATCCCGGCAGGAGCGCGGGTGTTCACCGAGGCTCCGCGTGTCATTGGGTTCACCAGCTCCTCTCGCGAGCCCACCCCCATCAAAAACATGCAGCAACGCATCTGAGAATTCCAGAATGACTCCGAACGGTCTCACGCCTGTCGGACGAGCTACGTCCGCTGACATGCCGGAAGCTCGCGGTGACGTCCTCCTCCGACAGGGGTTGACCCAACAAGCGATCCAGTCCTACCTCGACGCGGTCACCATACCCGCCACGGCCTCCCTCTGCTTAAAACTTGCGCGATGTTATGATCGCATCGGCAACCATTCGGAAGCATGCCGTTGGGCACTGTCTATCGTGGATGCAAGCGACGACTATACAACCTGGCAGGCTGGGTGGACGTTGTTTCAACGCAACGCTCAGCGTACCGCATGGCCGGCGGCGAGAAGAGTGAACGTCGCCATTGCCGGCAGCTATACCACCACCCAACTAGGCACACTGTTGCGCCTCGCGGCGGCCAGAATCGGCATCCAGATCGATCTATACGAAAGCCCCTATGGGCAGTACCAGCAAGACATCATCGATTCAGGGAGTAGACTCTACCGGTTCTCACCCGACATTGTGCTTCTGGCGGTGCACGAAGGCGATCTTCATCTCTCAGAGTTCAGTTCGAACCCGGCGGAGGAAGTGCAAACGGAAATCACCAGGTGGACCTCGCTCTGGAATGTGGTCACAAACGAATCGCGCGCCAGAATCGTCCAGCATAATTTCGCCTTACCCTGCGACATCCCCGCGGGGCATCTGGCCACCAGGCTTCCCGGCTCCCGCTACATGATGACACAAGCCGTCAATACCGGACTCGGACAGGCAGCGGGCTCCGCTGTTTCCATCGTCGACTGCGAACGGCTGTCCGCGTTCATCGGCAAACAGCGTTGGTGCGACCCGCGCTACTGGAACATGTCGAAGCAAGCCGTCGCCTTGGACGCCCTGCCGTTGCTTGCCAGACACACCGCAGCAGTCATCGCTGCGGATGTCGGCTTGAGCCGGAAGTGTCTGGTGCTCGACCTAGACAATACGTTATGGGGCGGTGTAATTGCAGAGGACGGCCTGGCCGGCATTCAGTTAGGACACGGCGCAGAAGGCGAAGCCTTTGTGGCCTTCCAGGAATATCTGCTGAAACTGAAGCGCAAAGGCGTCATCCTCACCGTCTGCTCGAAAAATAATCACACCGATGCCATCCAGCCGTTTCAACAACATCCCGAGATGCGGTTGAAGCTGCAGGACATCGCGCTGTTCGTCGCCAATTGGACGTCCAAACCGGAGAATATTCGCGCTATTGCCGATACACTGCAAATCGGCCTGGACTCGCTCGTCTTCGTGGACGACAATCCTGTGGAACGAGACATCGTTCGAAAGTTTCTGCCTCAAGTGGATGTCCTGCCGATGCCCGAAGACCCCGCCTATTACGTCCGGACGCTCTCACAGTATCTCCTCCTGGAAACGGCATCCCTGACGGCCGAAGACAGCGAGCGGACCGCCCAGTATCAGGCCCGAGCCCAAATCAAAGCGTTGGAAGCATCGGCGACCTCGATTGAGGACTTTTATCGCAGCCTCCAGATGCAGGCCCTCGTCACCCCCTTCGACGAGACGCAGCTGCCACGGATCGCACAGCTCATCGGTAAGACCAACCAATTCAACCTCACCACCCGGCGCCATGGCATGCCTCAATTAGAAGCCTTCGTCGGCGATACAAATTACGTGCATCTTGCCTTGCGCCTGCGCGATCGCTATGCCGATCACGGACTGGTGAGCGTGATGATCGCGCGGCAGGACGGCAACACGCTGGATATCGATACCTGGCTTATGAGTTGCCGTGTCATCGGGCGCACCGTCGAGGCCACCATGCTGGAGCACCTATGCCGTCGAGCACTGCAGCTCGGCTGCACGTCGATTCGCGGGACGTACATTCCGACGCCGAAGAATGCGATGGCCGCGGAGGCCTACCCGAAACAAGGGTTCAGCCGACTCGACACCACCGATGGCACTGAAACCTGGATGTATGATCTACAGATGAACGGCCCTGTGACGAATCCGTTCGTGCAGAGCGTGGACTCTTGGGACCCACCCCATGGCGAACGCTGAGCGAAACGCCCCGGACAACCTGTCCCGTGCCAGGAGGGGCACCATCTCCTTCACGAGCGAGGATCTGGCCGAGTTCAGCGCCGCCAGCCACGACCGGAACCCCTTGCATATGTCCGAGGACTACGCCCGCACGACACCTTATGGCAAGCCTGTGGTATTCGGCATACTCGGCGTACTCGCTGCGCTGGGACAACTTCCGGACCGTCCGGGCCGGCGGCTTCAAAGTCTCTCGGTCGAGTTTCGTAATCCCCTCGCCATCGGTCTATCGTATCGTGTGGACGTGTCTGCGTCCTCCCCTGATCGCGAAACCGTCAAGCTCTACGACGCCACACGTCTGATGATGAAGGCGACCTTCGCATTTGCTCCCGGAGAAGCATGCACCCGCCCCATACAGAACGACGAAGTGCCCTCCATCGCTGAAGTCAGAGACCGAACGAAGGCGGACCTGACGCCCGGCACGAGGGTCAACGGGACATACGGACCAGGCACACAGGAGTTCATTCAAGTCGTCGCCCGACGGGGGCTCTCAGAAAAAGGCGCCACGCCGCACCAGATTGCAACCATGATGTGGGCAAGTTTTCTGGTGGGAATGGAGCTACCCGGGCAACGAGCCGTCTTCTGGCGATTGATCCTCAACTTCCTTCCTGAACTGGAATCACACACCTTCCCGTTCGATTACGAGGCCGTGGTTCAAGAACTCGACGAGCGCTATGATCTCTTGCACACCACAGGCACTCTGTCATCGAAACAGACGACGGGTGCAACGGCGCAGATGTGGGCCTTCGTACGCCAGGACTCTCCACAGCCCTCACTCAGCCGGGTAACCGAACTCCTCCCCCCGTCACAACAGCTGAGCGGGAAAGTGGCCCTGGTCATCGGGGGTAGCCGTGGCCTCGGCGCGGCCATTACCCAGGCACTGGCCTCACAAGGCTGCACCGTCGCCATGAACTACCATCGTTCCACACAGGAGGCCGATCGGGTTCGAGCCGGCTTTGGAACGGACTCCGACCGCATCATGCTCCTTCAGGGAGACGCGGCGGACACCGAATGGTGTGCGACCGCGCGACAGACCATCCTCGATCGATATGGCAAACTGGACATCCTGATCTGCAATGCTTCTCCGCCGATTCGTCCCCTCCCGTTCGCGCCGGAACGGATGGCGCAATTTGAAGCATTCGTGGCAGGAAGTCTCGCGCTGGTTACCGCACCAATGACCAGCTTTCTCGGCACGTTGACCGAGCAGGAAGGATGGAGCATTGTGCTCTCATCAACGTTTGTGAGTGAGCTGCCCGCCGAGTTTCCGCAGTACGTGACCACGAAATGTGCTGTGGAGGGGTTGGTCCGCTGGGCGGCGTTGCACTACCCGAAGGTGCACCATCTGATTGTCAGGCCTCCCAAACTGCTGACGGATCAGACCAATACGACCGTGGGACGACAAGGGGCCATGAAAGTAGAACAGGTCGCCGCTGCGCTCGTCCGGCACCTCTGTTCGGCCCCCCATTCGCTGAACGCCGAGATCCTCGAAACATTTGAATTGCAGCGGGAACCGTCTTCCTACCGAGACACCTGCGAAAAGTCGGGCCCGGATGCTCGACAACCGGCACGAGATCAACCCATAGGAACAAGTTGAGGAGCCACATGGATTTGCACGCTCGACTCGAAGACGTGTTTCGTCAGGTATTCGACAACGATCACCTCACCCTGCGTGATGATATGACGGCGACGGACATCGAAGGCTGGGACTCTGTCGCCCATATCAATCTCATGTTTGGAATCGAACAGGCGTTCGGAGTCCGTTTCAAAGGCAATGAGCTGGCCGACATGAAAAACATCGGCGAGCTCAAGCAGTTTTTGTCCGGCAAGGTAACCGCCTGACATGGTTCAATTTGCCGACCGAAGTTGGCAAGAACCAAAGGGAACAGGGACGTTCCGCTTCAGGTTTACTCTCCAGTTCAATCTAGGCGCGGGTGTATATGAGTGATCTGGCCGTCCGAGTGGAACAGTTATCCAAGTGCTATCGGTTGGGCGCGACCCATGCGTCAGAGGGCTCCCTCGCCGGAGCGCTCTCCCAGGGACTCCGTCGCCTCGTGGGGCGGCGCCCCGGCGTGGCCGGACCGACCGGCAACACCCTCTGGGCGTTGC
>WIAG01000092.1 GCA_014055495.1 Nitrospira sp. CR1.2
GAACAGGTCTGACAAGCCAAACAGCGATTGATGTTGAACACAAAGGCAAACTGCCACTTCGGATGCCGCTCCTCGTAGGGATACAGCATCTTCCGTCCCAGTTGCCAGTTATAGACTTCTGGCATTGTGAATCCTCCTTCTGAACATGATCATGTAGTTAATGGTTCGCATTCGTCTCAAGTACCGAGGACGAGGTGCCGAGAAGTGTCCCTCTCAGGCAGACTCCCTCTGTCCTAGACCTTGATCTTGATATGTTCACCCTTCAGCCACTTGATCATGAACTCGTTTTCCTGACCCGGTGTGAAGCCGGTCCGGACTGGTTCCCACGGTCCACGGGCGCCGATGCCGCCGTCTTCCGCCTTGGTGATGCGGATCAAGCATTCCTTCGGTACCGTGTTGATGCCGTGGTGATCGATAGCGAATCCCCACTTGAACTTCCAGGCAATCGTGTGTTTGCCGGGGAGTCCGTCGGTCTGGTGCATCGGCATCAGCCAGTTTCTGGTAAACGACTGTTGCGCGCCGTACCGGAAGTTGGACTGATACCCGGTGTCCACCGCAATCGCGCGTCCGTCCGGCCGCGTCTCGTGCCCTTTCACCGATTTCGCCGTGGCTACGTACGGGGCATGCTTTGCCATCGTGACGTGGTACGGATACGCCGGGTTGTACTTGGCACGGATCATCAGACGAGACACCTTGTAGAACGGATCCGAGGGCTTCCAGCCGCGATAGGGCCGGTCCACCGGGTTACCGTCGACAAAGACGTAGTCGCCGTCGTTGATGCCGCGGTCTTTCGCCGCTTGCGGGTTGATGTGCAACTGGTGTTCGCCGACGCCTGGCGTCCGTTTGTCCATGCGGTACGGATCGCCGAAGTTCGACTCATAAATCTGTACCCAGTCGTTCACCGACCATTGGCTATGCACCCGGTGCCGGGTCTTGGGCGTCACGCAGTAGAACTGGTAGCCCTTCTCCCACAACGGGTTCGGATGCCGCTTGATTTCCGCCCACGGCAGCTTGATATTCCGCACCGTCTTATCGTCATGGTGCTGTGCGGTAATGGCAATACCGTAGTCATCCGGCCTCACATAGGGATTGGTCGTCATGATGGCATTCGGCAGATACGGCGTACACTCCGGGCCTTCCCGGTGTACGATGAAGTTTTCGCCGTATTCGATGGCTTCAGGCTCGATACGGTAGGTCTCGATACGTCCCGACCGCGTCCACTGGGGCTTGGACTCGTTGGTCTCTTCCCAGAGCGGGTGCCGCGGATAGGTACGTCCCATGACCATCCAGCCCTTTTCCGACTTCAACATGACGTCCGCGCTGTACCCGTAGCAGGTGGCGCTGGCATCCAGCATCCGCTGCGGATACACGTCGACGCGGTTCATGTAGACGAAGTGGAACACGCCGCGGAATCGCGCATCGCCGGTCATTTCTGACAGCTTGGCTGCCACGCCGGCGAAGGTGTCCGCATCGTTGCGGGTGTCGTACAACGGACGGATACCACCCTTCCAGATCTGAATCCACGGGTTGGATACCGTGCCCGTCATTTCCGGATAGGTGAACTCCATCCAGGAGTTACACGCAAACGCCACGTCGGCATGGTTGACGTCCGAGGTCATCTCGATGTCCTGAGTGACGATCATCTCGATGTTCGGATCGACGTTTTTCACCATGTCATAGTGGTGCTTGGCGTTGTTCAGGATGTTCACGTTGGTCACCCAGCGGACTTTGCTGGGGCTCGGCATGTGGGTCTTGCCGGTGAACACCTTCCGACCGTACTTCGGTGTGTTGACGATCAAGGCCGTATCACCATGGTTCCAGTAACCGACTTCTTCACCATAGTAATAGGAGCGGGTCTTGATCTCTTTGCCGTGGGCGTTCGGATCCAGGGTCAGATTGAACGGATCCTCACCGGTATGCACCGCGAGGCCCGCACCGGACCATGGCACCGCGTTCCAGATACCGGCCTTGTAGTTACCAGACCAGGTATGGCAGCCCGTGCCGAACTTTCCGATATTGCCGGTGATGGTCATAATGAACGCAGCCGCGCGCCCCATTTCCGTCATGTGGAAATAGTGGCACACGCCTTCGCCGTTATGCATCGCGGCCGGCTTGATGGTCCCCGAATCCCGCGCCCAACGGACGATGAGGTCCTTCGGCGCACGGGTGATCTGGTGCGTGGTATCCAGGTCATAGTCCTGGAGGTGCACCTGATACATCTGATAGATCGACATCACGTCGATCTCGCGGCCGTTGAGCAGCTTCACACGGTGCGTACCGGTCAATGCTGGATCAATGCCGCTTGCCTTGAAGTGGAAACCGACCTGTTCGCGGTGCAGAGGGACGGCTTGCCCCTTTGCCAAGTCCCAGACCATCATACCGCCGAGCCGTTCAATTTGCTCGGGCTTCAAGGACTGAATGCGTCCCGAATAGCTCTTGGAGAAATCCGGGAACTTGTAGTCTGCGATTACATCACGCGGATCGAGATACTGAAGGGTATCCGTCCGTATGAGCAACGGCAGGTCGGTAAATTCCTTAATGTAATCGATGTCCTGCAAGTTTTCATCGAAGATGATCTTTGCAGCACCGAGGAAGTTCGCGCCGTCGGTCTCCGGCCGCACAGGAATCCAGTAGTCTGCGCGGTAGGCCGTTGGGTTGTACTCCGGGGTCATGACGACGATGCGAGCGCCGCGCTCGATGGACTCGAGCTTCCAGTGCGCTTCCGGCATCTTGTTCTCGGTGAAATTCTTGCCCCAGCTGGTGTTCAGCTTGGAGAAGCGCATGTCGGAAAGGTCCACGTCGCAGTTCTGAGTCCCGTTCCACCAGGGGTGGGAGGGATCTTGGTCGCCGTGCCAGGTGTAGTTCGTATAGTACTTTCCACCCTGAGCCCTGTCCGGGTCGACCTTCCGGATCCAGGTGTCCAACAACGGCAAACATCCACCGTTGAAGCGGGTGTTCATCATCTTACCGACGATGCCGAGCACCGGCATACCGGCGCGATGCTTGAACGTCCGTACACCTGCGCCCTTCATCATTTCGATCATTTCCGGAGCATATCCCTGCTCGCGGAGACGACGGGCACCAGCTTCACCGCTGTAGCGAGTCGCGATCAAGATCGCGGCTTTGGCCACGTAGGTGAAGGCCGTATCCCACGACACCCGGTTGAGGTCGTCGAGGAAGCGGCTGTCGAATTTGTACTTGCGCTTCACATCGGGCGTCAGCTCAGGAGAGCCGTCGTCCATCCACTGCTTCCAGCCCTTCCGCATCAACGGACCCTTCAAACGATAGGGACCGTACACGCGACGGTGAAAAGTGAAGCCTTTCAAGCACATGCGCGGGTTATGCGCAAACGTGCCGCGGTTGCCGTAGAGGTCTTCATACGTCTGGTGGTCATAGTTCTGCTCAACGCGCATGACGACGCCGTTCCGGACGAAGGCCCGGACGCGGCAGCCGTGGGTGTCGTTCGGTGAGCAGCACCACGTGAAGGATGAGTCGTACCGGTACTGGTCGTGATACACACGCTCCCAGGACCGATCCGGGTACTCACCCAGCGGGTTCCCAACCTCGATGACCGGCTGCAGCGCGGTCAACGCAAGGACTTTGTCCGCCACGGCCACGGCCGCGACGGTTCCCGCCGAGATTTTGAGAAACTGTCTCCGTGAAACGGAAACCTGCATAATAGCTACCTCCTTGTGAGGCGCATGAGTCCCTCATGCGCCTGTTCGTACGACTTCACTACACTCACAAGAATGCAAGTTCGTCTAGTGGACCTCCTTTCCGTGTGGCGAATTGGAAACATTCGTCCCTCACAATTCGAAAATGGCGAGCGGACATTCGCTCGCGGTAGCTAGATATTACAATTCGCATGCCGCCGCCGCACGAATTCACACTGACGTTACGCTCGGGCAACGTGATAATAACATCATATAATCAATGCTTTGAGATCGTTAATCCATGGCCTTTGAGGAGACGAACCGGGGGGGGGAAGAGGGAGGTCAGAAACTACTGACTGCTGCGAGAGGGAATGATTATAAATCATTGATATATAAGCACTGTTATATGTCTGTAAGTGCAGACTATCCTGTTTGTTGTCATAATTAATAATAAAAACAATGTGTTGTGATCACTGATCGTTGCGGAGTGTCATGATTTGCTGACACCCTATTTGTCGTCTTTAGTATAGCGGCGCATGATTTCATGGAAGTAGGAGCGCGGAAGGCCGGAATCCTGTGCGGCATGGGTGACGTTGCCTTGGTGGATGGTCAGTTTGGTGGAGATATACCGCCGATTGAAGGCTTCCAGCACCTGCTCTTTCGCCTTGGCATAGGGAAGGTGGAGATAATCTTCGTCGGGGATCTCTCGCTGTCGGTGGTCTGGAATCGCCAACATTCCTGCCACATCGGCGACGCCGATGCGATCCCCCTTGGCGAGCATGACTGCCCTCTCCATCACATTGCGGAGTTCCCGCACATTGCCTGGCCAAGGGTAGGCAACCAGTTCCGTGACGGCTGTGGGGTGCAGATCCTCCACGTGTTTTGAAAACTCCTTTGCGTAGCGGGCGATAAAGTGCCGGGCAAGGACGGGAATGTCTTCCGTCCGCTCCCGCAATGGGGGCACGCGAATGACCATGACATTGAGGCGAAAGAAAAGATCTTTTCTGAACTCATTCCGCTTCACCTTTTCGGCCAGGTCTTGATTCGTTGCCGCGACGAAGCGGACGTTGACCTTCCGTTGCTGCGTGCTGCCGACCGCACGGACTTCCCCAGCTTCCAGCACGCGCAGGAGCTTGGCTTGAAGATTCGCCGGTAAGTCGCCGATTTCGTCCAGGAAGACGGTGCCGTGACTGCCGGATTCGATCAGGCCGGTTCGGTCGGACACCGCGCCGGTAAATGCGCCACGGACATGACCGAACAGTTCGCTCTCCACTGTGCCTTCTGAAAACGTCGTGCAATCTACGACTTGAAACGGGCCGTCGCTGTCAGGACTTCGCTCGTGAATCGCTTTGGCGATCAGCTCTTTCCCGGTACCCGTCTCTCCGATAATCAGCGTGGTGGAAGGGACGCGGGCGATTGCTTCGATCATGGCCATGACGTTCCGGATTGGCGCGCTGACGCCGACGAGGTTTTTGAAGGGGATTCGAGGCGCGGCGGGTTCATCGGGACTGGCCTGCAGGAGAATCTCCGACATCCGCATGGCCCGATGGATGCGGGCCGCCAGATCCATCGCGTCGTAGGGTTTGACGACATAATCAAACGCCCCATGGCGCATGGCATCGATGACCGTCTCCGTGGCATCCACCCGGCTCAGGATAATGACCGGGATGCGTCGATTCAGGTCCTGAGCACGCCGCAGCAGTTCAATGCCGCTGATTCCCGGCAACCGCACATCGGCGATGATGAGATCGACAGGATTTTTCTGGAGGCGTTCGATCGCCCCCTCGGCGGTCGCATTGATGACCAGCGCGACCTCGTCGTCTTCGTGGCGGGGGAGCTCCTGCTCAACTGTGCGCAAGAACAGGTCTACATCTCCTGCGTCGTCCTCGACCAGCAGAATCGTGAAGGGCTTTTGTTTGGTGTTTGCCATAGGTATTGTCTCGGGACAGATTTGCCGTTTGTGGGAACAGGCATCCCCGCGCCTTTGCGAGAGCGGTCGACATGGGGATGGAGGAGCCTGCCGACCGGCAGGCTCCTGGTCCACTGCGTCCTCATCTTAGGAGGCTGGACCGAAGTAAATCAACTGCTTGCATCGGTCGACCCATGTCTATGACGGATATAGGATGAGTGCCGCGGCCCCATGGCCTGCATGCGAAAGGGGGTGCTTGCCGGTGCGGTCTCTCAGTGCACAGTTCGGTTGAAGCTGGGGCTAAGCCGGTGACCGCTAATGTTGGAAGCACGGCAGCGTCCGATGGAATGCTCATGCACCATTCGTCGAGTGTGCGGCGGCGATGTTAGGGAGGATTCCTGGAGGAGTCCGATGAATTGCGGACAACTGATCAAGGGTGTTCAGAGGATGAGTGCGCGCCGAACGTGGATCAGGCGCTGTTTTTGAGCCCGATGATGCCGAGTAGGATGCAGAGGAGAGAAGCCAGTTTGATGAGCGACACCGTCTCGGCGAAGATGACCATGCCCAACACCGCCGTGCCGGCGGCGCCGATGCCCGTCCAGACGGCATAGCCCGTGCCGAGAGGGATACTCTTTAACGCTTGGGCGAGACAGCCGAAGCTCGCCGCCATGGCGACAAGCGTGATGGCAGTCGGCCAGAATCGAGAGAACCCTTCCGTATACTTGAGTCCGATGGCCCAACAAACTTCCAACAAACCGGCGATTACCAGGAACGTCCAGGCCATAAGCTGGGATTCATCTCCTTCGTGCGGGTGAATAGGACTGTCTGACTCCGCTGAACCAGCCAGGCTCTCACTGTGCGCATCATGCAGGATCATGTGCGGGGTACCACCTCGGCATGTCACTAGCCTGGATGATCCGCGAGCCTGTGTGAATCATGCTGAGCTAAGGGACGACTGAGCGAATACACGCAGCCCGCACAGAACCCCTGCGGTCATGCGGTTCGTTCGTCACCGGCTGCATCCGGCCGATCAAACCATTGGTAGAGCACGGGAAGCACGATCAACGTCAGCAGGGTGGAACTGACGAGCCCTCCGATGACGACCACGGCGAGGGGACGTTGCACTTCCGATCCAATTCCATGGGCGAACGCGAGAGGAATCAAACCGAGGAGCGCCACCAGCGCGGTCATGAGGACAGGCCTGAGTCGAAGCGTGCACCCTTTGATGATGGCCTCCTCGCACGGAAGGCCGTCCTCGCGCAGCTTGTTGAAGTAGGAGACCAGGACGATTCCATTGAGCACTGCCACGCCGAACAAGTTGATGAATCCCACCGAGGCCGGCACACTCAAATATTCACCGGTCAGCCAGAGTGCCACGATCCCGCCGATCATGGCGAACGGCAGGTTCATGATAATCAGCGCGGCATGGCGGACGGAATTGAAGGAGGCAAATAAGAGCATGAAGATCAAGCCGATCGTGATCGGCAAGATGATTTTCAATCGCGCCATGGCTCGCTGCATATTCTCGAATGAGCCGCCCCATACCAGGTGATAGCCGGCTGGAAGGTGAACGTCTTTTGCGATTTTGGCTTGCGCTTCCGCAACGACGCTTTCGATGTCTCGGCCCAGTGTGTTGAACCCGACATAGATCCGGCGTTGCAGACCCTCGCGACTGATCAATGAGGGGCCTTCTTGTAGCTCGACTGTGGCGAGATCTCCGAGTGGAATGAGGGCACCGGAAGATGTCGTCAGTAAAATATTCTTAATGGTGTCGACGCTGTTGCGGTACTTTTCAGGATACCGCAAGGTCAGATCGAATCGTTTGTTTCCCTCATACACGTGGGTTGCCGGTTCTTGCCCGATCGCCGTGGTAATAATTTCCTGAATATGGGCGACATTGATGCCGTGGCGAGCAATCTTACTGCGATCGATGTCGATGGTGAGGTAGGTCTGGCCGAAGAGTTGTTCGACCCGCACGTCGCCCACCCCTCTGACCGATGTCATGATGGTTTGTATCTTTTCCGCCGTACTTCGCAGCACCGACAGATCGTCCCCGAGAATTTTGATGGTGGCTTCCGATCGGACGCCGGACAGCAGCTCATCCACGCGTTGTTGGATCGGTTGGCTGAGCAGGTAATTGGCTCCCGGCACTTTTTCAATGCGTTTGCGGATGGCATCGTCAAGTCCGGCTTTGGTCGTGGCCGTGGTCCATTCGTCCATCGGGCGGAGTGTCACGGTTGGATCACTCGCATTCGGTTCCTGAGGATCGTTTCCCATCTCCGAGCGGCCGATCTTGGAGACCACCATGCGCACTTCGGGAAACTCCATGACTGCGCGCTGCATCTCTTTCTCAATTTCGATGGATCGATCCAGCGCGATGCTGGGATAACGGATGGTTTGGGGTGAAATCGATCCTTCGTTCAAGATGGGAATAAATTCTCCACCGAGAAAGGGAAACAGGGAGAGACTGGCGCCGAGGAGGCCGAGGGCGAGGGCTAACACCGTGACGCGGTGTCCCGTCGCCCAGCGAAGGGTCGGGAGATAGGCCCATTTGGCCCAGCGGAGCAGGAACGTGTCCTCCTCCGTGCCTCGTTTCAGCGCCATGGCGCAGAGCACCGGGGAGAGTGTCAATGACAAGACCAAGGACACGAGCAGCGCAATGATGATCGTATTGGCGAGGGGCTGAAACATTTTTCCTTCCATGCCCTGCAGCGTCAGAATCGGAAGGAACACGAGGATAATAATCAGAATGCCGAAGATGACCGGTTGCCCGACTTCGGTGACCGCATGCAGAATGACCTCCGTCTTACTGAGGCGGTCGTCTCGCTGTTCGGCGAGATGCCGATACACATTTTCCACCACCACGACCGAGCCATCCACCATCATGCCGATGGCGATGACCAGACCTCCGAGCGACATGAGGTTGGCCGTCAGTCCCACTTGGTCCATGATGATAAAGGTGACCAGCGGCGTCACAATCAAGGTGGCGGTCACAATGAGGGCGCTGCGCACGTTGCCGAGGAACAGAAAAAGAATCACGACGACGAGCACGATGCCCTCAAGCAGCGCTTTGTAGACGGTATCCAGTGCGGCCGTGATCAGTTCGATCCGGTCATAGAAGGGGATGATCCGCAATCCATCCGGCAGGATCCGTTTGTGGTGAATCTCTGAGATTTTGTCTTTGATGGATTGCACGACGTCTCTGGCATTGCCTCCGCGCAGCATGAGGACGATGCCGGTGATCACTTCGTGTTTCCCATTCAGCACGGCGGCACCGTGCCGGACGGCGTGCCCGATCCGGACTTCTGCCACATCCCGAACGTACACCGGGGTACCACCCACCTGTTTGACGACGATGTGGTCGATGTCTTCAAGCGTCTTGATCAGGCCGACGCCGCGAACCACATATTTTTCGTCGTCTTTCTCCAGGATGTTCCCGCCGGCATTTGCGTTGTTTTTTGCCACGGCATCGAACACATCGTGCAGGGCCAGGCCGTATTTTCGAAGCAGGCCCGGTTCGACCATCACCTGGTACTGTTTGACGAAGCCGCCCAGCGAGTTCACATCCACGACATCGGGGAGTCCTTTGAGCAACGGCCGAATGACCCAGTCCTCAATGGTCCGCCGCTCCATGAGGTCCGAATCACTCATCACAAAGTTTTGGTCATTGTCGTGCGGCCCCTCAAGGTAGAATTGGTAGACTTCCCCCAATCCGGTGGTATTCGGCACCAGTTGCGATGTGGAGCCGGGCGGCAGCAGCTCTTGAATTTCGAGTATCCGTTCCAGGACGACCTGCCGGGCCAAATAGATATCGATATCGTCCTTGAAGACGACGGTGATCATCGACAGGCCGACTTTTGAGAACGAGCGAATGTCCGTCAGCCCCGGCGCACCCATGAGCTGGAGTTCCATGGGGAAGGTGACAAAGCGTTCCACTTCCGCCGGAGACATGCCGGGCACTTTTGTGACGACCTGCACCAGGACCGTGGTGACGTCGGGGAAGGCGTCGATGGCGATGGTGCGGAACGCGTAGATCCCCCCGGCGGTTAGAATACACGCCATGACGACGACGAGGACACGCTGACGGAGAGCAAAGGCCAGGAGAGAGGACAGCATCAGGTTACATCTGTTCCCCGAGCAGTTCGGATTTCAGCACAAAGGCACCGTTCGTCACGATCGACTCTCCCTCCAGCAGTCCGTCCAGCACCTTGATCTCACGGCCGTTCGAACTGCCTAACTTGACATCGCGTGCCTCAAATATGGCGGGTTCGCGTTCGACAAAGACGAATTGCCGGTCACGGTCGCGTTGCACGGCGGACACCGGGATGAGCAGCGCATTCGCTTCCGGTTCAGAATAGACCCGAACTGTGGCATACATGGCGGGCTTGAGCTTGCGCTCGGGATTCGGCAGTTCCAG
>WIAG01000016.1 GCA_014055495.1 Nitrospira sp. CR1.2
TGAGGTCCACCGGGTTTTTAAACGGGTGGGCGAGCAGCCAGGCTTTGATGCGCTCGGCGTCCTCATGTCCTTCGACGGCCACCGTGACTCGCTTGACCGGTCCCTCCCGTTCCTTCACGATCAACGTCGTACAATCCGCGTGCAGCGCGACGCGATGGGAGACACTGCCCAGGACGAATTCGCCGACCCGTCCGCGTCCGCGCGCACCGAGCACGATGAGTTCGGGCCGAAGGTCCCGTGTCTTGTCCAGAATCAACGATGCCGGCTTGGCGAATTCACAGACACGCGTGATCGAGAGTCCGTCCGTGGGCAAGAGCGTGGTGGTGTGATCCAGGAGCTGCTCGCCTGCTTTCTTCATGGCATCGCGGAAGTCGTCGTAGCCCTGCATGCTGCTCACTTCCGCGACGATCGGATATTGAAACATCCCGAGGTCGATTCCATGGACCAGAATCGCCTCGTGCAGATCGTATAGATAGGACGCTTCTCGAACGGCCGCAAATGCCTGCTCCGACCAGTCCAGTGCGATCAGAACGCGCATAGGCCTCCTTTCAAAACAACGGATGCGGCGACGTGCCGAAGGGCATCAACCGCGGGGAATCGCCGACATTGCCTCGAATGCGCCACTCTCCGTCTTCGAACGTCATGTAGTGCACTTCCTCATACCAACTGTCGATCGGGACGCGTAAACCGCCGGTCTTGGAGAGTCCGGACAAGCTGCCGGTGCAGGTGACTTCGATGATGGTCTTGGAGCCGCTGCCGACTTTGGCGAACCTCGAAAAATGGTGAACGTCGGTGAGGTCCTGGAACTCATCGAACAGATTGGCCCACACCTTCCGCATGTCGGATTTTTTAAGACCGTGATAGTCGTACTGCTCGGAATAGAGGGCCATCACGCCATCGAGGTCACGGGCGCGGATCGCCTCATCGGCCGCTCGAAAGGTGCGCATCACCGCGTCTGTCGTCGCCTGATCCAGCTCGGCCGCGGCTTCCGGCACCATCCGTACCTCGGCCCACGCTCCCGGCAGGATCGCGAGGAGAACCAGGATTCCACCGGTCACGAACCCGCTCCATTGCGTCCCTCTCCGCTGTCGTTTCCTCATGGCCATCTCGCCTCGACCGCTCCAATCGCCCTCTGCACCCGATGCGTCCTGTTGACACCGAGGGGCTAACCGGTCCACATGATCCGGACAAACTCTTCGTCCTGATCGTACTGCACCTCCAGTTCCCCATGGTGTGCATGTTTCAGCGCTTCGCCGATGCGCCGGGGCAGGTGGGCGTCGGTGGTCAGGACGACCAGCCCCTCGGCCCGGTCTTCGATCGTCATGATGCGAGCCATGGGGTGGGATGTCTTTTCCTGTGCTTCGGTGTTGCGAATCAGCCCCATCACCTGATCGCGATGCTGGGTCGTATAGGGCCCCTTCAGCGTCACGAATCCCTTAGGATTTTTGTCCTGGATGCGGAGGCATGCGGGACACGTGATCTGCTCGGCGTCCGCCGGTTTGGCTTCCCACGTCCAGCGACCCTTCTGGTAGAGGGCGCCGCAGGTGACACAGACCGTCGGCTCCTTCAACTTGCCCGGCATCTTGTACGAATCGTGTTTATATTCTTCGACGAACCGATCGCGGCGCGCGCCGTGGCCGCCTTCCGTCTGTTTGTTCATGGTCATACATCCCTTTCCTGGCCGGAGCGTCGCTTCATGGCGCCGTCCCGGCGCTCATGACCTGGTCACAAATGCTTCTTCCGCGAGGTTGAGATACTGCAACACTTCGCGGTCTTCGACCTGTTCGAAATCCCGGTAAAAGTTGCCGACGGCATAAAACGGCTCCGGTGTTCGGAGCACCACCAACTGATCCACGAGCGCCCGGGCCTGTTCCGCAGTACTGTGGGGGGCGACCGGAACGGCTCCGATCACCCGTCGAGGATGCGCCTGGCGCACCGTCGCGACCGAGGCAAAAAAAGTCGCGCCGGTTGCCAGTCCGTCGTCGACGAGAATCACCGTCCGGTCTTTGAGTGGGGGGAACGGACGCCCCTGCCGGTAGAGGGCCACACGCCGGGCGACTTCCTCTTGTTGCGCCTGCACGGCGGCCGCAAGGTCTCGATCCGTCAATGACAGGCCTGCAAGGGCCTCACGATTCCAGTAGACCGCTCCCGTCTCACTGACCGCTCCCAGCGCATATTCCGGATTGCCGGGCGCGCCGATTTTTCGCGTGATCAGCACGTCGAGCGGGAGATGCAGGGCTAGACTCAATTGATAGGCCACCGCCACCCCTCCGCGCGGGAGCGCAAGAAGGATCGCCGCTGGATCGTTCCGGTAGGCGGCCAGTTCCTGTGCGAGCAATTCGCCGGCCTCTTCACGGTTTCTGAACATGTCGCGTGATCCTTCTAGGCCAATGCCGTATGGGCCTGTCTACCAGAGTCCGCTGGTCACTCCCACGCCGATCAAAAAGAGGGCCGCAAGAATCACGAGGAAGACCAACCACCGGTGATGATGCGAGGACCCCTCCGGATGCCAATGCATTTCCCAGGGAATATCCAGATACCGAGGGTGTTTGAACATGGCCTGCTCCTTCCGCTCAGGAGACCTTCACCTCAATGGATTTCGGTTTGACCTTCTCCGATTTCGGCAGATGGACTTTCAGCACGCCGTCCTTATATTCCGCCGCGACCCTGCTGCCGTCGGCATCTTCCGGCAGCGTGAAGCTCCGCAAAAAACTGCCGTAGGCGCGTTCCACCCGGTGGTACTTCTTGTCCTTTTCTTCCTTCTCGTATTTCCGTTCACCGGAAATGGCGAGCACATTGTCCTGCACGGTCAGCTTCACATCTTCCTTCTTGATCTCCGGGAGCTCGGCCTTGATCAGGTATTCCTTCTCGTCTTCCGTGATGTCGACCAGCGGAGCCCATTCTGCCGTCGAGATCGCTTCCTTTTGTCCTTCTACCTTGCCCTGTGGGCGGCCCCAGAGCGCCGACAGACGTTTCTCCACATCTTCCAGTTCCTTCCAAGGGTTCCACTGCGCGCGAAAGGGTTCCCAGCGAGTTAGTCCACTCATGATGCCGTCTCCTTTGTGTCAGCTTGTGGATTGTTCATCCTGCGCCTGACAAGTGTCCTTTCGGACGTCACGCGCAACTGCTTCTGGACCATTGCAGGCCCGATGCCAGGGAAAACATCCTGAGAGAGTCGCATGCGGGATCGGCGAAAGTTCACTTGCTTAGGGCAACTAGGCGGACTGGGATGTGGATCGTCAGCGCGCGAGGGTGGGGCGATACGGGACAACAGCAGGGAGCGGCGATGGTGCCAATTACCTCATTGATTCCAGGCGGACCGTGATTAATTGGATAGATGAAGGGAGGTGGAGCCAGGATAAGGTCGACATCCCCGCTTCCGTGCAGCGAAGAGTTGGTTCGGGGGTTGCGCCTGTGCCGGTTTCGGGATCAGTTCTGAAGGGACGCGCTTCCATCTCGGTGCCAGTATGAGGCACGGCTCCAGTGAGAGCCCGATGAACGGGAGGCGCGGGGCATCCGGCGGGAGCGTTGTGCCGGGATGTCCGGATGGATCTCGCTCGGTCGGCAGGCCCGATCTCCACACGGAAGCGGGCTTTTTAATTGTCGTGTCACCCGCTAGCAAAGAAACGCCTTCCGCAGTTTGAGCAGGAACGCATCGGCGAGATCGGGGCGCGCCTCTTGCGTGCAGGTGCGAAGGCGGCGGGCGGCTTCTTCACTCCAATATTCACCCAGATCGATGACTTCCCCAGGCCGGTACTGTCCCGCCTTGATCCGACGGACGACTTCGCCGACCGGAGTTTCCGAGATCCTGATACTGAAGCTGCCGCGTTCCAGCAATTCGCAAAGATTAAACAGCACGCGCACGTAGGCTGCGGCGTATTTCGCCGGGCGGCCGTCCTTTTTCTCCAGCATTTTTTTGCGCTGGTTCTCGCAGTAGTTCAGAAATGAGTCATAGGCAGTTTGTGCGGACCAGAGCCGGGGGAAGAGCTGCCGGAGTTCGGTACCCCAGTCGTCCATCGTCACCACCGGCGCAACCAGCGTCTCCAGCACCAAGGGATGGCCCTGCAGTGCGAGTTGGAGAAAGTGCCCGATTTCCCAGGCGGTCTCGTCGTCTTCCTCCTTCATCATCCTGGTGCCTTGGTATTTGAAGCCGACACGGAACAATTCGGCGGTGGGCAGGACGAACACGCTGCGAAAATCCTTGTCGCTGTCCGGTCCGGCCAGGCCGTGCGCATGCGAGCCGACCACGACTTTCAAGATGCAGGTGTCGGTCGCTGGCGAGTGGGGTCTGCTCATGTTCGCGATGCGGCAACCTGGGCGACGCAACCGTTCAAGGTCATGTATTTGGGATAGTCGGTTTCAGGGATCTCGATGTGAAACGTCTTGTGAAGCGACACGACGAAGTTGAGGAAGTCCATCGAGTCGAGGTCGAGCTGGTCTCGAAAACCGACATCGGGGTTGAGGCAGGCCAGATCCGCTTCCGGGGCAATGTCGCCCAGGAGCCGGAGGATCTGCGCGCGAGTCTCTGCGTCGGATGATGCCGTCGTCATAACGATTGCGGTTCTTGTAAGAGGCGATCGAGTTCAGCCAGGAACAATCCGCCGCGATGGCCGTCGCTGACACGGTGATCGGCGGACAACGACGCAGTCACGACCGGTCGTGGGACGATCAGCCCATTCGCCACCCATGGCCGTTCGACCACCTTGCCGAATCCCACCAAGGCCACCTGCGGAGGATAAATGACTCCGAACACGGTTTCCACTCCTTGTTCGCCCAAACTGGTGACGGTGATGGTCGGGTCCGACAGTTCCGAACTCCGTAAGGAACCGGCGCGGGCTCGTTTGACGAGGTCCTGGAACCGTTGCATCAACTCGCCGAGGCCAGCCCGGTCGGCGTCGTGCAAGGCCGGCGCAACGAGGCCACCCTGGCGTAAAGAAATAGCCGTGCCGATGTGAATCCGTTCGCTTTTGACCGTTTCGCCGTCTTTCCACAGGGCATTGAGTTCGGGTACTTGTCTCAGTGCGAGGGCGACCGCCTTGATGAACAGGACACTCACTAACAGCCGTTCCGTCACCGGGCGGCGCCCATTCTCCGTGGTGAGCCATGCCAACGCGCGGCTCATGTCGATGGTGGTGCTCAGATAATAGTGCGGGATCTCGCGTTTCGAGCGAGCCATGGCGGCGGCGATGGTTTGCCGCATGCGCGCCTGACGCTCAGCCGCGGTAGTCACGGTGCCGACGCCCGCGGCGACTGTGGCAGCGCGGGTGACATCGTCCAGCGTGATGGTCCCTTCCGGCCCTGTTCCCTGAAGGCCTGTCGGGTCAATCCCTCGCTCGGCGGCCAGCTTTCTAGCTGCGGGAGAGATGCGCAGGCGGGTACCCGACGACGATGCGGGAGCAGTCTTGGCAACGGGCGGGTTTCTGGAAGGAGTGACCGGCTGCGGAGCGATGTTCCGTGGCTGGGCCGAAGTGGTCGCCGGTTGCCCTGCTTCGCGAATGATCGCCATCACCGTGCCGACCGGGACTTTGTCCCCGGGTTTGGTCAGCAACTGTTCGACGATCCCGCTGGTATGGCATTCGACCTCGATGGCCGCCTTTTCCGTATCGACCTCCGCGATGATCTCGCCCTTGGCGATCGGGTCGCCGATCCGCTTTTTCCACTGCACCAAGGTCCCCTCGGTCATGTCCGCGCCGAGGGTGGGCATGACAAACTCAGCCATGAGAGAGACTCCGTGAAGCATGACGCGCGAAAGATGACACGTATAAGGGAACGGCCGATGAGTGACGGAGCAACAGCCGAGCCATCGATTACCTCAGCAACCTGCGAACCGCCTGCGCGATTTTTTCCGCTGACGGCAGCGCCGCCTCTTCCAGATGTTTCGGATAGGGGATCGGCACCTCCTCGCTGCACATACGCGCGACCGGTGCGTCCAACTCGTAAAACGCCTGTTCCATGATCACGGCGGAGACTTCTGCGGCGAAACTTCCGGTGCGCCAGGCTTCGTCGATCACGACGGCCCGGTGCGTCTTCCGGACCGAGGTCAGGATTGTGTCGTGATCGAGCGGACGTAAGACCCGCAGATCCACGACTTCAGCCTCGATACCTTCCTGCGCCAGTTGTGTGGCGGCGGCCAACGTCTTCCAGAGGCTGCCGCCGAAGGTGAGCAGGCTGACATCTTTCCCAATGCGACGGACGGCCGCATGCGAGATCTCGACCGCAATCGAACCCTCTTCCAGACTGCCTTCCATGGAATAGAGGTACGCATGTTCGAAGATAAACACCGGGTCCGGTTGTTCGAGGGCGGTGAGCAGCATGCCACGCGCATCCGTCACGGTCGCGGGCGTCAGGACGGTGATGCCGGGAATATGCGCATACCAGCCCTCCAGACTGTGGGAATGTTGCGCGGCGACTTGCCTGCCGGCTCCGGTGGCCATACGGACAACGAGCGGCACGCTGAATTGCCCGCCCGACATGTGCCGGAGCGTCGCGGCATTGTTCATGATTTGATCCAGCGCCAGCAGGCTGAAGTTGACGGTCATGACTTCCACGATCGGGCGCATGCCGCCGAGCGCCGCACCGATGCCCGCGCCCACGAACGTACTTTCGGACAGCGGCGTATCCCGAATCCGTTCAGGGCCGAACTCGTCGAGAAACCCTTTGCTGCAGGCGTACGTCCCGCCGTACCTGCCGACGTCCTCTCCCATGAGGAACACGCGAGGATCGCGTTGCAAGGCCTCCCGCATGCCGCTTCGGACCGCTTCTCTGTAGGTGATGTTCATGAATCCCACTATAACTCCAGAGCATTTAGCGATCGGCGTTCAGCTTCTCGTTGATGGCTGACTGCTGATCGCCGACCGTTCGGCTGTACACATCCTTGGTGAGATTTTCGACCGGCTCCCAGGGCCCGGCCTCCGCGAAGGCCACTGCGTCGGTGACCTCGGCGGCAATCGATGTCTCCAGTTGCTCCTCATCCTCATCGTGCAAGAGGCCGGCGGCGCGCAGCGTTTGTTGAAACAGGGCGATCGGGTCGCGCTGTTTCCATTCGTTCACTTCATCCTTGGTGCGATAGAGCTCGGCGTCATACATGGAGTGGGCACGGAACCGGTACGTTCGGTATTCCAGAAAGCAGGGCCCCTGGCCTTGCCGGATGGATTCGACTGCGCGGCCGGTGGCGGCCTCGACTGCCAGCACATCCATGCCGTCGATCGTGTGAGCGGTCATGGCGTAGGCCCTCGCTTTGCCCGCAATGTCCGGTTGCGATTGGTGGCGGGCCAACGCAGTGCCCATGGCGTAGAGGTTGTTCTCGCAGAGAAACAGCACCGGCAGTTTCCAGAGGGCGGCAAGGTTCAAGGATTCGTGGAATTCGCCTTCGGCCACGGCGCCGTCGCCGAAGTAACAGGCAGTGACGCGGGCGCGGCCCTGCAGCTTGTCGGCGAGCGCCAACCCGACCGCCACGGGCAATCCGCCGCCGACGATTGCGAGCCCGCCGTAGAAACGGCGTGATGCATCGAAGAAGTGCATGGAGCCTCCGCGCCCGCGCGCGCAGCCGGTGGCCTTCCCGTAGAGCTCGGCCATCAACGATCGCATGGAGGTGCCACGGACGAGCGCATGGCCATGTTCACGATAGGTGGCGACGACGGCGTCGTCCTGCGTGAGGGCGGGAATGGAGCCGGCGGCCACGGCTTCTTCGCCGATATACAAATGGAGAAACCCGTGGATCTTTCCGAGTTGGTAGAGCTCCGCCGCCCGTTCCTCGAACCGGCGGATCCGCAACATCTGCCGCAGTAACTCCAAACCCTGTTCGCGTGTCATCGACACCGTCATGCGCCACTCTCCAATGTCGAGGTGTCGCCCTCAGGCAGCCCGAGTTCACGCGCCTTCAAGAGCCGCCGCATGATCTTGCCGCTGCGCGTCTTCGGCAGGGTCGGCAGAAATGCGATCTCCTTCGGCGCCACCACGGCGCCGAGCCGGGCCCGCGCAAAACCGAGCAACTCGCGTGTGAGCGCCTCGTTCGGCTCGTAGCCGTCTTTCAGTGAGACAAAGGCCTTCACGAGTTCCATGGCGACGGGGTCTGGTTTGCCGATCACCGCGGCTTCCGCCACGGCCTTGTGCTCGATCAGGACACTTTCGACTTCGAAGGGACCAATGAGATGCCCGGAAGTCTTGATGACGTCGTCCGCCCGGCCCACGAACCAGAAATACCCGTCCTTGTCCTGCTTGGCCACGTCGCCGGTCAAATACCAGCCGTCCGCAAAACATTTCTTGTACCGTTCCGGTTCCTGCCAATAGCCGCGGAACATCGAGGGCCAACCGGGCCGCAGTGCCAGTTCCCCCTGTTGGCCGGGCTCGGTGATCGGCTCCACCCCTCCGGAATCGGTTCTTCGCACGACGGCGGCTTCGATGCCGGGCAGGGGGCGACCCATGGACCCGGGGCGAACATCCATAGCCGCATAATTCGCGATCATGATGCCGCCGGTTTCGGTCTGCCACCAGTTGTCGTGAAACGGGCGGCCGAAGGCCTGTTCTCCCCACACGACGGCTTCGGGGTTCAGCGGTTCTCCCACGCTGGCCAGAAAGCGCAGTGTCCCCAAGCGATACCGTCCGACGAGGGGCAGGCCGACTTTCATCATCATGCGGATGGCGGTCGGCGCCGTGTACCAGACCGTGACACCCTGGTTTTGCAGGATGCCGTACCAGCGCTCGGCGTCGAACTCGGCTTCATCTACGATACTGGTCAGGCCGTTGGTCAGCGGCGCGATGATGCCGTAGGAGGTGCCGGTGACCCAGCCCGGGTCGGCCGTGCACCAGAAGATGTCGTCGGAATGAAAGTCGAGCGCCAGTTTACCCGTGATGTGATGGGCCACCACGGCCCCATGCACATGGAGCGCACCCTTCGGTGTGCCGGTCGTCCCGCTGGTGAAATGCAGCAGCGCCGGATCTTCGGGATCGGTCGGACCGATCCGGTACTCGCCCGAGGCCTGCTGAAGCAGCCGATGGAACCGATGCGTGCCCGCTTGCGGGGGTGCCGACGGCTCATCGCCGATCAGCAGCACCTGTTTCAGGTGGGGGAGGGCCATTCGAATGGCGGCCACCTTCCGTTGATAGAGGGAGTCCGTGGTCACGAGTACCTTGGCCTGGCCGATGGCCAGCCTGGCGCGGATCGGTTCCGGTCCGAACGCGGAGAACAGCGGACAGAAAATCGCGCGATGTTTGAGCGTGCCCAATGCCGTGATGTAGAGCTCCGGAATGCGCCCGGTGAGCGCATAGACCCGGTCGCCCTTGGCGACGCCGAGCGCCTGCAGCACGTTCGCAAACCGGTTCGTCAGCTCATCCAGCCGGCGGTAGGAGTAGTCGTCGACGGGGCCCTGTTTGCCCAGCCATCTGATGGCCGTCCGTTGCGCCGACGATCCGGCCGCATGACGCGTGACGGCTTCATGCGCGATGTTCAGCCCCTGCCCCGAAGGCAGCCCATCCAGTTCGGCGCGGGCCTGTTCCCAGGAAAAGCTTCTCCGCACAAGGTCATAGTCGTGGAGGTTCGGGATGATGTCCCAGTCGCGTCTCGATTTGATGATGGGGTTCCAAGGCATGCTGCGCTCGATGCTCCAAGCACGGCTTCTGCAAGGCGTAGACCATCGACGAGCCTCCGTGCGGCGCAACCACATGTGGGAATTCGCGCCGATTGTGCTCAGCATGTTCCGAGGATGGGCTGTGGCTGTAGCATTATTCATCAGAGTTGGAGAAGGGCCGTGGACAATCGCGCCAAGCATGAAGGGACCCGGGTGCTCATCATGGGAGCCGCCGGGCGGGATTTTCATAATTTCAATGTGCGGTTTCGTGACAATCCGGACTATCGAGTGATGGCGTTTACCGCTGCGCAGATTCCGAACATCTCCGATCGGTTGTATCCGGCATCGTTGGCCGGGAGCCTGTATCCCCACGGCATCCCGATTCATCACGAGCAGGCACTCGACCGGTTGATCCGCGCGCACCACATCGAGCTGGTGGTGTTTGCCTATAGCGATCTCTCCCATGAAGCGCTGATGCGGCAGGCGTCCCGTGTGCTGGCCGCCGGCGCCGACTTTTCCTTGTTGGGGCCACGGTCGACCATGTTGCCCGCAAAGAAGCCGGTGGTGTCGGTCTGTGCGACCAGGACCGGTGCCGGCAAGAGTCCCGTGGCGCGCCGGATCGTCGCGATCCTCCAGCGGGAAGGGCTGCGGGTTGCCGTGGTGCGGCACCCGATGCCCTATGGTGATCTGGTGAAACAGGCGGTGCAACGATTCGACTCGCTGGCAGATCTGGATGCCGCCGGGTGCACCATCGAGGAGCGGGAAGAGTATGAACCGCATCTTGCGCAGGGAAGTCCGGTCTATGCCGGGGTGGACTACGGGAGGATTCTGCACGAGGTGGAAGACCGGGCGGACATCACCGTCTGGGACGGGGGCAACAACGATTGGTCGTTCTTCGTGCCTGATCTGGAGATCGTGTTGCTCGATCCGCATCGAGACGGCGGACAGGCCTTTTTCCCGGGCGAGGTCAATTTGCTTCGTGCGGATGTGGTCGTGCTTACCAAGCTGGATACCGCCACGCCGACTCAGGTGGCCGCAGCCCGTCGATCCATCGAGCGATTGAATCCTCGGACTACAGTGGTGGAGACGGTCATGCCCTTACGTGCGGACGAAGCCGGCCTGATTCCAGGAAAACGTATTCTGGTGATCGAGGACGGGCCGACGCTGACCCATGGCGGCATGGCATTCGGCGCCGGGTATCTGATGGCTGAACGGCACAAGGCCCGCGCCATCGTCGATCCCAGGCTCGCTGCCGTCGGGAGCCTCAACGGGACGTTTCAGCGCTATCCGCATATCGGACCGGTCCTTCCGGCAATGGGATACGGGCCGCAGCAGATTCGGGAGTTGGAGCAAACCATCGGACGGGTGGACTGCGACCTCGTGGTGATCGCCACGCCGGTGGACTTGCGGCGGTTGATCCGGATCGCGCAGCCGACGGTGCGGGTGCGGTATGACGTCGAGGATCATGGGCGGCCGACGCTGGCCGATGTGTTGCAAGGGGTGATCAAGAGGGCAAAGGGCGGGTGAATCCTTTTGGTCCGTCCGTGCTCAAATAAAATGAAGCGTGAACGACTGCATCACGACCAACAGAAAGGCGAGACCACATATGGTGACGCACTCCACATATATCGCGCAGGATCGGTGTCTTCGGTGCGGTGGGTTCATGGTGCCGGAGGAGATTCGCGAGGTCAATCAGCTGGGCTGGCGTTGCGTGATGTGCGGCGAGCACATCGATCCCCTCATTCTTGAACATCGACGACAGATGGCCACTCCCGAAGGCGCGAGGCAACTGATCGCGAAACGTGACAAGGCCAGACTGAACTGATCGGTTGACTGCTCCGGAAGGTGACCGCGTGGACTTTGTCCGCCGGTCACCAGCCAGAGTTCTTCGCCGGCCCACCATCCGTCCGCGTTCACGAACGACCCAGGCACGTCGGTTCGTGGAGGCGTTCTGGGACAGCCGTATGCCGTCGACTGGGGAAGAAGTCCACGGTGGTCCTCGCGATGTCCTACTCTTCGCAGGTATGGCCGTGCGCCGGCCGCTTAGTTCCATTCCTGGCCCATTGGCCTGTGCATTGCTTGCGCCCAACCTCAGAACGAGGGTCCTGCCTTCCCGATGCGCTCCCTGTCAGGCGCAGGACCAGGCTGTGGAGACGAGGTCGCAACGGACAATGGAGAAATGGGTATGGCCGGAACGGCGCCCGGCGATGGTGTCAGCGCCGGCGAGGCGATCATGGCGGTGCATAACGCCGATGTCGCGGCGATCTTTGAGGAGATGGCCGACCTGCTCGAGATCGAAGGCGCAAACCCCTTCCGAGTCAGAGCCTACCGCTTTGCCGCGAGGACAATGCGCGATCTTCCCGGCGAGGTGGCCGAGATGGTGGCGCGAGGCGAAGATCTCACCAGCCTGCCCGGTATCGGCGACGATTTAGCCGGGAAAATCCTGGAAATCATCCGGACCGGTACCGTTGCCGCCTTGGAGGCTCAGCGCAGCAAGACCCCGGCCACACTGACGGAGTTGCTGCGTATTCCCGGGCTTGGTCCCAAGCGCGTCCAGGCCCTGGTCCGAGCCCTGAATCTGCGCGGCCTGTCCGATTTGCGGCAGGCGGCGTTGGATGGGCGTATACGGACCCTTCCCGGCTTCGGGGAGAAAACCGAACAGCACATCCTCGAGGCGTTGGCCGCACGAACCGGGAAAGAGTCCCGCATGCAACTGGCCGCCGCCATGCCCTATGCCGAGGCATTGGTGGCTTATCTGGGCCAGTGCCCAGGGGTCGGCCGCGTCGTGGTGGCCGGAAGTTACCGGCGCGCAACGGAGACCATCGGCGATCTCGATATTCTCGTGACGGCCGGTACGGGGCGGGCCATCACAGACCGGTTTATCCGGTACCCCGAAGTTCGGGAGGTGTTGGCTCACGGCGAGACGAAGGCCAGTGTCCGCCTTCAGAACCACCTGCAAGTGGATGTCCGGGTGGTCCCTGACGAGAGTTATGGGGCTGCGCTGCTCTATTTCACCGGCAGCAAGCATCACAACGTGGTGCTGCGGCAGTTGGCCCAGGAGCGAGGGCTCAAGCTCAATGAGTATGGGGTGTTTCGTGGAGCGGCCCGCGTCGCGGGTGAGACGGAAGAGTCGGTCTATGCCGCAGTCGGCCTGCCCTGGATACCCCCGGAGTTGCGGGAGAACCGGGGCGAGATCGATGCGGCGAAAGCAGGCCGGCTTCCCACGCTCGTGGAACTGCAGGATCTCGTGGGGGATCTTCATGCGCATACGACCGCGACGGACGGTCGGCATGGTCTGAAAGAGATGGCGGACGCGGCTCGGCGTCGAGGGCTCCGGTATCTCGCGATTACGGACCATTCCCGCCGGTTGACGATGGCCAGGGGCCTCACTCCCGCCAGACTCTCCACGCAAATGGACGCGATCGACCGGTCGAACCGCAGTCTCACCGACATTCGTCTCTTGAAGGGTATTGAAGTCGATATTCTTGAGGACGGCGCGCTCGATTTGCCGGATGAGGTGCTCGGTCGGTTAGACCTGGTGGTCGGCGCGGTCCATAGCCTGTTCAAGCTCTCCAAACAGAAGCAAACCGACCGCATTCTGAAAGCCATGGATCACCCGCATTTTTCTATTCTGGCCCATCCCAGCGGCCGCCTTATTGGGCGCCGTGAGCCCTATGACGTGGACCTGCCGCGCATCATCCGGAAAGCCAGGGAGCGCGGCTGCTTCTTGGAGGTGAATGCGCACCCGGAACGGTTGGACCTGACGGACCTCCATTGCCAGATGGCGCGGGAGGAGGGTGTGCTACTGGCCGTCAACAGCGACGCGCATAGCACGGGTGACCTTGATGACAGAAGGTACGGTATCGGACAGGCGCGGCGGGGCTGGCTTCAGAAGTCGGATGTCCTCAATACGAGATCCTATGCGGAGGTGACACGACTGTTGAGGCGCACCATGGAGCCCTGACGGTGCCGGACGGCTAATGTGGGGGCCAGTCGCGTGACGGTGACGAGACCGGAGGAGGGAAGAGGATGACGGAACGAGCCGACCTGTTGAAGAAGGCGTCGAGACCGGCGGAAGAAGCGTTGCGCCTGCATGCCTACTACAAAGGCAAGATGCAGACGATGCCCAAATGCGCGATCCGCAGCCTGGAGGACTTTTCCGTCTGGTACACGCCTGGAGTGGCGGCCCCCTGCAAGGCCATTCAGGCCGATCCTGATTCGATCTACGAATACACGAACAAGGGAAACATGATCGCCGTCGTCTCTGACGGGACGCGCGTCCTGGGGCTTGGCGACATCGGCCCGGGAGCCGGGCTACCGGTCATGGAAGGCAAGGCGATGTTGTTCAAATATCTGGGCGGGGTGGATGCGGTTCCGATTTGCCTCGACACAAAAGATCCCGATGAATTGATCCGGACTGTCCGTTTACTCAGTCCGTCCTTCGGGGCCATCAATCTGGAAGATATTGCGATGCCGAAGTGTTTCCGGATTCTGCGCGAGCTGCGGGCGATCAGCCCGATTCCTGTCTGGCACGACGACCAGCAGGGGACCGGGACTGTGCTGTTGGCGGCACTGATGAACGCGCTGACCCTGGTGGGAAAGGACATGGGGCAGGTACGCATCGCCATGATCGGGATGGGGGCGGCCAACGTGCCGACCTATCGATTCCTGACCGCCTGCGGCGCCGATCCCGCGAGAATCGTTGCCTGCGATGCGGGAGGCATCCTCGGCACATACCGGCGCGAGTATGAGCAGGATTCGGCGTTCAGCGAGCAATGGAACGTGTGTCGTCACACCAATCCGGCCGGTTTACGAGGCGGCATCGAAGACGCGTTACGAGGCGCCGACGTGTGTGTGGCCTTTTCGGCCGGCGGCATCATCAAGCCGGACTGGGTGAAAGGCATGGCGCGGGATGCCATTGTGTTCGCCTGCGCCAATCCCGTCCCCGAGATCTGGCCCTGGGAGGCGAAGGAGGCGGGCGCGCACATCGTGGCGACCGGACGCAGCGATTTCCCCAATCAGGTGAATAATTCGCTCGTGTTCCCCGGCATCTTTCGCGGTGTGCTCGACGTGCGGGCGAAGGCCATTACCGACGACATGGCGATCGCGGCGGCGCATGAACTGGCACTCTGTGCCAGGGAGCGAGGGATTCATGAGGAGAGCATACTGCCGACGATGGAGGAATGGCAGGTGCCGATGCGGCTTGCCGTGGCGACGGCGACCAAGGCGCAGGAACAGGGGCTGGCGCAGGTGGAGCGCACTCGTGATCAGATCCACATTCTCGCGGAGTCGAAGGTGCGCACGGCGCATGAAGCCATGCGTGTGTTGCTGAGAGAAGGATTAATCGTCGCGCCGCCGCAGTAAGGGAGTGACGAGACACGTGGTGGCGGGAACTGACCTGGCTGTGCAGATCTCGGCGCAGGAACTAGGGCCTCGCGTCGGAGAATAGCCTGGTTGTTGGACGCTCTGGTCTCGGTCGCTATTACTCCGCATTGATGTTAAACGAATTGCGCCCCTCCGCTAGCCGAATTGCCAGAAACCGAGGGATGGTCACCCGAAAGCGAAAATTGTTCTTGCGCGCATCGTGTGACATTGGTTACGTTACACGCATGGCGCAGAATAGCATTTCAGGAAAAGTTGTCGTAAACATCGAGCCCGAACTGAAGCGGCGCTTGTACTCCACCCTATCAATGGCGGGAATCACCCTCAAAGACTGGTTTAGAAGGTCGGCAGCAGCCTACTGTGATGAGCAGCGTAGTCCGTCGCAAGAGCGCCCGGTTATCTACCAAGCCACGAGGCGAAAACGATCTTCGGCAGTTCGAGAGGAGTATGGCAAATATGGTGATGCCGTTTCAGTGGGAAATGGAGGTGGGGAAGCGTCCAGGAAATACTCTGTAGTTTCCATGTTCTCGGGTTGTGGAGGCATGGATCTGGGGTTTATGGGCGGGTTTGAGGTCTTCGGTCGACGGTACGGGTCGCTACCCTTCGAGATAGCTTGGGCGAACGATTTGAACGCCGAGGCGTGCAAGACCTATCGCCGGAACTTGGGTCACGAGATCGCTAGGGGCGATGTGTGGGAACTCTTGGACCACATGCCAACCAAGGCGGATGTTCTGATTGGCGGATTCCCATGTCAGGATATATCGGTCAACGGGAAGCGAGCTGGCGTCAACGGCAAGCGGAGTGGGCTGTACAAGGCGATGGTTGAGGCAATCAGCCGTTGTAAGCCTAAAGTGTTTGTTGCTGAAAACGTCAAGGCTCTCTTGCGTAACGATGAATGGCTGAGGCAAGTCGTGGGCGATTTTGATGGTTTGGGTTACAATCTGCACTATCAACTATATCAAGCTGCCGACTACGGGGTACCACAGACGCGAGAACGCGTCCTATTCGTGGGCACGGCAAAAGGTATTCAGCCTTATGCTCCACCTACTGCGGAACGCAGTGCGGCGACGTGGATGACCGCAAGAGAAGCGATCGGAAACTTGGAGGATATGCCGCGGAACCCAAGGATAAATCATATCTGGAGTTTCGCGAATACGAGCCCCGAGCAGGGGAACCGGAGATTGGTCGCGGATCGGCCAGGGTATACGATTCGCGCGGAGTGCCATGGGAATATCCAGTATCACTACCGACTTCCAAGGCGAATTTCCATGCGCGAGGCTGCAAGAATCCAGTCCTTTCCAGATAAATTCCTTTTCGTTTCAGGATTGCGGGAAACGGAAAGACAAGTGGGCAACGCAGTCCCTCCCGTGCTCGCGTGGAATGTGGCGAACGCAGTCCTAGAGTGCCTACGCGCTTCCGAGAAAAAGAACGCGTGAAGGTTTCCACGGTGGATTGGCGACCTTCGCGTAGATATCTGCCATTCTCAGCCATTCTCGTATCCGCGTGTTGGGCGGCACATTTTTCCCCCAATACTCCTTGAACAATGAGGTTTCCATGTATTGAGCGGCTGCGATCATTTGCGGCTGAATGTGCTCTAAGGCTCTTTGGACATAAATCCCGCCCCTCTCTGGCCCAGCGGCACTGCCCGCCGAGAATGTATCCCTCGTCGCCAGAATGCCATGGTAGGTAAGCAAGAACATGATTGGATCGATGTATTTTGTTCTGTTACGTCCAGACCCAACAATCTGCGGGCAGAGCAGGGCTGCTTCGGCGCGCATCTTGAGTTTCTCGGCCGTGCTTAGGTTCGCAAACAGTTGAACCTGCATTGGCAAGGTATGGACATCACTCGAGTTTTCCTCTAGCCACCAGAGCCGTTCACCAGGCTTCATGCGTCCCCGGGCATACTTTCGAATGTATTTCATTCGCCCGTCTTCTGAGAGGGCGGAAAACTGGTCGTAGGTAATGCCGAATTTCTTGAACAACGACTCTTTGGCATCCAGATCGACCTCAAACCGGGGCACGTGAGAGGTTCTTACGTGCATCACACACTCTTCGTACCGTCCCCACCGCACTTGTTGGGCTCCACCCATCTTGCCAAACACGACATAAATGGTCTTTACGTCTTTGTTTCTGAAGCTCTCAAAAACGCTGTTCGCAATCGAGCGCCATGTGTCATTTGTGGTGAACTTGACCTCGACTCCGAATTCTCCAAGAACGATGTCGGGAAACCCGTATGGGTGGGGCGCTAAATCAACAGGAATCTTGAATTGCTCAAGGAGGGTGCGGATGACTTCGCGCACGCGGTTTTCAAAAGACTTCGAGGCTGTGAACCGCTTGCCCTTCGAGCACTCGTGGGTTAGGCGGTCACACAATTCGTCAAGAAGATGCTCAAATTCTTTGGTGTTCAAGTTGCCTTTGTGCCCTGTCTTGATGCTCTTGCCAAGGCCAGTCGCAGCTTTGCGATGACCGTGTCAGGTTGAGCGAGCGAGTGTTCCCATATTCGATGGACTCGCCAGCCGGCTTGCCTAAGAACTCGGCTCACAGCTCTGTCTCTCGACCTATTGCCGCTGATTTTCGGTTCCCAGTACGTCTGTCTTGATTTCGGCATGCGACAGTGCCAACGGCAGCCGTGCCAGAAGCAACCATCGACGAAGACGGCAATTTGTTCGCGGCGAAAGACGAAATCGGGTTTGCCCGGGAGCGATTGACCGCGACGCCAGCCAGTAATACCGCATTCACGGAAGAGAGAGGCAAGCCGCAATTCTGTCGCTCGGTTGCCTCGTGAGGAGATCGCAGCCATGACCTCCGAGCGCTTTCTCTTGGTAAGACTATCTGCCACGGGGTTGTCTTTTCTTCCGTCGAATAATGTTTAGGCCGATCCGCATAAGAACCGGATCTGCCATGTTTTATCCGCGTCATAGACCTTCAATGGTTGTGAATAATATTCCATCATCGACAGTGGTGCAATGAGTGACTGCTCATCGATCATGCATCACGAGTTCTTATGCGGATCGGCGTTCGCCCCCCCTCTGATAGCGGTCAGTCGTGTACCTCTGCTTTGGGGCGAGGACTGCCATCGGCCAAGTGCGGATGGTCGGAACCAAGATCGCACCGTCGTAAAGCGGCCATCAGGTCTGTAGGGTTAACGATCGACATGAGTCGCCCACAACGGTTCGTCATTGTGGCTGGCTCGATGGAGGGTGAGATTCCCTCATGCGACGCGCAAGATAAGGCGCTTGCCACACGCTTTGACGTACTTTCGGAGTGTGGCGACGGACGGCGAGTGTTTCCCGGTTGCCAGAGCACGTTCGAGGCGTGCAACGGCAGGCGCCTGTGTCCCCATTCGTTCCGCGACCTGCGCTTGGGTAAGGCCGGCCTCTTGCCGCGCCTTCAGCAAGGCGTCAAGGATCCCCGCTTCCTCTCGCTCGATACGCTGAACCTCGGCGCGCACGCCCGAGCGGCGCATCAGCCGCTTGACCAGTTGATCATGCGTGTTCACGTTTAATCTCCTTCATTCGTGCTTCGGCAATCTCGCGGTCATATGGCGGCGTCTTGTCTGACTTCTTGATAAAGCTGTGCAGCACGACGATTCGCCGACCGATGAGGGGGGAGAAAAACACACGGGCAATGCCTTCCGCCCCCTTGAGCCGCAGTTCGAAGAGGCCGCCGCCGAAAGCCTTTGTGTGGGGGGCTCCGAGATTCGGACCAAGGGAAATCATCCTTCTGGTCAACACGATGTACCGGGCTGCGAGAGTGTCAGGGAGATCAAGTATCTGCTGCTGAACATCTTCGCTGTAGTACGTGATCGTCTAATGCACGAGCAAAGCGTAACAAATATGTTATTCGCGGGCACCTGAGCCTGAGGTGGCCCGCGCAGACAGGCTAAAAGGTCGGCCGCTTCTGCCTCGGTTGCTGGAGAGCGTGTACGGTACGCCTCTTGTTCCTCGGTGGCGGTAGGAGTTTTGCCGGTGTCTTATAACCGGCGGGCACCGTGTTACGAAGCGAATGAACAGGTGCTCATCAGCGTCATTCCGCACGTTGCACGGGGATGAGTCGAAGAAGATACAAAAGCAGGGCGGAGGCGGGTTCAGAGAGCTCTTCAGCAACAGGGGAGATCTTGGAGAGGTTTCAGGCTTCCCGCTTCGCACCTGCGGGCCTGCTCACCACCTCTGCACTCGACCTCGGTGTCCGTCTCTGTTCCTCTCACCGAAGCCTCCGCTCACTTCCTAGATAACGTCGGTTCGGCAGCGGTCAAGCCGCTCATGCTCCGATCTGTGGGGCCAGGCCACAGAGACGGTTGTGCGCTGTAGCGTAATAGGACAGCGGTACCTTCACGAACGAGTATCCGGTTCCTCGCCTTCCGCAACCCCCTTGTTTCCTCGTCGCTTCCTCACGCTTTGACGCGCAGGCCTGTCCGTCTCGTTCAGGCGGGTCGTGGCATAACCTATGCTGTGAGAATAGTGGAGAGCAGGCAGACGACTGTTCATGGGTGAAGAGCGTACATGGGGGCGCCGGGGATGCGATGGTTGATCGCCCTTGATGAATCGGAGTTCTCGGAGCGGATCCTTGGATGGATGCGCACGTTTCCCCATCCCGCGCACACGGTCCTGACCGTCGTGCATGTGCTGGAGCCTATCGAGCTCCCGGAGACGCTCGGCGCGAGGGGGCAGGCGTTGATACGTCAGCAACAGGGATCGATGGTGGAGGTGTTGTTGGATCGGGCTCGGGCATTGCTGGCGCAATCGTTTGAGACGGTCGAGGTGATCCTGCGGGAGGGCGTGCCGAGTCAGGAGATTCTGCAGGTCATTCACGAGCATCAGCCGGATTTGGTCGTATCGGGCATGCGGGGATTCTACCGATCGGCGGGGGTTGCCTTCGGCAGCGTCTCGCAACGATTGCTGGCCTACGCTCCCTGTTCGCTGATGTTGGTGCCCGGCAAGGTGGCGCCGGGAGTCGGGCTGCGGGTGATGTTGGCGACCGACGGTTCGCCCGATGCCTTGCGCGCTGCCGGCCTCGTCAAGGATCTTCCGGGTGTGCAGGAGCTTGTCGTGGTGAGCGTCGTGCGTCCCCTCGGGGCGGCGCAAGCGGTGCTCGACCGGTTCCAGGGTGTTGAAAGTCGCACCATGCGAGCGGACTTGTTGCGCAGCAGGCGGGCGGCGGCGCGGAAGGCTCTTGCCGTGACCCTCGAGGTCCTGAAGGGACGACCGGCGAACATCCGTGCGGTGGTGTTGTCTGGTCATCCGGCCGAGGCCATCGTTCGCGCAGCCAGGCGAGACGGGGCGGACCTGTTGGTCATCGGCGCTCGCGGGTATACGGGAGTGAAAGCGGTGGCGCTCGGCAGTGTGTCCCACGCCGTGGCGCAACTCGCGACCTGTCCGGTGCTGATCGTGAAACCGTAGGAGGCATGGTCATGGTGCAGATTGCGGAGATGGTGGCGCGTATCGCCGACGGTGCCATGCTGGCGGATGACACCGGCATCGTGAGGATGTGGAACAAAGCCGCCGAGCGGTTGCTGGGGTTTCGTACCGACGAAGTGGTGGGGCGCCCGTGCCAGGACGTCTTATGCGGCCGAACGCTGGATGGGGGTGAATTGTGTTCACCGACATGCGAAATCGGGAAGCGCCTTGCTGAAGGGACCGGCGTACGAAACTACGATATGCAGACCCGCGCAAAATCAGGTCGGGTCGTGTGGATCAATATCAGCTCCATCCCCGTGCCGACCCGGAAGGCCGGCCGATTCATGAAGCTGCATCTGTTTCGCGACATCAGCCGGCAGAGGAAGGTGCTTCAGTTGGCGGAGGATCTCCACGGAATGCTCTTGGCCACGGGCCAGGTGGCCTCGATGCCGGCGCCGGCGCGACCGGCGTCACAGGCCTCCGCAAAGCTGCCGGTCGGTCGAGGCACATCGTTGTTGACGAAACGGGAGCAGGACGTCCTGCGGTTGATGGCGGCCGGACATACGACACAGGAGATTGCGGACGCCCTGTGTATCAGCAGCGTAACGGTTCGAAATCACATCCAGCACATGTTTGAGAAGTTGGGCGCACACAGTCGTTTACAGGCTCTTGCCCTCGCCTTCCCCCCCGATCCGTCCCCAGCCCAGCGATAAGGGAGAGCCGACGCGCGGCGTGAGTGAGACGCGTGGCTTGCCTGTCGCATGATGCAACTCACTTAGCCTCAAAATGATGCAAACGTCTCATTGTCCGAACGGTGTTGCCTGCCTACACTGAAAGTATGGAACCACAGGTACAGCCGACTCGGTGGGCTGCAGGCCAACCGGATATGAGAGACGGAGCGCGCGATGTGGGTCATCGATCATCCAGGGCGGACGATGGCGGTGTTGATGGCGCTCACGGGTGTGTTGGTCGTCTTCCTCGGCGGACCGCTGGTGACTCCACCCGGAGAGGAGGGGTGGCTCGACTCCTTGATGCAGGCGGTGCTCGCCGAACAGGCGAACGAAGGCCCATGGTGGGGGATGTATGCTCCATACGTGGAGCAGTTGCGAGCCATCCAAGCGGACTATGACCGGGGAGAGACTGCGGCGGTGTACGTGGGGATGAATCGATTCATGGACATGCTGGAACAGCGTGCGTTTGGGATTTCCGCCGACAGCGCGGACCGGTTGTTCGACTATTGTTATACGGTGACGCCGGCTCGATACCACGATGTCTCGCGCCACATCGAGAAGTTCAGGCGGGATCAATTCGGAGAATCCCACGGCTGACCTGAACCGGTTCAGGAAGGGGGTGCGCCATGAGAACAACCACACGTCATTCGGCAACCTTGATGTGGCTTTCGACGACGTTGGCGGTGGGTGTGCTGTTTGGAACGGACATTGCGGTAGCCCCTGCGGCGGCGTCGGAGAAAGAACATGCTGAGCCGGCGATCCAGGTCACCATCAAGAACATGGCATTCCATGTCACGGGGTACGGTCGTGAGGGGACGCAGACCGCCGTCGTAGTCAGGAACGACGATGGAGTGACGCACGGATTTTACTCGCCGCTGTTCAAGGATACCTCGGTTCGGCTGGAGGGCGACGGGTATCAGGTCGGGGGAAAAGAAGGGCTCGCGTATCGCGTGGATCCGGGCAAGACGATGACGCTGCATTTCACCAAGGGCTCAGCTGAGGGGGCACTCACCATGATGAGTCCCTTGGTGCCTCACGTCATCGAGTGCGATATGCATCCTGATGTCAAAGGAGAAGTATTCATCATCGAGCGTCGCTCGGTATCGAGGAGGTGATGTCTGCCGGGGCACGGTGCCATGAGATGGATCGAGATCAGGTTGGAACAGACAACGGTCTGAGCAGTTCACGCATCGAACGAAGGAGGGCAATCATGAGCATCAGAGGACACACAGGACGATTGCTAGCGGTGGTCGTGGCCGGCGCGGCCATGACGGTCTGGTCGGCAGTGGGCGTCGACTCCGCCCTGGGTCAGGCGCCGGGGATGGGGGCTCCGCCGTCGAAGGTGGAGATCACCATCAAGGATCGGCACCACGGTTATGAGACCGTGGGGTTCACGATGCCGTCGCATGACACGACGGTCGTGGTGCACAACCAGGACACGGTGACGCATGGGTTCGCGTCGAACCTGTTCAAGGGGCTTCCGGTTCGCGTCGAAGGCGGGATTGAGGTGCAAGGGAAACACTTCAAATCGTACCATGTCGATGCGGGAAAGACGATGACGCTGCACTTCTCCACGGCGCCGTCGGTGTTCGATCCGGCGACCGGCATTGCCGAAAGCATGCGGCATGCCCTCTGGTGTGACATTCATCCCGAAGTGAAGGGGGAGTTGTATGTCATCGAAACCAGGGGCGAGATCGGCGGCGGCTGACCGTCACGTTTGCCGGGAATCGAGAGGGCTCAGCCATGAGACGTAGGGGGTCAGCCCTGTTGATGAACGGCGTGGCGACCGTAGCCCTGGTCGGAACCCTGAGCGTGGGGCATTCGACCGGGGCTGCGGAACTTCATTTTGCCGTCGAGGAGGTCGAGGGGAAACGGGCTCTCTGGATGCCGCAGGAGGTGGTGCTCCACCGCAGCACGGAACTGGTGGACGGTCTGGTGTTCGTGTTGGAAAACCCCACGGATCGGACCCATGCCTTTGCGGCCTACGGCCTGTTCGAGGAGGTGGCGACCGCCGGCGGAGGTGTTGCCAGGAAGCCGTTGCGTGTCAATGTCACGTCGGAGGATACGGTTCGCGTGCAGATCAGCACGGCGCAGTTTCTCGGGCGTACGGATGCGGAGATCGAAGAATTTCCGTTTTTTTGCCCCCTGCATCGAGGCGATGCCCACGTGGGCGGCACGATCCGCGTGATCCCCTAACCCCTCCCCGTGAAGTCGGAGATACGATGGGACAGGACGTGAAGGGCGGAGAGAAAGGCCGCAACGGTCTCCGGCTCCCGGTGATCGGACTTTTCCTGGTGATCGTGGGTATGGCCGCGATTCCTGCGAAGGCGGCTGCCGGAACATTTCGCTTTGTGGTGCAGGATGTGGAGGGGGGCGCGGCGGCCTGGTTTCCGCGCGAGGTCGTCATTCGGAAGAGCACGGATCTCGAGGGGGGATTGCATTTCATTCTGGAGAATCCGACGCCTCGCACCCATGTGTTCGAAGCTCCGGATCTCTTCGAACAGACGACGGAGGGGACCGACGTGCCGGCCCTCAAACCGTTGCGGGTCTATGTGGCCCCCGGAGAGACCGTGCAGGTGCAGATCAGCAGCGAGCAGTTGTCCCGCGGGCCGGAAGCCGATGCGTCGGGCTCGCAGAACTGCCCGTTCTTCTGCCCGTTGCACGGGACCGAGGACGCGGTGCGCAGTATGATCCGGGTGGTGCCGTAACCGGCGTTGATACCACCACGCCTGGGTGATGGCGCAGAGACCGGAAGACGGAGGGCAACCATGACGCCCTTTGTGACCTGGAGAGCGGTCGCGGCGATGCTCGCGTGGCTCCTCGCCTCGGCAGTGGCCCCCTGGCCTGGCGGGCCGGTACACACAGGTGCGAGTGAGCCGGTGAAGCCACGGCGCGAGGTCCCAGGCAACATCGGTACGGTGGCTCCCCGGTCCGTCGACTCGGCGGGTTGGCTGGATCAACTGGCGGCGTTCGTCGTTGTCCAACGGAGCCTGGCCGGGACTCGGGGCGAAGCCGGATCGTACGATGCGTATGTCGGTCAGATCGTGCTGGTGCGAAGCCTGTATGAGCGGGGCGAGTGGAGCGGGGCCTTCGCGACGATGAATCGATTCATGGATATGCTGGAGGCGCGCGAAGGCGGAATCAGCGGGCAGGCGGCCGACGCGCTCTGGGACTACTGTTATGTGGTGACTCCGCCGGCCTTGCACGACGTCAAACGGCATCGACAATGGTGGGAGAAGCATGTGGAGTGGGAGAGATTTTTCTGGGAGGAATAGGGTGGAGTGAGGGCGATCATGCGAATCATTGAAGACATCAGATGGATGGCGGGAATCGTCCTGTTCCTGGCGAGCGTCATCTGTGCCGCGCCGGGCGGAGTGGGCGTGGCCTCTGCGGCCGGAGACGACTGGCTCGATGCTCTAGTGCAAGCGGTGCTTGCCGAGCAGGCGAAGGACGCCTTGCTGGGAAGCACCTTTATGCCCTACCTCGCGCAATTGACCGTGGTGCGAGCCAACTTGCTCAACGGCGAAAGCGAGGCGGTGTATGGAACGATGAATCGCTTCATGGACATGCTCCAAGCGCGGGAGGCAGGCATTTCACAGGAGGCGGCAGACCGGCTGTTCGACTATTGTTACGTCGTGACGCCGGCGCGCTACCACGATGTCTCCCGGCATTTGCACCGGTTGAGCTGAGTCACGTTGCAGGATCTACTGGTGGAGAGGCCCCTGCCGGTAGTGGGAAGCGTCGGAGGGATTTTGTGTGCCGAGGGGACAGTGGAAAGCGATAGGTCAGTTCTTGGCTGAGTCTTTCGTGGGCCGTTCCCGCAGGCGGCGCAGGAGTTCTTGAAACGACGACTCGGTCATGATCTTCGTGAACTGACTGCGGTAATTCATGACGAGACTGACGCCATCGACAATGACGTCATAGGCGTACCAAGTGCCATGCTTGCCGGTGAGACGATAATCCATCGGCACGTCCAGCTTGTCTGATACCAGTCTGGTTCGGACTTCGGCATAGCCGTTCGCCTTGCGTTCAGACAGATAGACGACCCGTTCGCCGGCATACCCTTCGATCCTCGCCGCATATTGATCTGAGAGAAACGCCTTGAAGAGCTGCACGAATTCCTGGCGGTCCCCGTCGCTGAGGGCCTTCCACTGGGCGGCCAGGGTCCGCTTGGACATCTCTTCGTAGTCGAACCGCTCCGCGATTACCTGTTCAAGCATGTGTCGCCGTTGTTTCGCCTGTGTCGCCGGTTTCAGGTGTGGATCGTCGAGAATATGAAACACGGCATCGAGCGTGGCGCGCACGACCGCCGTGGGAGACTCCTGTCCGCTGTCCGCCGGCGCCGGGATTGCGAGCAGGAAGAACAGCCCGGTCAGCAGGACAACATGACGCGTGCCGATGGAGAGCCGAAGCCAGGTCCTCCGCACGGTGTTCTCCTTTACTCACGCCGGTGCCGCATGCGGTCGGCTTGCATGGTCGAGCACCTGTTGAATGTGCACGTCGATTTGCCTCAGCACCGAGGGCGAGACGGCATACCCGTCGCTCTCGTAGGTGAGAATCGGCATCCCCTGTTGAATGCTCAACGGCTTCAGGATGGCCTCTGAGATCCGGAAGGGGAGACAGTTGAACGGCCCGATGAGAATCAAGCCGTCATACCCCTCGCGTGCCGCGTCCAGCCCCTTGCCGATGGTAGGCAGGAGTTCTCCCCAAATCGTGTGCGACACGTGTTCGGCGCCCTCGTGAAAGACCGTGGAGGCCACGTTTGCTCCGGCGACCAGCAGCCCGGTTTTTTGAAAGAGCCCGCGGTAATGTTCCTCGATCCCGTGCAGCATCTGATGGCCGACCCACTGCTGAAGATATTGTTTGCCCTCAGGCTCAAAAATCCTGGTGCGGGCCTTGGCCATGGCCAAGCCTCCGGGTTGCATCCCCCAATGTCTGGCGGTCCAGGCCATCTCATCATAGGCGAAATAGAGAAAGAGATCGCTCAGGTCGACCGGCTTGAGCACGATGCCTCGTTCGGCATAACGGTCGCGGACACCGTCCATGAAGAAGGAACTGAAGCGGGTAAAAAAATCGCCGGCCACGACGACGCGGGGGCAGGTCAGCGGATCTTTCGTGCGTGGAAGCCTGGCGAGCGCGTCGACGAATGCGGGCACGTTGGCGTGAAAGTCGTCCAACGTTCGCGTGCGCTCGGTAAACTGTTCCCACTCGTTGTGCAGGTGCTCGATGCTCCCGGGGGCTCCCACCACACGAAGTACCTGATCGATTTCCACCAGTACATCTCCGAGCACAATGGCGGGGGAAAACGATTTCGTCAGACGTTCCTTATCGAACCCCAAGTAGTCATTTTCCTCACGGGGATCGAACAAGAACAGGTCTGCCATCCGCTGCTCGGTGATAAACCGCTCCAAGTAGCCCATATAGGAATCGCTCACGCAGGGGGCCCCGCCCCGCAGCATGTAAAAGCCGGCCACTTCGCCGGGGCGGCGTTGCTCGTGGAGGTGGAGCAATTGGCCGATGCAGATCGGCAGGGGGAGGCATTCACGACCGGAGGTGTACTGGAGGCCGCGGTCCAGCTGCGCGCGATTCAGCGGAAGGATGCTGCCGGGGTGCAGTCCGAGCCAACGGGAGGCCATCGCCACGGCCCGAGTGTGATAGGGAGAAAAGTTGGGGAAATAGATGGTGACTTGCGGATCCGTCAGGTGCACCTGCTCTCCGCTGGAGCGGATGATGTGCCCGTCGGCAATGAGGCGGCAGGGGGTGAAGGTGTCTGTGCTGCCGCGCCGGCTCTCCTGATAATTGCCGATAATGTCCAGAAAGGCCTCCAGCCTGGTCTGGACTCCCGCATCGGCCGTGTGGGCATCGATTTCGAGGATCAGATAGGGCTTTGAACCCAGCTCGGACGCGAGCATGGAGTGGGTAAACGCGTCGATGGTGCAGCTGAAGTTGCTGACGCTGAGCAGGAATAACGGGGGATACTGCTTTGCGATGGCCACGGCATTCAGCACCTGGTTGGCGAAATGCCAGGACGTGGGGCCTTCTCCGACAGGCAGTAGACAGTCGGCAGGGATGGCTGCGACTCCCATGCTCGACAGTTTCTTGCCCACCGATTGCGAGGCTTCCGGCGTGAAGGCGTTGTAGCTGTGACCGGCGAGGAGGATGGCCGGTTTGCCTGCCGCAATGGCTGCTTCGAGGGCCTGTGTACCCAGCTCACGAAGTGTGCGTTCGGCTTCGGTCTGGGCACGCACCGCTCCCGTCCAGGCGGCTTCAGCCGCCTCCTGTGTGACGCCGAGTTGCTGGACCGCCGTGTCGACCAAGGCCGTGCAGCCCTCATACCCATTGGTGAAATCCAGAACCGGTGAGAGCAGGCGGCTGTCCGGGAACGCCTTGGCGAGAAAATAGGGTTCCGCTTGCGTGATCGGACAGAGGTACGATTCCCGGCAGTGGTTGGGATGGGGCATACGCATCACATGCGGAACGAAGATCAAGGCCACGTTCCGGCGAGTGAGATCCAGGACGGCCCCGTGGGCGATCTGCGCAGGGAAGCAGAAGCCTGAATTGGACGTGAGGTCGCCTCGCGGATCCACATCGGAGAGCACCACCTCCATGCCCAGGTGAGTAAAGAAGGTCGAGTAGAGTGGAAACAGCGAGTGGGTGGTCAGGGCTCTGGGAATGCCGATGCGGACATCCTTTGCCGCAGCTGCCGCGGTTCGGTGTCCCAACGACTCACGCACAAAGGCTTTGGCCTGTTCGTAGGCGGGGCCGACTCCCCAGTGCTTGCGCGCAACCCGTTCCTCTTTCGGCGTGGCTGCGGGCCGGCATGGCGGCACCTGAAAGAGGATCTCGGCTCGTCGCTCGACGAGGTCCGTGACGCCGGCCGTGCGGGCCTTTCGCTTCCAGACATTCTCGTAGAGGCTACAGCGGCCGCCGAATGGAAAACGGCGTCCGGCGACCATGAACCGGTCGATGGTGCAGTACATCTTGCAGGCTCCGCAGGTGAAGCGGCCGACGAGCTGCATGTCTGGTGAACCAAGTGTGCGCAGATCGACGGGAGCCCCCAAGACGGAACCGGATCGTGTCAACGCGAGCAACGCGACCCCCAGCGCACCGAGCAGTTCGGGGCTGGGGGGAATCACCACGGGGCGGCCCACACTGTGGGCGAACGCATGCCCGACGGCGTGGTTTAAGGCGACACCACCCTGCAGGAAGACTTTTTTGCCGACGTAGCGAGGTCCCTTCACGCGGTTGAGATAGTTGGCGGCGATGGCATAGACCAATCCGGCCACGATGTTGTCGCGGGGGTGTCCCTTCTGCTGGGCGAGACGGATATCGGAGTTGATGAAGGCCGCGCAGGTCGCCTTGAATTGCACGGGAGCCGCTGCCGCGATGGCGAGGTCGGCGATACCGGACACGGTGATGCCGAGATCGCTCTGGGCGCTTTCTTCGAGGAAGGAGCCGGTGCCGGCCGAGCAGGCGTTGTTCATCGCTTAGTCGATGGGCACGCCATTGCGCAGGTAGATGTATTTGGAATCCTGTCCGCCGATCTCAAAGATCGTGTCCACTGTCGGGTCGAAATGCGTCGCGCCCGCCGCATGGGCGGAAATTTCGTTATAGACATGTTCGGTGCCGAGATAGGCGCCGGCCAGTTCACGAGCGGAGCCGGTGGTGCCGATCAATCCGATCGGGCGGTTTCCAACCGCGTCGATGAGTGCGTGCACACATTCCCGTGTCGCCGCGACGGGGTTCCCCTTGGTGCGCCCGTAATGGGAGGCCACTACCTTGTGCGTGGAGGGATCGAGGAGGATGGCCTTGGTCGTCGTCGAACCGGCATCGACGCCGAGGACGAGAGGCCCGTCCGGTGGTGCTTGTAGGGGAGGGCTGTCGATGACCTGCACCCGTTCACCGTAGGCATGGAGCGGCGGGAGGTGTCCGAGTTCGGGCGGCGCGGCAAAGGTCGGTGACCGATGGTGCGGGTCATCGCGGGTGAGGAGGGCGGTGCCCCAGGCTTCAAACCAGGGACTTTCCGGGAGGACGACAAAGTCCGTGTCCGGCAATTTGTTCCGCAGCGCCGCCAGCATCGCGTCATTATGGGTCACGCCGCCGATCAGCAGCACCCGTTTGGGTGCGCGCACGCCTTTCTCCAGCAGCGCGATCACTTTGTTGGCCATGCTGTCGTGCAGCGTATGCAGAATGTCTTCGGGTGTGGCCTCGTTGCGATTCAGCTTGTGGGTAATGTCGGATTTGCAGTGAACCGAACAGCGTGATGCCAGCGGCACGACCTTGCCGTCGAACGACCGGCGGACCGCCTCCTCCATGCCCAGCCCCATCCGGCCGATTTGCTGCACGAAAAATTCGCCGCTTCCCGCCGCACATTTATTGTGAGACAAGACATTCGCGAGTTTTCCGTCGACCAGCAGGTAGACCAGGAAGGATTCCCCACCAAGCGAAGCCACCGCGTCAAACGTGCCCTCCACCTCGCGAAGAGCCCGCTGAATCGCCGCCACTTCGGGGACATGTCCGAGCTGCCCTGACACCCCGAAGCATTCCGCGTCGGCAAACTCCGGGCGGGCCAGCACCTCATGGAGAATCTCGAGTGGTCGGCCTTGATGGGGTATGACAGCGGCGTTTCTCGCGTTGCCTCGAATGGTCGCGACTTTGACCGTGAGCGCGCCGACATTGATGCCGACATAGGACATGGGACACTCCAGGGCAAGAGGGAAACTGGCTCTCCCGCTCGCGCAGTCTCAGCGAATTCAAGCAGCAAGTCGCATACCGTGAAGCTGCTCTATCTGTACTGGGCAGAGGCAGGTGTATCGTGCCTTGCCGGCCGCTCGTGGCGGGCACTGCCGGACTGGTGGGGGCGGATGCCTCAACGGCTTGCGGTCTGCTGTTGCCAATAGGGGCAGCAGGAGAGGTGGCTATTCGCTTGACGAGTCTTTGCACAGATCGTCGAGCATATGGGTCCATAAACGGCGAGCGATTTCATCGAAAGGGATGCGGAACTCGCGGACGTCTTCACCGGCCAGGGTCGCCTCGCCGGACCCCTCCCAGACGATATCTCCCGTCCTCGTATCCCAAAGCTGCAGGCTCAGGCGCAGCATGGTGACCCGGGTTTGGAGTACCCGCAAGCCGAAGAACGAAAAACATCCGGACATGGATTGACTGAACGAGGCAAGGCTGGGTTGAAAGACATAGCCGGCCTGGAGCGCCATCCCGAGTTCCTGCAACCCCGCACGGTTGAGGATGCCGGTTTTGGCATACTCGGCAACCATGTCTGCGTACGTCTGCGTCAGCCCGCTCCGATTGATACGATTCAAGGATTCGTGCGCCGGGAGGGCGGTAATCTGGGCGGGGCGCTGCTCCAGGGCGCTCGACAGCGAACGCGAGACTTGATGGGCATACCCCTCCAGTCCGAATCCCACCACTGCGTTCAAGACCGCCGTCCGTTCCTGTTTCAACGTGGCCGGATCGAACGAGGTGGTTTTGCGATGAAACGCTGTTTCCTCTCCCCACTGCTGGAGCGGGCCGACGCAGCTTGCGCAGAGCGAGAGCCCTGTTATCAGCAATACGCGAACGATTGATTGCGCCACGCATCCTCCCTGCGATGAGGCGGTCACTTGGCAGCTTGCCTTGTAGGCAGTATGCAATGGCTGGTCCTGTTCGTTCGCCCGTTGGCTGCGGAAATCCGCCACAGGCGCGGTGGGGGTGATGCTGCGAAAGGACACAGGAGTGATCCGGTACGGTGGCTCATCCCTTCGCCCGCAATCCCTCGATTCCGGCACGTTGGCGCAGAAAACCATCGGCCGATGGCATGCAGGGTGCGGTCGGGCGTGGCAGGCACTACGATTGCTCACTGGACGGACTATTCAGAGGGGAAGGAATCGCGCGTGGTCATACACAACGATCGAAACGGGGAGAAGGGGCTGCGTCTCGGCATCGTTGGATTCGGGAAAGTGGGCCGGGCCTGTGCGGACGCGGTGCTTGAGGGGAAGGAGCTGACCTTGGCCGCGATCGTGCGACGCTTCGATCATGCCGCACAGCCGTTGCCCGAGAGGTTCAGCCAGGTGCCGGTGGTGTCTCATACCGCCCAGGTGCCGGGGATGGACGGTGCGCTGCTCTGCGTGCCGGCGGCGCAGGTCTTCGACGCGGCGCATGGTTGTCTTCAGCATGGAGTCCCCATCGTCGAATCCTCCATCCTGCACGGGGAGGCGTTTCAGGCACATCGCGAGGCGATTGACCGTCTGGCGATGCGGTTTCATGTTCCGGCTATCGTGGGCGCCGGGTGGGATCCGGGAGCGCTGTCCGTCCTTCGCTCGCTGTTTGGCCTCCTGGTTCCGGATGGTGAACTGGAGACCACGCATCGGGTGGCGGCCAGCCTGCACCATACGGCGATGGCGCGTCAGGTCACAGGGGTGAAGGAGGCTCTCTGCACGGAGCAGGTGACGGCTGGTGGCATGAAGCAGCGCTATGTCTACGTCGAAGTGGAACCAGGGGTGGATGTCGCGCATGTGGCTGCGGCGATCCGTGCCGATCCGCTCTTTTTACGCGAGGAGACGCTGGTCTTTCCCGTCGACAGTGTTGCGGCGCTGGAGCAGGAAGGCCGTGGCGTCGTGCTGGAACGACGGAGCGGACCAGGAAGCAGAGGGCATCAGCGGCTCTTGTTCGAGGCGCGCTTCGATGATGTGCTGATGACGGCGCGCATCATGGTGGCGGCCGCACGGGCGTTACCGAGCCTCAGTCCCGGTGCCCATGCGCTCCTCGATCTACCGTTGGGTACCTTGTGGGGAGAGCGGGAATTCGATGCGGAACGAACCTGGTTGTAACGCGCCAGGTGCCATTTTCTACTGCAGTTCCCGCTGTGAAGCACGCTGAAATGGAGGAATGCCTATGCCGGCGTTTGAACTGACCGCGGGAACGTTCAAGGAGGGGGCGTCGATTCCGACACAACATACTTGCGAGGGCGAGGACCGTTCGCCGCCGTTGCGCTGGAACCATCCGCCTGCGGGCACTCGCTGTTTTGCGCTCATCGCGGATGATCCCGATGCGCCGGGCGGGACATGGGTGCACTGGGTCCTGTTCAATATCCCCATCGATGTACGCGGATTGGAGGAAGGCCTGCCTGCTCAGGAGATCTTGCCGAATGACGCGCAGCAGGGTTCTCAACGACTCCAAGCAAGTGGGCTATGGCGGCCCTTGTCCCCCGCCGGGAAAGCCCCATCGTTACTACTTCACGCTCTACGCGTTGGACCATGAGCTGAATCTCAAGCCGCGAGCGACCAAGGCCCAGGTGGTGGCGGCGATGGAGGGACATGTGTTGGGCGAAGCTCAGGTGATGGGGCGGTTCGGGCGGTAGGAGTCGGTGAGACGGTGGCAGCGGTCAATACGGACTCTTGCTTGGCGTGGAAGCGCTCTGCCTGAGCGCGGCAAGGTAGGCGACGATGTCCGTGATGTCCTGGTCGCTCAACGTCGAGTCCGGGAACATGCCGCTCCCCGGATGCCCTTCGCGGATCGCGCGAAAGCGGGCCTTGTTGTCTTTGAGCCTCTGCGCCGCACGGTTGCGGAGGTCCGGAGCCGCCGAGGCAAATTTTCCAATCGCAGCAGCGGTGTCTTGCTTGAGTACAGGCTTCTTGTCGATCACGCCATCCACGCCGTGGCAGTAGTGGCAGATGCCCTTGCCGTTAAACAGGGCCTGGCCTCGTGTGGCATCCCCCTTCATGGGCGTGCCTGCGTCGGCCGCCTCTGCGTCCCTGCCGGACGTGGTGGAGAGCAACAGGACGATCAGCATCAATCCATAGAACAGCCGGTGTGGGTGCATGGTGTCTGTCCTCACGGTGGAAGGGCCGCAGGCAGTATGCCGCGATGCGGTCGGGAACTCAATGGCGTGGACGGGGGCGATATCGGTGCTCCTGCTACACTGCCCCCTCTTGCCCCTCTGTGCCGGCCCTGTGTTGGGGACATGTGCCACAGGCTATGCCTCGCCATCCTGATCCCTTGCCATCTCAACCTCCCGTACGGCCTCGATATGAAACCGTCACACACATGCCCAGGGTCTTGACTGAAGGATGGCAGAACACTTGCTTGGATCAGTACCTGTCAGGCGAAGCGGAATCCGCTCCATCGTAAGCCATGCGCGGTCAAATCCATGCATGCGGAGATGTCGGGAGTGGTGCGTTGGTGTGTGCCGATCACAGAGATGATCGATGTCGAGTCCTCCTTGCTGATGAGCAGGTGATGGTCGCGGCGGGGATTCGTGCGTTGATCGAGCCGTCCTGTCATGTCATCGGGATCGTAGCAGACGGCCGGATGCTTCTCGCGGAGGCGGAGCGATTACAGCCGGACGTGATTGTGATGGAAGTGCTGCTGCCGTTGCTCAATGGTCTGGATGCGGCACGGCAGCTCACCAAACTGGCCCCGAAGTGTGGCCTGATGTTTCTGACGGTTCAGGAAAGTAGCAGGATGGTGGCCGATGCATTCAAGGTCGGGGCATCCGCCTATTTGCTCAAACGTTCGCCGGCGTCTGAATTGGGTCAGGCCATCAGCGCCGTACAACGGGGAGACTATTTCCTGACGGCCCTCCTGACCAGGACCGTGATGGCGACCAATTGGACCAGTCCGACTGAGGCAACGGTCGGTGCATCAGTGTCTTCCCTGACGCCGCGTCAGCGAGAAGTGTTGCAATTGATCGCTGAGGGACGAGGGACCAAAGAGGTGGCCACGATGCTGAACATCGCGGTGAAGACCGTCGAGTTCCACAAATTTCGCATTATGGACCACCTGAATCTCCATTCAACCGTTGCGCTGACCAGGCATGCCATTGCTGAGGGACTGGTCAGTCCATAGCGAAAACCATCACGTAGGTTCTCCCCTCCTCCGGATGCCTTGGTATAATCAGGCGGGCATCAAGCAGCCATGCTTGCTGAGGGCGGGGGGAATCACATCCGGGGTGAAGGAGATCGACCATGAAATCAGCGCGAAGCCAGTCAGGAACATCCAGGAGCGAGAAGAAGGGAGCCACTCCCGGCCCGGTGGCGCGGAAAGCCGCGGCGGGCCGGCGAGCACAGCATAAAGATGCCGTCACTGCCGCCATGGAGGAGTCGCAGCGCCGAGGGTCCGCGGGCGCTGCGCCGCAGGTGTCTGCTGCATTGATCCGCGCAGTGGACGCGGTCAAGCGTCAACAGAAGCAGCAGGGCATCACCAAGGAATGGGATCGGGCTCAGCGCCGAAGTGAAAAGGGCGACGCGACCGGGCCCTCAAGTGCATTGCTCCGGGTGGTGGAAGCGGCGGAGCGCGCCCGGAAAAAACAGGTCATCACGCGAGCCATCGACAAGTCTCAGCGCGGGTGAAATGAATCGGCGTATAGCGGCCGGCAGGTGGGGGATGCTCCGAAGGAGCAGGGCCCTCGCGAAGGCCCTCGCCCATAGGTTCTGAGTCCCCGACCCAGCCCGCCGACCCCGGGGGGAAGCTCAAGTAAAGTTCCCAGATTCCAATATTCCAGTCGTGGGTATAGGCTCACCCCACTTGTACGTCCGGCTGTCCGGTCTGTGGGGGAGCCATATGCGTCTATTATATGTGCACTGGCCTGTCGCGCTCTGTCTCCTGACCCATCTCCTGGTGAGCCACGTCGGGGATGCCCTCGCCGTTCAGATCGCCCCGAATCCCAATCCCGACGGCAACACGATCACGATCACTCCTTCCACGCCGCGAGAAAATCTCGTCCCGTTCACCAATGTGGGCGTGATCAACATCCAGCCCTCCGCATCGTTGTCCAACCAGAGTCGGTTTGAAAATTTCGGGGGAGGATTTCTCGGCGGGTGGGTCATCAACTCCGGAACCATCACCAATTCGGATGTGTTCATCAACAACAGAATGTTCACCATGCAGGAAGGATCGCAATTTAATAATCTGGCGTCCGGCCGCTATAGCGGTGGCTTAGGTTCCATTGGCATTGCTGGCACCTTTGTCAACGAAGGCGCCGTTGACCACATCCTCGGCCACATCAGCGTGTCTGAATCAGGGCAATATATTCAGCGACAGGGTACCGGTTCGTCCGTGACGCCCACCACGAGCACCCCTGACGCGCCGTTTCGCAATGCGGGGCGGGTGCACATCGCTGCGGGCGACTTTCTCATTGACCCGCTTCGTCTGCGTGCGGCTTCGGCGACGTATGACCAATCGTCCACCGGCACCACGCAGATCGACGCGAGATTTCACAGCATCGGCGGAACGGTGTGGAACGCGGGCGCAATTACGATCGGGGCAACCGGTGAGTATCGCCATGAAAGTCCATCAGTTCCCTTCCTTGCCGGCAGCACTAGGAACAGTGGCACCTTTACCAATGCCGGGACGACGAACATTGCTACGGGGGTCTTCACCAATCAAGGCAGTGTGGCGAATTCCGGCACATTCACTGTGGGGACAGCAGGGCAGTATGTTCAGGAAGTGAGCCCCGGTGGTTCCCCCCATCCGGGAACGCAGAACAGCGGCACCTTTACCAATGCGGGAAGGGTGCGCATCGGGGAGGGAACGTCGTTCGGCAGCTTCTCCAACCGGACACCGCCGGTCGCGCAATATATCCAGCAAGCCGGCGGCACCACCCACATCGACGGTACGTTTCAGGTCGGTGGTGCCAAGGTAGAGAACGCCGGTAGCATGACCGTCGGTTCGACGGGCGCGTATCACCAGACATTTAACAAGTTCGTTCCGGTGGTCTCCACGACCGTCAACAGCGGAACGTTCGCCAATGCGGGTAGCACGGTGATCGATGCGGGGACCTTTACGAATCACGGCACCGTGACGAACTCGGGGACATGGCAAATCGCTCCCAACGGCACCGGAACCTTCGTGAACCATGGATCCACGGTGAACACTGGAACCTTCGAAGTCGCGGCTGCCGGCCAGGTAACGGGCACGGGCAGTTATGTGCAAAACGCCGCGGCGGCCCAGACGATCGTCAATGGGACGTTCGCGCATACCATCGCTCTGCAGGCGGGTGTGTTGAGCGGAGTCGGGACGGTCAGCGGTACCGTGACGAATACCGGAGGCGTGATTCAACCGGGCACTTTCGCCCAATCAAGTGTGTTGACCCTGGCCAACTACGTGCAGGGGCCTTCCGGGAGATTGGATCTCAAGCTTGGCGGGTTGCTTGCCGGGTCTCAATACGACGTGTTGCGACTCACCGGCTCGGGGATATTCGGCGGCAGTCTCTCCTTGAGGCTGATCAACGGCTTTACTCCAGGCCTGGGGCATCGGTTCGATCTGCTGACCTGTTCGTTGGGTTGCTCCGGAGCGAACGGCGGCTCGCTCTTCAGCGGAGGCGTATCGTTGCCGTCGCTCACATCGGGGCTTGCCTGGACCGGCGAACTCACGAACGGGGGGACCGGGTTTTCCTATACCGTCGTCGCGGCTGCCGCATCAGCTCCCGAGCCGGGCACGCTCGTGCTTGTCGGTTCCGGCGTGATCGGCTTGGTCGGTTGGGGGAGACGGCGGGGGAGGCGCCTCTCCCAGTGAATTCGGGGACGGCGCTCGGCAGCCGCAGAGCCCACATGAAAACATGCTGTGAGGCGCGCTCGATCCGTGCTCAATGTCATCAATCAAACTACAATGCAACCATTACGTTGTTTGACAGAGGAATAGAGGCCCCTACGATTACCGCCAGCGAGATCCCGGCGTATATCTTCCGATGCGTGATCCCCACGACAAAGGAGGACGACATGCACAAGAGATCGATGCAAGGCTCGGCGGTGGTTCTGCTCACTGCACTACTGGTGATGCCGTCGCATGCCGGGGCTGGTCCTATCGTGTTTTCCGACTTCGGCGCGATTCTCGATACGGTCGATGCCTTTCGGTCGGCCATCGGCGGAGCGAACAACGGCAATGCGCCCGGCCCGTTCACGACCGGCCGCCGGGAGATCAATTGGGATGGGGGCGGGGTCAATGCCCAACCCTTGGTCAACATGCCCAAGGATCTGTTCCTGAATAACCGCGGCGCTTTTTACGAGCCGGCGGCCACAACCTTCTCAATCAGCGGTCAAACCGCTGCCAATGACGCCACGCTGGCACGGTTCGGCAACATCAATTCCACCTATCCCAGCACCTTCACCTCATTCAGCAGCCCCCGCATTTTTGCCCCGACCAATAGTATCACCACGGAGCAGATTTTCTTTCAGCCCGGATCGAGCAAGAATATCCCCGCGGTGACCACAGCCTTTGGGGTCGTCTTTCTGGATGTGGATCGTGCGCGGACGACGTCGATCGAATATTTCGGGGCCAATAACAAGTCGCTGGGCAAGTTCTACGTCCCGCCCGCAAACAACGGCCAGTCATTTCTCGGCGTCAAGTTCGATGGCGGCGAGTTGATCAGCCGGGTGGCCATCACAACCGGTAATACGATCCTGGGGCCCAACGACGGAGGGTCCTTCGATGTGGTGGCCATGGACGACTTCATCTTCGCGGAGCCGAAGTCGGCCGCGGCGGGCGCGCCGGAACCAACCACGCTGTTGCTGGTGAGCAGCGGGATCGTCGGGCTGCTGTGGAGAAGTCGGTCGCTTCGGCCCACGTTGTCCGTGTGAGGGGCGCCGTCGACATTGCTTCAGGCCTTTGACGGGGCCTCGGCTGTTGAGGAATGTCGTTCATCCGGGGCTTCTATGGCAAAGTGGATGGTGCTCTGCTGCCTTCTCGCCATCGAGCCGCTGCTCGCCTCCTGCGCGGAACCGTTGAGCGACCGAGCCGCCAAGCATGAGACCCGCGGAGACGCCTACGTCCAACAGGAACAATTCCGTGAGGCGGTGATCGAATATAAGAATGCCGCGCGGGACAGTCCCGATCGTCCCGACCTGCACTGGAAGCTTGCCTCGGCTGCAGCAAAAACCGGAGATATTCCCGCCGCCTTCACGGCCCTGACACGAGTCGTACAACTGGACCCGACTCATTTCGACGCGCGCTGGTCGCTCGGGGATCTGTATCTGGCCGCCGGCAAGACCAGCGAAGTCACGAAGCTCGCTGAAGGCCTACTCGCGGCGCGCCCCCACCATCCAGCTGGTCATCTGCTTTTCGCCGGTATCGCGTTACAGGAAGATCGAATCGCAGACGCGATCGAATCGTTGAAGCACGCCGCCGCCCTCGACCCTACCATGCTGCGGCCCCTTCTTGCCCTCGGGAACGTGTATTTCACTCAGCGGGATCTCAAGCCGGCAGGCGAATGGTATGCGCGAGCGGTGACCGCCGATCCGGCTTCCGTGGAGGCGCACCTGGCCTACGGATACTTTCTGTCGGCGACCGGGGCGATAGACGAGGGAAAGACGGAATTCCACAAGGCGCTGGAAGTGAGTCCGGACCAGGAACTCGTCAAGCTCCTGCTTGCCGATCGGTATCTTGCACTGGGGCGGCAGGATGAAGCACAACGCGAATTGGCTGGACTCGTTGCCGACACGAATTCCCGAAAGGCTCGGTATGCTCTCATTGAATTGAGGTTGGCCGGGGGACAAGTCGCAGAAGCCACGCCGCTTCTCAACGACATTCGCGAGGCCGATGGGCACGACGCCATGGGACTCTATCTCAAGGGGCGTATCGCGCTGGCAGAGCAGGACGTGCCCCAAGCAGTCGGTCTGTTCGAAGCGTCCATTGGTCGGAATGCTGCCCTTCCCGGTCCCCATCTGTATCTGGGGCTGGCGCGGCTCGCGCAAGGGCGTACGGATTCTGCAGAAACAGCACTCCGTGAGGCCATTCGAATGCAGCCGGGCAACGAGGTTGCCCACCTCGCGCTCGCGAAGCTGTATCTTGCGCAACAGAAACCGGCTGAGGCTGGAAAAGAAGCCTGGCAGGCCTTGCGATCGAACCCTGCGAGCCTGGAAGCGGCGGTGTTGTATGGCGATGCCTTGGCGCTGGAGAAAAACTGGGCCAAGGCCGAGGAAGTGTACGGGCTCATCCGCAAGCAGCTTCCTGATCAGCCGCTTGGTTATGTAAAAATGGCCGCTCTCCGCAAGGTGCAGGGGCAGGTTGTCGAGGCCGCGCAGCTCTTTTCGAAAGCGCTGTCCCACGCGCCCGACGATCTGGTGATTCTGCAGGACTACCTGATCTCACTGGTGGATTCGACGCAGGCTCAACAAGCAGATCGCGTGCTCGACCAGTATCTCGCCAAAGCCCCGCGTGATCCGAATCTCTGGAGACTGGCAGGTCGACTCTACGTCTCACAGCACAAGACGGACCAAGCGGAGAAGGCCTACCGCAAGGCAGTCGACCTCGCACCGAATGTGGCGCTCGTCCACTATGAACTCGGCCAACTGTATCTCTTGCAGCGAAAGTGGGCGGCGGCCGAGTCGGCGTTTCAGGTCGCCCTCAAGAAGGAAGAAACCAATTCGGAAACCCACACAGCCTTGGGCATGGTGTTGACGGCGCAGGGGCGAGGCGAGGCGGCGGATCAGCACTATCGGCGAGCCGTGCAACTCGATCGGCACAATGTGGTCGCGGCCAACAACTTGGCGGCCAGCCTGGGCGAACACTTGGACCTGGACGATGCGTTGGGTTTGGCGCTCGGTGCACACGAAGTGGCCCCCGCCAATCCGGCGGTCAAGGACACGCTGGGGTGGATCTATTACAAGAAGGATCGTTTTGAGGATGCCCATCGACTGCTCGCGGACGCCTCGGCGGCGCTCCCGCAGCATCCGACCGTGCGGTACCACCACGCGATGGCGCTCTCCAAGATCGGCAAGCAACAGGAGGCGCTGTCCGAGCTGAAGACCGCCCTGTCACTTCCCGGCGGGTTTCCTGGGGCGGATCGCGCGGCTCAGATGGTTGCGTCGAACAAGGTCGAAGAGTAGCAGGATGCTGAAAAAGTCCGCTTTGAACATCCTGCGGATTGGTCGGAGAGCATCAGCGAGTTTCAATGACCTACTGGTCTGTGAATCGTGTGGTAGCGATGGTGAGTGAGGCCGGCTGATGGAACACTCTCTCGTCAATCCGTCTCAAACGGTAGACGCCGCGCATCCCCCGCGCCTCTCCGCCGGCGCGACAGTGGCCGGTCTGAGCGATGCGTCCATCCTGCTCAGAAGCATTGGGCTCGGTGTTCTTCTCGTCCTGCTCTCCGCGCCGACTTGGGGCGACCTGTGGAACTTGTGGTGGAATCGCTACGGCTTTTCACACGGTGTCCTGGTGCCGTTGATCAGCGGCTATCTTGTGTGGCTGCAGTGGCCGACGTTGAGTCAGACGCGGGCTGAACCGGCGATGGTGCCGGGATTGTTGTGGCTGGTGGCCGCGACAGTGTTGCTCCTGGCGAGCGAAATCGCCGGTGTCATGACGATCGGCAGCCTCGCGTTGATTCTGCTGCTCGCGGGACTCGTCCTGACCCTCTTCGGGTATGCCTACCTCAGATCGCTGGCATTTCCGCTGGCCTATTTGATCTTCATGACGCCGGTTCTTGATGTCGTGACCGAGCCCCTGGAATGGCCGTTTCAGCTGCTCACCGCGAACATGGCTGCCTCCATGTTGCAGGCGTTCGATATTCCCGTGTTGCTTGAAGACCGCATCCACCTCGTGCTGCCGACGGTGACCTTGCAGGTAGTGCGAGAATGTAGCGGGGCCGGCTTGCTCATCGCAGTCTTGGCTATCGGGTTGCCGCTGGCCTCCCTCACCCTGCAGGCGTGGTGGAGCAGGATCACCCTGGTACTGTCCTCAGTCATGATTGCCATTGTGGCGAACTGGGTACGTGTGACTGTTATGGGGCTCTATGCTCAAGCAGGGGGAAAGGATCTTCACGGCCCGTACCATATTCTGCAGGGACTGTTTGTCGATTGGGTGGCATTCGGGTTTTTATTCCTGGGGGCCTGGGGTTTGAGCAGGATGGAGCGCGTCGCGGTCGAACCGGCTCCTCAACCGGCAGCCCGCGCGTTCGGTAAAGCCATGGCGGAGAGCCGAAGCTGGAACCGCGCGTATGGGCCGGCCTGCGTTACGCTGGCATTGGCGGCGGTCGGCCTCTATGCGCTGGAGCTCGGAACAACGGGGCTCAAGAAAGACCTCATGACCTTTCCGACGGTCATTGCCGACTGGGTTAGTGACCCCCATCGGAATCCTCAGCCGGTCGCCGGCGTGCTCGATGCGGACGCATCCCTCATGCGGACCTATCGCGGGCCCGGTGGTCGGCGCGTCTCTCTGTCTATTGCCTACACGAGGGCGCAGCGGCAGGGGAAAGAGCTTGTGGGCATGCAGACGGCTCCTCTGCATGACAAGGCCCAGGCCACGACGTTGCGGGTCGGATCGGAGTCGGTCTCCGCGAATCGCGCCACCATCGGCACGGAACGCCGAGCCAGTCCGGCGGTGTTTTGGTATCACATCGATGGGACGGGGTACGGGGATCGGTATCAGGCCAAACTCGCCACGCTCAAGCAGGCAGTCCGGCACGGGCGCACCGATGCGGCACTGGTGCTCCTGTCTGTCGAGCCTCGGATCGATCAGGGCACCGACGAATGGGCGTCTCTGGAAGAGTTTGCCGGCCTGGTGTTCCCGATCTTGCAAGAGTATCTCCCATGAAGACGATCGCCTCGTTACGTATCCGCATGGTGGAGTCTTTTGAGGAATTCAAGGGCTTGGCCGGTGAGTGGGAACGGCTTCTCGCGACCATCCCTGGGCATAGCCTGTTTCTCACCTGGGAGTGGCTGTACTATTGGTCGAAACATTTTTTGAGCGATGAGCGGCTCAGAATTCTCCTGGCGTTGGACGGGCATGAGCGCCTGGTCGGCATTGCACCGTTCTACCTCCGCATCACAAGGGGCCTGGGTCCGATTCCGGTGCGGGAATTGCGTTTGCTCGGGAGCGAAACCGTCTGTCCCGCCTACCTCGACATTATTGCAAGCGAGCGGGACAAGCGGGCTGTCTGCCGGAGCCTGTACCGCTACCTGTTCGACGATGCGCGGAATGAGTGGGATCTCCTCACGCTTTCTGAGCTGTCTGCCGAGTCCTCCACGCTGGATCTGTGGAATGAGTTGTTCCAGGAAGCGGGCAAGGTCGGAGAGGTCATTGCCACGACCTGCTGCCCCCTGATCCGACTGCCGAAGGAGATCGAGCCGTTTCGCGCCGGCCTAGGAGGAACCAGACGGTATACGTTGCAACGAAAAGCGAAGTGCCTTCACCGTGCCGGACGAATCGAGTACTCGCGCGCCGCGAGTCCTGCCGAGGTTGAGGCGGCGTTCGACTCGTTGGTGGCCCTCCACCAACAACGATGGAACGGTAAAGCGGACGGCGGCGTGTTCGCGAAAGAGGTTCCCAGGCGATTTCACCGGGAGGTCGTCCGGGTTTTGAGCGAGCGGGGGCGTGTGAGCCTCGATCAGCTGGCCTTGGATGGGCGACCGATTGCGGCTATTTACGGGTTCGTCTACGGGGACACCTACTATTTTTATCTGCCTGGATTCGATCCGACGGCGGTCCCGAAGGCGAGTCCCGGTCTGCTTCTGTTGCATCACCGTATTGAGCAGGCCATCCGTGATGGTCTGACGACCGTCGATCTGTTGCAGGGGGCACAACCGTACAAGTTGGAATGGTCCACCGGTCGGCGACGACTGGTGACCGTGCGGTACTACAATCGGCATGCACGTGCCGCAGCCCTCAAGCTGTGTGAGGGTGCCAAGCAGGCGATCAAGATCCTGGTCAGATAGCAGGTTGCGAGACATGCAGGAACGCGCGCCGATGAAATTGGTGGTGACGGTCGACGTTGAGGAAGATCAATGGGGCATCACGCCGCCTTGCCAGGCGACGGTCGAAAACGTGTACCGCCTTCCCACGCTGCAGAGACTGTTCGGCGAGTTCGGGATCGTGCCGACCTATCTTCTCACGTATCCCGTCGTCCGCGATACGCGCGCCGCGGCCCTCTTGCGCGGCATGCTGGACGCCGGCGAATGTGAGATCGGGGCTCACTGCCACCCATGGAATACACCACCGCATGAAGAGCGTTTGACCACGTTCAACAGTATGCTCAGCAACTTGCCGCCGTCCCTGCAGTGTGAAAAACTGCAACGGTTGCACGAAGCCATTGAGGAGACGTTCGACATGACTCCCATTGCTTTTCGGAGCGGGCGTTGGGGGTTCGATGCCCAAGTCGCGAAACAGATCGCCGGGCTTGGGTATCGTATCGACACCTCGGTCACACCCTATACCTCCTGGGCACGGCAGTCTGGTCCAGATTTTTCGCACGTCTCCCCTCGTCCCTATACCTTTGTGCCGGAGCTGTTCAGCGGGAGTGGTCCGAGAAGCACCCTTGCGGAAGTGCCGGTCACTATCGGCTATCTCCATGGGGAATTTCGGGCCTGCGCGAAGGTGGCACAACGACTCAGGCTCGATCCGTTTCGCAGGCTCAAGCTCGGCGGACTTCTTTCACGACTCCATGTGTTACGAAAGGTTTGGCTCTCGCCGGAGATGGAAACCTCTGCAAGGATGATGCAGCTCGTGCGGCAGATGAGGCGGCAGGGCTACGGGGTGCTGAATCTGGTCTTCCATTCGTCTGCGCTGATGGGAGGCTGTGGGCCGTTCGTCCGTACGAGTGCCGACGAGCAACCGTTTCTCGAGACGCTCAGGACGGTTCTGCATCGCGTGACAAGAGATGCGGTGACAGGTTGCCCTCTGTCACAGATCATCGATCTCCCGGCGGCTTCGGCGAGGCCGGCGGTCACGGAGATGTCCCGCGCCGGGTGACGCGGCGAGCCCGCCGCCAAAATTCCCGTCGCAACAGGGAATCGGCGATGTCGCAGGGCAGACGATGCGTCTGCCAAGCCAGGGTGGAGCGATTGCGAGATCAATTTCATGGAGCCCGACCGTTACGCAGTGTGCCGCACAGGATCGATGACTACATGTTGACATCGCAGCCGTGAGGGCCACGAATGGTTGTGTCAGTATATGTCTGGCGTGAATCTGCGGAAAATTCGTAGTGGCAAGTGTGGACAAATCTGTTAGGGTTGGGCCGAGTTCAGCCGGGGATGGTCCCCTTCACAAGGTCCGCTGCGATTCGGGGAGGTCGTTATGCAGAGTCCTCAACTCGATCCGACCACGACACGGACGCTCTCCTGCGTGCACATGCGACTCATCGACCGTATCCGTTCCGAGCACGACGAGGACCCTCCTCGTTATCGATGCTTGGAATGCGGAGCGGTGATCGAAGAGCCGGAGTGTCACGTCGAACCTTCCGCGTAATCCGGGCTGTCCGACTGTCAGCGGCATCGTTCAACTACCGGAGTATGCCGCTCACGATCAGCTCGACTGCCTGCTCGGGGCTCAATCCCCTGGCCATCAGCGTCTCCAACGCCTGTTTGTCCACGCTTCCAATGGCCGCTTCGTGTGTGACTTTGGCGCCCGGGTGACAGACCTTCACGATCGGGATGGCGCTGGCGTGCGCCTGCCCTTGAACGACTTCCATGCAGTCCACGTGGCCTCGCGCGCCTGCCGCATGGGCTTCGGTGATGCCCGTGATCTCCGCGCGCGCCTCGTCCTCGAGGACGACTCGTGTCCTGATCAGACTGCGCGCCCGTTCCCCTCGAAGGATAACCGCTTCCTTCAGCGTGATGTGATCGGTCTGGTGTGCAAAAATCTTCGCGTTGAGCTCGGCGAGACCGTCCTCCTCCACTTCGACGAGATAGTCGATGCCGAGGTTTCCCACTGAGCCCGAGAGCAAGGAGAAATCCGAGAAATAGCGGGCGCCCTTGCCGATCTTGATCGTGGCATGGGGCAGGACCTGCATGCCGCCGTGCAGGCCATGGTAGTGGCCTTCGGTATAAGTCAGCGACGCGCCGGGACTGAGCGTCATGACAGCCTGCATGCGATGTTGGGCTGCTTGGGCGACGGGGAAGAGGCAATGGGAGAGAACTCGCGCCTGCGCTCCTTCCTGCACCTGCACGTCGATGGTGATCTGCTGCACCTCCGTGGGGTGGGTCAGGCCGAAGCACAGGTGAATTGGCCGGGCGATGGTCACGCCCGCCTCAACGAGGAGTTGCCCGGTCAGGCCTTCCGGAGTTTCCTCCAGTTCGACGCGCAGGCCCGGCACCGTTCGACGGCTGAGGATGTGATGCCCTTGCGCAACGACATGGGCGATGCCTGGATCGTCGAGGATCGACGGCTCGGCGCCCACCATGGGCAATGCATGCCTGAGGATATCAAGGCCTGACATACCGACAGACCTCCCCGTCGCACCGCACACAACTTCGTCCGCGGAAATGATCCACGGTCTCGCGTGGATTGCCTGAAAAGACGATGCGTCCGGCGCAGAGTTGGGATGCGCGATCTGCAACGAGGGCTACGTCTTCCTGATGCGTGATCAGCAAGACCGAGCCGCCGGCTGCCTTCAGTGCGCGAATGATGTCGATGATGTGGGTGATCGACAGCATATCGATGCCCGCTGCCGGCTCATCGAGGATGGCCAGTGCCGGGCTCATCGAAAGGACAGAGGCGAGTTCGATACGATGCCGTTCGCCGCCACTGAGTCCCTTGTCGACCCGGCGGTCGAGATAGCGCTCCGGATCCAGGCCGACCTGTCGCAACACCGCTTCCGGATCCTCCCGGCGATGGCCCAGACTCACATATTCACGGACCGTGATCCCTTCGAATCGCGCCGGTTCCTGCCAGGCGAGCGTCAAGCCCAGCCGTGCCCGTTCCTGCATGGGGAGCGCAAGCAGATCAGCGCCTCGAAAGAGGACCTGCCCGGCGGTCGCCCGGTAGCCGTCGCATCCCATCAGGAGATAGGCCAGGGTGGTTTTACCCGATCCATTGGCGCCAAGCAGGGCATGAATTTCACCGGCCTGCATGGTGAGATCGAGTCGATCGAGAATCCGGTGATGAGCGACCTCGCAGGTGAGGTCGCGAATGTCCAGTAATGGAGTCGTCATACGCTGCAGTAATTACGTAGATGTCCATGCATCGTATGTGCCTGTGACGATGCGTGCGGAGTCTCTGTCCTTGCCTGTCTTGAAGATCGTATCCGTGGCCTTTTGCGGCAGGACGGGAAGGCGCGCTGGGGCGTTCTTCCGCAGGGTAAGACCCATCTGACTTGCTGCCTCTTCGTCTGGGCCCTGCATGGGGCGGGTAGTCCGAAGCGTCTCCACGGGGAGCGTCATGGCATCCCCCTTGCCTGGTTCATCAGCAATCTCCGAGGCGCAGAGTCCGTTCACTTCAACAGGAGGCAGATGATGGAAACAGGGACGAATCAATCGTGGTATGAGATTGTCGAGACCTTCCCGAAAACGGACAAGGTGACGCAATATTTTTCCGGTCGGAAAGGGAAGGACCTCTCCATCTCGACCGGAACCATCACGTTGGGACTGTTTGGGAAACAGCTGCAGGAGTTTGCATCCAATCCGGCGGCGTTTCTCCAGCGTGTTCTGGAGCAGGATGGAAGAAGAGTCAACAGCATGAAGGTGCTGTTCCGCGTGGCGACGAAGAAGCAACTGAGCAAGGCGAGGGGCTGGGGTTTCTATGGCAAGTGTCATTGGGTGCATATTGATGAGCCGAAGGAAGATGAATCCACGTGGATCTGTATCGACCTTGAGAATCCATGTTTCTTGACGCCTGTGCGGTAGGTGTCCGGTCGGGCAGGTCAGGCCAGGCGGAGCGGCGGTTGCAGGAAGGTGACCCATCCAGTAGAGTAATCTCAGCTTCCCCCATTCAGCGGGCCTGCTGGCCCATTCCTGGACCCTGTGACAAGGAGAACCCTCGGTGAGTCGGAACAAGGTGGTTTCGATCGGGCTGCTTCTATGGTATGTGGCGGTGTCGGTCTGGATGGCGCAAGCCCCGGTCGATCCCCAGTTCTGGTTGATTGCGAGTATATTGCCGGCCGCCTTCGTGGTCCTGCTGATCGCCACGCATCGGTTCCTGCCTCTTTCCCATACCTCCCATGCGCTGATTACGGCCTTTCTCACGTTGCACACGATCGGGGTGCACTACACCTATGCGGAGGTGCCGATCGGTCTCTGGTTGGATCAGGTCTTGCACCTCGGGCGCAACCATTTCGACCGGGTGGTGCATTTCAGTTTCGGTTTTCTGCTGGCCTATCCGATGGAAGAATTGTTCCGCCTGAGTGCGAGCATCCGGGGGTGGGTGGTGTATTACCTGCCCGTGATGACCGTGCTGGGATTGAGCGGCCTCTGGGAAATCATCGAATCGTGGGTGGCTCGTGCCGTGCACCCGGAATTGGGCGTGACCTATCTCGGCTCGCAAGGCGATGTCTGGGACGCCCAGAAGGATATGGCCGCGGCCCTGTATGGCGCGTTGCTGTCGATGACGCTGTTGCTGGTCGTGCGCGCGTTGCGCGGGGCAGAGACGGCGCTGGAATCGGAAGCGGCCTTCTCGGAATAACCAGTCGGCATGCATGTTGTGGAGCGCGCACAGAGTTCAACCGAGGCGGACCACCGTCGCATCGCGTTGGGGCTGTTTCTGGCCTACGGGTTGTTCTGGTCTGTGCTGGCGGTGGCGCCGGTCAGTCGCCACGATTGGTTGCTCGAAAATCTGTTGACGGTCGGGCTGGTCACGACGCTGGTCTTCACCTACCACCGGTTCCCGTTTTCCCTCACGTCCTATACCCTCATCGCGGTATTCATGGTGCTCCACGCGATCGGCGCCCATTACACGTACTCAGAGGTGCCGTTCGGATTTTGGCTCAAGGACGTGTTGACATTGAGCCGGAATCCCTTCGACCGGATTGTCCATTTTGCCTATGGCCTGCTCCTGGCCTATCCGCTGCGCGAGTTGCTCGTGCGCCTGGCCGGATTGCGTGGGGGATGGTCCTATTTCTTGCCGGTCAGCGGTGTGCTGGCACAGAGTGGATTCTTCGAAGTGGTGGAAGCCGTTGTGGCCATGATCGTCAGTCCGGAGTTGGGCAGCATGTATCTCGGGACGCAGGGCGACGAGTGGGATGCGCAGAAGGATATGGCGGCGGCCTTTGCGGGTGCCGTACTGGCCATGGTGTGTACGGCTTGGCTGGAGAGGAATCGGACGCTCGCCCCCGCGTAGCGATTGCCCTGTGCTCGCTGCGCCTGCATCAGCCGGATCGGTCCCGCCCGCGGCGCAGACGGTCGCTCTGTCTGCGGCCATTCGCCCCAGTGTCACCTCGTCGTGCTGTGGATATTCTCCGCAGCCATCCCACCGGATGAGGCGTTCCTGGCCGAGGTTCTCAGCCTGGAGAGCCACTTCTGTGTGCGGTGCGAGTCCTGGCACGTCTGTTGCGCTCTTCCTCGTGAAATCACCGTTTCGACTCATTTCGCGGAGGAGCGTATGACAACCGTATGGAGCTTGGGGATCGCCTGTGTGCTGCTCGTGCCTGTGTCGTTCACTGCGTGCGCCCCGCCGACTCCCAAAGTCGAACGGTCTGGCCCCTCGTCGATCGTCGAGCCGGAATCGCACTCCCCGGCTGATTCGCCGGGATCGCTCAGGCAGTAGGGCAACGCTTTGTGGAGGCACCAGGGCGATGGGTAAACGCATAACGCTGATTCAGGGCCACCCCGATGGGCAGTCCCGCCACTTTTGCCATGCCCTGGCGGATGAATATGCCAAGGGCTGTGAGGATGGCGGGCATGAGGTGAGGCGGATTGAGGTCGCCCGGTTGGAGTTCCCTCTGTTACGGACGAAAGAGGAGTTTGAGCGGGGACTCCCGCCTGAGTCGATCGCACTCGCTCAGGATGCCATCCGATGGGCGGACCATCTGGTCATCGTCTACCCACTGTGGCTGGGATCGATGCCGGCCCTCTTACAAGCGTTTTTTGAACAGGTCTTTCGCCCCGGTGTGGCGTTCGAATATCAAGCATCCGGTCAAATGGCGAGAAAGCTCTTGACGGGGAAATCGGCGCGTATCGTGGTGACGATGGGTATGCCGGCTCTGGTGTACCGGTGGTTCTTTTTCGCCCACAGTCTCAAGAGTTTTCAGCGCAACATACTCGGCTTCTGTGGTATCGGGCCCATGCGGACGACTCTGGTCGGCGGGATAGAGGGACTGACTGAGCGGCAACGGGCGGCCTGGTTGGATCGGCTCCGTGCATTGGGAGAGGCGGGACGATGACGGCGGGCGTTGGGGACGAGCGGAGAGGCGCATGATCCGCCGGGAAGCGTGAGGAGGTACATCATGTCCGGGATTGAAACGGTGCGCGCGTCGGTCGAGAAGAAGCTCGAGGCGTTGGAGCATCAAGCGGAGGCTCTGGAGGCGCAACTTACGCAGACGAGGGAGCAGGTATTGGAACGGGTGGAGGAGGGAAAGCGGCAGTTGCGCGACCTGGTGGGGTCGGTGCGGGAGGAACTGTCGGATTCACCGGCGGTCGTCGATCAGGTGAAGCGTGAGCTGCAGACCGCGCTGGACCATCTGGAGGTGCAACTGGCATTGGGGAAGGCGGAGGCGCGGGACGCGTTGGACGCACAGCGTGACAAGATTGCGCAAGCGTTGCGCCGGTTCGAGGCTTCGGCGGATCGAACGTTGACGGATGCGGCATTCAGGTCAGGTCGATTGTGGGACGACCTGGTTGAACGAGCGAGCAGGCTTGAGGCGGAGTTCGACGCCGCGAGGCACGGATGGCTGGATGAGCGTGGGGCGCAGCGGCAGATGGTCGAGTCCGTCCAACAAGAGCTGCTGCGGCGCTTGCGCGCCTATCGGGATGATCTCAGAGTCAAACGCCAAATGGTTCGGGCGCGGGCCGATACGTTTGAAATCGATTTGCGCGACGGACTGGAGCAGATCAAGACGGCGTTTCGGCGGTTGGTCGAGTAATCCGGTGCGACACCGGCGATGTGGACGGGGTCGCGCCGGGCCTGCAGTGACGTCAGGCCCGGTATCGGATGTTGATCACGCCGGGATTGGCCGTTACGGGTTGTGGAGCAATTTCCGGCATTCGCCCAGAATATAGATCGGCCGTGTGTCGTTGCCCTTGTTGTCCGGATTGTGGCCGATCGCCATGCCGGTCAGCACCATGGTCGGCGGGCACATCCAATCGTGGGTGACCGTCTTGATGAGGGGAATGCCCGGTGGATAGGTGGGGACGATGCCGGTCTCACGAAAGTAGTTTTGGCTGGAATTGGGTGGATCGGACCGTTCGCCGTTCTCGATGGCGACGGCTGGGCCATGCAGAAAGCGGAAGCCTGAGAGTGCCTCCTTCATCTGCGGAGAGTTCTGGTATTCCTTGATGCCGTAAAAGATCTCGATGTCCGATCCGCTGACCTCGTACAGCGTGCCTTCCCGTTCGTAGTTGAACAGGAAGTCGGCCTTCTGAGCCGGAGATACCAGTTTCCCGTCGGCCCCCAGGTCTCTGCAGGAGAACCGGAACGATTTCCATGTGCGATTGTTGATTTCCTTGATCGAGGCCCCGGAGACAATACCGTTGGGAAAGAGATCGAGGCAGGAGATAAACTTGCTCTCCACGACCTTATCCTTCACATAGTCGAGGTCGTTGCAGACCACCCATACTGATCCGGCCGGTCCCTTGATGGGGAGATTCTTCGGCACACATCCGGCGACGATGAAGGTGCGACCCTCGTTGGAGGTGTATTGCTTGTCCTTCCCGTCGAGTGGGCTCTTATCCACATAGTAGCCTTGCTGGACATGTATCGTGGCCGTTACGTCGGACCCGGCCTGTGCCCAGAACCCTTCCGCGAGCGTCAGTTCCCGGGGGTCTTCGTACTGCCGGACGGTGCCGCTGGTGATTGTCTGGTTCAGCGTGAGGCCGGTCGCGGCTGCGGCCGGCAGGGCCAGCGCCGCCATCAGCATCAGGTGTGCGATTGCCGTGAGTCGTTTCATAGCTCGGTCCTCTCTGAGTCGTCGTGCATCGATCTCTGCTATCTGCCCTGTGTCTGGTTGAGTGACCGGTCCTGCTCCAACCGTTGAAGTCTCGCCTGCAGCGATTCAATGGTCTTGTGCTGTTCGATCGCGTGCAACGTCAGTTCTTCGATCTTGCGCAGGAGTTTCGCCTGCATGTCTCCGAGACGGACGCCATCGTTCGCGACCTCGGCGGCGCTCGGCATGTCCGGAAGGTGGTGATGGTTCCGGATGTAACGTGCCACTTCAGGGAGCGCTGCGAGTCGATAGTCCGGGTGAAAGACAAAATCCGCCCAGTCCTTGATCAGCTTGATGCGGACTTCTTCCGCCAGGATTTTTCCTCCGACGACGAGTTTGTACTCCGTGGGGAGACGTTCCGTGACGCTGTTCATACCGACGGCGATTCCGCGCCCCACGGCGAGGTCGAACACTCCATCCGGCACCAAGTCGGTTCTGCTGGCGGCGCCGCCGATATACACGCGTTTGGTGTCGACTTGAAACACCGTCGAGGTCGAGTCTCTGAATGTGGAGCGCAAGCTCAGTAGGAGCTCTCCCGAGCCTGAGAGGGGGCGTTGTATTTCGAGGAGAGGGGGTGTGCCGCTGCTGCCGGACGGGTCGAAACCCAACGCCACGTTTCCCGGTCGCCAAATGGATCCGGTCGGGGTGTGCGGTCCGTTCCATTGCTCGGCTTGCACGGCCGCGGTCATTGTGCCGAGCAGGAAGAGTGTCGCCAGAGCGGTCTTCACGTGGATGTACGTAGTCATGTCGGTCTCCTTCATAGGTCATGTCGAAATGGGATGCAGTCGATTCTGCACTTCGCATAGCAAAGATCCTGCCTTGCCGTTGAGTGCGTGGCAAGATCGCCCTGCCTGGCTTTTCTGAGGGTCACAATCACGCTGCTCGTGAAGAGTTGTATCTCTCTCGATACGATGTAGGAAAAAGAGATACGATGTGCGGCCGTGAATCGGTCGTCGGAATTGACAGCGTCCGGTTCCGCGCGTAGCCTCTCAGCATTTTTTTTCATGGAAAGGACGACATCATGGCCACTCGGCAATTTGCCCCCGATCGGATCATGCAACTCGGGTTCGGGTTTTGGGGATCGAAGACCTTGCTCAGCGCGGTTGAACTCGGACTGTTCTCGGAACTTGCGAAAGGATCATGCGATGCCAAGGCGCTGGCGAAGCGGTTGAAACTCCATCCGCGAAGCGCCGGCGATTTCTTCGATGCGTTGCTCGCCCTCGGCCTGTTGAAACGGATCGGGGCACGGTATGCGAACACGGCTGAGACCGCTCTGTTTCTGGATCGCGCCAAGCCGACCTATGTCGGCGGCATCCTTGAGATGGCCAATGCCAGGCTCTACCGGTTCTGGGGATCGTTGACGGAGGCGCTTCAGACCGGCAAGCCACAAAACGAGGTCAAAACGGGCGAAGATTTCTTCGGCACGCTCTACGCCGATCCTCAACGGCTTGAAGGATTTCTCAAGGCCATGACCGGCCTCAGTCGCGGCACGGCGCGCGCGATCGCCGCCCGGTTTCCCTGGAAGCGGTATCAGTCCTTCGTCGACATCGGATGCGCGCAAGGCGGGGTGGCGGTGGAGATCGCGCTGGCGCACAAGCACCTGAGCGGGCAGGGCATGGACCTCCCCGTCGTGCGGCCGGTATTTGAGGCCTATGCCAAGCGTCAGAACGTTCAGCAGCGAGTGACGTTTCACCCCGGCGATTTCTTCAAGGAGCCGTTGCCGAAGGCTGATGTGCTCATCATGGGCCACATCCTGCACGACTGGGATCTCAAAGAGAAAATGATGCTGTTGCGCAAGGCCTATGCCGCGTTGCCGAACGGAGGTGCGTTGATCGTGCACGAGGCCTTGATCGATGATGCGCGGAAGCAGAACGCATTTGGATTGCTGATGAGTTTGAATATGCTGATCGAGACGCACGGCGGGTTTGATTTTACCGGTGCGGATTGCCGGGGGTGGATGAAGAAAGCCGGCTTCAAGCGAACAAAGGTTGAACCGCTGGTCGGGCAGGATTCCATGGTCATTGCGATCAAATAACGCCGGAGGTTGAAGGGTAGCCGTCAGCGCGCCGCGAGAATCTCCGCACCGACATCTTGACAAGGAGGAACCAAGGAGCGTAGCGTTTTTCCCGGTTCGACATACCACGAGGCCATAGAGCGTACCGCTCCGAGCCCGAACGACCCGTAACTGGGTGGTTCGGGCTTTTTTGTTGTCTACTGCCGGGGTACCCCGTACCCCGGCCTGTGCGGGAGGTGTTTCATGTCCGGACGAGATTCACGCGTTTATTGCCTTCTGTTATTTCTGGGGCTGTGCTGTCTGGGAGGGGCTGCTCCGGCCTGGGCGGACTATGACATCATCGAGGTGCCAGACGGAGGAACGATCAAGGGTCAGGCCGTGTGGAAGGGGGCCATCCCTAAGGTTCCGCCGCTCAGAGTGTTCGCTGATCTCGATGCCTGCGGCACGCAGGTGCCCTCGCCCGTCTTGCGCATCGACCCGGCTACGAACGGCATCCAGGATGTGCTGGTGTATGTTGAGCGAGTGGAACGAGGAAAGGCGGCCGAGGCCATCTACCGCCTTCCCATGGGGAAAGGAGCAGCGACGTCACCAGCGCAGACCTGCCAGTTTCACCATCCGGTCTTTCCCTTTGTGCGTACGGCACCGGTCGGGCTGATCAATTTCGAACCGGTGCTGCACAATCCCCATTTCTTCACGGAGAAACAGGCCAGCCTGTTTAACCTCGCCTTGCCGACTCCCGATCGAGAAATCACGACCACGTTGTCCAGGGCCCGAGGGGTCGGGCTGCGGCTGCAATGCGATGTGCATGTGCACATGAACGCCTGGGCGGCGGCGTTCGATCACCCCTATTTCGCCGTGACCGATTCACAGGGGCGTTTTGAAATCAGCGGCATCCCGCCGGGATCGTACACCGTGGTGGCCTGGCATTCCGGCTATAACATCGCCAAGTTCAACGCCTCTCGTCCGGTCTACGACGAGCCCCATGTCACTCGGAAGACGGTGACGATCGCACCGCGGGCTCTGGTCGAATCCCAATTTGAATTTCCTGTCCGTCCGGTCGACGTCGATTGGAACATTGCCGGTGGAGAGGAACGTCTGCCTGAATAACCAACCGCCGGGCCAGGCTGACGCCGGGGCCGCCGGATTTTATGACGACAGGGTGTGTCGTGGGAGGGAGCGATGAAGTACTCGATAGGTCATGTCAGGGCTGGGATCGCGGCGCTGCTCGTCTTGTTCGCGATGGTCAGCTACGAATTGAGCGGCTTCGTGCAGAAGGCCGAGGCTATTCCGGCATTTGCCCGCAAATACGACTTCAAGTGCAATGTCTGCCACGTGCCGGGATTTCCCAAGCTGAACGATTTCGGCAACCTCTTCCGGGATCGCGGCTATCAACTCGGATCCGATGCGGACTCGCCGGTGTATGAAGGCATCGGGATGGGCTATTGGCCGGTGTCGCTCCGCACCACCGTCGGGTATCAGGCGGCGAATGTGCGAACGGACGGGAGCGGCGTGACGACCGGCGGGTTCGGGTTCACCGGACTGGACCTGTTGAGTTTCGGCACGCTGGATCGCAATCTGGCCTTCGGAGTCGTCTTCACGCCAGGACTCGGCAGCGCAGGCTTCGGGACGGGCGCGTCGGATGGCGACTTGGAAGCGGCATTCGTTCGGCTCATGCGGCTCGAACGGTTCCTGGGGGTGAAGAGCGCGAGCGGCGACTACCTGTTGAACCTCAAGGTCGGCAAATTCGAACTCGACCTTCCGTTCAGCGAAAAGCGCAGCCCGACGTTGAACACGACGTTTGCGATGTACCATTACATGCCGGGGACGCCCTACACGGCGACGATCGGCGGTACCTCCACCAGTTCCTATCTCAACCCGAATACCTTTGCCATCGGTGAGAATCAACCAGGGGCGGAATTGTCGGGCATCAAGAAGACGGCAGGGACCGACGGGTATTTTCGTTACTCACTCTCCGCTCTTGCAACGAACAGTTTTTCTGGCCCCTTGAGCGGCTGCGCTTCCGGAACCACCTGCGGAACGGGCGGGAGGAACGTGAATTTCTACGGCCATGTGACGCAATCGTTCGGCGGATACGGCATCGTGACGGGACAGCGAATCGGCCTCTTCGGCGCCTACGGTACGGCACCGACGTTGGTCAATCCGACCTGCCCGACCTGCCAGGCCGTGGCCGGGAGCGGGCAACCGTTCAGTCGTGTAGGCGTCGATGTCAGTCTGACGTTGAACGGGGAATGGAACCTGTTTGGTGCCTGGATGTGGGGCAACGACAGCAAAAACATGTTCGTCTCCCAAGGCATTGCCGATGCGCAGAACGCCTCATGGAACGGCGCCTTTGTCGAACTCGACTATGCGCCGGCGCTGTTGCCGTTTTTTGAGATGCCGGATTGGTTTTTCGCCTACCGGTACGATCTCATTCGCAACAATCGGCAGGGCGACCCGACGTTCGCCAAGAATTATAATAACGTCGATTCACATACGGTCTTGGTCCGCTACTTCATTCATCATTCGACCAGGACCGATCTGGCTCTCCATGCGGAGTACAATAGTTATCGCACGACCGGCGTGGGAACGAACGGCGGCGATCTCCTCGGTCAGACGATGTTGGTCGGGTTCGATTTTGCGTACTGAATGCTGCGACAGGAGAACAATAGTCACGGAGGGGAGGGATGTTCGTGCGATGGGGTAAGGCGGGGTGGCCTTGGCTGTGTCTGGTATTGGTCGGTTGCGCGACTGCGACGCCTCAAGCCGAGCCTCCCTGCTTCTCCTGCGACGACCAGCGGGTGGTGAGAATTGTCCCGATGGCACAGCTCCGGTCGAACGATCGGGAGAGACGATTTCAGCATCCGGTGAATCTGTCGCAGGCAGAGTGGGAGACCGTCCTACGGGGTGTGATGGTACGCAGCACGCACAACCCGTTGCTCAGGCCGTCGTACCAGGGCGCCACGGAACCGTTGTTTCTGGATACAGAGGTTCGCGCTCTGGGATCCTCACTCCGGCAGGCGTTTCAACAGGCAACGGAGCAAGAGGCGGTTGTCTTCGCGACGACGCGGACGACGGATGAGGGGCCGGCGCAAGTGACTTCAGGCGCCTGGTTTGCCGAGGACGGCCGAATCCATCTACGGTTGGCCAACTGTCGCATCGCCGTCACCATGCCATCCATACGAAGGCAGATCTGGATCGATCCGCTCTTTGCGCAGGCTGGAACATTCTACGAACTGGTGCCGGGGAATCGCCAGGCCTTGGTGAGTAAGCCGTCCGGTGGCGGGGGGGTGTTTCGTCCCGATCCGGTGGAACTGGTGATCGACGATTCCAAGCGCAATGAGGCGGCGGCGCCGGCTGCACCGGAGGGAACGCCAACGGTTCCCTCTGCGTCTTCGTTGGAAGAACGGCTTGCCGTGCTCAAGCGTCTTCGTGACCGGGGACTGATTACGGAAGAGGAGTATCGCCTGAAGAAACAGCAGCTATTGGATCGGCTGTGACAGGGACGGGCTCTCTCCGGGATTCGCGATCGACCAGGCGGGAGAGAATTCTGACTTGCTTGGGCCTCTTCGGGTAAGATGCCGGGGCATGAAGGTTCAGGCGAAGACATGGCCCCTCCCCGCGCAGGATGACTGGTCGACGCCGTTCGCCGAAGTCTTGCTGGAGCACCTCGACCTTCGTCCGGGGTTGAGCATCCTCGACATCGCCAGTGGACATGGCATTCCGGCTTTGTATCTGGCCGAACAGGTCGGCCCCACCGGCTCCGTGACAGGCATCGATGCCAGCCGGAGCCAGGTCGCGAGTGCGCGCGCGATTCAGCGAGGCGAGCTTCCCTGGTTGCGATTCGAATGTGTCGACATGCGCGCGCTGCCCGCAACGTACCCCAGATTCCAACGGATCACCGGCAATCTCTCGGTCATGTTCTTGCGGCCGAATCGGTTTGAGGCGATGCGAGGACTGGTCGAACATCTTGAACCGGGCGGTCAGTTGGTGCTGACCTTTCCCTCGCTTGGCACGTTCGATTCCATCTGGCAGCGAATCGATCAGGAAATGAGCCGGTATGGGTTGACCATCGAGCGTGAACGGCTGGCGGCGCATGTGGCGGAGCGGCCCTCGGCGGACGAGGCGCGTGGGTGGTTAGAGCGACTGAAGATGGAGCGCATCGCCGTCGTTGAGCGGCCGCTTGAAGTCGCGAGCGGCCCTGGCCCACGTTTTCTGCAGCATCCACTGCTGCGAGGCGGATTTCTCGAGGATGCCTATGAATGTTTCGACGATGTCAGGCTGGCCGAGGAGGTGATGACCCGGGTGTCGTTGGATCTGGAACGTATGAGGCCGTTGATTGCGCAACGATGCGCTCTCAGCGGTTGGAAGAAAAGCGGCTGAGTGCTTGGTCCTCGCGTAACATACGCTTAACCTCGACCAAATTTGTGCGTGCCGGCTGTCTGTGATACTCCCTTGGTGACTAGGCCAAGCAGCCAGCTCGCCATTCCCTTCGCCCCGCGTCGGTGCAACTGCAGGGCGAATCTTCATCGTTCTTCTCGCCGCGGTCTCATGGATATGATGCAGCGCCTTCTGGGCCGGTCTCCCTACCGGTGTTGGGACTGCGGCCGACGATTCTATCGAAACAGGCCGGCTGCGACATCGTCGACGGCACATTCAACCGGAGGGTGACCATGAATCTCGACGCGATCGGAAACGGGCGAGCCCAGTGCGCCAGTGCCGGCGTCATTCTGTCGGTATGGTTTATCGCGAGGCACCTGGCCGGTGTGCTCTGCCTGCTGGCGATATTGCTGGCCCATGAAGTTACCTCGATACAAGCGGCCGAGCCGGCCTCGCCCACTCCTCGGGTTGCGAGCGGCGATATCACCTTCGATCGCGCCATTATCTGGGGGCAGACGGATGAAGCAGGTGAAATGGAAGTCGAGTATGCGGTGAATGCAGAGTTCCTCGACGCACGGCGGGTCAAGGGCCCCTTCGTCGATGCCTCGGCGGATTTTTCCGGCCACATCGAATTGGAGTCGCTCGCCCCTGCGACCCGTTATTTCTATCGGGTGTCGTTTCGAGCGTCCGACGAGCATCAGGCCGGCAAGCGTGTGACCAGCGCGACGGGCACGTTTCGCACCGCGCCGTTGCCTCCCTCCCCGGCGTCGGTCAGATTTCTCTTCAGCGGCGACCTGGGTGGCCAGGGATATTGCCGGCACGCCGTGAACGGATACCGCATTTTCTCTGCGATGCGCGAGCAAGCACCGGACTTCTTTGTGCAGAACGGCGATTTCATCTATGCGGACAGCGCCTGCCCTGTCCAGGGCCCCGATGGCTGGTCCAATGTTCCCGGTCGATTTCCAAAGATCGGCGACGCCAGCGTGGAGTGGACGGATCGCGCCGCTGTCTCCGACATCTATCGGCATCATTGGCGGTATCAATTGGAGGACGATCATCTCTCCACCTTCTTGCGTCACGTGCCTGTGTATGCGCAGTGGGACGATCATGAAGTGATCAACGATGCCGGGTGGGCGTGGGACTATTGGAATGCTGATTCCCGGGCCCGCAGCGGATTTCCCAACCTCGTACAGGCCGGCCGCGAGGCGTTCTTCCGGTATCTCCCGCTCCGCCGAGATAGCCGGAACCCTGAACGGATCTACCGGCACTATGCGTGGGGGAAAGATCTCGACGTGATCCTGGTCGATGGCCGGTCATACCGAAGCCGGAACGATGCGCCGGATGGGCCGGGCAAGACACTGTTGGGGCCCCATCAGCTCGCGTGGCTCAAGGATGTGCTGCTGCACTCCACCGCGACGTGGAAGGTGGTCAGTGTGGATGTGCCGCTCTCGGTGCCCACTGGAGGGAAATTCGGCCGCGATGCTTGGGCGAACGGCAATCCCGCCGATCAGACGGGGCACACGGGATTCGAACATGAATTGCTGGATCTCCTTCGATTCCTAGAGGAACAGCATGTTAAAAATGTCGTGTTCCTCGCGGCCGATGTGCACTTTGCCGCACAGATTCGTTACGCCGTCGACCTCAACCAGGACGGGGAACCGTTGATCTTTCATGAATTGATTGCCGGGCCTCTGGCCGCGGTCCGAAGGCAGCCGCCGTTGCCAAGCCTTGATCCCACGCTCCACCCCACGGTCCTCTATTCGGAGGGAGGCTTCTTCAATTTTGGCTCGGTCGCGGTCACGCGCAGAGCGGACGGCCTGCCGCATCTGATCGCTCAGATCCATGACGAGAATGGGCAACTACGTCCCAACTCGACGCTGGATTTGACACCGCGTTGAGGGATGATCGAACGGCGCCATTCCACCGGCTGGAACAGCGCCCTTGCTCTACAGCCGATATCCTCATACGCTATCACTGCATCCTGCGTTCGAGGGGGTGCGTTGTGCGGCCTCACCGGGAGTCAGACGCTGCGTGCCCCCTGTTCTTCCGTGAGTAGCTGCAGTCTGACCAGTTGTTCTGCCTCCAGCCAATCGTCGACTTCCGTCACGGCTTGACGTTTCAGATACAGCTCAAAAGCCTTTTCAGCGACGCGGGCCTGAAATTCTTCCTGGGTCAGAATGTGTCTGCCCGTCGGGGGCGACAATTCATCCTGCGGCGCCTGGCGTCCGCGTGTCTTCTTTTTCGGTGGTTGGGGCGCATCCTGAGCGTGTGCCGCAGATGTTTTTCCGGCGGTCTTTCGACCATTGGTCTTCTGGGGCCCGCTGTCGCGTGAAGTTCCCATGGTGTGAGTCCTCTCGTCGGCCAAAATGTCGACTGTATGTCTGTGGGTGGAACGACCTCCATCAGCGAGTGAGAAACCCTCGTGAACCGTGTGGGCTAAAGCCGTCCGTTCTTTGACTTACACCCGCGCTGGTAACGCAATGGTCCGGGTTTCGTAAAGTATCGGTAAATATCGCCCGAACAGGAAATCAAGCCTCGTATGGAGCGAGGGCGTGTTCTCGCCCGCATTGTTCATGAACACTTCTGCTGCACTCGCCGATCTGCTGTTCCGAGAAGCCTACGGCCGGGCGGTCGAGCGGGAGAAGCCCCGCCGGGCGAGAGGATCGGACGACGGAGCGGGCGGTCATGAATAGTCCGGGCGAGGAGTCTGTCCGAGTCATGCCGTTCTGCTGCGACGAACGATCTGCCTGCATCGGCCTCGTCTCGGCCCGTAACAATCCTCAATGTATTCAGCGAATACGCTTCCGGTTTTTTCGAGCCTGCGACCTCGCATCCGCCGGCACCTCCTTCCTCTCGCGACGAAGGACGACTCGGACAGGCTCCTAGCTCACCGGATGGGCAAGGTGGGGTGTCATCGTACTGAGAGGCCACGTGGCATCTTGTGCAAGCCTGCGCTGATGTCTGTGCTCGGCCGACCTCGGAGGAAGAACTGCGCGCCGCGAACAGGGGCTTACGACTCCCGCCCGTCCGCATACCGGCTATGCAGCTTGACCGGTGCAGCCCGCTTCTTGCGCATGCGAATATTCAGCATCTCGACCGTGACCGAAAAGGCCATGGAGAAGTAGATGTAGCCTTTCGGCACGTGCACGTCGAATCCCTCGACCATCAATGTCACGCCTACCAGGATCAGGAACGACAGGGCCAGAATCTTGATCGTCGGATGCGCCTCTACGAAATCGCCGATCGCCTTCGCGGCCATCAGCATCACCACCACGGCCAGAATGATGGCCACCGCCATGATCGACACATGCTCAACCAGGCCGACTGCGGTGATGACGGAGTCCAACGAAAAGACGATATCCAGGAGCGCGATCTGGAGCAGCACCATGCCGAGGCCGGCGGCGGCGGTTGGCCTGTGGCCCTCTTCCACGCCCTCCAGGCTGTTATGAATTTCGTGCGTGGCCTTGGCCATCAGGAACAGCCCGCCTCCGATCAGGATCAGATCCCGGCCGGAGATTGCCTGGCCCAGCACCGTCACCCATGGCTGCGTGAGCCCCATGACCCAGGAAATTGAAAACAGCAACGCCAGGCGGGCCATCATGGCGAGACCCAACCCCACTCTTCTAGCCACCGCCCGCTGAGCCTCCGGCAGGCGACCGACCAGGACGGAAATAAAAATAATGTTGTCGATGCCCAGCACGATTTCCAGGGCGGTGAGGGTTCCAAGGGCAATCCATATTTCAGGATTGGCAAGCCAGTCCAACATCATGGGCTCCATTCATCAATGAGGGGGCGAGTGAC
>WIAG01000017.1 GCA_014055495.1 Nitrospira sp. CR1.2
TTGGCCGGAAGGCCGCGTCGCGGCTATAGGCGTTTGTCACCATGGGGGGCTAGCGATCCTCCGTGCGCGCATTCTCTCATAATGAACGGCATGGCGAAAGCGCGCAGAAAACAGCACGGGCGAGGCTCCTTGCCTCGCCCGTCCCTCACATCGCCCGTCTCTGCTGCGGGTCGGATTACTTGAGCGCCGCGAACATTTCTTTCACCATCGGGCTCTTGAGTTTCTTGAGGGCCTTGGCCTCAATTTGCCGAATCCGTTCACGGGTGACCGACAACTGCTGCCCGACTTGCTCCAGCGTACGTGCCTGATCCTGGCCGATGCCGAATCGCAGCCGGATGACGGTCTGCTCTCTCGGTGTCAGCGTTCCCAGGATCCGGTCCATTTCACGAGTCATTTCCGTGCGGTTCACGTGGGCGTCCGGCGGAACCGCCTGCTGATCCGGCAGTAGCTCGCCGAGTTCCGTGCCCCCATCGCCGACCTGGTGCTCTAGCGCGACCGGCTCCTGAAAGGCCTGAATGGTTTCCTGCAACCGGTCGGGGCGCATCCGCATGGACTGCGCGACCTCTTCCAGACGGGGCTGTCGCCCTAACTGCTGCACCAGTCGTCGTGACGCCCGCAAAATCCGGTTCGACGCTTCCGTCTGGTGTACCGGGATTCTGATCGTCCGTGCCTGGTCGGCCAGGGCGCGAGTAATCCCCTGCCTGATCCACCACGTGGCATAGGTGCTGAACTTGAACCCTTTCCGGTGTTGGTACCGTTCGGCCGCCTTCATCAACCCGATGTTGCCCTCTTGGACGAGGTCGAGCAACGTGAGGCCGCGGCCGGTGTAATGTTTGGCGACATTGACGACCAGGCGTAGATTGCAGCGCACCAACTCATCTTTCGCGGTCTCCAACGTGATGCGCGAGGCGCGCAATTGCGCCAGGCAGGTCTCCAACTCCTTTCGCACGGCCGCCGGCACCTTGCCCCCGGCAGTACTGTCGAGCTGCAGGTGGGTCAGCGCCTCGTCAGCCTGGTTCAGCGCGGTCGCCGACAGTCCGCTCAGGCGGCGCACCGTCTGGAGCGTCTGGAGATGCTCGGTGACGTGCTGGGTCCGTTTCAGGCGACCACAAAGTTTCGCGGCTTGTTGGAGCACCTGGCGAATCTGCCTGGTGCCGAGGTCGAGTTGTTTGGCCAACGCAATCTCTTCCTCCCGCTCCAAGAGCCCACGCTCGCCGAACGACCGGAAATACAGGGACTCCAGAAGAAACGGGGAGGAGGCCGAACGGGAGGGCCGCTCAGGGACCTGCCCTTCGGGACCAACCTCGGGCTGGTCATCCTGGGCGATGTTGTCCAACAGGGTGCTGGCTTCCGGGTCATCCGCGTCCGGATCGACGGTCACTGCCACGGAGGGTTCTGTATCGTCTTGAATCGCCGATGCATGTTTCATTCTCGTCACCCCTCTTCCCCGAGCCGGGGAGGTTGGTTATAGGACCAGTGAAGGAGCCGACTCGTGTCCTAGTACGTTAGAGACCAGCGGGGACAAAAAGGATTCGACGGCCCGATCTCTCCGCATCATCTTCCTGCTAGTACGGACGCACCACACCGGTTGGATTGCTGTCCCTATGGAGATAGGAACCATCGCCTGAGTGTCAACTGGCCGTCGACGGTGCGGACGGTTGCGGCGGTTCGGTTGAAAACCCGTCGGCAGTTCCATAGAATGCCCTCCCATGTCACAACTGCAAAACGGAGAGCGTGTCCATCTGGTGGATAAGAAGGGGCGCCAGTATGCCCTGACGTTAAAAGCCGGGGATATCTATCACTTCAGCGGCGAGACCATTCCACACGATGAGTTGATTGGGAAGCCGGATGGGTCGATCGTGACCCTCTCGAAGGGCAAGCGATTTCTCGCCTTACGGCCGACCTTCGGAGAGTATGTCCTCAAAATGCCCCGCGGGGCGCAGGTGCTCTATCCGAAAGATCTGTCGTTGATTCCGATGTGGGCGGACGTCTATCCCGGCGCGCGGGTCTTCGAGGCCGGCACCGGGTCGGGAGCACTCACGATGGCCTTGCTGCGCGCGGTCGGGCCCACGGGGCTGGTGGTGACCTATGAAGCGAGGGACGACTTTGCGCGGACCGCGTTGACGAACATCGAACGATACATGGGGCCGGTGTCCACTTTGATGCCGTTCAGGAAAAATGCCTACGAAGGGATCGACATCCTCGAAGACGGGCGTCCATTCGACCGACTGGTGTTGGATTTGCCCGAGCCCTGGCAGGTGGTACCCCATGCGGCCAAGGTGTTGCGCTCCGGCGGCATCTATTTGAGCTTTGTCCCGACCGTCCCGCAGGTGATGCAGACCGTCGACGCACTGGAACGCACCTCTGTCTTCGGCATGATCGAAACATTCGAGACCCTGTTGCGCACTTGGTCGATTCAGGGGCGCAGTGTTCGGCCTGACCATCGAATGGTCGCCCATTCGGGCTTTTTGACCGTCGCACGGAAGGTGGAAGAGGGCTGGTGGTCGCACCCTCAGCGCACGGTGGAATCGGAAGCAGCGGCAGAGTCGGACCAGGACGAGCGCGGAGGGGAGGACGCAACGGCATGAATCGGTTACAGGGAAAAGTGGCCATCATCACCGGAGGCAATGCGGGTATCGGAGAAGCCATTGCCAAATTGTTTGCGGATGAAGGGGCGCAGGTGGTCGTGACCGGCCGCCGGAAAGAGGAGCTCGACCGGGTGGTGAAGGGGATCGGGGTCAATGGCGGGCGAGCCCTGGCCGTGGCCGGTTCCGTCACCGATGAGGCCCACGTCAGAGAAGTGGTCGCGCAGACCATGCGCACATTCGGCAAACTGCATATTGTGGTGAACAATGCCGGGATCGGCGATTTCGGCAAGCGGCTGCACGAGATGGACGATGCCACGTGGGCGAACGTGTTGGACATTAACCTGACGGGCGTGTTCCGCATGACGCGAGCGGCGCTTCCCGAGCTGATCAAGAGCGGCGGCGGGTCGATCATCAACATTTCCACCGTCGCCAGCCTGGTCGGGATTCGCGGATTGTCGGCCTATGCCGCGTCGAAGGGCGGGCTGGATGCATTGACCCGATCCCTGGCCGTCGACTATGCGCAGGATCACATTCGGTGCAATGTGGTGAACCCCGGGTTGGTCGACACACCGATGGCGGCGCCGTTGATGGCCGATCCGGCCAGCCTGGAGCCCATCATGGCGCAGTATGCCCTCCGGCGGCCCGGGAAGCCCGAGGAAGTCGCCAAGATGGTGCTGTATCTGGCCTCAGACGAATCGACCTGGGTCACCGGCGCAACGTTCCCGATCGACGGGGGGATGACGATCTACAAGGGCTAGCCCGCATGAGCACGCGAGGGTGGCCCGCGATGGCAGATGAAGTAGGACCGACCGGCATGGACATTACCACGCAGACCCAATGGTGCGGCATTCTCGGAAACCCGGTGGAGCATTCCCTCTCGCCGGCGATTCACAATGCCGCTTTCCAAAAACTGGGACTCGATCTCGTGTATCTGGCGTTTCGCGTCGAAGCGCTCGGCGATGCGATCAAAGGCATTCGGGCTTTGGGCAACGCCCGTGGGTTCAGTGTGACGATCCCGCATAAGGTGGCCGCCATTCCGTTCCTGGACGAGGTGGAACCGACGGCCAAACACATCGGCGCCATCAATACCATCGTGGTCGAGGACGGGCGGCTCAAGGGGTACAACACCGACGCATCCGGCGCCCTGCGTGCCTTGAAAGAAGGCGGCGCGTTGCTGGATGGGCATCGGGTGCTGATACTCGGCTCGGGTGGCGCGGCGCGTGCGATTGCCTTCGCGATCGCCACAGGGAGCAATATTGCCGGCCTCACTATCCTCGGGATTGAGGAGGCGGAGCGGCAGCAGCTGGTGCGGGATCTGCGGGACAAGACCGGGATCCCGATTGAAGACGGTCCGCTGACGCTGGACATGCTTCGCAACTGGGTTCCGCATGTCCGCACGTTGATTCACTGCACGCCGGTCGGCATGTCGCCACAGGTCGGAGAGTCCTGCGTCCCGGCCAATCTGTTCAGGCCGGAATTGACGGTGATGGATATCGTCTACAATCCGCGCGAGACGAAACTCCTGCACGAGGCCAAGGCGGCAGGGTGCCGAACCATTCCGGGCTTAGAGATGTTCCTCAACCAAGCCGTGATGCAGTTTGAGCTCTGGACAAAACAGCCGGCCCCGGTCGACACCATGCGGCATGTACTGGAGTTGCGTTTTGCCTGAGAGCGCCACGCAGCAGTCTCACGTCGGATACGCTGCCGCTCCGTTATCTCAGATGGGCAGCATGATATGAATCTCGTGTTGATCGGCTATCGCGGGACCGGCAAGAGCACGGTCGGAAAGATTCTCGCCCGCAAACTCGGGCGCACCGTCGTTTCCACCGATGCCGAGATCGTCAAACGGGCGAACCTCTCGGTCCCCGACATCGTCAAACAATTCGGATGGGACCATTTCCGCGATTTGGAGTCGGCGGTGTGCCGAGATGTGGCCGCGCAGGATCAGCTGATCATCGATACCGGGGGTGGTGCCATTTTGCGGCCGGAGAACGTGGAGGTCTTGCAAAAGACCGGCACGTTGATCTGGCTGACCGCCACGGTCGAGACCATCACACGCCGCATCGGCGGCGATACGCAGCGCCCGTCGCTGACCGGCACGAAATCGTTCACCGACGAAATCCGCGAGGTCTTGAACGAACGGACCCCGAAGTATCAGGCCGCCGCCGCCCATGTGGTGTCGACGGACGGAATCTCCTCGGCACAAGTGGCCGATCGGATTCTCCAGCTGACCTCCGGTCAGGCCGGTCGGTGAGCTGCCCGCCGCATGTCGGCATGAGGATATTCGAGGGGGCCCTGCCTTTCTTGACATCCCCGCAGCAACGTGGTTCTTATACCGGCGCGCGCCCGTAGCTCAATTGGATAGAGCATCGGACTTCGGATCCGAGGGTTGGGGGTTCAAGTCCCTCCGGGCGCACCAGATAATCAACAGGTTGCATCGTTTCTCGCTCTTCCCCCTCCGGTTTGGTCACGGTTTTGGTCACGGTTCCAGCCAGACTCCCTCGATTCACTGCGTCCCGAAGATGTCCTGGGGCAAGGTGGGCATACCGGAGGGTCGTTTCAATATCGCGGTGTCCGAGAATCTCCTTCACCGACACGAGATCGACCCCTGCCATGACACGGCGGCTGGCTGCGGTATGCCGGAGTGAGTGCCAGCACGCCCCGGTGATCCCCGCTCGGCGCAAGCCAGGCTCAAACGCACGCCGGAGGAAGGCCCTGCTGTCCATAGGGTGAGTCACGTCCATTAAACCTGGGAACACCCAAGCTGACCGAAGAAACGAGTCAAATGACCTCAGGATGGTCTTGGCTCCTTCGCTCAAAGGCACATGCCGGGTTTTGCCTCCCTTCGGCATAGGCAGGGTCAGGACCTCGTTCTCCAGATCGACCTGGTTCCAGCGGAGCGAGAACTGTTCTCCTCGCCTCAACCCAGTCTCGACGGCAAAGGCCACCAATTTCCAATCGTCCGGGCTCATCACGCCCCTCAACCGGTCCAGTTCTTCACTCGTCAGGAAGCGCGTCCGGTTTGCTTCCGGGAAGAACTTGAGACTGGACACTGGGTTCTTGGTCAACTTGTCATCTTTGACGGCTAACATGAGCACATGCCGAAGGAAGGCAAAATGTCGGTTAATCGTGGCATCCGCCCAGAGCCGTTGCGGTTCCTTCGTATTCACCTTCATCTTGGCTCGCATTCTGGCTTGAATCCGTCGAAGATCATCGACCGTAATCTGGGTGATTAGGCGGCTTCCAATAAGCAGTGACCAGCGCCGCCCGTAGAGGACTTCGCCAGCTTTGTTTCGGTTCACAGTCCCTTCGAGGTAGCGGTTGATCCAGGCTCGAAGCGTGATGTCCTTCCTCGGCGCAAACTTCTCTGGGAAAAAGGTTCCTTCTCGAATGTCGGCCTTCAGTCGGCCATACAAGGCTTTGGCCTGAGATTTCGTGTCACAACGAAACCAGCGCTGCCGTCCATGTTCGTAGAGGCGGACCCACCACCCTTCGCGGCCCTTCCGTTGGGTGATGCCTCTATCCTTTCCCGCTTTTCTTGCCATGGCCCTCCTCCTTTCGTTGCGCGGTCTTGTGGTCAGTCTTCTGGCTGTCGCGCCACTTTCTGGCCGCGACGCGGTTTTGACAGCGGGGGTTGCAGTACAGTTGGTCGCGTCGGATCGCGAAAAAGATCGTGGCGCATTCCGGACAGCGTCGAATGTAGTCCCCCGTGTGGGCCAGGAGGTGGACAAATCGGTATTCAAACTCCTTCGCCTTGCGTTTCGCGCTCACGATGACCGTCCCGGCCTCGTCAGAGCCCTCACCCGGCGACACCACGACCAGCGTCATCTGCGGAAACGTGAACTCGGTGTAGCCTTCGTGCCAATAGAGCTCCAAGTGCTCCAGGACGGCAGCCTGAATGTCCAGGGCTTCTTTGCGACTGGGTATTGTCTGATAGTTCTTCGCGTGAGGCACGCCCTCCACGCTCCAGCCACTCTCCGGGGCCACCATCCCGCCATAGCGCTCTCCCGTCTCATCGACAAAGGCCGCGACCTCAAACGCTACCAGCGTCCATTCCGTGGGCGTCAAGGCCTCCAGATCGGTCTGTAAAAACCGGAGCACCCACCCCACGGCGCCATCCGGCATCGTCTGGATCCGCTCCATCGCCTTCCCATACTCCAATTGAAAGTCCTGTTCCGCGTGCCCCTGTGCGCTCATGCCTTCGGCTCCTTTTTCACGTGGACCCCTCCCTAATTTCTTGATCCCAACACCACCGAAAAATGTGTCGTGCGAAAGGGCCGTTTCCACCGGAATGTGTTTGGCAAGTGTACCTCCGGCTTGCTAATGGGTGTCAAGAAGAATCACGGCTCAACAATATCAGCCGTGATCATTTTTGAACCATTCTTTCAAGGAGGTGTCCGATGGTCAGTACAAAATTGATCACCATTCGAGAAGCGGCCAACCGGTTAGGGCTGAAGGAAAGCACGATCAGGAAATACATCCTGAAACGGCAGATTGCCTATGTGAAGCCATCCGTGCGCGCCGTGCGGATTCCCATTGAGGAATTGGAGCGGATTCTGTCTGCCGGCCTTCGTCCTGCGATCCCTCAAGCGGAAGGTGCCCGATGAGCCGCTGGAAGGAGTTCCGGCGGGAGCCCGTCGGCGGGGAATGGACCAGGAAGCAGAAGCGGGGCTATCACCGGGTGCGATCCCTGCTCTGGTTCTGGGAATGCCATCAGTTCCAAGTCCTTTGGGTGACGCTCTCCACGGCAGAAGGCGGGGATGCGGAGAAGCTTACTTACCACCATAAGCAACTGCGTCAACGGATCGAACGCCAGCTGGGGTTTCAGGGGTTGGAGTACTACCAGGTCCGGACAGAAGAAGGGCATGGCGTCCTCCATATCTTCTGGGCCTGGCGGGGGCTGGATGGGGAACGGGCTCGCCGGTTCTGGATCTCCCAGGAATGGCTCTCGTCGCAATGGCAGGCCCTCCATGGGGCTCCGGTGGTCTGGATCAAGGCCTATCAGCCCAGTCATCGTTCCCGGAACCGTCTGAGCCGGTATGTCATCAGTCAATACGTCCAGGATCAATGCGGGTACGTGAACATGTGCTGGTCCTGGAAACGGTCTCTTGGGTTCCCCATCAGCCGACTTTGGGAAGAGATGCGGCATCAATGGTCCACCAGGAATGCCTATCGTAGGATTAGGGGCGAAATTGAAATCCCGCGCATTGTCTTTCTGAAGACCTGGGAGGATCTGCTCTCGGGGCATCCCATTTGGTTTAGCGGCACCATTCTGCAGCTGGTGTTGGGGAAGGGACTCGTCTATCAGGAGGTGTGAGGATGATCTGGCATCGATGCGATCTGAAGCTGTCGAGTCTATTGGGGCCGACCTGCTGCGGACGGGAAGCGACCACCTATGATCGTGCGCGCAAAGCTTGGCTCTGTCCTGAGCATACGAAGGAACGGCTCTGTGAGTTCTGCCAATTCGAACGGGCGTGGGTACGGTTCTGTTATGCGGAGCATGATGTCACATGCGAAATCTGGCTCTGTGTGGAGTGTGCGGGGCTCACGGGGCGACGGTGAGCATACTAATCAATTTCTCCCTGTCACCCGTCCACTATCCGTTACGGGTGAGAGGGAATCATGCTCCGTCCTTACACAAGGCGGCGAGGCGTCAGCTTGGCCGCCGTTCTGGTTGATCGTTGATGACAGAAGCAGGGAACACAACAGGATACTGAAACCATGGGGAGATTGGTCACGCAAAGACTTCGCCCAACGAGGCCGCCCGGCCGTTCCGGACCACTGGACCGGACGGCCGGGGGGATCGGGGGCGCAGCCCCCGCTTCACTTGATCTATATGGTCAAAGTAGGACGCAGCCGTTCATCATAATACCTCTTGGCTCGCTACTGTATGGAGATTGGGGTATTCTTGATTAGTTAGAAATGTGCCGGCGGGCAGGTGTGCTGGATCACTTCGCATCTCAGGAGGATGTCCCGGCTTTGTGGTTCCTGAAAAGAATTGCCTTTGTATACTTCGGCGCAGTTCTGCTGCCGTTGCTACTCTTACCGTTAGCATTCGTTGAAACAGTGGGAGGCCATTCAGTACTATTTCTTGGGATTTTTGCATCGCCTGTGGGAATTCTTGCTGGGTGTGCATACTCCGATGTAAGAAGGCATTATCAGCTAATAGCAATTGTTGTTCGGACGGCAGCGGCTTCCATGGTTTTGTTATTTTTATATTTCGTTCTGTTTCAGATTGAGGACGTACTGCCATTTTTTAAGAACGATGGCTGGATACTTATTCCTTTAGCTGGTCCTTTGTTTGCCGGTGGGGTAAGCGAATTTATTCCAACAGAAGCAGATGGACCTAAATTTGTTCGGTCAAGCATTTGACTTACACTAACCTTGATCTGGATATCTCTAATCTAAGAGTTTGTGCGGAATATGGCTCGGAGGTAGTTCGTTGGAGACCATCATGCTGTATGAAGCCAAGTTACCGGCGGATGAATTACAATTTCTTGACCATCTAATTGGGTGTTCTATTGAACGCATTGTGGGAGATGGGTGGAGCATCGAAATTCAGCTACAGGATAGGATCCTTCATTGCTTTCCGGAAGAAGAAGCCACACCAGACAACGAACATGAACTTGGTGGAGTCGACCGACTACGAGTCGAGCTGATTCATACTTCCACCATGCAAAGCAGACCTTTCATTGCGGCGGAGCTTGGAAAGGTTATTTCAATAAGCGTTCTCAGTCTTCTGGCTGGATTCACTCCTCCGACCCCAGTGCCATCGACGCCCCTTCTTGGCATTGTGATTCCCCCGGGTATTGCCTACGGCCACTTCTACTTCAGACCCGAGTTTCGTGAACACGTAACCGCTACACTGTCAATGAAACAAGCCATAATCGACTGGGATATTGGAATAGAAATCGTCACGGAACGTTGTTCTTCGATTGTTCTCTACACCAAGGGTTATTTTGTTCGTGCTTCGATGAATGGCCTGCCCAGCCAAGATTGGGCAAGGGATGAATTGCTTAGTAAGCGCGCCTTTTCATAACTTTCAGGGATCGTCAATAAGATTATTCTAGATCGGTTGAGATTCGTGTGCAGTGATATTGACTAACCTGGTAGGAAGTGGAAATGGACGGGATATAGCGGATATTGCTGGCGTCCAATGTCTCCCCTATTTCAGGCTCCTGCGGTTTGAGGGACATGAAGACCTACCCTATATACAATTCTGAGAAGCAGATGCTCGCATTTGAGATCGAAAACGATAGAATTGGGCGGCATGCAGTTTGCCGCTTCGTTAAAACGATTCCCGGTGCGACACTCACCCGAGAACCAAAGATATTTTCATGGTTTCGCGAAGAGGTATTTTGTGAGTTTACGGTCGATGGGGGAGCTTATATTGTTGAAGAGCCTTATGGGGACAACAGTCGATATTGGATCGGGCCTGTTTCTTCTGGTTGGCTAGCACAGACAGAGAAAGTACATGATGCGTTCGTCAGGGTTTAGTGGACTGACTACCACGATTTTATGAGTCTGAAGAACTCAAAGCGAAATGTCCGACATGGATACAGGCCGTGGAGCTATTTCGTGCTTCAACCGGAAACTGTCTCGCATTCTTTATTGAAATTTTGATCCTGGTTCTGGCTACGATTACAGGTATGCTTGCGTTGTCAGTAACCCCCATCTGCTGATAGTGAAGTCTCTGCTCTATAAGGAAAACATATCCATCTGCCCTCCCTGGTCGTTGTCAGTCTCTAGGGCACTTTTTACGTCGTCTTGGCCAATGGTCTCGTTTCTTGGGGGGAAGGTCCGTTTGTTCTGACAGATGATTGACTTGTGCGACAAATGGCGTACAATGTGAAACATGAGGAAGGCGTCGCATCTGTCCATGTCAGACCGTATTAATGCCCGTATCGATATCGGCCTCAAAAAGAGAGCCGTGAAAATCTTCGACCGTCTTGGGATTAGTGAAGCAGAAGCCATACGGCTGTTTTATGCTCAGGTTGAACTCCATCAAGGTATTCCCTTCCCCCTCACCATTCCAAATGCCACGACTATTGCCGCCTTTGACGAAACCAACAAGCCGGAGAAACTCCCTTCTTTTAGGACCTTCCGCGCCCTCAGAAACCAGACGGGCGTATAGCCTTGCTCACCATCAAACCCACTAGCCGTTTTCTCAAAGACCTGAAGTTAGCCAAAAAGCGAGGACAGGACATCGACGATCTCGAGGACATCATTGATCTCTTACAATTCCAAAAGGTTCTGCCTGTCAGACACAGAGATCATGCCCTTTCTGGTATTTGGAAGCATCACCGCGAATGTCACATTGCCCCAGACTGGCTGCTGATTTATCGAACGGATGATGAATTCCTGTACTTGGAACGTACCGGCTCCCACGCTGATCTGTTCGAGTGAATGTGCCAGATCTTCTCTCATTTGTGCGGAAATCTGGTCACGGTTTTGGTCACGGTTCGGTCACGATTTTGGCTACGATTGCAGGACTGCCGCAATCGTCATTGATCCTCATGGACTGACACGAAAAGCCTTGATCTATAAGGAAAACATATCCATCTGTCCGCCCTGATCGCTGTCAATCTCTAGAACGCTTTGTGAGCCTTCGGATCCGAGGGTTGGGGGTTCAAGTCCCTCCGGGCGCACCAGAGAATCTAAAAGTCGTCGAAGCTTCCCGATCCTCCAGGGGCACCCCGCGGGGGCTCCCTCTCAACCTTCAGTTCTCCAGCTCATACCCGTTCCTGTTCTCGAAGGGGCACCTTCCGGCCGTTGCCGCTCAGAGTGATTGAAAATATGGCGGTTCTCTGAGGGGGCGGCATGCTCTCCTTGCTCCATGCTCGCCGGGCAACTCCTCGAAATGACGGTGCATTCTGGCCTGCCCCTGCGGAAACCAGAGGAAATCGTGGCCGGTGCTATAGTTGTTACGTACAGCACTGGTTACACCCCCTCTCAAGGAGCAAGGTTCATGAAGTACCGTGGCGCGTCGCAGCTGATGTTGGGCGGAATCGCACTCGTCGTCTTCACGGCGTCGGGTTGCAGCAACATGAAATGGTTCCAGTCGGGCTCGGACGATCAGTCCCTGTCGGCGGAGGGCCGTTCCGGAAGCGAATCGGAGAGCCGTTCCGGGAGCGACTATGCGCAGCGCGATGGCATGCGAAATCGGCTTGATGGAGCGGAAGACGGCCAGTATCCTTCGCTCGGCCACCGGCCAGATGCGGCAGAGGCGGAAGGCGGTCGCTTGCGCGGCTTGTCTCCCCTGGTGAACGGGGAGATCTCAGGAGAGGAACGCCTCAGCCGGAGCCCGTTCGGCAGTATGTTGACGGCGCATGAACGGGACGAAAAGTGGGCGGCGGAAGTTCGACGTGAGGAAGCGGCCGCGCTGGAAGCGGGTCTCAAGGATGTGTTTTACGGGTATGACCGGTACAACGTGGCGGACAACGACGGCGTGGCGGCATTGTCGGTCAACGCCGCCTGGTTGAAGGACAATCCTAAGGCGCTCCTCAAGATCTCCGGGCATTGTGATGAGCGCGGCACGCACGATTACAATCTGGTGCTCGGAGAAAAACGCGCGAAGGCCGCCAAGAGCTTCATGGTCGATATGGGGGTCAGCCCCAAGCAAGTGGCGATCGTTTCGTATGGAAAGGATCGTCCCTTCTGTGCCGACCATGACGAGGCTTGCCATCAGCAGAATCGGCGCGGGCACATGTTGCTGCGCAAATAGTCGAGAGGTCCCGGCGCCTGCCCCTGGGGCGCCGGGACCAGGTTTCAGCCGGTCCGTTCCACCCTTGCATTCCTCTCCTATCCCGCAATCGTCCACCACCTGTGACGCCGGATCCGTCGGTACGCCGCTCGGCCTGCTGCCGCTCCGATGCCGCCGCCGGGCGATGGGGAATCGCGCGCAGTCACCCCGTTCAAACCAGTCCGGCCCCCCCTTCTCCGTCGGCATGGTGACAATACGCGGGAGCTTATGGTATTGAGCCTCAGCGGGGACAGGCGTTCTGCCCCCTCATTCGCCGAAGGAGTATGATTGTGAACCAGCGCTTTGGAATTACTGTGAAGTTCTTGATTTCAGCTGACTCGCCCGAAGAGGCTGAAGAGATCATCGAATCTGCCTGCGAGAAGATGGCGTCCTCCATCCATGAAGGGGATGTCAGCTACGAAGGCATTGAAGATATCGAAGAGGAAGATGATTGAAGTATTCGCCGGATGTCGATGCCGTTCCGGGGTTGTTCCGGGTCGGCGAGGGGATGACTCTCTGCGGTTTCCGTTTCAGCTGGAGCAGCGGATGTTATGACGGACTCGGTTGAGCCTGCCGGAACCGATTCCCGCCGTGCGGGATTTCTGAACCGGATTCATCAGTCCAACAAGCAGTATCTGCCGCAGTGGCTCGGTGTGCCGGCGCACATTCATCATGTCGCGTACCGGATGGCTAATCCTCCGGTGGAACGGCCCAACAGTCGCCGGGAGTTTCAGCACCTCCTCCAGGCCCTGGACATTACTGAAGGTGCGATTGAGGAGCGGTTTGGCTACGGCTTCAAGACGGCCGCCAACGGCGACCGCCTGGTGGTCGTGTGGGAAGCCCACACGGAATACTACAGCTACCAGGTCTGGCATGTCGTCAAGGACAGTGTCGCCCCGCTGGATTTCGGCCCGATCACCTTTCCCGGCTATATGATGCCCCTCTGTCCCCTCGGCATTCGTGTAAACGCCCTCGACCTGCTGTTTCTGCCGCAAGAGCCGCCGCTGGAGCGGGAACTGCCCGCGAGGCTTCCCGGCGCCATGGTGTACGGGAGTCGTATTCTGGGGGACGACATCGTGGCGGTGACCAGTTTCACTCCCGATGAGTTCGACCGGGAACGGTACCTGATTTGCTCCACATCCGAGCAGGCGCTGCGGCAACAGGTGGCGAAGATTGTCGATACGATCGTCGCCATCGAGAATTACTATCACCTCGTCATGTTGCCGATGAAGGCCTTCTCCCGGGCCGTGGATCAAATTCACGACTATGAGCAGCGGCACCTCTATCAACGGGCCGTGCTGATCGAGCAGCTGGGCGGGACCACTCCGCCGACCATGCAGAAATGGCTGACGGTCCTCACGCAAGACCTGTTGCAGGTAAGCCGGCTGGCTGAGTCGATGCGATACCGGCTCTCGGCCTCGGTGCCATACGACCGAATTGTGCAAAGCAACCTGGTGGCTTTGCAGGAGCGGCCCTACCCGCCGCTTCGTCAAATCTCCGAGTATGTGAGTTGGAAAATCACCGGCGTCACCGATGGCTATCAACAGTTGCTCCGTCGCATCGATGCCATGGAAAAGGATTTTGAGGCCACGGTCGCAGTGCTGCGTACGCATATCGAGCTGCGGTTGCAGGAGCAGAATATCGAACTGCAGGATCAGAACATGAAACTGCTGGCCAGCGTGGATTCCACAACGCGCGCGCAGGCGATCCTGCAGCGCACGGTTGAAAGTCTCTCCGTGATCGTCATCACGTACTATCTGACGGGCTTGGGCGGGTATGTGCTGAAGGCCTGTTACGAGATGGGGTGGATCAAGAATGCCAATGTGGCCACGGCGATCTTCGTGCCGATCGCGTTCGCGGTGTCCTTTACCCTCATGACGGTGGGACGGAAAATCATCGTCAAGCGGATGGCGAATCCCGCCTCGGACCCCGGAGGGCACTGACGGATTTCCCTGGATGGCTCGTGCCGCTGAGGGCGGACGCTGTCCCCATCACAAGCCGGCCGTCGACGAGGCGGATGCCGTGCTTAAGGAATGGCTCAGGCCGCGGTCAATTCCTGCCGGTCGGTCGCGACCCCGGCGGTCGATTCTTCCAATACCCGACCAATCAAGCGCTGCAGACGGCCCTGCTCATCCTGACGTACCCGGATGAACTCGACGCCTGCCTTCTGCTCGGTGGCCCATCGAACCTTCGCGAGTCCCACGGTCAGCGGTCGGGCCTGATCAGGAGCCATTACGTGCAGCTCGAGGTAGTCGCCGGGTTGAACGGGAAGGGTGGTTTCGATGGCACACCCGGGCGCCGACAGATTGATGAGGGTTCCCTGGCCGACCATCGAATCGCCGGAGAGCCGGACCGGGTAGGCGACCGTGACCCGCGTGGATGAACGATGATCCATGTCCATAATACGGCCTCCTTGCCTTTACCCTCGATTCCTGAGGGCTACACACCTTCTCGGTAAGGGTTTTTCTGAACTTTAGCCGGGGTGGGTGAACACGACCCTCTGCCGATCCCTCAAGGGAGAATCCCTAGGTGGTGGGCGGAGGGTGTCGGGGCCCGCGCGGGTGGTCAGCAGCCCCGTATCGGCCGGTCAGCCAGAGCACCAGGGGGATGCTGATGGGAAACGGCAGGAGGATGAGCAGGAGAAGGGCGAGGACTCTTTCCTTGGCCCCTCGGAATATGGGTAGCTGTTTCATGGGGAACTCCTAACCTGTGCCACTCCGAATATTGCGCGTCGGTCTTTTCTCCCGGCGTTCGTTCCGGAGGGAGTCTCATAGTAGGTTGCGGAAAAACTCGATTCTTGGCTCATAGCGCGCGGTGAGCTCCACATGCTCTCTCGCGTCAGCACGCACTGCAGGATGCGCAAAAAGGCCGTCCAGCAAGGCCGCAGCGAGCGAAGGGGCGAATCGTACTCTTGCGGTACGGTGAGTCGCTGAGTGACGCGAGAACGCCGCTGGCGGGCTTTTTCCGCATCCTGTTAGATCTGACGCAGCAGGTCGGTGACCCAGTGGGCGATCAAGGCGGAGAACGCCACGAAGGTGATCAGCAAGTCCACATTCAGGTCCATGATACGTCTCCTCCTGTGAGGCATGGCGTGGTTCTACGCCTGTGATACAGCAACCCTTGTGCCAGTGCGGTTGTGTCCACTGCCAGGACTTGGTCGCCCTCATCCATCGGGATTGTCGGGCAAGCCGGTTCCTGTGTGTGACATGTGTCGTAGGGAGTGATAAAAAACAGATACGGCGTCGTATCTTCCCCGATACGCTGGATGATCTGCTTGCATGGAGTTGGAAGCTTGGCAGGTTCGTGTGGCCTGAATGGTCGATCCTGGGATGCGGGTTGATTTCCGGAACTGAACAGCGTATCCCTCTCCGGATCTTGCTCGTGTTGAACGCCTGTCACCCTGTCCTGAGAGGACCCTATTGGAGCGCCGCGATAGCCCCCGCTACGAAATTCGAGTGCCCCTGACGTTTTCTGGCCAGTCCGTCGCCGGAAGCGGATTGATGACCAGCCTGTCGAGGGAAGGTTGCCATGTGGTGAGCGAGGAGTCCCTTCCGGCGCGAGCCTGCCTGTCCCTCCATGTCGAGTTTCCTGCGCCCTATGAACCCCTGACGGTCGAAGTGGCCGAGGTACGGTGGACGGATGCCACGGGGTTCGGGCTGGTCTTTGTCCATGTGCACGACGAAGAACATGCCAGGCTGCAGAAATTTATCGACTGGCTGAAGCGGACCCAGAACAACTAGCGTCCAGGAGTCGTGCGGGCTTGTGTCCCGCTTGGCTGGGGGGGGTCTCCTCGTCAACGGGCGCGTGGCGGGACGTCGACATGCACGTCGATGTAAGGGTCCGTCGTTCCGGGCGGGAACGGAGGGAACGGGTGGGCATCTACCACGGCCAGCAGGGCAGCCCGGTCGAGCGACAGGTCGCCCGAACTCCGTTCGACTTCGATGAGCTGGGCCTCGCCGTTGGCATAGAGCCGGAAGCCGATGCCTGGTCCACGCCGGAAGGTGTCGGCCGGTCGCCCGCCCGCATCGACGCGCAGTCGTTGCCGGATCAGCCCCTGTAGCTTCTTCCAGTACCCCTCCTGCTTTGCCAGGGTTGGGGTTCCGACTAACTCTTCCTCTTCGACGTGTCCATCCAAGAGGGCGAGATCCGGCTGTGAGTGTGGTGGTGTGCGCGGGCCCTCGGTCAGATTGAGTGACAGATCCGACGGTCCCCGGTGATGATCTGCATAGCCGGGCATGGCGATCGTGATGACCACGGTGCGATCGAACAGTGCCTCGACCTGTTCCCCCTGCGGGCGACCGATCTGCACGTGGATGGTGGTCGCTTTGGGCGGAGTCCCCATGGTGCTGGACAACCGACCGAGATCGACGGTCGCGGAGTAGCCCTGTCGGTCGTGATCCATGTCCATCGGCACGATGTAGGGGGCGGTGTCGGGGATCTCAAATTGGGCCGCCAGAGGGATGCCTTGCCCGACCGGGGCATTCGGGACATGAACGACTAGCGTCAGTCGCCGGTTGATCGGTAGAGATCCGACGAGGCTGTCGGCCGGCAACTCGATGTGAAGGTCCCGCGGGGCGAGCTGTACGGTCGAGCCGGTCGCCGGTGCGACGGCGCCCGCGAGCGCCAGCATTCCGGCGAACAGCAGACAGAGCGACCAGTGACGTACCCAACCGACAATCGGATTCACGAGGCGACGCGGCGAAGGGAGAGGCATGGTGATGCTCGCTTGGGTGGGGAATGTTGTGAGTGTCCCTCTCATCAGTACCACGTACCGGAGAGAGCGCCTACTCAAAGTCGGAAACCTGTCGGCCGGCCAGAGTGGAGGTTGCGCAGGCCACAGGGATCAGGCAGGATATCGCGACCTCTGCTAGGAGGGCCTCGATGAACCCAGGACCGACCATGGACCTTCCACGTCTGCGTACTCCCTGCGTGATGGTGATTTTCGGGATCGACGGCGATCTCGCGAAGCGGAAGCTGCTGCCAGCCGTCTACAATCTGATGGCCGGACAGTTCCTTCCGGAAGCATTCGCCATCGTAGGATTAGATCGACCGGGCAGCACGACGGCGGCCTTCCGTGAGAAATTGGATCGGGTCATGGGCGACTATTTGTCGGCGTCCGCCGATCGTGCGGTGTGGCAGGCGGTCTCGCAACGCGTGCACTACCTGGCCGGAGACTTTCAGGATGGGGCCACCTATCGCCGTTTGAACGAGCTTCTGGAGACCGTGGATGCTGCCGCCGGGACCAAGGGAAACTATATTTTTTATCTGGCGACGATTCCTGGACTGTTCGGCGGGATTGTGACGCATCTCGGCGAGTATGGTCTCACGGTGGAGCGGGAAGGAACCTGGCGCCGGGTCATTATCGAAAAGCCGTTCGGCCATGATTTGGACTCGGCCCGGACCCTCAATCATGAGCTTCAGCGCGTGTTGCACGAACGGCAGATTTATCGCATCGATCACTATCTCGGAAAAGAAACGGTGCAGAATATCCTGGTGTTCCGGTTTGCGAACGGGATTTTTGAGCCGGTCTGGAATCGTCAGTACATCGATCATGTGCAAATCACGGTGGCGGAGAGCCTCGGGGTCGAGCATCGTGGTCGCTACTATGAGCAGGCCGGAGCGTTGCGCGACATGGTGCCGAATCATCTGCTGCAGTTGCTCTGTTTCCTGGCGATGGAGCCGCCGAACTCCTTTGCCGCGGACGCCGTGCGCGATGAGAAGGCCAAGGTGCTGCGGGGTGTGGTTCCGCTGAATTCGCTCGATGTGCTGCGGTATGTGGCCTTCGGCCAGTATGGACCGGGCACGGTGGAGGGGGCATCGGTCGCAGGGTATCGGGCTGAGCCGCATGTCGGGCCGGAATCGATGACGGAGACGTTTGTCGCGATGAAGCTGTTCATCGACAACTGGCGCTGGGCCGGGGTGCCGTTCTATCTGCGGACCGGGAAGCGTATGACGCGGCGGCTGACCGAAATTGTGGTGCAATTCAAGCGGGCGCCGTTCATGTTGTTTCGTAAAACCCAGGTGGATCGCTTGGCGCCGAATGTGCTCGTGATCCGCATCCAGCCGGATGAAGGGATCTCTCTGCGGTTCGATGCGAAGGTGCCGGGACCGACGGTGCGGATCGGGACGGTGGATATGGATTTCCAATATGCAGACTATTTCGGCAATGCGCCGCAGACGGGGTATGAAACGCTGCTCCACGACGCCATGGCCGGGGATGCGACGCTGTTCCAGCGGGCCGACAACATTGAGTTGGGCTGGGCGGTGGTGCAAATGATTCTGGATGTCTGGAAGTCGTTGCCCGGTCCGGCGGCGTTTCCGAATTATCCCGGCGGGAGTTGGGGACCGCCCGAGGCCGAAGCCTTGCTGCGGCGAGAAGGCCGGGAGTGGTGGAACGGGGGACAGGCGTAATCGGTGGAGCGGCGGAAGAGGAGAGGTGCGTGATGGCGCAAGCGACGGAGAGTGCGACGTTGGCCGGCGGCTGCTTCTGGTGTCTGGAGGCGGTCTATGACCAGATGAAGGGTGTGCAATCGGTTGAATCCGGCTATATCGGCGGACAGCTGGACTCGCCGACCTATGAGCAGGTGTGTGGTGGTCGAACCGGCCATGCGGAGGCGGTGCGGATCACCTTCGATCCTGCCGTCGTCGGTTACCGCGATCTGTTGAACGTGTTTTTTGTCATTCACGATCCGACGACGTTAAATCGGCAGGGAAACGACATCGGGACGCAATACCGTTCGGCGATTTTCTATCACTCGCCTGAACAGCAACGCTGTGCCCAGGAGACGATTGCCGCGGTGACGGAGGCTGGGCTCTACCCCAATCCGGTCGTCACCGAAGTGGTCCAGGCGACCCGATGGTTCGAGGCGGAACCGTACCATCAAGAGTACTTTGCGCGGCACCCGTCTGAGGGCTACTGCGCCTATGTGGTGGGGCCGAAGGTCGCCAAGTTCCGGCAGAAGTTTGCGTCTCTGCTCCGGACCTGACCCGGCAATCCGACAAGTTGCTAGACGCGTTTGAGCAGTCGGAACATGCCGTCGCGAAGGTCTTGAAGCAGGCTTGGTTGTTGGGTGATCTGGTGGCGTTTGATGAGTAGTTCCGCCTGCGGTGGACAGAAAGGCCATTCGATGGCGCTCTTTCCTTGAACCTGGGCCAGGAAGTCGTCATCCGATCCTTCGGCTGGGGCTTGAAGGACGATCATGGGATCCTTGGGATCCAGGAGGCAAGTCGACTCATAGCCGCCTTGCCGGTGCTGGTCCGGTCGGTTGAGGGACACCTTGTGCGCGCCGGTTGAGAAGACGGTATCCCCTTCGCGAATGGGACCTTCCGGCGCGAGGGAAAAGAGCATCATCGGGGTCAGGATAATCACCGCTGCGGACGCCGCGATCGACCAGAGCGGTGGCTCGGCCCCCTGCCGGGGAAGCGTGTTCCGCCGATTCACGATGCTGGCAGGCCTCCATACGATGGGACTTGCGTCCACATCACAACTGCTTCACACTCACGTCCCGCGTAACTCGGTCATCTTACCCGATGCGACGGAGAAAGGCGCGCGCCGATACCCGATATGGTTTATTGTCCCATGTGCTCAGGCACTGCCAAGCGAGTGGCCCGGCACGGTTGGAAGGATTTTTTTCTGCATTTGATGGGGTATTACCCATTCCGATGCACACTCTGTCTCCACCGCTTTCGTCTGCGTCGCCGCACCTGATCGACGCTTCCTGCCGTCCGGCGGGCATTCACCCGTACATCTTTGTGTCGATATGAATCACGTCATTGGTCGTTTGGATGACTTCATAGTCGTCCAAACTGGACTTGCATCGCCTTGGGGTGTTTCAGTAGGATTCTTTCCCGAAGCGGCACCCTGGCCCCGATCGGATGAGTGACTCACATGTCTTTTTGCGGAAAATGTTCCGGTTATACGAAACGGTCCCGCCGTCAGGGGCTCTTGGATTTCTTCTTCTTCCTGATCGGCTATTACCCCTATCGCTGTCTGCGCTGCGGTCGCCGAACCCATCTGCGTCAACGGGTCTGACTCTCGCCTACCTGAAGTTCTCTGCGTCCCTCGGTTTTGGGGGAGAATCCGCTCCGCGAGCAATGTCCCTGCTCCGGTCATATGATGATGGCGTGAGGCCCATCACGTCCCGGGTTCAGGGGTGGGGCCTGTTATTCGTCGTCGGTCTCACCGTCGGCCGTCGCCTCAAGACCTTCCTCCGTCTTCAAGGCCGAAAAATCGAAGAGTGTGCGATCGAGCAGTAATGAGGGAGCGATGTTGCCCAGTGCCGCGAACATGCTGTCGTTCGATCCGGGAAACCGCTGATTCCAGTCCTGCAGCAACGCTTTGATCTGTTTGCGTTTTAAATCTTCCTGGGAGCCGCACAGATCGCACGGAATGATCGGGAACTGCCGCAAAACGGCATACCGCGCCAGGTCGGACTCTTTGACGTAGGCCAGCGGCCGGATCACCAGATGGCGGCCGCTCTTGGCCCGGAGTTTCGGCGGCATGGCTTTCATCTTGCCCGTAAACAACAGATTCAGGAGAAGTGTTTCAAGAATGTCGTCGCGGTGATGGCCCAGGGCAATCTTGGTCGCTCGCAGTTCGGTGGCCAGCCGGTAGAGGTGTCCGCGCCGGAGACGGGAGCAGAGCGCACAGGTGGTGTGTCCCTCTGGAATCAACCGTTTCACCACGGAATAGGTATCGCGGGTCTCAATGTGAAACGGCACCCCGCGCTTGGTCAGATACTCCGGCAGGATGTGGGCGGGGAATCCCGGCTGCTTCTGGTCGAGATTGACGGCGATGATCTCAAAATGAATCGGGGCCCGGCTGCGAAGCGAGAGCAGGATCTCCAATAGCCCGTAACTGTCTTTTCCCCCCGACAGACAGACCATGACCCGATCCCCATTCTCAATCATGTGATAGTCGGCGATGGCCTGTCCGGTGAGGCGGCACAATCTGGTCTCCAGGCGCTCGAGTTCTTCGGTCGGTTTGGCCGGCCGCACAGGTGTCCCTGTCAGCGGAGTGAGAAGGGGTTGCATGGTCGGACATTGTAGCGCATGCGCCTCAGGGAATGGGATAGGGGATGGCGACCGAGGGTTTCCCCTGAATGCTGAGCGGGCCCACCGGCGATCGACGAGCGCAATTTCAGCGAGCTGCTATAGTTAAACGAGAGCAAATTGGCGCCGGACGAGGCTTTTTGGTGGCGAACCCATGGGGCGAGCGCAGAACCAGCAACGACCGCGGGCACATTCGGCCGATTCGGTGCCGGTGTGGGCGGAATGGAGCGATGAGCAACTCCTCGACCTTCGCATGTGCGATTTGGATTTGCGGCTCGACGGCACCTTTTATCAGGAGCCGATCGCCCAGCTATATCGCGAATTGGAGGCGCGCCGCTTGCTGTTTCGGCCGCATGTGTGGATTTCAGATGAATGGTTTACCCCGGATGGGGTGCCTGGAATTGCCGTCCCTTTCTATCTCGCCCATCCCCGCTTGACGAGACTGGAAGCCAGCCAGATGCTGGAGGTCGAGGGAGGCACGCACGACTGGTGTATGCGCATCCTCCGCCATGAGGCCGGTCACGCTATTGAAAACGCTTTTCTGCTCCGTCGACGCCGGCGTCGGCAGAAACTGTTCGGCCGCTCCTCCCAGCCCTACCCCGAGTACTACACGCCGCGACCCTACAGCCGGAGTTTTGTGCGCCATCTGGATGTCTGGTACGCACAAAGCCATCCGGACGAAGACTTCGCCGAAACATTTGCCGTGTGGCTGGACCCCCAGTCGGGTTGGCAGGAACGGTATCGCGGATGGCCGGTGATGAAGAAACTGGAGTTCATAGAACGACTCATGGGCGAGCTGGTCGAGGTGAGCCCGAAGGTAACCGGGCGGCACTTGCTGGATCCGCTGCCGCGCATTTATAAAACCCTGCGCGATCACTACGAGGAAAAACGGAAGCACTATGGGATCGGACGCGCGTCGACCTATGACAGCGACTTGAAGAAATTATTCTCCGACCAGCCTGCTCACGCCAAGAATCCCAGCGCCGCCGAATTCCTGCATCGCACGCGCAAGGACATCCGCCGGCGGGTGGCGGAATGGACCGGGGAATATCAGTACACTATCGATCAGGTCTTGGAGAGCATGATCGAACGATGCCACGCCTCGAAACTGCATCTGACGCAGCCGAGCGACCAGGCAAAACTCGATTTCGCGATCCTTCTGACGGTGCAGACCATGAACCATCTGCACAGTGGGAGGCATAAGGTGGCGTTATGAAGCGATTACGCGTGCTCGTGCTCATGCATCAGGATCTGGTCCCACCGGAGTCCCTCAACGGGCAAAACTCTGAACAGGCGGCATGGCGGACGGAATACGATGTCGTCTCCACGCTGAAAAAGCTTGGTCACGAGGTGCAGGCGCTCGGCGTGAAGAGCGACCTGGAGGTCATCCGCACGGCAGTGGAAGGGTGGAAGCCGCACATTGCCTTTAATCTGCTGGAGGAGTTCGATGGCGTGGCGGTCTACGACCAGAATGTCGTGTCCTATCTGGAATTGATGCGGATTCCCTACACGGGCTGTAACCCGCGAGGGCTGATGCTGGCGAGGGACAAGGCGCTGGCCAAGCAAGTGATGTCCTACCATCGCATCCCCTATCCGGAATTCATCGTGGTGCCGTTGCATCGGATGGTACGGCGGCCCAAATACCTGCCCTTCCCGCTGATTGTGAAATCGAGTACGGAAGAAGCGTCCTTGGGGATTTCTCAGGCGTCGATCGTAGACGATGATGACAAACTGCGGGAACGAGTCGCCTTTATCCATGACCATGTCGGGACCGGAGCCCTCGTTGAGCGCTACATCGAAGGCCGTGAGCTCTACGTCGGTGTGATGGGCAATGCCCACCTGCAAGTGTTCCCCGTCTGGGAATTGGTGATGGACAAGATGCCGGACGAAGCGCGCCGCATCGCGACCCAACGCGTGAAATGGAGTCGGACCTATCAGGACAAGTACGGCATCCGCTCCTGCGAGGCGCGGAATCTACCGGACGGCGTGGCCGACCAGATTCAGCATCTTGCCAAGCGTGTCTATCGTGCGCTGGGATTGAGCGGGTATGCCCGCATCGATATGCGCATGGATAAAGACGGCAACGTGTACGTCCTCGAAGCCAACCCCAACCCGCAGATCGCCAGCGGCGAAGACTTCGCCGACTCGGCGGAGAAGGCCGACCTGACCTACAAAGACCTGCTGCAGGAATTGTTGCAGGTGGGGTTGCGGTGGCGACCCGCCCAAGCCGCCTAACGAATGTTGGAACGGGCTCCCAGCGGCGTTCTCGTTTTGCTCAAAGCTTCGACGTACTCAAACGGTGCGCCTCGCCCCCTCGCTTCGCTGCGGCTTTGCTGGCAACCTGTTTGAGCGGTTGCCGGCATTCTGAAGCGGGGGCCATCGTTCGCGATGGTCATCGAGCCGCGGACCTCGCCGCATCACTCGCAATTTCTCGTGGAACCGTCATGAACAATGCGGCTAGGGACCCCAACGAATTCCGAACAGCAGCGCCACGCTGCTATTGTCGTCGGGGACCGGGGGGGACAGATTGATGCGATGGAGATTGACCATGAGGGTCGTCGAGAAGGCGATGTTGGGTCCGACCTGATACTCCAGCGACAGGCCGAGCGGAATGAAATGGCTTGTGTCGTTGCGATCGACCTTCCCCGGGCCGCTGCCGCGGTTGAGATCAGCGTGGACCAAGCCGAGTCCGGCGAAGGGCACGAGATTGAATCCACCGTTCAGCCGGAGGTGATACTTCGCGACACCGGCGATGCCGATTTGAGTCAGGTCACCCACCGGGGTGAACAGCGCCATTCCACCGAATGAAAAGTTCGGGTCCATGTAGTAGTCGAGTCCGAAGCCAAGCGCGAAGGTGGTGTCGTTGGTGGTGCCGCTCCACAGGCCGAGGTCGGTCGCGAAGCCCCAATGCGCCCCTTGCGATTCCGCCGATCTGGCCGGGCTGGAGGACAAGCAACCGATGATTGCGAAGATGGCGCACAGAAGCTGGAGTCGTCTGGTGTGTGTCATAGAGTCCCGCCTCAAAGTGAACGCCCTCCTTGTAACATAGGCCATCCCGGCGGACAAGCGCAGGCACTGTGCGGAGCATGGCCGAGGGTTGTCACGGCGCGCGACGCTTCAGTATCCTGGGGCCTGTTGCGGAGGGATGGTATGAAAAGAGAATCGATGACGCCCGCTGAAGTTGCAGATGCCCTGTATAAGTTGATTCCGCGCCGAATGACGGTCGAGGCTTTGAGCGAGTATGGAATTGGGGGTACGGAGGAGCAGGAGGAGGCGATGACTCGGGAGATCCTCTCATTCACGCTCTACTGGGTTCATGCGGCTATCAATGCCCACATTCCACGGAAGTACCGCGAGGTGCTGTTTCAGCGGGTGTTGGAGTTGATCCATGCGGACTGGGCGACGACGTTCCAACTGGCGTCGGTGAAGTGGGAGGACTACCTGGTTGAAATGGAAGAGCGCCGCGCCCGGTATTCGCCGGTGGGAGACTACGAGGGAGGGGAGATCGCGGCATCCGAGGAGATTTCAGATCTGCTCGAAAGCGAGGGCCTCATTCAACCGGAGGACCGTCCCAAGCTGCTCGTCTTACTTCCCGACTTGGTGCCGCTGGATCAATATCAGGAGTTGTTGAGCCAGTGTGTCTAGGCGAATGAGTCTCATTCTGCCGCGGTACAGCCCGATGCGCAGTGTCCAACGTTCTTGACCGCGTTGAGCTCAGTTGAACATTGAACTATGAGCATTCCGCAGGGTCACTGCGGTCCCTTAGAGATACCGGTGCGACAAGACCTTCCCGCTGTTGTCGAGTTCGTACAGCAGAGGCGCTCCGGTGGGAATGTTGAGCTCCAGCACCTGTTCGCGGGTCAGCTGTTCGAGCTGCATCACCAGCGCGCGCAGGCTGTTCCCATGGGCGGCGATGAGAATGGTTTCCCCCTTGAGCACGTAGGGTTTGATTCGACTCTCGTAATAAGGCAGTACGCGCTCGGCCGTATCTTTCAGGCTTTCTCCGCCGGGCGGCCTCACGTCATAACTCCGCCGCCAGATCTTCACCTGCTCATCGCCGAACTTCTTGGCCGTTTCGGCCTTATTCAACCCTTGCAACTCGCCGTACATCCGCTCGTTCAAGGCCTTGTCTTTTTCGATCGGAATGGTCGTCTGCCCGATGGTTTCGAGCACAAGCCGCAGCGTCTCATTGGCGCGAGCCAGCACGGAGGAGAAGGCACGGTCGAACGTGAACTCCGCTAGTTTCTTCCCGGCCGCCTTCGCCTCTTCGATTCCCTTCGTGGAGAGGGGAACATCGACCCACCCGGTGAAGCGGTTTTCCAGATTCCACTGCGATTCGCCGTGCCGGATCAGAACTAATCTACTCATCGTGTCGCGTCTCCTTATCCGAAAGGGGTGGGGACTGGCGTCCACAGGTTACGCGATTGCCCCTTGATCCTGTCAAGGTCCCCGCTTGCTCGAACCCCTGGGCGATGGTCGGCTCGGTTGCATTCAGTGGTGGCAGTCAGTACCATGCCGCCGATTTCCCCTCACGTGTGGAGCATCTCGATGTCGACGGTTCCCCCCACAGACTGGTTTCCGCTGCAACAGTGGTGGCAGGCGATGGGGCGTCGTCTGCAGGTCGAAGACCGGGTCGAGGCGTTTTTTCGACGGGCGCTCGGGATGAAGCAGGCGTTGGCTGGTGTCGTGCAGGTCGGCGGAGAGGTCGAGTATATTCTCTTTGTGCTGGTGCGGTACTGGATTCCGGTCGTGTTGCCGCCGCCAGGCCGGGAACGGGCCTCCAAAGGCGATCCGGACTATTGGCTTGAATCCGAGCAGATTCTGAAAGCAGCCGCCATCCGGTTACGGGAGCTCAAGCCGCTGATCGAGCTGCTGACCGTGACCAATCCTTTAGGTGCTGGGTCGACTGGTCAGCCTGCGCCGAGAACGCCGCTCGTGGAGGTGGAGTTGGCGAACATGCTGCAAGGCATCGCGGAGTCCGCCGGTAGTTATGGCGGGCCTGACTACACCTCCGTGATCAAGACGTTCGATCCGGTCCCGTTGCGCCAGACTCAACCCTTCAAGCACAACAAGAAAAACAGCGCGGAACTGTGGGTGGTCTTTCTCTTGCGCGAATACTTCCGCAGTCTCGGGCTCGGCAAGGACCGCTACTGGCCGCTGGTGGCGGGGTTGTGTTCAGCGGCCGGCATTGCCAATCCTAGCGGGCAGCCCTACGGACCGGATGAACTGAAATCCTGGTGGCAGAAGAACTGGCCGCGCACCTATACGCAGCTTGAGCAAACGCAGGCGACGCCCGATCTCAGCGGGGCGGCGTATCAGCAGGATTTTGACTGGTTCGTGTCGTGGATCGAGTGGCAGCGGCAGCAGCAGGTCGAAGCGAGAGAGTAGGGAGAACGTACGGATAGAGCCTGCGGGCTACACCTGGGTCATGCCGGCCGGGTGTGGTTTGGCGGGCGACCCCTTCGAACCGTCGGGAGGACCATCTTTGAGCATGGCTACGACTAATCCGATTTTCAGCACCAGCAGCCCGACACCAACCCAGACCACGTAGGGTTGTACTCCACCCAATTCCCCCAACATTTGTTCCTTGGCCTCTCCACCCCCGGCCCGCTCGGCCTTAATCTTGGCGAGTTGCTCCTTGGCGTGCCAGAAGTAGATATAGTTGGCACTGGCTCCGGCGATCACGCGCCAGACGATGTCGGCGGAAAGATCCTGTGTGATGTAAAACGCCATGGCGGGACCGATGGCATAAATCAACGCGTAGCCATACATTTTCCGGTACAGGAACCAGAGAAACGGCTCGAACACAAAGACCGGCCAGTGCCAGGTCAAGGCGAATTGCGGGCCTGAGGGCCCTGAAAATTTCTTGAATGTTTCGAGATATCGGTCGGCGTTGGGGCCGATGAAGGCTTTCCAGAGGTCCGTATCCGTCAGCGCTGTGGCGGTCTGGTCCGGTTCCGTGGTGGACGCCTGCGGTTCGGGGCCGAAGGCGTCCCCGCATTGGTGACAAAAGCGGGCATCGTCCCGGTTTTCTTGCCGGCATTGTGCGCAGGATTTCATACCGCCACCTTATCCCATCCGCCGTCTCCTCCCGTCAAGGGACGATCACCGCCGGATGCGTCTTTCCGAACCCGCCACCCGCCGCGCCAGGAGCCACGATCGGCCGTGGTTCGGTTGCTTTCACCTGGTGCCTATGATAGCTTCGCCGACTCACGATGGGAGAGGTGTGCCATGCCGACGGGTGAGTTGCGTCTCAATGCCGAACAGTACCTGATGAACACCTACATGCGCCAGCCGATTTCGATCGTGCGCGGGCGCGGGACCAAGGTATATGACCTGGAGGGCCGGGAGTATATCGACTTCGTCGCCGGTATCGCGGTCAATGTGCTCGGGCATGGACATCCGGATCTGGTATTGGCCATCCAAAAGCAGGCGCAGCACCTGATTCACACGTCGAATCTCTATTATACCGAGCCGCAGGTACGTTTGGCGCAGATGCTGGTGGACCATTCGTTCGCGCAGAAGGTTTTCTTTTGCAACAGCGGCGCGGAAGCGAATGAAGCGGCTATCAAGCTGGCGCGCAAATACTCCTATGACAAGTACGGCGGCGATCGATACGAGATCGTCACGATGACGAGTTCCTTCCATGGACGGACGCTCGCCACCCTGACCGCGACCGGCCAGGAGAAGGTCAAAAAAGGCTTCGCCCCGCTCATGCCGGGATTTTCCTACGTGCCTTTTAATGATCTGTCGGCGGTCGAACGGGCGATTACTCCCAAGACGGCCGCGATCATGCTGGAACCGATTCAGGCCGAAGGCGGGGTCCATGTGGCGGATCGCGGGTATATGCAAAGCCTGAGGGAATTGTGTCGTGAACGGGATGTCTTGCTGGTTTTCGATGAGGTACAGACCGGTATCGGCCGGACCGGCACCCTCTTCTGTTATGAACAGTTCGGCATGCAGCCGGATATCATGACCTTGGCCAAAGGGCTTGGTGGCGGCGTGCCGATCGGCGCGTGCCTGGCCACGGACAGCGTGGCGCACGCGTTTGGGCCGGGCGCGCATGCATCGACGTTCGGTGGCAATCCCTTGGCCTGTGCCGCGGCGCTGGCGGTGTTACGCGTGCTGCTGGACGGGAAGATTCTCGACCAGGGGCGCCGGATGGGCGAGTGTCTCGCCAAAGGGCTGGCCACCTTGAAAGAGCGGCACCGCTGCGTAAAAGAGGTGCGGGGTCTCGGGCTGCTCCAAGGCATGGAGTTGGAGATCGACGGGAAAGCCGTCGTGGCCGACTGTCTCACACGCGGACTGCTGATCAACTGCGTCGGTGATCGAGTTTTGCGTTTTGTGCCCGCGCTCACTATTACTGAGCGCGAGATTGATCGCCTGCTGGCCGCGCTATCACAGATTTTTAATCAACGAACCACCTCAAGCCATTAAGCGAGTAGGGGCGCGTATGTTGCGGCGTCCTCGTCGGTCGACCACCCGGGCTGGTCTCGGGAAAGATTTTCTGGATTTGCTCTCGATCCCCACGGAGGAGTTGAAGGGCCTACTCCGTCTCGCCGCGCAGCTGAAGGCGAAGCAACGGCGCGGCGTGCCCCACCCGCTTCTGCCGGGGCGCATGCTGGGCCTGCTCTTTCAGAAGCCGTCGACCAGGACCCGTGTGTCGTTCGAGGCTGGGATGAATCAACTCGGCGGCCAGGCCATGGTGCTGCCGATGGGAGACATCCAGTTGTCTCGCGGGGAGACCATTGCGGATACCGCCCATGTGTTGTCGCGCTACCTGGACGCTATCGTCCTGCGGACCTTCGATCATGCCATTGCCGAGGAGTGGGCACGGGAGGCCAGCATCCCGATCATCAATGGGCTGACCGATCTGAATCACCCCTGCCAGGCTCTCTCCGATCTGCTGACCATTCAGGAGAAGAAACGTCGATTGAAGGGCATCAAGATCGCGTATGTGGGCGACGGCAACAATGTGACGAACTCGCTCATTGAGGCCGCGGCCAAAACCGGTATGACGATCGCCGTGGGGTGCCCGCCCGGCTATCAGCCGAACCAGGCTATTGTGGATCGAGCCCGGGAGGAAGCTCGGCTGACGGGAGCGGTCATTGAAATCGGGGCCGATCCGCTGGTGGCCGTGAAAGGGGCCGACGTGGTGTATACCGACGTCTGGATCAGCATGGGACAAGAGCGAGAGCAAACCAAGCGGCTGAAGATTCTGGCCCCGTATCAGCTTAATGCGCGACTGTTGAAGCGCGCGAAGTCGGACGCATTGGTGATGCATTGCCTGCCCGCTCACCGTGGCGAAGAAATCAGCGCCGAGGTGTTGGACGGACCCCAGTCTGTCGTGTTCGACCAGGCTGAAAACCGGTTGCACATGCAGAAGGCGATCCTGGTCCGGCTTCTCGGGAAGACATCGCAGACACGCAGGACGTAACAAAGGAGTGGTATGAGCCGGTCATCGTACAAGAAAGTCGTCTTGGCCTATTCGGGCGGATTAGACACCTCGGTCATATTGAAGTGGCTGGAAGAGGTGTATGGATGCGAGGTGGTCGCGTTTTGTGCGGATCTCGGTCAAGGGGAAGATCTCAAGGTCATCAAGAAAAAGGCGCAGTCCTTGGGGGTGAAAAAGGTCTATGTCGAGGATTTGCGCGAGACGTTCGTCAAGGACCACGTGTTTCCCATGTTGCGTGGGAATGCGCTGTATGAAGGCAGTTATCTGCTGGGGACCTCGATTGCGCGTCCGCTCATCGCCAAACGGCAAATCGAAATTGCCGCTCAGGAAGGGGCTGAAGCGGTGTGTCACGGCGCGACCGGGAAGGGCAACGACCAAGTGCGGTTTGAGCTGACGTATATGGCGCTACATCCGCAGATCAGCATCATCGCGCCGTGGCGGGAATGGACCATGCGTTCGCGCCGGGAGTTGATCGAGTATGCGGAGAAGCACGGCATTCCGGTCACCGCCACGAAGGCCAAACCGTACAGCATGGATATGAATTTGTTTCACACGAGTTACGAAGGCGGCATTCTCGAAGATCCCTGGCAGGCTCCACCGGAAGAAATTTTTGTCATGTCGGTGTCGCCGGAACGGGCGCCTGCTAAGGCGCGTGAAGTCGAAATCGAGTATGTCGCCGGCGATCCGGTGGCGGTGGATGGGAAAAAGATGAAGCCCGCTGCCTTGTTGGCCCATCTCAATATCCTGGGTGGGAAGCATGGTGTCGGTCGAGTCGATCTCGTGGAGAACCGCTATGTCGGCATGAAGTCTCGCGGTGTCTATGAGACCCCGGGCGGTACGATTTTGCATGCGGCGCATCGCGGCCTGGAGTCCCTGACCATGGATAGGGAAGTGCTGCACTTGCGGGACAGCCTGATCCCGCGTTATGCGGAACTCATCTACTATGGATATTGGTATGCACCGGAACGCGAGATGCTGCAAGTGGCGCTGGATGAAGCCCAAAAGGATGTCACGGGCGCTGTTCGGGTGAAGTTATACAAGGGGAATTGTACGGTGGTCGGACGGAAGTCCCCACGGTCCCTGTATCGCCTGGATATGGCGACCTTCGAGGAAGATGACGTGTATCGGCAAAAAGACGCGGAAGGGTTCATTCGCCTGAATGCACTGCGGTTGGCCATTCGCGCACAACGCAAGAAGAGGTCGACTCGGTAATGGCGAAGTCTATCTCTGGCCGCGCTCGTACTCCCAAATCTGTTCGCCTCGCACCACCATCCGGTCGGACCTTACCCAAAGGGAAAGCCTGGGGCGGTCGATTCGCTGAACAAACCGATCGTCTGGTTGAACAGTTCACCACGTCGTTGGCCTATGATCGCCGTCTCTATCCCTATGACATCCAGGGGAGCATGGCGCACTGTAAGACGCTCGAACGGGCAGGGGTGTTGACGGCCAGGGAATCGGCGCAGCTCGTGCGCGGGTTGCAACGCGTGAAGGCCGAGTTGGATGGGGGACGGTTCCCGTTCTCACCGCAAGACGAAGACATTCACATGGCAATCGAGCGTCGGCTGACGGAGCTGATCGGCCCCCTCGGCGGAAAACTCCACACAGGGCGAAGCCGCAACGATCAGGTAGCGTTGGACTTGCGACTCTTTTTGCGCGATGTCGTGTCCCGCGTGATGGGGCAGATCCACGAATTCCGACGGGTGTTGGTGGGGCAGGCCCGGACGCATCTGGATGTCGTGATGCCGGGGTACACACATTTGCAGCGCGCACAGCCGGTCTTGATGGCGCATCACTTCCTGGCTTATGTCGAAATGTTCGAGCGCGATTGGGGGCGTCTGCGGGATTGTCGGACGCGGCTGAATGTCATGCCCTTGGGGTCCGGCGCGCTTGCCGGGTCCAACTATCCCGTGGACCGGCGATACACGGCCTCGCTCCTGGACTTTCCGTCGGTGACGCACAACAGTCTCGACGCGGTCTCGGATCGCGATGCGGTGGTAGAAGTTCTTGGCGCCTTCTCCCTGATCATGATGCACCTCTCGCGACTGAGTGAGGAGCTGATCCTTTGGGCCTCGCAGGAGTTTCGCTACGTGGACTTGCCGGATACGTTTTGTACCGGCAGCAGCATGATGCCGCAAAAGAAGAATCCCGATGTGCCGGAGTTGGTACGCGGCAAAACGGGGCGTGTCTATGGCCGCTTGATGGGGACGCTGACGCTCCTGAAGGGGCTGCCTCTCAGTTACAATCGTGACCTGCAGGAAGATAAGGAAGCCCTGTTCGACGCTGTGGACACGACGGAACAGTCGTTGGTACTGTGCGCCGAACTGATTCGACGGCTCGTGGTCAACAGGACCGTGTTGGCCGAGGCCGCTGAAGGCGGCGGCATGTTGGCGACGGAGCTGGCGGATTACCTGGTGACACAAGGGGTGCCGTTCCGGGAGGCCCATTCCATTACCGGACAGATTGTGCGATTCTCTTTGGAGCAACATCGGGCGCTACAACAATTGACCTTGAAGGACCTCCAGGGATTTTCGCCTCGCTTCGGGCAGGATGTGCTGCAGTATCTGACCGTGCGAGGCGCAATCAATCGGAAGGATCAGATCGGCGGCACGGCGCGGCGTCGGGTAGAAGCGAGAATCAAGGAGCTTGAAAAGGCACTGAAGGGATGAAGTCGTTCGGCGGGAGGCGCCTTCTTATCTACGGCCGTCCTGCTGCCGCGTTGTTCGGTATGCTCGGACTGTCCGGCTGCGGGGTGTTGGGTGCTCCGATTCCACCGGAGGATGTGGGCGTCGCACCGATCATCGAACGTCAGTTGAGACGGGAAGGGCTGTTGGCCGCGAACGCCAACGTGTATGGATCAGCCTCACGGCCGAGTGCGCCCACCGGGGTTACGATCGAGGAGGCGCCGATCCCGCCGGAGCCGGACCCGTTACCGACCCCTCCGCTGCGGATGATGGGCACGAGATAGCCGGAGGTTAGGGCACGCTTCACGCAATCCGGTTGTGGGGAGTCCTCCCCTGTCGGGAGCAGAAGCGTCGAGTTGGAATTGTTGATCGAGGATGACGACCATGCATGATTTTCACTATAGAGAAGGCGAATTGTACTGCGAGGATGTGCCGCTTTCGCGCATTGCGAAGGAAGTGGGGACACCCTGTTACATCTACAGCCATCACACCCTGGTGAGGCATTTTCGTGTGTACGACGGCGCCTTCAAGAACATTCCGCATATTGTGGCCTTTGCCATGAAGGCGAACTCGAACCTCGCTGTGTTGCGGCTCATGGCGAAAGAAGGAAGCGGCGTGGACATCGTGTCCGGCGGAGAACTCTATCGCGCCTTGAAGGCGGGAGTGCCGCCTACGAAGATCGTCTTTGCCGGGGTCGGGAAGAAGCCGGATGAAATCGCTGAGGCATTGAAGGCAGATATCTTGATGTTCAACGTTGAATCGTCGGCAGAACTGCAGGCGATCAACGAGGTGGCGGCATCCATGGGCGTCAAGGCCAGGGTGGCCCTGCGCATCAATCCCGACATCGATCCGAAGACGCATCCCTATATTTCCACTGGTCTCAAGAAGAGTAAATTCGGCATCGCGGCTGATCGTGCGATCGAGGAGTTCAAGTCTGCCGCGGCATTCAGCCACATTAAGGTGGTGGGACTGCATGCGCACATCGGGTCACAACTCACGCAAGTGACCCCTTTCGTCGAGTCACTAAAAAAGGTGCTGGCGCTGGTACAGGCCTTGGCGGAACAAGGGATTCCGCTTCGGTACATCAACATCGGTGGTGGGTTAGGCATTACCTATTCCGATGAAACGCCTCCCGAACCGAAGGACCTGGCCGAAGCGATTTCGCCGCTCGTGCGTGATTTAAAGTGCGTGTTGATCATGGAACCCGGTCGCGTGATTGTTGGGAATGCCGGCGTGTTGCTCACCAAGGTGCTGTATGCAAAGGATGGTGAAGCTAAACGGTTCTTGATCGTCGACGCCGCGATGAATGACCTGATTCGTCCGAGTCTGTATGATGCGTATCACGATATCCGGCCGGTGTATGAAGCGGCGGCTTATGGCGAGAAGAAGACTGTGGATGTAGTCGGTCCCGTGTGTGAGTCAGGAGACTTCTTGGCCAAGGACCGTGTCATGCCGGCCCTCAATGCCGGGGATCTCATGGCGGTCATGAGCGCGGGCGCCTATGGGTTTGTCATGTCGTCGAACTACAACTCGCGGCCGCGTGTGCCGGAGGTGCTGGTGCATGAGGGGCAAATCCACGTCATTCGCTCGCGTGAGAGTTACGAGGACTTGGTGCGAGGGGAGGAGATCCCGGAGTTTCTCGCGTAGGGCGTTCATTACTGTCTTTGAGATGGAGCGCTGAATGTTTACAGGGTCTTTGGTTGCCATTGTCACGCCGTTTAAGAACGGGAAGCTGGATGAGCGAGCCCTTGGGGACCTCATCGAATGGCAGATCAGCAGTGGGACCCACGGGATCGTACCGTGCGGGACCACCGGTGAATCGGCCACGCTGACTCATGCCGAACATGATCGGGTGGTGGCCTTCACTGTTGAGGTCGTCAAGCGGCGAGTCCCGGTCGTCGCAGGGACAGGATCCAACAGCACCGACGAGGCGATTGCTCTGACGAAGCATGCCAAGGCTGCCGGTGTGGACGGCGCGTTGCTGATTACCCCCTATTACAACAAGCCTACCCAGGAAGGCCTCTATCTCCACTACAAGGCGGTCGCGGAGGCCGTCGACCTTCCCCTTGTGGTCTACAACATTCCGGGGCGAACCGGGGTGAATATGTTGCCGAGCACTATCGCGCGTCTGGCGGCCTGTCCGACGGTGGTGGCGGTGAAGGAGGGGAGCGGTGCGGTGCAGCAGGCTTCGGAAATCATTCAGCTGTGCGGGGATCGATTAACGGTGTTGGCCGGGGATGATGCCTTGACCTTGCCCATGATGGCAGTCGGCGGCAAAGGCGTCATTACGGTGACGGCAAATCTGCTTCCCTCGAAGATGGCTCAGTTGGTCAATGCGTTTCGTGCTGGTCGAGTCGACGAGGCGCGTGCGTTGCACTACCAACTGTACCCCCTCTTTACAGCGTTATTTTATGAGACCAATCCCATTCCTGTGAAGGAAGCGCTGCATATGATGGGCAAAATCGAGCCTGAAATGCGGCTGCCGCTCTGTCCCATGGGGAGTGAGAACCGCGAAAAACTATCGCATGTGATGAAGGCCGCCGGCTTGGTCTAACGGCCTCGGCTGGCTGTGAAGGATATTGTCATGATCAAGGTTGTTGTTACAGGGGCAGCTGGACGTATGGGATCTCGTCTGGTGTCCCTGGTCAAAGATTCGGCATTTCTCACCTTGGCGGGAGCGGTGGAGAGCAAGGGGCATCATGCTCTCGGCGAAGATTCCGGTGAGGTCGCCGGCTGTGGGCATACCGGGGTGCCGATCGTAGAAGATCTGTCCAGTTTAATGGAGCGAGGTGAGGTGGTGGTTGACTTTACCACACCACCGGCCACGCTTGGGCATTTGAGGATTGTGGCCCAGCATCGACGGAGCATTGTGGTCGGCACCACGGGCTTCTCTTCAACTGAATTGGACGAGCTTCGAAGCCTGAGCAAACAGATCCCCTGCGTGTTCTCTCCGAATATGAGTGTCGGAGTGAATGTGATTTACAAGGTGATCGCCGAAATGGCGAAGACCCTCGGCGAAGACTATGACATCGAGGTCATCGAGGCGCACCATCGCCTGAAGAAAGATGCTCCCAGCGGTACCGCTCTCAAGATGGCCGAGGTGCTTGCGCGAGCGGTCAATCGAGATCTTGGGCAGGTTGGAGTGTACGCGCGCAAGGGGCTGATCGGTGAGCGCAAAAAAGGCGAGATTGGAATCCAGACGATTCGCGCCGGAGACATCGTGGGCGATCATACGGTGATGTTCGGGACCATGGGGGAACGGATTGAGGTCACCCACCGTGCGAGCAGTCGTGACACATTTGCTCGCGGGGCCCTTCGCGCTGCTCGTTGGGTCGTCAAGCAGCCGCCAGGCCTCTATGATATGCACGATGTCTTGAGTCTTAAGTAAGGCGGCCCCAACAAAGATGTGAGCCGATCAAGAGGGCCCGGGTCGGTCGATCAGGACTGCGGCAATACTGAGCGGTCGGGAGGCAATAGGGAGCGCAGGCGGCAGAACCATCCTGTGGCTCAAAATTCGGCCAGAATGGTTGAGGGGAGCCTTTGCGTGCAATGTAAGGCTGAAGTCCGGATGGACGGCAGGCCGAAGACGGTGTTCTCATAACACCGTCTTCTCATCGCAAGTGAGCGTTCTAGGCGTTGTTTTTACTGCGACAGACTAATGTCGTGACGTGATCGGTCTCGGTTCTGAATCCGCTGCTTTTCGACGGCCACAGTTCAGGCACGCCAGTACTGTGATGGCCAAACCAGCATTCAAGTCAACCGCCCGCTCAGGCAACATTGTTCCGCGGCATTTGTCACATTTATGCATGGATGGCTTATAACATTGCTCTGTAGGATAAACCATCCATCTGAAGTACTGTCTCAACGTGGGAAAAGGTCCCGCATAGACGCGAAAGCCTCTGGGCCATTTGGTCCTACGGTTGCCCCTTAAGGGATTGCCCAATCCCAGTAAGTTGTCGAGGTAGTGCGAACTGCGTCAGACATGTAGTAGCCTATGAAGGAAATGCCACAATGTATAGGTTGTTTGTCATCGCAGCACTCTTGGCACTTCTCTACTATCTCTTGAGGAGAACGCTCAGAAAGTTGGGCCAGAACGAGCTGCAGGCCAAGTCGCGGGAGCGGAAAGAATCCGGGAAACAAATGATTCAGGACCCTGTCTGCCGAGTGTTTGTCCCGCGAGAAAATGCCGTAAGCGAAACAATTGGTGGGCAAACATATTTCTTTTGCAGTCGTAATTGTGCGATCGCGTTTCAGAAGCAACTCTCGGCCTAGCAGCCCGAATAACTCGAATCAGACACCACATTCTCCGTATCGAAGAATACAATCATCTGGCATTCGTTGGCCTTGAAGTTAAACAGTGGTGGGCCTGACTTTCCTCCAGCGATTCGATTGTAAATCCACTTCTCTCCTCCAAAAAAACGAGAGGTTTTTGCGTCAGGGGGACCCAGCTCCTTTTCAATCCAGGCTTGATCCTTCCCCTGGTACCTGGTCAAGGAGGCGTCGAGATAGGGATTGTGGCTGCAGGCAGTGAAGCAGAGACAGATTATCAAGATTCCCAGAGATGCGCGCATGTGCATGGTCCTCCTCTAATTATGGTGCTGGAGTCAGGCTATCACGGTGACGGGAAAAATGTAGCAGCCCCTATTCTCTACCGCAAAACGAGTCTATCATAGGTGTGTTGACCGGTTGCCCTGTTTTCAGGTTGCTTCTAAAATGCCTGCTCGAAAACGATCTAGATCGCTTGATGAAAGGATTCTCCTATGAAGCTTTATCTCGATACGGCGAACGACAAAGAAATTCAAGAGGGTGCCAAGCTAGGCCTGATCGACGGCGTGACCACGAATCCCTCCCTCGTCGCAAAGGAAGGGCGCAGTTTCAAGGAAATGCTCCTTGAAATTTGCAAGATGGTTGATGGGCCGATCAGCGCGGAAGTCGTTGCGATTGAAGCTGAGGCCATGGTGAAAGAAGGCCGAGATCTCGCGAAGGTCCATAAGAACATCGTGGTGAAAGTCCCGCTCATCCCTGAAGGTCTCCGCGCAACCAAGCAGTTGGCGGCGGAAGGCATTCGAGTGAATGTCACCTTGTGCTTTTCTCCGACGCAAGCATTGCTGGCGGCCAAGGCTGGGGCCTGGTGTGTATCCCCCTTCATCGGCCGCCTCGACGATGTGAGTTCAGACGGAATGGCGCTCATCAGGCAGATCGTCACGATCTACAAAAACTATGATTTCAAGACTCAGATACTGGTGGCGAGTGTGCGTCACCCTCAGCATGTGGTCGAGGCGGCGTTGGCCGGAGGACATATTTGCACGATGCCCTACGCCGTGTTTCAGCAACTGGTGAAGCATCCTTTGACCGATCTCGGCCTGAAGAAGTTCCTGGCCGATTGGGAGGCGATGAATAAGAAGTAACAGGTGGGGCTGCTCAGTCGGTGATCGATGTGTCCGGTAGTCGTCGTCTGGCCTGAGCAAAGATGCGGTGGAACATCGGCCGAGTGAGTGTGCCGGTGAACGTATTTTGCTGGCTTGGATGATAGGAAGCGATGAGCGACACACCCCACGCCAGGGTGTAGATGGCCTCGTGGCCGAATTTCGGAAGCGGAACAGGCAACTGGTACCCCAGTTCACGGGAGGCTTTGAGGTAATGATCGAACGCGATCTTGCCCAAGACGACGACCACGCGCACCGACTTCAGTAGCTGGAGTTCCCTCAAGACAAAAGGCCGGCAATTGGTGAATTCCTCCGGGGTTGGTTTGTTGGCCGGAGGCGCGCATCGAACGGTTGCGCCGATATAGCAGTCTGTGAGTGTGAGGCCGTCCTCCGCATGCGTTGAGGAAGCCTGGTTGGCGAACCCGAAGTGATGCAATGCCTCATAGAGCCAATCTCCGCTCCGATCCCCCGTGAAAACACGTCCTGTTCGGTTCCCTCCATGTGCAGCCGGCGCAAGACCCAGAATGTAGAGTCGGGCCTTCGGATCGCCAAATCCAGGAATGGGCTTTCCCCAATAGGTCCAATCCTGGAATTGACGTCGCTTGGTCTCGGCGACGGTCCGGCGATAGGCGACTAATCTGGCACACTGGCTGCAAGCCACAATGTCGGCATTCAGGAGTCGGAGCGTAGACATTGAACCGGAGTGTACCAAAACCAGGAGTTCCTTGTCCCTCGACAGGCTTGTTGATAGCATGAGCGCTCACGTGTGACGAAAGGATCAGTTCGGTATGCGGAACAATGATTGGGGACTTCGGTCCGGTATCGTCGGTGTCACCCTGTTACTGGGGCTGGCGCCCTTATTTGCGGAAATGTCCGGGGATCCCAAAAGTGCCGTGCCGCCGCCCACGAAATCCCATGATGAACAGTCTGCGCCGGTGAACGATTCCTCGGCAAGTCCCCCGACCAATGAAACGGAAGTCGCTCCGGAGCTCGAGGACCGGCTTGTGATTCTTCCTGAAATCAAACGGGAGGGAGAACGGTTCTTTCTGAGTTCCTTCAAACTGCCCGACAAGTTGACTTTCGCCGGGCAATCGATTCCCTTGGATAATTGGCAGGTACGGGAACGGATCGAATACGAGTTCTACCAATTTCTCGAGGACCAGGGCGAGAGTATCATTCTTGCGAAACGTACCGGGCGATGTTTTGCGCCGGCCGAAAAACAGTTAGCGGAAGCGGGATTACCCGACGATTTGAAGTATATGCTGTTGGTGGAAAGTAAGTGCATTGCGGCGGCCTATTCCCGTGCGAAGGCGTCGGGCCCCTGGCAGTTCATCAATTCGACGGGACGGCGCTACAAATTGCACAACGAGCGGTGGCTTGATGAACGACGTAATCTTGAGATGTCCACCGAAGCCGCCATCAAGTATCTCCGTTATCTGTGGGATTTGTATCAGGGCGACTGGTTTCTCGCGATGGCCTCGTACAATGCGGGGGAAGACCGGGTGCGGAAGTTGATTAAAGAACAGAACGTGAAGGACTACTGGCGCATGCATGGTCCGCGGGAGACCATGCGCTATGTCGCGCGCATCATTGCGGCCAAAGAGATCTATTCTCAACCGGAAAAGTATCTGGGGCTGACCAAGAAGGATCTGTATCCTCCCCTCGAAACGGAAACCGTGACGGTGACGATCAAGGAAGCGCAGCGGCGCCTGACCTCGATCGCTGAGGAATATGGAACGTATTTTCTGGAATTGAAAATGCTGAACCCGGAGTTCACTAAGGATTACTTGCCAAAGGGGACGTATCAGGTTAAGGTGCCACGGCAAACCTGTCCCAATCGTTGTTTCAAGCAAGACAAGCTTCCCTAGTGTACATGATGCGTATCGGCGTCCCGCAGCCACGAGCCAAGGCCCTCCTCGCAAGGCTCTTTCAGGCGGGATTGCAGGCGGTCGATCCCTACGAGGCCGTCTGCCGGCAGGTTCGAGTCCGCCACGACCAACTTCTCATCGGCTCGCATCACTACTCCCTCGAGCGAATACAGCGAATCGTCGTCGTCGGTGCCGGAAAGGCGTCGGCGCGAATGGCCCACGCGCTTGAACACCAGCTGGGCGCACGGATCGACACCGGTCTGGTGGTCGTCAAGTATGGACATGGCGCTCCGACCCGCACCATTCGCATCGTGGAGGCCGGGCATCCGATTCCCGACGACGCCGGTCTGGAAGGCGGGCGCATGATCATGGAGGTAGTGCGGACGTTGACGTCTGCCGACCTTCTCATCGTCCTTCTGTCCGGCGGTGCATCAAGCCTCCTCCCTGCACCGGCGTCCGGTATCACGCTCCAAGACAAACAAGCGACAACGAAATTGTTGCTGCGCTCCGGAGCGACCATTCAGGAAATCAATACCGTCCGCAAACACCTCTCTTCCATCAAGGGCGGACAGCTCGCGGCTGCGACCAAGGCGCGTGTGGCAAGTGTCATTTTGTCCGATGTCATCGGAAACGATCTGGGGACCATAGGGTCTGGGCCGACGGCCCCCGATGCGACGACGTTTCAAGATGCCTGGGACATTGTGGAGCAATATGGAGTCTCCCGCACGATTCCTCTGCCGGTGCGTCGCCACTTGCAATCGGGCCTTAGAAAGCGCGTTCCCGAGACGCCGAAACCGCGAACGCGACTCTTTCGTCGGGTGGACAATATGTTGATCGGCGACAACCGGGCGGCCGTCGACGCCGTAGCGAAGGCGGCACAACGGGAAGGGCTGCGCACGCTGATCCTTGCCACGACGCTCACAGGGGAAGCGCGGGAGCTTGCCAAGTGTTTTGGCGCCATAGCGCGTGAGATTGCCGCAGAAGGGCGTCCGATCAGTCGTCCGTGCTGCGTGATTGCCGGAGGCGAGCCCACCGTGACCATTCGTGGCGAAGGTAAAGGGGGAAGGGCGCAAGAGTTCGCGCTGGCCGCAGCGGCTGAGATCGCAGGACTGTCGGAGATGTGGGTCGCCGGATTCGCAACCGATGGGACCGACGGGCCGACCTCGGTCGCCGGTGCCGTTGTAGACGGACACACCGTTGCCCGAGCACAGCGCAAGAACCAGAATCTCGCCAAAGCGCTTCAGGAAAACGACGCCCATCCGTTTTTTGAAGCCCTCCACGGTCATATTGTCACAGGGCCGACCGGAACCAATGTGAACGACCTTTACCTCCTCCTTGCACTCTAGCTACTATTCCGATCCATGACAGATCCATTTCTGCTTCCGTTGGAGCACAGCGCCGACCTGCGTCTTGTCGGGGGGAAGGCTGCCGGCCTGAGAGCACTGCATGTCGCCGGATTTCCAGTGCCTCGGGGGCTATGTGCGACCACGGCTCTCTATCACCAGTGTCTGAGTGTGGTCGGAATCGATGGACCCGCCGAATGGCAGGCGCTGTTGCGTGCTCCTGCTGCGCAGCGGGCGATGGCGCGGGCACACGTTCATCATGACTTGGCGAGGGGCACATGGCCGCCGGGATTCCGTGACGATCTGGAATCACGGCTTGGCGAGCTGAGCCCTGAGACTGAGACGCGATGGGCCGTGCGGTCATCCGCGACCAATGAGGACGCCGGCCATGCGAGCGCGGCTGGCCTCTATTCCACCTACCTGGGACTGACGACCGTTGAGGTGCTGCAGGCGATCCGAGACTGTTGGGCCTCGCTGTGGGAAGAGCGGGTTCTGCAGTATATGCTACGTGTCAATGACGATCCGCCTTGCCCTTCGATGGCCGTGGTGATTCAACCCATGGTGCATGCGGTAGCCGCAGGCGTGGCCTACTCGATCCATCCCGTGACGGGACGAACCTCCCAGGTGTTCATTAACGCCGTGCCGGGCCTTGCGTCCGCCCTGGTCGGTGGTGAGGTCGCGCCTGACCAGTACATGGTCGAGGTGGATGAGGAGCTGTGCCGACCGATTCGGATACGTCGGCGTCAGCTGGCCAGGAAGCAGCAGAAATTGCTGATCACTCTGGATGGCGTGCAGGCTGAGCCGATCCCGCAGCCGGCCCAGCAGCAGGCCTCGTTATCGGACGGGCAACTCCATGCTCTGGCGCAACTCTCCAAGCAAGTGGAGCGTGCTTTCGGTCACCCGATCGATCTCGAATGGGCCTGGGATACCGAACGACCGTGGTTGCTTCAGGCCCGTCCCATTACCGGGGTGCAGCCCCTGCCGACACTGACCGATGATGAGTGCGAGTGGACGCGCGCAAATTTGAAGGAAACGCTGCCGGAATTGCCGAGCCCGTTGGGGCTGTCCTTCCTTGAACAATTCATGGATGCCTACATCATCGGGCCCTACCGACGACTGGGTTGTACGGTGCCGGATGGTCTCCGCTCGGTTCGGGTGCTGCACGGTCGTCCATTCCTGAACGTCACGTTGTTTTACACCTTGGTCTCACAACTTCATGGCAATCCGGCATTCCTGACCGAACAGATGGGGGGTGAGCCTCTGGCGTTCACTCCACGGGTGCGAACGCTTGGAGCGGTTGCGCTGCTCCGTGCGGGCTGGGCAATCATGCGTGAATGGCGAAGGGTCGTGCGAGAAGGGCCGTCCAGCTTCGAAGTGATGAAAACGATGGCCGAGACGTATCAGTCCGAGCATGTTCAGCATTTCTCGATGAACGAAGTGCGCGAAACGCTCGATGGCCTAGGCCGCTGGCTGGATGCGCACGAATTGACCTATGGAATTGCAGGTGGGGTCGCGCAGAGCCTTCAGGCCATGGGTACGTTTCTCCCGGGCTGGCTTGGTGCGGACTGGCGGGAGTTGCTGAATGCGTCGCTGCAAGGTCAGGGAACGGTGATCAGCGCCCAACAGATCGTGCGTCTGGCCGAACTGGCAGAGATGGCGCTCCACGAAGAGTCGGTACGTCGGTGGTTTCTGAATGACGGCTGGAGCCCGACGGGATTTCCAGATGCACTGGCAGGAACCACCTTTCTGCAGCGGTTCGAGCACTATCTGGCCGACTACGGGCACCGTGCCGTGGGAGAATCAGACATCATGTCTCCGCGAATGGCAGAACAGCCTGAAATCGTCTTGGGTGTCATCCGAACGCAGGTGAGGACAGGAGAGGTGAGGCGAGCGAGGGAGATTCTTTCTCGGCAGGTCGCACAACGGCAGGAGGCGCTCGCGGAGATCACGCGACGATTCGGCTGGCGACGGCACCGGGGGGTCATCTTTCGTTGGTGGCATCGGCGGCTCACGCGGTTTTGCGTCTTGCGGGAAGCGAACCGCCATCATCTCATGTACTACTCTTTGGCCGTGCGCCGGTTGTTGTTTCGACTCGGGGAGCACATGGTGGAGCGAGGACTGTTCGCTGTGCCGGATGACATTTTTTATCTCACGATGGACGAACAACGGGCAATGAGCGGCGGTGCCCGTCGAAATTGGCAGGGGCTTGTCCGCGAGCGGCGGGAGGAACGGGCACGACACGAGCAGAGGCACGTCCCGGATACGATTCGAGACTGGGAGGCTGTCGTGGAGCAGAACGAGCTGTCTCCCGGCGTGCAACGCGAAGGTGTGTTGAGGGGCATTGCGATCAGTGCAGGAGAGGCCACCGGCCCCGTTCGTGTCGTCCGTTCCGCGTTGGACTGGGGGCGAGTGAGACCGGGTGACATCTTGGTGGTTCCCGTGATCGATCCAGGCATGGCGCCATTGTTTGGCATGGCGGGTGGTGTCATTGCGGAAATGGGGGGGACGCTCTCACACGGGGCGATTATTGCCCGAGAGTACGGTCTTCCCGTCCTCGTCAATGTGCTCGATGCCACCAGCCTGCTGCGCGAAAATGAACAGGTGACCATCGTCAGCTCGACCGGTAGGATCCACCGAGCGGTCCCTTGACGTTTCCTCATATTTTTCGTACTCTCCACGCAATTTCCCTACAACAGGTTGCTAGAAAGAATTCCAGTGCTTCGGTGTGCTCGTAGGGGAAGCCTCATGATTGATCTCACCTCCACAACGTTTGCTGCGGGAACTGTTGCCGGTCTTGGGGTCGGGGCGTTAATTGCCGGCTGGTGGGTGACGGTTCGTGTGCACTCCCACACTCAGGCCCAATTACTCGAAAGCCGTGAGCGTGCGCAGCGGGCCGATACCGTGGCCGCGACACTCCACGAACGTGTCGAACAGCAAGAGTCCGAACTAGGGCAATTGCGTGAAGCATTGACGGAGTCTCAGGCCGGTCGAACGCGTGCGGAAACGCGCATGGAAGCGCTCTCCCGCAGTGTGGAGGATCAGCAGTCCTTGCTGACGCGGGCGCGTCAGGAGTTGCACGAATCCTTTGAGTCCCTATCGGGACAGGCCTTAAAACAGAATAACGAGGCGTTCCTCAACCTTGCCCGTACCTCCTTTGAAACCCTGCAGGCCGAAGCCAGAGGCGAGTTATCGCAACGTCATCAAGCCATCGGCGAACTGGTGAAACCGCTGGAGGAGTCGCTCCAACGGTATCGCGAACAGCTGCAGCAGGCAGAGCTGGCGCGCCAGCGGGAATATGGCGGGCTGGATCAGCAGTTGAAATTCATGGCCGAATCCCATCAACGCCTCCAGCACGAAACCAGCAATCTTGTGAAAGCGTTACGCGCGCCGGCCGTACGGGGGCGATGGGGAGAAATGACGCTTCGCCGCGTGGCCGAACTGGCCGGCATGGTGATGCATTGTGATTTCGCGGAGCAAGATTCGGTCGGAACGGCGGAGGGCCTGCTGCGTCCGGACATGGTCGTGTATCTGCCCGGTGACCGGCAGATCGTGGTGGACGCGAAGACCGTGCTGGCGGCCTACCTGGATGCTTATGAGGCGCAAAATGACCAGCAGCGGCAGGCGCACTTGCGTCGTCACGCCGATCAGGTGCGCGCCAGAATGGACGCACTCAGTGTGAAGGCCTACTGGGCGCAATATAGGCAGGCGCCGGAATTTGTCGTCTTGTTTCTCCCCGGGGAGCAGTTTCTCGGCGCCGCGTTGGAACAGGACCCCAGCTTGATCGAGGATGGGTTTGCCAGGGGCGTGGTGCTGGCCACACCGGCGACGCTGATGGCGCTGTTGCGTGCTGTTGCCTACGGGTGGAAACAGGAGCAGCTGACCGAACATGCGGAACAGGCGGGGCGACTGGGGAAGGATCTCTATGAACGGGTGGCCGTGCTGACGGACCACCTCAACGACATCGGCCTGGCACTCCGGAATAGTGTCGGGGCTTACAATAAGGCGGTCGGATCGCTGGAATCCCGGGTGTTGCCCGCGGCTAGAAAATTCAAAGAGCTCGGGATATCATCTGAGAAGGACATCGCGTTGCTGGAAGCCGCCGAGGTTGAGCCGAGGCGCGTGCTGCCCTGCGTGGGTGAGGATGTGAGGACGTGAGAATGATAGACCCCCAGGCGATGGTGGCCGAGTTCCACCGCAAGTTCGACATTCCGGTCGGAGACCGGCCGTTGATCCCGGACGAGGCGGTCACGCAGTTGCGCGTGCGACTCATTCAAGAGGAATTTGACGAGTTGCAGGAGGCCATGTTTGCGAAGAATCTTCCGGCGGTGGCAAAGGAATTGGCCGACCTCTTGTATGTGGTGTATGGCACAGCCGTATCTTATGGTGTGGATATGGATCCAGTTTTTCGCGAAGTCCATCGATCGAACTTGAGCAAAGTCGGCGGCTACAAACGGGAGGACGGGAAGTGGGTGAAGCCCACGACCTATTCGCCCGCGGACGTGGGACCGTTGCTGGCCAGCCAGTCATCCGAGAACGCCGCTCCGAGGTCGCGCGCGCCGGTGGTCGGACAGGAGTCCGAAGCCTAGTATGAAAGAACTGCATTGCCCGGCTTGCGGCACACCCTGCGTCAGAGTGATTTCCGGGACGAGTCTCATCGAGAAGACACTGAACCGGTTGTCCATCTTTCATGTGCGGTGCCAGCTCTGCACGGCTCGTTTTCAGGCGCGCAGGCCGGGGAATCGAGTGACGTCACAAGCCTTTGACCGGCGTGAATACAGGCGTCTGCCGGCGAACTTCGCGGCCACGCTGATACTGGATCAGCCGGCGGCCGGTGGTTTGGTCACCGATATTTCGATGGGAGGCTGTGCCTTGCAGGCAACGACGACGCTGACACGAGGGACGTTTGTGAAGTTCGTCTTGCACGGCCCGTCTGGCCAAGGGGATATCAACGTCGATTCTGCGATGATTTGCTCCGTCCAGCCTCAATCGGTCGGCGTGAAGTTTTTGGAATTCGACCCGGAGGACAAACAACGCATGGGTCAATTGATTCTGGAACTGCTCGCCGACCAACAAGCCCCTCCTCGCATCAGCTCGCGAAGCTGACTAGTGCCGCGCCAATGCTCCGGAAGGGTCTTCGTCTCTGTGCTGCGGACGGTCCGCTGCTGCTCGCCGTCAGGAGCGATGGCGGGAGGTGACCAGAAGATTATCGAGGAGCCGTACCGTACCGATACGTATCACCCCGAGAAGGACAACCTGACGTTCCATGGTTGGTAGGGGCTCGAGGGTGGTGGGATGGCAGACTGCAAGGTATTCCACACTGGCCAAAGGTTCCCGTGCGACGGTGCGGGCCATCAGCCGTTCGACGGCCGCTCCTCGTCGTTCCCCGGCTCGAATGGCAGCGGCCCCGGCCTGCAGGGCGCGGTAGAGAACCGGCGCGGCTTGCCGCTGTTGCGCGTCGAGATACACGTTGCGTGAGCTGAGCGCCAGTCCATCCGCTTCGCGTACGGTGGGATGAACGACGATGCGACCGGGAAGGTTCAGGTCCGCGACGAGTTGCCGGACCACCACCGCCTGCTGATAGTCCTTCTGTCCGAACCATGCCATGTCAGGTTGCACCAAGGACAGCAACTTCGTGACGACAGTGGCGACCCCTTCAAAGTGGTGCGGGCGCGCTTCACCCTCCCAGCGCCGCGCGAGCGCGGGAACAGTCACCGTGGTGTGTGCGCCCTCCGGATACATGGTCCTGACCGTGGGTGCGAAGACCACATCCACCCCCTCTCTGCGGCAGAGTGCCTGGTCTTGCCGTAGTTGGCGGGGATATTTCGAAAGATCTTCCGTCGGGGCGAACTGCGTGGGATTGACAAAAATGCTCACGGCGACCGCATCGCAGGCCAATCGTGCCGCACGAATTAAGCTGCGATGCCCTGCGTGCAAGGCTCCCATGGTCGGGACGAATCCGATGGTGACCCCTTCCCGACGCAGAGAGCGGCTCCAGGCGGTGAGGGCCTTGGTACTGCGGATGGTGTTCATCTCTGCGGCCGGTTTGTCGGCGGTGCGTTGCAGGTCGGCCGCGAACCGTACCGGGAGTGCGGCTGGGGAGAGAGTCGTCGCACGACGGACGGATCTCTGAGTTGTGACAACAGCTCACGAACGCTCTGGCGCAGCAGGGGATGCCCTCTCTCGGGATCGATCTCCACCAGTGGGGTGAGGACGAATCGACGGAGGTGCAGTCGAGGGTGAGGAATGGTCAAGGTTGAGTCGGCCACAATCAGATCGTCATACAGGAGCAAATCGAGATCGAGGGTCCGCGGTCCCTTTCGATCCTCCGGATCGCGCCCAAGTGTTCGTTCGATCTCACGGCAGATTTCCAGCAGGCTTGCGGGTGTAATGTCGGTCTGAATCTGCACCACGCCGTTCAGGAACCACTCCGGCCCTGGGGCTGCGCCGTCGTCGACCGGTTCGGTCTCATAGAGCGACGAGACGGCGTCGAGCCGTGAATGCGGCAGAAGCCCGAGCAGGGTCACCGCCCGGTCGCAGAAGTCCAGCCGGTTGCCCAGATTGGAGCCGAATCCGATGAACGCGGTGGCCATGGGGATCCGTTCGTCGTGACGCCGGTGCGCTAGAATCCGGCTTTCTTGATGCGTTCTACCGCTTCGGCCAATCGTTCTTTCGTTGTGCACACGGTCATGCGAATGTAGCCTTCGCCGGGTGCACCGAAGCCGTTGCCTGGCGTCGTCACTATCCCGGCTTTTTCGAGAAGATGGGCGGTGAAGGACGCGGAGGTGTAGCCCTTCGGCACCGTCACCCAGATGTAAAACGCGGCGGGAGGCGGGTCCACTTCAAGTCCGAGTTTCTTCAAGCCGGGCACCAATGTGTCGCGGCGTTCCTGATAGATCTTGCGCAATCCGTCGGTGACCGAGTCATCCAACCCCAGGGCCGTGATGCCGGCGGCTTGAATCGCCTCGAAGACGCCGGAGTCCAACTGACTCTTGACCCGTCCGAGTCCTGCCAAGACATCCTTATTGCCCACCGCAAATCCAAGGCGCCAGCCGGTCATGTTGTAGGTTTTGGAGAGGGAATGGAATTCGACACCGACGTCTTTCGCCCCGTCCACCTCGAGGAAACTGGCAGGCCGCTTCCCGTCATAGAAAATTTCCGAGTAAGCCGCGTCATGGCAGACGATGATCTGGTGTTCTTGGGCAAATTCCACCACACGCTTGAAGTAGTCTGTGCTCATAATCACGGAGGTGGGATTGTTGGGTGAGTTCAACCACATCAACTTGGCCTTCTTCGCCACGTCTTTGGGGATGGCATTGAGGTCAGGGAGGAATCCATTCGCTTTGGTGAGCGGCATGATGTGGGAGACGCCACCGCAAAAACTGGTGCCGACCGGGTAGACCGGGTATCCGGGACTGGGAACGAGCACAATGTCGCCCGGATCGACGAAGGCGAGGTGGACATGTCCGATACCCTCTTTCGATCCGATCAGAGTGAGCACCTCATTGGCCGGATCGAGGGTGACGTTGAAGCGTCGTCGATACCAGTCGGCGACGGCCTTGCGAAATGAGAGCATGCCCTCGTAGGAGGGATATTGATGGTGTTTCGGATTCTTTGCCGCCAGAGCCAAACTCTCGATGATCGGAGTCGGTGTCGGAAGGTCCGGGTCTCCGATCCCGAGGTTGATGATATCGACCCCGCGCGCGAGTGCCTCTTGTTTCATTTTGTCGATCGCGGCGAACAGATAGGGAGGCAAAGTCTTGATGCGGGTGGCGACTTCAATCGGAAAACCGGCCATGCGGGAGCACTCCTTTGTTGGCCTGAGCAACGACGCTCAGCGGTATACGATGGATGAACGGCTGGAGGCCGTCTCGTGGCAATCGGTCACGCGCTAGGGTACCGCAGGATCGCTCCGGCAATCAACGGAGTGACTGTCGAAAACTACCGTGACGCACCATGTCTGAGCCATGTGTGAAACGAGCAGGGGAGGGATGCGAGGCCCCCTGTGATCGTGTAGCCCGGTTACTTGAAAGGTTAGACAAATTCAGGTTGCTATGGTCTTATACACAGGCATGGATGTGACTAGCTTGTGGCCCGCGGTTGGAGTGGTACTACTGGCACTCGGAACCGCGATGCTCCTCCCATCAGTCAGGCCCCGCCAAGCCCCCCCAGCCACTCGTTATTCGTCCCTCGATGGGCTTCGAGGGTATCTGGCGCTGGCGGTGTTTCTGAGTCATTCCTCCATCTGGTACTTCTATCTGCGTTCCGGCGTCTGGGATGTTCCTCCTTCCACTGTCTACACCCAGTTGGGGCAAAGCAGCGTCACCCTGTTTTTTATGATCACGGGGTTTCTATTTTGGTCGAAACTCCTGAACGGACGACTGGAGCCGATCGACTGGACGCGACTATATCTGTCCCGGTTGCTTCGTTTGGGCCCCCTCTATCTGCTGGCGGCGGCCTGCGTGATCCTCGTAGCATTCTGCCGCGCCGGATTTGAGCTGAAGGAGCCGTCGACGGTGGTGGCCGGGCAGGTGGCGACCTGGCTGATGTTTACGATTCCCGGCGTGTCACCTGTGAATGGATTTGCCGAAACGGTGCCCCTGGCAGGAGCAGTGTGGACTCTGCCCTATGAATGGTTGTTCTATGCCTGTCTCCCTATCGGCGCACTCTGCCTGCGGGCGTCGATCCCGCTGCCCTGGTTGGCGTTCAGTGCAGGGGCAGTGACGGCCCTCAACATGGGGATGCCGGAGGTGCGGATGCCGATGCTGTCTGCCTTTGCGGCAGGAATCACTGCGGCAAGCCTGGCGCGCATCGCGGCCGTCCGTGCCATGCTTGCGCGCGGTGTGTGGGGGGGCATCGCGATCGCCTGCTTCGCGACGACCCTGTGTCTCCTGCCGACGGCCTACATGCTGTCAGCCGTTCTGCTCTTGGCCATCGCCTTTCTGATTATTGCCTGCGGCAATTCTCTCTATGGCATTCTCGAATGGCCGGCGTCTGTCTCCTTGGGTGAAATGGCGTACAGTCTGTACTTGCTGCATGGCCTGGTCTTGTTTGTCGCCTATCGGCTGGTGTTTGCCGAAGGCGCCGGCAGGTTCTCCCCGATCGAACATTGGGCCATCGTCCTCGGCCTGGTTCCTGTCCTGGTCCTCCTCTGTTTTGCGACGTTCCGCCTGATCGAAAAGCCGGCGATGGATGCGGTGCCACGCTGGCATGCGTGGCTGACGGCCCGATTCTCCTGAGCGTGGTTCCAGCAACATTTGGGTTCGCCTTCCCCTGGTAACGGCCGTTCTCTTTGGGTCGCCTCGCCCCTCACGTGCCGAGGGATAGTACGGTCCCTCTTTGAGAGGAGACGGGAGCGTGTGAAGCGTGGGGCATGCCGAATGATTTAGGGTTGATTTGAGCTTTACGAGCGGTCAATATGATCCTATGCCGTTCCGGTTTGACGAAGAACGAGTAAATCGGCACAACCTGAATCGCGAAACCTTGGTATGCTGAAACAGACATTGTGCTTCATGACTCTGCTCCTCCTCGCGCTGTCGAGCGCCTGTGTGTCCGTGCAGGTGGATCCTCTGACGAGGACGGCTTTCGAACCGAGGGGAGGAGGCGACGCGGTGGCGACGTTGCAACGTGAGCCCAATCACGGCCATATCCAAATCGCTCGCATTGTTGCGACCAGCGAGTATGCCAGCGAGGACACGTTACGCGATCGAATACTGGCGCAGGCCAAGGAGCTGGGTGCCGACGCTGTCGTGCTTGGAGAGGCGGATGTTCGGCGGCTCTCTGATCGGGGACCTGTCTTTCAATCCACCATGGGTACTGCTGTTCCTGGCGGGACCTCCGGCAATTCCTACCGCAGTGGGTACTGGAATCCGTTCCGAATGGACGCGTGGAGCTTTACTCAGGGCGCCGGCGGCGGGCAGGGGTGGATGTTACATATGTCCGGTTTGGCTATTCGGTACGTCTCACAAGAAGAGTTGAAAGCGCTCCAAGCCCCTCCTCCCTCCGTGCGTTAGCGGCTCTCCATCCGCTTCGACTCGGAGTATGTCAGACTATTGAGTTCTTTGTAGGCCGCCCATCGGGAGCCTCACACCTTCCCCGGTGCGTGCAGCGGGCGCATGCTCTTGAGCCAAGTCTCCGCCTGTGTATTCGGCGCATGCCGGTCACTGTGTGCTGCGACGACCGACAGGGAGGCCACGGGAGGTTCTGCGAAGAAGCGCCTGCACGAAAGATGATGCTCCTTGACCGCATGTCAGAAGTTTGACATAACAATATCGATTCTGTTCGAGTTAGAAATAACGACGCGAACCCCGTTCTCCCTAGTCTGATACCTGCGGAGGTCGTTGTTGTTCTCAGCTGGGCCAGGTCGTTTGAAACCGGCCGGAATGAAGACACTGTCATGTCTGTCGTGAGGATCGATCAAGGGCATTCGGCGGCGTTGCCGCATGTGCGTATCCAGCCGGCCAAGGGCCTCTTTGATCTGGATTTCGCAGGTCTGTGGAATTATCGCGAACTCGTCCACATCCTTGTGTGGCGTGACGTGACCGTACGCTACAAGCAGACGGTCTTGGGGGTGGCCTGGGCCATGTTCCAGCCCGTGGCGACCATGCTGATTTTTACCGCTGTCTTCAGCATGATGGGCAAGATACCCTCGGACGGGTTTCCCTATCCCGTGTTTCTCTATGCCGGCTTGTTGCCCTGGTTTTATATCTCTCAGGCCTTGAGTCGGGGGGGGACCAGTTTGGTGGGGGAAGCGCCGCTCATCAGCAAAGTCTATTTCCCCCGACTGATTCTGCCGCTCTCGGCAACGATCGCACCCCTCATCGATCTGCTGCTGGCCTTCGTGGCGTTCCTCGGGTTGATGGCTTGGTTTGACGTGGTGCCGACCTGGCGTATCTTGTTGCTTCCGCTGTTCGCCGGTCTGGGTGCGACCATGGCCTTTGCGGCCGGATTGTGGGTCTCAGCGCTCTATGTCCGGTATCGCGATGTCGGGCATATCCTTCCGATGTTCATTCAGCTGTGGATGTTTGTGTCTCCCATTCTCTATCCCGTGAGCAAAGTTCCTGAATCCTGGCGTGCGGTCTATGCGCTGAATCCGGTCGTCAGCGTGGTTGAAGGATTTCGATGGGCGCTGATTCCCGGGTTCCAGGTGGACTTCTCCATGTTCCTTCCGAGTTTGATCATTGTTGCGGTCACTCTTGCGGGCGGGCTGATCTATTTCCGTTCGATGGAACGCACCTTTGCGGATGTGATTTAAATGGCCAGTGTTGCAATTCGAGCAGAGGGTTTGTCGAAGCACTACCGGCTGGGGGCCGGGGTGCAGCATAATACGCTCCGCGATCACGTGATGCATCGCCTGAAGTCCCTGACCCGTTTGGGCGCAGATCAGTCCGAGTCTGATCCCTCCTTCTGGGCCGTGAACGACATTTCCTTTGAGGTCCAGCACGGGGAAGTGCTTGGCATCATCGGACATAACGGCGCCGGGAAAAGTACGCTGCTCAAGATTCTCTCGCGAATCACGCAGCCCACAAAAGGCACGGCCGATATTTACGGGCGGGTGAGTTCGTTGCTGGAAGTTGGAACGGGGTTCCATTCCGAACTGACGGGGCGGGAGAACATCTTTTTGAACGCGGCGATGTTGGGGATGCGGCGGCAGGAGGTTCGGAAAAAGTTCGATGAGATCGTGGCCTTCTCCGGTGTGGAGCGGTTCATCGATACCCCGGTCAAGCGATATTCGAGCGGCATGTATGTACGGTTGGCGTTTGCCGTGGCTGCGCATCTCGAACCGGAAATCTTGATTGTGGACGAGGTGCTGGCGGTGGGTGACACCAGTTTTCAGCAGAAGTGTCTGGGGAAGATGGAGGAAGTCAGCCGAAGCGGCCGCACCGTCCTGATCGTCAGCCACAATATGACGATTATCGAGGGACTGTGCGAGCGGGCGATTCTCCTGGAGAAGGGGCGGATTGGGAGAATGGGTAAGACGCATACCGTGGTGGAGGGCTACGCCGACGCCATTCGCAGTCACGCCAGTACCGCCATCGAGGATCGGGAGGATCGGGTCGGACTCGGAGAAATCCTTCTTACAAAAATTGAATTGATGGACAGTGAGCGACATGCGGTTGCCGCAGCAATTACGGGCCGCGACCTCATCATTCGCATGCACTATCGTTGTGCCGACCAGAAAGACTTTCGAAACTGTCGCGTGAGTATTTCCGTCAATGGTCGCAAAGGGGAAGATCTGTTTGTGTTGTCGACCGATATCGTGGATCCGACGCCTCTGACGTTGAAGGGAGCCGGATACGTCGATTTTATTGTGCCGGAATTGCCATTGACCGGCGGAGCATACTTTTTTCAGTCCTACATCGAATCCAACGGGCAGGCCCAAGATTGGATCAAGAACGTCGCCCCCTTGCCGGTCCTGGATGCCGATTACTACGGAACAGGTAATCTGTGTCCTCCCGGGTGGGAGGCCAGCGGCGTCCTGATCGACTATCGCTGGGAGTCCAGCGATGGTCGCCGAACCTCCGTGCTCCCTCTCAGAGCCACACAACGGTAACCCTTGACGAGAAGCGCCCGTCTCTGCTGATGAGCCATCGCCTGCCTCCCGGTCGCGTCCTGTCGGCAAATCACTAATTGCTCTGCAACCGCTCAAGAGTGCGCTACGATCTGCCCTATCACTCCTGATGGCGATCGACTGAGGCGTACGCATGGGTTCCGTGGTCGAAGACGGACAGCAGGCACAGCTTGAGCTGGCCGGGTTGAGGCGCACGCTGAAGTGGACGAATATCCAACGTGAACAGTTGTTGGATCGTCTGGATCTTCTCCGCCTTGACAACCAGCGGCTGCAAGAGCGGGTAGAGGAACTGGAGCGGCAGTTGGCAGAGGCCAGGCAGCAGCAGGCCCTCTTCTAGTCCGCATGATTCATGACCGCTTCTGCTTCATCGCCGATCCGCTGCTGCAACGAGCCTTCGGCCGACGGGCTTGCCGCTTCGGTCCGGCCGCCTCACCGACTCGGCGGCGCGCACAAACGTGGCGCTCTTTCTTCATCGCGCCGTGCGCCTCTCGACGTACTGCACGAGTACCCCTCGGGCCCTCGCGGATCCACGCGTCGGTTTCGCGACGAACCGTCATGAATCATGCGGGCTAGTGTCAGTACGACATGTCCCGCGATCGCCTGGCTTCTTGTCTCTCAGATTCAACTCCGGCGTGATACAGTCATGTGATGGCGGCAGGGTATGCCCCGCCCATCTCACGATGTCGGCTCCTATGACCCATAAGATCACTACTGCCGATGATCTCCGCTGGTTGCTCACGCACACCCAAGGGTTTCGTGGTGGGCAGATTACAGACGTCCATGTCGCAAAGCGGCGGATGTTCGATGAGGAGTCCGGCCGCGACGTGACGGTCGAAAGCATGGTGACGGTGCTCATCAGGTATTCCGTACGCGGAGTCCTCAGGGTAGCCAAATTATCCATGCACGCGGTGTCTGATCTCTCCCTGTTTGAGCAGGATGGCGGAGACTGGGCGATAGTGGGTGGGATCCAGGTGGAATTCAAAGAAGGGAAGGTGCGATTCTGGTTTGATCCCCACGGAGACCTCTATGTCGTATGCGAGGAGGCCTCGTTTGAAGAGGTCTCGCTGCCGCATGGAGGGACGGAGCGGGAAGAATTGGTCGAGCAATGGGTGTTTCAAGCCGATTGCGGCGAAGTCCCCAGCATCAACTGGCTGCTGAATCAACTCGATCAGGTCGGCATACCCTGTGTCTGGAGAGCGGCGGCGCGCCGGGAGCACCGTCCGCGCGGGATTTGTTGGGAAGGGGAGTTGGTGACGGCAAGCGTCCAGGGATGTGCGGGGCCGGTTGCCGCACTTGATGTGCAAACCTATGGGCCGATCGATGGCGGGGGATTTGGGATCTTGGTACAGTCTCGCAGAGCCGTGGGCCGCGCCGGTCACCGATTGTTCAGCATGGTTGCCCACGTGGTGACGAGTGCGTATAGGGGCACCAGTCTCACCGGGGGAGCATTGTTGCCGCCGGGAGAGGGGAGATAGCGGGACGCGCAATGGGAGGAATGGGAGCCCGTTGGGAATAGCGAGAGGGGACGCGGGCTCTTAGCTGACGTGGCCGTGCTTCCCGTTTCCATTTCCGTTCACACCGACCGAACCGTTTCCATTGACGCTGCCCTTCCGGTTGACGCACTCGACCAGGTGCCAGAACTTCATCGGATTGACTTTCTCTTTTCTGGTCACGTGCAGGTTGGTGCCTTCCAAGACGGTGTTCAAGGACAGGTCGGTACGGAAGCCGATGTGCTTACAGAGCGGAGAGATGACCTTTTCAACAGCGGCGATCAGCTTGTTCCCGTTGCTGAAGTGGTTCAACATGATGATGCGGCCGCCGGGTTTACACACGCGGATCATTTCGTTGACGACTTTCCGGTAGTCCGGGACGGCGGTCACGACATAGGCCGCCATGACGGTGTCGAAAGTATTGTCGGGGAATTCCATTTTCCCGGCATCCATCAGCATGAGACGCACGTGATCCAGATGGTAATGCGATTGCCGCTGCCTGGCTTTGGCGAGCATGCCGGAGGAGAGGTCGATGCCGGTGATGTTGCAGTTCTTCGGATAGTATTCGAGGGCGATCCCCGTTCCAACGCCGACTTCGAGAATATTTTCTTCCGGTCGGATCCTCAGGTTGCGCACACAAGCTTCGCGCGACTCGTGGAAAATTTTCCCAAAAATATGATCGTAGACGCCGGAATAACTGGTATACACTCGCTCGACTTTGGCGATATCCATCGTCCCTCCGCAAGCTCACACCCATCGGGCCGCACACTCCGCAGTGCGGCAGTGACGGAAGCGAGCAGTGTGGCGTGGAAAAAATCTATGAAGGCGGGACTGCGATCCGGATGACTCGTCCTCACCCGCCGGATAAGAACGGGCTTAATGTAGCCAAAGCGCTCCTGGGGAGTCAACAGGTTCCTGAGGTGTTTGGGCGTCTGCACCGGTTGTCCGGGCTTGATTCTCCGGGAAGCCCTATGGGAAGTTTCGCGAATGATCTTAGCCGGGGCGTTTGCCATTGTGTTGTTCATCGGCCTGCTCGTCGGTGATTGGATGTACTACACCCGACTTTCCTCGGATGCCGGTCGATATGGGTATGGAATCGGGCAAGTGCAGGATCGGTTTCCCGCGCTCACATTGTCGAAGCTGCTGCGCGCGTTCGACGCGAATGGATTTGTCAGTTTGCCGCACGGGGTCGCCCGGGTCTTTCCCGAGGTGGGGCGCATGGTCGTTAGGCCGACCCATCGCCTGTTCTCGATGCGCTTCCGCACCGCGTGGCCGTTGAAAGGATCCATCGAACTGGTGTCCGACGGGGAGGGGCTTCGGCTGATCTGCACCAAGCGCGTGCCCTGGTCTTCGTCGATCCTCACGTTTCTCTGGTTCAGTCTCGTGGGATTCGGGACAGTGGGCTTCCTCATTACCTATCTGCTTCAGGGCGAACTCGACTCGTTAGGTAGTGTGTTGCTGGGAATCGGGGTGACGGGAGTCGGGCTCATTGTGGTGGCTTTCGGACTGTTGACGGTCACGGTGGCCTATCGCATTGAGAATACGCGGCTGATGCTCGTGTATGAGGAGCTGAAAGCGATTGTTGTGGAACAGGAGCGTGCCGCGTAGCCGATGGCGCGGTGCAGAGATGAGGTGAGGGCGCGGGCCTGTCACTCGCAGATGGGTTACGATGGACGCCGGTACAGGCTCAGGAGATGCTCGAAGTCTTCAGGCAGGTCCAACGGAGTGCCCGATTGGGCCAGGCCGGCGATGATGCCGCGGTGTTTCAAATTCAGGCCCGAATCGACGAAGGCCGCTCGAAAAAGGGTCCATCGCTGTGACCTGTCCGAGGCCACTCGATGCAACTCCTCGGGCGGCAGAGATGTGAGTGTTTTGGTCAAGGTTCCCAGGGCCTTTTCGACACTATCATAAGGGGCCGCCAGCTTGAGACGGCTGTAAAAAAGGGTGAGGTGTCCCCGGAATTCCTCCCGGAGTGACTCGATTGACCCTGGTCCCAATTGGCGCCCTGTATCCTCGCCCATGCGGTCCTCCTCGCCTCTGCCCAAGCCTCAGGGGGGAGCTTACGGGAGAGGTAGGCGGTTGCGCAACGCGTTTTCCCGATGAATCACATTTTTATCATGGAGGGTGTCATGTGGTATCGATCGTTGCTGGTGCTTGTCGGAATCCTCGCGGCCGGGGTGACCGGCTGTTCCCACCACCACGGGAGTTATGAACGTGGAAAGGGCGACTATTACTGGAGCAAAGCGACGCAGGATGTGAGCGGTCTGATTGAAAAACACGTGAAGAATCCCGAAACCGCCAAGCAGGTCAACGTGGTGATGGGGGACATGATCACCGAGATTAAGTCTGCTCGGGAACAACACCGTCAATCACATCGTGCACTCTATGAGTTGAATGCCAGCTATTCCGCCTCGCCTGAGGAGTTTACGAAGATCCTCGATGAGCTCAACACGAACCGTATGCGCTCGGCCGCCAGGATTCTTGGGTTGCGGTTCAAGATGAAGTCGTTGTTGTCGGCTGAGGAATGGGCGGCCATGTCCGATGAATTGAAGCGCTATGGCAGTCGGTACTACGGAAAAGGTGCAGAAGGCGCGGCAGCTCATTAACCCGCATTATTCATGACGGTTCGTCGCGAAATTGCCGAATCACGTGGCGAGCCCGCCGGCCGAAGGCCCGTCGCAGCAGTGAATCGGCGATTGCAGCAGAAGCGCTGATGAATAATGCGGGTTAAGCGCGGCGTGTATTGCTCAGGCCAGCCTGCCCACGCCGGGGCGATGGTTCAGAAACAGCAGATGAGCGGCGGCGTGGGTCAATTCCACCCCGCTCACCCCCGCGTGGTCGATACGCGCATGGCGGAGGGCAGTCAGGTTGAGCCGGAGGTAATGGGCGAGCAGCGCCCGAATGACGTCGCCGTGGGACACCACGAGATAGGTCGCTTCGTGCGCGGCCTGTAGCGCCTGTTCGAGGGCCTCCACCGCCCGTTGCTGCACTTCTTGCAGCGTTTCACCACCGGCTGGGCGGGCCCGATCCGGGTGTGTATACCAGTCCCGCTTGGCCGGGTCTTCAGCAAAATCCTGCCAATATCGATTGATCCAGTCGCCGACGCCGATCTCACGCAACCCGGCCAGATGTTGGGGCCTGGTGGCCTGCGCCCGGCTGAGGATGTCGGCCGTTTGTACCGCGCGTAAGACGGGGCTCGTGAAGATGCCGGCGACCGGGGTCTGGACCAGCATGTCGGCGCAGGCACGGGCCTGCTGTTCACCGGTGTGGTTCAAGGGAATCGGCTGATCGCCCATGACCCGACCGGATCGATTCCAGTCGGTTTCTCCATGGCGAATGAGCAGCAGCGTCGGCATGCCTGATCCTTCCGGACCCTGTTAGACCCTGGGTGGTGTGTGGTCGAGACCGGTCAGCGGGAGCGGAGCCCAGTTCTGTCCGCCATCGGTGGAGCGGTAGAGTCCGCTTCCATTGGTGCCGAGGTACAGCAACTGGGGATCACTCGCGCTGATGCTGATGGTACGAATGTTCAGCGTCGTCAACCCTTGATTCTGCGCCTGCCAGGTTTTCCCGCCGTCGAGGGTCTTCCGTATCCCGTCGGGACCGCCGACGTACAGAATATCGGGGTCGGTCGGATGCAGCGCGAGCGTGCTGATGAATTGATTCGACAGTCCTTGCCCGATCTGCTCCCAATACTCGCCGCGATTGGTGGATCGAAAGAGGCCCTTGGTCGTGGCGGCGTAGACGATCTCGGACTTCTGGGGATCAACGGCCATCACATTGACTCCAAGCGCCATGGCCGCATTCAACACGTCATCGGGAATGAGACCCTGATTTTTTTTCTGCCAGGAGGAGCCGCCGTCTTCGCTGCGATACGTGCCGCCGGTCGTGCCCGCGTACAGGATGCGAGGATGCTGGTGGTCCATGGTGATGCAGGTGACGATGTGTACTTCCTTCATGCCCGCCATGCGTTCCTCCCATTCCCGACCTCCGTTCTTAGAGATGAAGGCGCCGACGGTGGTGGCGAGGTAGATCAGTTCGGTGTTGTCGGGATGAAAGATGATCTCATTGATGAACGAGACATGTTCCTTGAGTCCGACATTGTGCGGGAGCCAGTGCTGGCCCCCGTCGGGACTTTTGTAGATGGCGTCGCCCATGGTGCCGGCATACACGGTGGCGGGAAGTTTCGGGTCGATCGCGAGTGTGGTGACGCGGCGGGCCGTGAATGCGGGAAATTGCTCCCACGTCGCCCCGCCGTCCCGCGTCTTATGCACGGCATCGTTCGTGGCCACGTAGACGATGTTCGGGTTGGACGGATGGAGCGCAATCGACACCACGGCGGATTCACGCGAACCGCAGGCCAATAGAAAGAGACCGACGAGCCAGACGGATTGCCGGAGCAGGGTCATGAGTCGAGTGGGCCAGAAGGACATCACAGTGGCCGAAGACCTAACCATAGCGTCGCGACTGAGTCAAGGTGAGACATGGTTGTCCGGTGGCGGCGGGTCACAATTTGGGCGTCACCCGCTCGGCATAACCGGTCATTTCGACATATCCATTTCCGGTGACGGCTTTTCCGCGTGCCTGGCCCGAGGCAGCCACCGCCCCTTCCCAGTAGGTGACACGCGTGCTGCGGGCCGTATCGAGTTCCTGATCGGCGAGCAATGAGGCCACCTCCAGGTCTAGGCCGAGCGACGGGGCCCTGAGCCGCCAGCGCTGCGGGTACCGCCCCCCGGATCGTGTACTGGTCCAATGCGAGCGGGGCACAATGGTCAGATCCTGGAGCCGCAGTGGTTGCGTCCGGCCGTCGGCCAGGACGAACGTGCCTCCGGACACCGGGTCGGATGTACCGTCGGCATGCCGTAGGGAATACCACATCAGCTCTGTCGAGTC
>WIAG01000093.1 GCA_014055495.1 Nitrospira sp. CR1.2
CTGCCCCGGCACTACCGCCCCCGACCGTTGTGCCGACATCCGGTATTGTGACGAGCCCAGTGGCCTTGACGTTGACAGCCGCCAAGGGGCAAACCGCCGTCGGGGCCCTGGCCTTGCGCAAGGGGGGAACGGATCAGCACAGCTATTCGCTCAGCACAAACCAGTCCTGGGTGTGGATGAACCCGCCGTACGGCAGCACCCAGACCATCACGACTGAGACAGACCAATTGGTGATCACCGTCCAGACCGGCAATCTTCCGGCCGGGACTCATTCCGCGGTGATCTACATTGTCGAGTCCGGGCCGAATAACTTCAGGAACATGCTCCGTATCCCGGTCACCCTGACGGTCACGGCCATTCCGGTGAAGGCAGGTCCGCCGACGCCCCCTGCTCCGCCGTCTCCCCCGGCAGCAGTCACGCCGACACCTAAACCCGTGGCTCTGACGCCGCCCCCGCCGCCGACTCCCGTCGTGGTTCCGCCTCCACCGGCACCACCAGCCCCGGCCACACCGCCGCCTCCGGCGCCGGCCCCTGTCAGCAACGGACCGATCCAGGTCACGCCGGCAACCCTGAGCCTGAGCAGCACGAACGCGGTCGGAACCTTAACCTTGCGGAAGGCCGGAACGGCCCAACACGCGTACTCGCTGAGCGCAAGCCAACCATGGTTATGGATGAATCCGCCCTACGGCAGCACCCAAACCATCACCTCTGAAACAGATCAGATTGTGATCACCGCCCAACCGGCCGGCCTTGCCGCCGGAACGTATACAGCCGTGGTGTACATTGTAGAATCGGGTCCCAACAACTTCTCGAATACCCTGCGTATTCCCATCACCTTCACGGTAACCGGAGGGCAGACTACCTCGGCCACGCCGAATAAGCCCTCTCAGCCCACCGTCTCAACTCCTCCGCCCCCTCCGCCGACACCTGTCCCGACACCGGGGCAGACAACTCCATCGGCATCGGCCTCGACATCGAGTCCCAAGACCGCGAGCGCCACGGTGAGTTGGAATGCCAACACCGAATCGGATTTGGCCGGTTACCGGATCTATGTCGGAACGAGGTCGGGAAGTTATGGATTCGTGGGGCCGTTCGAAGTCAGCAACCGCACCAGCTTCACAATTGCGAACCTACCGACCGGCACAACCTACTTCTTTGCCGTGTCGGCCTTCGACAAGTCCGGGAATGAGAGTGCAAAGTCTGCGGAAGTGAGCAAGAGTCTGTTCTAGCCTGGGCGAGACCCCGTGAGCCGGAGGGCGGGAGTGCCCGGCTCACGGTCATGGGGCTGGGCCGACCGTTCCGGCACACCGAAATCCCGTATAACTATTGCGCGTCTCCGGCGGCAGCCTAAACCGCCCATACGTCAGCAGATACTTCGGCAGGTCCGACCACGACCCTCCTCGTACCACACGGAACGACCCGGAAACCGGCCCCCCAGGATTCTTTCTGGGACTGATCTCGTAATAGTTCGTTCCGTACCAATCGGCTACCCACTCCCCGGCATTACCTGCCATCTGATAGAGCCCGTAGGGGCTTCGCCCCTGTTCGTACCTATGAACCTGGGCCAGCACCTGAGGATAGCTGAATCTGGCACCGAGGCCGAAGTTGGCCCATTCCTGTCGAGGCGCCTGGTTCCCCCAGGGGTAGGCCCGCGCATCGGTGCCCCGTGCGGCCTTCTCCCATTCGGCTTCCGTGGGCAATCGCCTCCCCCGCCACCGGCAATAGGCGTCCGCATCGAACCAGCTCACTCCGATGACCGGGCGATCGTGATGTTGCGGCAAATCTACCGCCTCCCATTGCCACGGCGCCGTCCGCTGCTCGTGGGCCAGGAAATCGGCGTATTGTGCCGTCGTCACCTCATGGAGATCGATATCGAACCGATCGAGCCAGACAGGGTGCTGCGGTTTCTCGTCCTCAAGCGCATCCGCTCCCGCAGCGCCCATGAGAAACTCGCCCTCCGGGATCACGATCGCGGGTGTCTCCGAAACGGCCGCGGGTTGGGGAACCTGATGTTTGCGCAAACGATCCAACTGCGCATGAACCGAATCGCTGACGAACAGGCAGATGCTTAGCACCATCAAGACCGGCAAGGCTTTGCAGAGACCCATGGCGAGCCCGCCAGCACGCATGCCCAGCGGGGGGAGAGAGGGCATCACGCAAACCCGACATCGTGGGCCGACATAGACAACCTCATCAGAGTATGGTGCCGCCGACGACCCAGTGCCGGTCGTCGGGGACATCGATGAGCAACCGGGAAAGATTCATTTCCGCCAATTGCGCCGCCACTTCATCCTCGGTGAACGCGGCCAGCAAGGAATGATAGAAGTCCCGTTTAAGAATGGGATCTTCCTTGGCCGCATACTGTTCCACCAGCGCCTGAGCCGTCTCCGGCGAGTCGGGACGCAGTAAATCCATCACCAGGATGCAAGCGCCGGGCTTCGCCAACTGTTTGAGGCGGAACCAGAACTGCAACGGATTCGGAACATGATGCAGAAGGCTATTCGACAACAGGACATCAGCCTGTTCCGACAACACAAACGTTTGGAAGCGTTCGCACCGAAGCGTGATGCGACCGGCCAGCTCGGCTCCGGCAATTGCCTCAGCCGCCAGATCAAGCATGGGGCGACTGGCATCCACCGCCGTGACCCGCGCTTCAGGGTAGGCACGAAGGAAGCGGATGGGGATATCGCCAGGCCCGCAACCCAGATCTACCACATGGCCGGAGCGCCAATCAGGAAAATAGTCGCGAAAGAGGTCCACGAACCCCTGATTCTCCTCAGCAAAATCCGCCTGCGCGTAGGCACGGGCCTGCGCAACATCCTCCATCAGCTCCTGTTCCAACGTTCGCTTCATGTCATGCTCCCTACAGATCAACGATCATGTCCGTTCACTCCCTATCCAGCCACTCTACGAGAACCGCGTCCCCCTGACTGACCGTCCCCTCCCGAAGCACTCTCGCGTAGAGCCTGCTCCACCCCGGGTGCCGATCCTGACTGATCCGCCCATAGTCTCCGTCCTTGAACCACTGCCCGTTCTGTCGGCAGGGGGTGGTATAACTCGTGATCTCCAACTGCACCGTTCCACCGATCGTGAGGCGATCTCCCGGTTTCATCCGCGACCACGCGAGTCCCGCCAGGGTCAAATTCTCTCCGCAGGAACCTGGCGCGATCGAATGGCCTTCCTCCCGCAAGGCCTCGATCACCTCCAGCGAATAGAGACAGATCGCCCGATCGACCCCGCCGTGATACTTCCGGTTCCGCTGACGGTCACCGGCCAATCCGCGAGCGGTGACCAGCGCCATGGTGACAGCCAACTTCGGCAGGCCGCCATCGGACAGACTCACCTGATGGATGTGCGCAGGAGATGGGCGCGTCATCATCGCGTCAGGAGCACAGACCCCCCTCACAGGATTCCATCCCCGTAGCCTCCAATGCGAGCCACCCTTCACGTTCCCGCACCGCCTTCACATAGACCCCGCGCGCGGCGTAGGCGGCTTCAATCTCGGCTCGTTGATCGACCAGTAGGCCGGACAGCAACAACCGCGCGCCGCCGGAGGCATACGCACATACACTGTCCGCGGCCAGCAGCAGCGTCTGCCGATCTAAATTCGCCAGAACCAGCGTGGGATTAAACCAGTCCTGTGCGCGCGCCGCCTGCGCATCACGCACGACGAGCGTCAATTGCCCATCAAATCCGTTGGTCTGGGCATAGTCGCGCGCGCAGTCGATGGCCACCGGGTCAACATCTTCCCCCACTGCCGTCTCCGCGCCAAGCCGCAACGCCACCATCGCCAGCACGCCGCTGCCGGTGCCCACATCCAGCACCCGGTCGGTCGGCGTCACGCAGTGCTGGAGCCACTCGATCAAGAGGTGCGTCGTCGCATGATGTCCCGTTCCGAACGCCTGTTTGGGATCGATCACTAGTTCGATGTCACCCGTCTGCAGCGGGACGTCCTTCCAACTCGGTCTGATGATCACCCGTCCGATTCTGATCGGCTCCACTAAGCGCGACCACTGGGCATTCCAATCCTCATTCGGCAGCCGATTGATGGTGATGGCCTGTTCCGGGTCCACCTGTCCGAGCTGCACCAACGCCTGCTTCAACCCTTGCCAAGTATCCGGCCCGCAGCAATGCCCCGGCCAGTAGAGATGCATCTGTTCACCTTCCTGCCAGGCGCCGGTGACGGCCGGATCGTTTAACACCCCCAGGAGTTCACCAGCATCAATCGACGTCCGTACATCGACTTGTACCCAGTCCTGCATCTGACCCGAACCGGCGTGGTCCGTCAAAACATGATCTGTCTTCGAGGTTGACGTCATCTCAGACTCCCAGTATCGTCAGCACTATTGTGCAGCCGGTTTTAGTCTCACACACACCATCCTGCTCTACCCGCGAGGCAAGCCTCTTGCGCGGGCTCCGTCGCGTCGCGCGGCTGGACGACAGGGGACGACGTACCAGCGCGCGATTCACCACCGGACGCCTGGCCATTTTCGCCTTCGGGCTGTTCGGTTCGATCATTCCGCATAAAATGGGATGGACGATTTCCGGCAACCTGGCGCTGGTGTTCAGCGTCGTTCTTTTTCTGACTGTGGCTTGGCATCATAACAGGCTGGAAGACCGCTTGCATCGACTCCACCGCTGGCAGGGCATCAAACGGGTCCATCTCGCCCGCATGCGCCTGACCTGGTCTGAGATTCCGCTTCGCCCCATCGCAGTACCGGAACGTCATGGATATGCCAGAGACCTCGACCTCGCAGGCCCGCATTCGCTCCTTCATCTGATCGACGACACCATTTCGTCACAGGGCCGGCAACGCCTGACCTCGTGGCTCCTGGATCAACCGCCTCCCACCGCACCGTGGCGCAGCCGACAAGCGCTCATATGCGAACTGACGCCCCTGGCGCTGCTCCGGAATCGCCTGGTCCTGGAAGCGCAAGCCGTGGAGGACGCCGATATCGATGGCCGACGCCTCCTGTCTGTTCTGCAGAAGCGGGTGGACGATTTCGGGCTCATCCCCATGTTGGCGACCGAAACCGCGCTGACCCTCACGACAGGCCTGCTGCTGCTCGCAGACCTTCTATACGGGCTCGGCCACTATTGGATGCTCTCGTTCGGCCTCTACGCGTTGCTCTTTCTTTCGGTGCGCAGCCGGTCAGAGGAAATTTTCGACCATGCCCAATCCCTCCATCTCCAACTAGAGCGACTCAGCGCGGTACTCGGCTACCTGGAGCGGCGATCCTACCGGCTCACTCCCCACCTGGCCCGGCTCTGCCGACCGATTCTGGAGCAGCAACGCCGTCCCTCGCGCTCGCTGAAACAAGCGGCCTCCGTCATGAACCGGCTCAGTGTGCGCGCCCACCCGCTCGTGCATTACATCATCAATGCCGTCGGCCCCTGGGACCTCTACCACACCTATCGGCTCCAGCAACTGCAGGATCGAATCGCCGCCATTGCACCGGGTTGGTTCGAATTGCTGGCCGAACTGGATGCGGCCGCATCCCTCGCCACCTTCGCTCATCTCCACCCAGAGTACCTCTGGCCGACCTTGCTCGAACCAGGCCGTGATGGACAACGAGGCGGTGACGAGCCGATGTTCGCTGCCGAGGGCCTGGCGCATCCGCTCATCCCATCAGCCGTGCGTGTCGCCAATGACATCCGCTTCACAGGCCGGGGCTGTATCTTTCTCGTGACCGGCTCCAACATGTCCGGAAAGAGCACGTTTCTCCGCACTATCGGGATCAACACCTGCCTGGCACAGGCGGGGGGTCCGGTGTGCGCGACCTCCTTCAATTGGTCGCCGGTCCGCATCGGCAGCTGCATCCGTGTCGACGACTCGCTCGACGGCGGCCTCTCGTTTTTTTATGCCGAGGTCAAGCGCCTGAAGATGATCCTGGACGACACGCGGAACGAGCAGGCTCCCCCGGTGCTCTGGCTGATCGATGAAGTCTTCAAAGGCACCAATAACCGCGAGCGGCTGATCGGCGGGCGAGCCCTTATCACGGCCCTCGCAGGAGGAAACGGTCTTGGCCTGGTCACGACTCACGACCTGGAACTCTCCGAATTGCAGCGACAGCTCCCCACCGTCACCAATGTGCACTTTCAGGAAACGGTCGCCCAGGGCGCCTTGCAGTTCGATTACCGGCTCAAACCAGGGCCCTGCCCGACGACGAACGCCCTCCGCATCATGGCCCTCGAAGGATTGCCGGTGGAGGCGCCTGATCCGTTTTAACCCGCATTGTTCATGAGCACTTCTGCTGCAATCGCCGACTCACGGCTACGACGGGCCTTCGGCCGGCGGGATCGCCCCTTGGACCCTCACCGTACTGCACGAGTACGCGTCGGGTCCTCCCGGCTTCGCGAGCCGGTCTCGCCACGTGACTCGGCGCTTTCGCGACGAACCGTCATGAATAATGCGGGGTATGATCATGAATTGCATCATTCAGGCCGTTTCGGCAGACTGAAGCGCAACAGGCAACGCCACCATTCACCATTTGAATGACAGGAGGCCCCCTATCGACCCGCAGCCGGATTCCTCACAACGCTCCCCACACCCATTGCGCGGCCTGCTCTTCACGCAGTTCTGCGGGGCCTTTAACGACAACGCCTGGAAATTCATGGTCGCCCTTCTGGGGATTCGGTCGGCAACGGCGGCCCTCACGCCCGAACAGGACCTCGAAACGGCATCACAGACCCAAACCACCCTTGCGATGGTGGTCTTCACCCTCCCGCTGGTCCTGACCTCTTTCGTCGCCGGATTTTTTGCGGATCGGCTCAGCAAGCGCACCGTCATCATTACGATGAAAGCGGTGGAAGTGGTGCTGATGGCCGGTGCAGCCCTCGCCCTGTTCTCTCATCCCACCGGAGGCGCTTGGGCACTCGTGGTGCTCGCCTGCATGGGAATCCATAGTGCGATCTTCAGCCCTGCCAAGTACGGCATTCTTCCCGAATTGCTTCCCCACGAACACCTCGCCCGCGGCAATAGCCTGCTGGAGCTATTCACCTTCCTGGCGATTTTGACGGGCACCACAGCCGGAGGATTTCTGCTGGCGGGCGCCGGCAACCGAGCCTGGCTTGCGCCCCTCGCCTTGACCCTCCTCGCCCTGGCCGGTTTCGTGTCGGCATGGACGGTTCCGCCGGTTCCCGCAGCGCGCGCCGCAGGCGGCCTGTTCGACACCCTGCGTGGAGCACTCTCTGCGCTACAGGCCGATCGGCTCTTACGGTTGGCCATTATCGGCGCGGTGTTTTTCTGGACCATCGCCAGCCTTGTCGTCCAAAACGTGCTGGTCTATGCGAAGGCGGTGTTGGGCCTCTCGGATGCCCTGGCCACCGTTCCCTCGGCGTTGATCTCCGTGGGTATCGGGCTGGGTGCCCTCGTCGTCAGTCGACTCTCCCGCTCCCGCGTGGAATATGGCCTGGTCCCGCTGGGCGCAGCCGGAGTCGCGACATTCCTGCTGGTGCTTGGCTGGGCGACTCCTGCGTTCAGCGGCACCCTCGTGTTGATGATGGCCCTGGGTATTTCCAGTGCTTTGATCTTCATTCCCATCAATGCCCTGGTGCAATGGCGCGCGCCCCACGATCGGCGAGGGTCGGTCATCGCCCTGGAAAACATCTGTGTCTTCACCGGCATTCTTCTTGGCTCGTTGAGCGCCGGCGTGCTGGCCAACACAGGCCTCTCGACCGTCGGTATTTTCCTGGCGACGGCACTGGGCACCACGGTCGGAACGGCCTGGGCGATGTGGCTCATGCCCGACACCTTCCTGCGGTTAGTCCTCGTCCTGCTGACGCATACCCTCTACCGGCTTCGCATCGTCGGGCCGTCGCATGTCCCCGTCACCGGCGGCGCGTTACTCGTGCCGAATCACATCTCGTTCATCGACGGCTTTCTGCTGATCGCCAGCCTGGATCGCCCCATCCGATTCGTCGTCGACGCCCAATACGTGAACCATCCGATCTTCAAGCCGTTCATGAAGGCCTTGCAGGTGATTCCAATCTCGTCCGAGGGCGGCCCTCGCGTCATCCTGCGCGCCCTGCGTGATGCGGGCCACGCACTCGATGCCGGCGATCTCGTCTGCATTTTTCCGGAAGGCCAGATCACCCGCACCGGGAATCTGTTACCGTTCCGCCGCGGATTCGAGCGAATTGTGAAGGGGCGTGACGTGCCGGTCGTGCCGGTACACCTGGATCGCGTGTGGGGCAGCATTTTCAGCTTTGTCGGAGGTCGCTTCGTGACCAAATGGCCGGAGCACCTGCCCTATCCGGTCACCGTATCCTTCGGCACCCCGGTCGGTGCAGACACGCCCGCGCACGAACTCCGCCGGCTGGTGCGTGAGCTCGGCGAGGCGGCCTGGCACCTGCGGAAACCCACCCGACGCCCCCTGCACGCGGCATTTGTGCACGCGATGCGCCGGCATCCCTTCAGGTTGGCCATGGCCGATATGAACAAGCCGCACGTATCCTCACTCCAAGCCCTGATCGGTGCCATCGCCCTCGCACGTGCACTCCGCGTTTACTGGACGGACCAACCTAATGTGGGGCTCTTGCTGCCGCCGACCGTCGCCGGCGCGCTCACCACGGTGGCCGTTTCACTGGCCGGCCGGACCTGCGTGAATCTCAACTACACCGTGGGCAAAGCGGGACTGGAATCGGCCGTGAGGCAGGCCAGGCTGCACACGATCGTCACGAGCCGCACATTCATCGAGAAAGCGAAGATCGACCTACCCGAGGGCCCGACCATCATCTGGCTGGAAGACATCGGCAACACCATCGGGCCGCGACAGAAAGCCCTTGCCGCACTTCTCGCGCTGCTCGCCCCGCTCAGGCTTCTCGAATCGGCCTGCGGACAGACCAAGCGGGTCACGATGGACAACCTCGCCACGATCATCTTCAGCAGCGGCAGCACCGGAGAACCGAAAGGCGTCATGCTGACCCATTTCAGCATCGATGCCAACGTGCAGGCAGTCTCGCAGGTGCTTCCGTTGGATCGGCACGATCGCATCCTGGGCGTGCTCCCGCTGTTTCATTCGTTCGGCTATCTGGTGTTCTGGTACGTCACGCTCAACGGAGCGGCCACCGTCTTCCATCCGTCGCCACTCGATGTGACGGCCATCGGCGAGCTCTGCGCCAAACACCGCCTGACGTTTCTGGTCTGCACGCCGACGTTCTTACAGCTCTACCAACGCCGCTGCACCCCTGAGCAATTCAGCACCTTACGGGTCGTCCTCACCGGAGCGGAAAAACTCCCCCTGCGCCTCTGCCAATCCTTCCAGGACCGGTTCGGGATCGGGCCGATCGAAGGGTATGGCGTAACCGAATGTGCCCCGGTCATCGCAGTCAATTGCCCGGACTTCCGCGCGGCGGGATTCTTCCAGCCCACCTCCCGGCGCGGAACGGTGGGGCAACCGCTTCCCGGGGTGTCGGTGCGCATCGTCGACCCCGACAGTTTTGCCCTGCTCCCACCCGGCACAGCCGGCATGTTGCTCGTGAAGGGGCCGAACGTGATGAATGGCTATCTCGGCCGGGAAGATTTGACGGCCCAGGCGATTCGCGACGGCTGGTATATTACCGGCGACATCGCCACGCTCGACGACGATGGATTCCTCACCATCACGGATCGGCTCTCACGATTTTCCAAGATCGGCGGTGAAATGGTCCCGCATCGACGCGTGGAGGAAGCCCTGCAACTCGCCTCAGGAGAAGAGATGCAGGTCTGTGCCGTCACAGGCGTTCCGGATGAACGAAAGGGTGAACAGTTAGCCGTGTTGCACAC